>DAOSWG010000001.1:0-16815 GCA_035379945.1 Bacillota bacterium
GGCGATTTTGTTGAAGTACAGGCCAAAAAAATGTACAATTGTGCTGACTATGAAAGACCCGAGCGATATAATTACCGCTTGTGAACGGATCGTTTTCATCAAAGATGGAAAAATAGCCCAAACAACGGATAAGATGGAGATCTTGGGCGATAATTCAAATAAATCGATGATCATATCGTATATTGAAAATGAAAAAATATCCAAAAAAACATTTTTACTCGATTCAAACGGAAAAACAAACGCATCGGAATTCATAAAGAATCATCAAATTGTGGAGACCGATATTAAATACAAACCGAAAGAAACCGATTCAACGGATTGTTGAGGTGTCCTGATATGAAAGCATTCCTGCATATAGTGGGAGAAGACCTGAAAAAACTGGCACGTTACCGGATTATCTCGATAGTAGCCATTCTTTCCGTGCTGTTTGGCGCCATACTGATCTTTTTTCCCGATCTTGATCCGGCAATAATTATATATGTGACCATTTTCGTAATGCCAGTCATCGTTTTCTCAATCGATCTTACAACCGATGAGAGCGAGGACACCCTGGCAAGCAAAGACAAACCGGATGCTGGACCGTATCTGGTTTTGGGAGCTAAAATTTTCGCATCTTTGATTTTGTTATTATTGCCGATAGCGATTTATGCAATAGTACTCGGGATGTTCCGCCAATATGAAATGTCTTATTCACTTTTCATTTTGACTTGTCTTTTTTCGTCCCTCATCCATATTTTAATCGGGCTATCGCTTGCGATAATCAGCAAAGATTACCGTATGCTCCCATTAAACTACATCGTTTACATCGTCGTATTCTGCGCCGCTCCGATATTTTTCTCGGCCGGGATCATTCCCAATAAATACGAATATCTTATGTTGTTTTCTCCGGCATTTTTATCCGGCGTTCTGACCGACAACATTCTGGTTGGATATGCATATTCCGACACTTGGCTATTGGTTATATCTCCGCTCTTACTTGCATTATGGGGGGCTTTGTTGACGATATTCGTTGTTTTCCCCTTCTTTAAAAACTACTTGAAAGAGAAATCAAATGTCGGTTTCCAACAAAAGGGAGGAAGATCATGATAACGTACGATGCTTTATCGAAATCATTCCATCTCGCTTCAGATAATACTTCCTATGTCATTCAAATAGCCAAAACCGGCCATCTTTTACATCTTTATTACGGAGAAAGGCTGGAGAAGATCAGCGTGGATTCCCTGACTCCGAAATTCGGTGTCGAAATCGGTGGCCAGGTTTTGATTGATCCGGAAGATCGCAGCTTCAATTTGAATACCGCTTTTTTGGAAATCGGAACATATGGAAAAGGCGATTTTCGCGATCCTTCCTTTCATTTCAGACTCCCGGACGGATCGAGAATAACCGATTTCACTTATGTGAAACATGAAATAACTACAGGAAAACCTTCGTTTGCCCATCAACCGGAATCATTTGGAAACAAAGAAGAAGTCGAGACTCTCAAGATAACTCTGGCTGACAAAGTGGCAAACCTGGAAATATCCTTGTATTATTCAATTTTTCCTTCTATTGATATCATCGCAAGAAGAGCTGTTGTCAACAACATATCGGATAGTTCGGTGACCATAGAAAAAGCCATGAGTTTTTCTTTTGACATGTTAAGCGAAAATTATGAGTGCATATCATTAGACGGAGCCTGGATCAGGGAACGCCAGATAAAAACCCACAGCTTGGATTCCGGCATTTTCAAGATTGATTCCAAGAAAGGCGTATCGTCAAGCGACCATAACCCTTTCTTTGCAATCATGGAAGCTCACACCGATGAAAGTTTTGGAAAATGTTACGGGTTTTCCCTCATATACAGCGGCAATTTCGAAGCCTCAATGGAAGTGAGCCCCCACAATCTGCTTCGCGTCATGATGGGGATAAATTCCTTTGATTTCCATTGGGAACTGAAAAAAGGCGAAACATTCGTGACACCGGAGGCATTGCTGACATATTCCGGTTCTGGTCTGACCAAATTATCTGAAAACCTGCACGAGTTGGCAAACCATCATATCATCAAACCGGACTGGCAGGGAAAAGCGCGTCCGGTTTTACTTAACAACTGGGAAGCGACCATGTTCGATTTTACGGAGAGAAAGATCCTCAAACTGGCCAAAGAAGCGAAAAAACTAGGGGCCGAACTATTTGTTCTGGACGACGGCTGGTTTGGAAAACGCAATGATGACAAAAGCTCTTTGGGAGATTGGACGCCCAATCTGAAGAAACTGCCTTCCGGAATTACCGGACTGGCGAAAAAAATTCATAAAATAGGGCTGGAATTCGGTATCTGGGTCGAACCGGAAATGGTGAATCCCGACAGCGATCTATATCGTCAACATCCGGATTGGGCCGTAAAACATCCGAAAAGAGACCCCGGCTTAGGCAGAAACCAGTTGATTCTTGATTTGGTTAATCCGGAAGTAAAAGAATATCTCTATGACTGTTTAGCGAATCTTTTTTCATCGGCTAACATTACGTATTGCAAATGGGACATGAACCGAAATTTTTCCGATGTTTATTCGATGTATCTTCCGGAAGAAGAACAAGGAAGTTATTTTCACAGATACACCCTGGCCCTATATGAGTTACTGGAAAGACTGACAGATGAATTTCCCGATATCTTGTTTGAAGGATGCGCTTCCGGCGGTAACCGCTTCGATTTTGGGATTCTTTACTATATGCCCCAAATCTGGACTTCAGATGACACCGACGCCTACGAAAGGGTGAAAATCCAGTATGGAACATCGATGGCTTATCCGTCATCGACAATGGGTGCGCATGTGTCGAATGTTCCGAACCTCCAAACCATGAGGCAAACATCTTTGGAAACCAGGTTCAATGTCGCCGCGTTCGGAGTTCTCGGATACGAACTTGACGCCACACATCTGACTAGCTGGGAGAAAAAAGTGATAAAAGAACAAATCGCATATTACAAAGAACACCGAAATATATTCCAGTTCGGAAAAATGCACCGTTTCCAGAACCCATTCAAGGAAAATGAAACATCGTTGATGCTCGTATCAAATGATAAAAAAGAAGCGATCCTGCAAATTTTCCAAACCTTGGCAAAACCAAACGACGGGTTGGAAAAATACCGTATCGACGGTTTAGATCCCCGGGTAACCTATGAAATCACCGCAAGAACCCAGTATTTCAACCTGGGACAATTCGGCGACTTAATCAAATATGCCTTGCCTTTCCGGCTTGATTCTAACGGCATTGCTTTCCTCATTCTGAAAAATCACTATCTGATGAAAACGGAGCCGGAACATCAGATTGTGAAAGGCGATCAGCTGATGATAAACGGATTCGTTCCGAAACAGCGTTTCACCGGTTCCGGGTTCAATGAATCGGTTAGATTGATGGGTGATTTCGGATCCCGTCTGTATCACTTCAAGGCCAAGGAGGATTTGTCCGCATGAGAAAAATAAAACCGTTGAATTTCGAGTGGCGTTTCCGTCCCGATTTCCAAAAAAGTTATCTCGAAAGTGATTTTGAGGGAACGGGTTTCGAAGATGTGATGATTCCCCATACCATGATAGAAACGCCCTATAACGATTTCACCTCCGACATATATCAATTCGTCGGATCGTATTACCGTGATTTCGAAATTGAAGAAGTAGGAAAAGACCAAAAAGTACTCTTGCGTTTTTACGGTGTCATGGTATCGGCGGAAGTATATATTAACGGGAATCTAGCAGGATCCCACCAGGGAGGCTATACCCCTTTTCACTTCGACATAACCGATTATCTGAATTTTAACGGCAAAAACCGGATTTTTGTCAAAGTGGACGGACATGAGGATCCGGACATACCGCCTTTTGGCAATGTTCTCGATTATCTGGCGTACAGCGGGATTTATCGTGAAGTAAAACTAGAGATCCGTCCGAGAAACGACATCAGTTTCGTAATGGTGAAAACCGATGAATCAATTTCCTTGAAACATGATGAAATGGCCCTGAACGTCAGGGTTGAAATGGAAAATGACCCCGGAAAGGAAACTGTTGTAAATCTGAATGTCAAAGACGAAGAGAATACTGTCTATGAAGCCAGTTATAATCATGTGTTTTCTGAAGCAGCGCAAATAGATGCCACAATACAGGGAATAACACGGTGGGATATCGACAATCCGAAGATGTATACGGCAAATATCAAAGTCTTCATGGAAGGCACTTTGCTTGACGAAACCGAAGTGAAATTCGGATTCCGGACCGCCAAATTCGCCGAAGACGGTTTTACCCTAAACAACCGGAAACTGAAACTTATCGGACTGAACAGACACCAATCTTATCCGTATGTCGGTTATGCCATGCCAGCGAGAATGCAAAGAATGGACGCCGATATTCTTAAATACGATCTCGGATGCAACATAGTGAGAACTTCACACTACATGCAAAGCGATCACTTCATCGAAAGATGCGATGAAATCGGTCTGTTGGTTTTCGAGGAAATTCCCGGTTGGCAACATATCGGCGGCGACAAATTCAAAGAAAACACCTATCTTAATCTGAAAACGATGATCCGCCACCATGCCAACCATCCTTCGATAGTGCTTTGGGGAGTCAGGATCAACGAATCGCTCGATTGTCATGATTTCTACGAAAAAACAAATGAAATCGCGCATGAAATTGACAGTATCAGACAGACCGGCGGAGTCCGTTATCTCAAGAAAAGCGAGCTTTTAGAAGATGTTTACACCTATAACGACTTTTCCTGCGAAAACACCTCGCACGGTCTAGAGAATCCCGACAAGGTTTCGGAACGCCTGAAACCGTATCTTGTGACAGAGTATAACGGACACATGTATCCGACAAGGCGGGATGACAACGAAGCCAGAAAACTGGAACACGCTTTGAGACACTTGATTGTCCTGGAAGACGCATTTTCCTACGAAAGAATTTCAGGTGCCATCGGATGGTGTTTCTCTGATTACAACACGCATGAGCAATTCGGGAGCAACGACCGTGTCTGTTACCACGGAGTCACCGATATGTTCAGAATCCCGAAATATGCCGCTTATACCTATATGTCGCAGAAAAATCCTAACGATCCCGTTCTGGAAGTGGCATCGGCAATGACTCCGGGAGAAGGCGACAGAAGCATTTTGCCGGCAACCTTCATATTCACAAACTGTGATTACGTCGTAGCGTACATGAACGGATATAATCTCGGCAAATTCTATTCGGAATGGAAGGTTTTTCCCAACATTCCTCATGCTCCGATCGTAATTGATGATTTCATAGGAGACAAAATCAGGGAAAACGAACCTTATAAAATAAAAATCGCCGACCGGATCAAGGATGTCCTTCTGGCATACAACCGTCACGGTTTTTCCATGCCTTTGAAATACAAACTGAAAATGTTCGATCTATTGGCATTCCACCATATCAAAATGGACAAAGCCATGGATCTTTACAAGGAATATGTCGGAAACTGGGGCTCGGTGACGCCAAAATACCGGTTTGAAGGGTATGTAAACGACAAACTCGTGAAAACCGTCGACATCGCTCAACCGAAAGAAGCCATTCTCAAAGTTTTACCCGATGCTGTGACATTGACGCACAAAGATACCTATGATGTCGTGAGAGTCATCGTAAAAATGGAAGACGAATACGGGAACATCCGTCCTTTGGCAAGAGACGTTGTCTGTGTGGAAACATCGGAAGGATTGGCGCTGATCGGTCCTAACCAAATGGCGCTCATGAACGGAGCTATCGGTTTCTTTTTGAAGACGACGGGAAAGAAAGGAAAAGCTTACACTATTTTCCGGGTCGCAGGGCAACAACCGGTGAAAATTGAATTCACTATCGCATAAAAAAAGGCTTGACGGTTCAATCCGCCAAGCCTTGTCTTTTTATATCAGATCATTCCTGCATTCAGAAGAAAAACGTAGATAATGTAATTGGGAATCGCAAAAGCACTCTCGTCAGTGTCTTCGACTCCCCAGGTGTTCAAGCCTAGCAAATTGCCGTCGACATCGACCAAAGCGCCGCCGCTGGAACCGGAATGGATCGAAGCGGAATGGTAGATGACATAATAATCATAATTGGCAATTTCCTGAAGCGTGATGAATTCTCCGAAGGTGACGTTGTTGTCGATATCAAGGGGATTCCCAACGGCAAGAACCAGTTCGCCAGGCGTAAATTTCGTATATGTTCTCGTGGTGATGTTGATAAGATGGATATCCACCCGGCTGTTTTTGGCGAAACGGAGAACGGCAAGATCTAAAGTTGCATTGTAAAGAACGAGTTCCGCGCTGGAGAATACCTCGTCACCGAATGCTTTGACCTCATAAGCTCCATAATATTCTTCCGGATCGACCACATGGTAGTTAGTCAATGCGTAGTAATAATTTTCATCTTCCTTGAATATCGCTCCGGAACCTTCCAAAATGGCGACGGTTTCGGTCGTATGGCCCCACGGAAGACTGGATTCCTGATAGATGGTCGATACGATTTGAATGTTCGAGTGACGAATCATATCCCTTGTGTTCAGCAGCACACTGTTGTAATCGTCCACAGACAGAGAATAGCTTGGGGAACGGTATGTGGGAAACGAATTGTAGTCCTCGTTTTGGAAAGTGATTGTTCCGGTCGCGGTGTTTGGCAAAGTATATGATGTCGTTGTAGTTTCGGAAGGGAAAGTGATCGCGATGGGAAACTCAAATGTGCATCCCGCCAGAACAGTACCGATCAAAACCAGCATTAGTGCGATCAAACGTTTTTTCATCTGTTACCTCCCGCATAATTTATCAATTTTATTATACCACCATGTTTTTCAATATTGCCTACGGAAACAAAAAATTTTTTTTGTGGTCTTTAAAGATTCGATGATATATAATATAATAAAAAAGTAACACTAATATAAGTGAAAAACAAACAATATAGTTTCCGGAAGGAGTACCACCAATGCCCATTTTACTGGCTTTAACCCCGCCTGCCTTGCCCGATAATCTGGATTTCACGCTTTATTTCAACATTCTGTTTTTCAGTATCCTCGGGCTTGACATTCTGTTCGGGTTCATCAAGGGATTCAAAAAATCACTTTACGGATTCATAGTAAAACTGATTTTTGTCATCATATTCTTTTTCACGATCGATTTGGTCGTGAATTTCCTATGGTCCGTCGAAATCCCGGCCATGGGTCAACTTTTCGGAATGATCGACAGTTCGTTTTCTAGCGCCGCTTCATTCGCCCAACTGACGGACAAAGCGGTTCAGCTATACCTGGGCGATTTTCTGGGAACCTATGCAACAAGCGATCAGGTACTTGCGCTTGCCTACAGTATTGGTATGTTTGCCCTTAAAATCGTGTATACCTTGCTTTACTTCACAGTCATCCAACTGATTTACAGAATCTTTACCGGCATCATCAGACTGATCTTCATCCATCCTTCCAAAGAAGAAAAAAAATATCAGTCCAAGAACCGGGGATTCGGAGCTCTGTTCGGATTGATGTCAGGAGCTTTGAACGTGTTTCTCGTTCTCGTGATTCTGAGCGGAATCATCAGCGTATCAAGCAGTATTTCTACCTTCGCTACTGAAGCGCTTCCGAATCTTCCCACCAATATCGACATGGAGATGCCCCGCCAGCAGATATACGAGGCCAATCATTCGGTCATTCCCTTGGCCGACGGTGAAAATGATTCCATGGACGACGCCATTGCGATGTTGCAGGAAATGATCGACGCTTATAACCAGAACATCATTGTTTCGAACGCCGACAAAATCAAGATAGAAGAGATCAGCGGAGAAACCCCTCTGGACATATACTTATTTGACAAAGTCCTTTCCATTGACTATAACGGCGAAAGCATTTCGATCCGCCATGAACTAGCCGTATATGCCAACGTGGCAGAGACGGTTCTGAATTCACCTTTCTTCGATTCAAACAATATCTCGGATATTACCGGTCTTGAAATTGAAACCGCGTTTGACGAACTTGCGCAGTCGAATCTCCTGACTTCGGTGATTCCGCTTGCATTGGAAATCGCAGCTGAGAAATTTGAGGTGACATTGCCATATACTTTGGAAGAACTCAACGACATTCCGTGGGATGAGGAAATCAGCGATCTCGGAACGGCAGCCGCTTTGATATTCGATTTTGTCAATACTGCCGGCCTTTTCGACGAAGGCACCGATTTGGAAACCGTAACCTTCAACGGCGACGATGCCCGGGATATTTTCGAAGCTCTCGGCGACAGTAAACTGGTGACCATGGCCGCTTTTGTGGCCGTTCAACCGCTTTTGGAAGCAGCCCCGGAAAATGTTTCAATGATCGTTACAGTTCCCACCGATCTCGATTGGCAAACCGAATTTTATTCCTTTGGAACGATCGTGGACGCCGTTCTTGATACAAACATCACCTATGCCTCTTTGACATCAAATAATCCCATGGAGATACTGAATTCCCTTTCATCCTTGGATTTCACCGTGCTATTGCAATCGCAGATCATCAGCCAGGCACTCGTCAATATGTTCGAACATGCAGAAGAGATTTTTGGCGAAGACGCTTTGTCTTTCCTCGATATTCCTTCTGATATCATTTGGTATGATTTCTATGATGGGGACACTCTGGTACATGGAGAACTGTACAATATCCTGTATGCCTTGAACGCTCTTACCAGCGCAACAAGCGATGTGAATTTTGAAAACTTGAGCATTTCGACAATCGCCGAACTTGATCTTTCTTCGATCGACGCGATTTTCGAATCCACTATTCTAGTCGCCAGTCTGACCAAAACCTTGCGCGAGCAGGAATTCGGCGATTTTGTCCTGACTATTCCCAATACCGCTTTCGAAGATAACGATTACGAAAACGGCTACCTTCGCAAAGAAGAACTGATAAACATGGTAGATGCCATGGCGGAAATCGTTAACAATCTCACCTGCGATCCGGATGACACCGAATGCGAAGATACCGGTTTCGACCTGGGAAAAGCTTTTACGCTTTCATCATCATCGGTGGAAATCATTCTCGAATCGGATATCGTCTGGGCTACCCTCGGAAAACAGGTCATCGACAATGCGGACGAATTTCTTTTGATTCCCGATACCGGCGGATCAAGGGAAACTATCGATGTCGAAGACGAAACCGTATGCGTGATTTCCCGCTTGGAAATGCAAAATCTGTTTGACGCCATTTCGGTGCTTGGCATTGAGAGCATCGACGATATCGACGGTCTCGACGCAACTCTCGTGACCGACATCGTTTCTGACGATGCCAAGATCACTACGCTGTTAACATCAAAAATCGTGTCCGCGACTGTCGGAGATCTTTTATATGATCTGGGCGAAGACACCCTGACCATTCCACAGGAAGTGGAAATGACCGTCTATGAATACGAAACCGGATACACTATTGTTAACTCGGAAGAAATCGAAAAATTGCTGAAGGCGGTCGGCGTCTTGGAAATCGAGGATATCGAGAACATGGATATCGGCCCGAGTTTTCTTTACAACCTAGAAGCCCCGAAAGAAAATCCGGAAGACACTCCCGTAATAGACCAAGATAAAGCCGACAGGTTGTTCGATTCATTGATCATCCATGCGACGATTTCCAAAGTTATTCTCGATCTGACCGAACCGGAAGGTGATGAAGAGCCTGTCATCTCCGTTCCTTATTTCTCGCCAGATAACACCACTTTGGTTCCTGATATCCGCTATTTCAACGATACGGACAGTTTCGAATGGATTTCCGTAGACGAACTGGAAGACATTATCAGCGCTATTCTGGTATTAGATATCGAAGACTTCAATGGTCTGTCGATCGAATCTCTGGATCTCGACTCGATTACCGACAATATCGGAATCATTCTGGAATCCGCTGTTCTTCACGCTTCGATCTCCGACCAAATCATCAATCTGAACGCCGATGACATCATTATTCCCGATCGCAATTACGATGATGATGCGGATATCATATTTACCCGCGGTATTGGCGAACAAGAGACAACCTATATATATGACGGGGAAATCGAAAACACCCTGAAAGCGATCCAAACCCTCGGAATCCAAATGGATGATCCTGAGGTCACTTCATCGCTTATCGATTCGCTTGCCCTAGAGGGTTCAGAAACCCGTGAACTTGACGACCAAAAACTCGACACTCTGTTCTCGTCGTCTATTATTCAGGCTTCCATGTCGAAGATGATCCTTGATTTTTCGGTTGACGACGGGGAAACAAGCGCCGTATTGGTCGTGCCTCTTTACAGCCCGGAACTTCTTGACCCGGCAGACCCCGAATCCGATCTTGTCATCAAAACCGTTGCTGGCACAGATTACATAAGTTCGCTCGAATTAAGAAATCTCTTCAAAGCATATTACGTTCTCGATATCGAGGACATGAGCGTTGTCGACACCTTGGGTGTAGACAATATTTTCAGCAATCTTGACATCTTGTTGACATCGGCGATCCTCCATGCGACAATCTCCGACCAGATCATCAACATGGAAAGCGACGCCGTCGTCATACCATCGATCAATACGGATGACGTAGCTGTCATCTTCACGACCGGATCCGGAGCGGACGAAACGACGTTCATCACCGCTGACGAGATCGAAAAAACCTTTGATGCCCTGGATGAAATGGGGATCGATTTCAACAACCCCGCTTTCGATGCCACCATCATCAACAATCTGGCGACCGAGATCGAACCCGGTGTCTATTCCGAAACGTTAGACGATGCCAAACTGGATATCGTGTTTGATTCGGCGATCATCCATGCGTCGATCTCGAAGATGCTTTTCGATCTGACCGAAGATACACCGACCGAAGAAGCGGTCCTTACCGTGCCTTTCAAGGATTATGCGGGAGTCGACATCAAATTCACAAGCCATGAAGTCAACTATATCACCAAAACCGAATTGAAAGCCTGCATGAATGCGATGTATGTTCTTGATGTTACAACTAATTTCGATGATGTCGAGTCTATTTCACTTACAACCATCAATGAGAATTTCACTACCATGATCGCTTCGGCGATTCTTCATGCGACCATATCCCACCAATTCCTGACGCTTGAAACCACCGATATCGAGGTGCCTTATTATAACTATGCCGGAGTCTCGATCCGCACTACCTGGACGACGGGCTTGGACACGGACGAATATCTTGACGACGAGGAACTGCGCAAGACTTTCCTGGCCCTGGATATTCTCGGGATAAACGATTTGTCGAGTCCCGATGTCTCGATCAATCTGACGACTTTCTACGATCAGCCAAACAGAGACATCCTGCTCGCTTCCTGCATCGCCCATCAAGCTGTTTCCAAACAACTTGTGGAAATGGGAGAAGACACTCTGGAGATTCCGTATTTCGATGAGGATGGAAATGCCATCAGAATCACAAGAGGCGTCGTATTGGATGGCACCAACACCGAATATGTGGCGACATCGGAAATCGACGCCATGTTCGAAGTCATGGAACAACTCGGTATCTTGACTTTGGACGATGTCGATATCACAATCAATATTTCGGATTACTACGATCCGTCACCCCGAGGCATCTTGCTGGCATCGGCTTCGGTACAATTAGAGATATCCAAACAGATCCTGGAAGTCGAAGACTCGATTCTGGACGTACCGTTCAAAAACGAAACCGGCGATGATATCAGAAAGATCTTGGGCGATACCTTGGCAGGCACCGACTGCGAATACGTATCGGAAACCGAGATCGACGCCTTGTTCGAAGTGCTCGAAGTCTTCGGTGTGACCAGCCTGACTCTGACATCGGAAGACATGACTCTGACGATGAGCGATCTCTATGACGAAACGACCCGCGGAATCCTTTTGTCCTCCGCGTCCGTACAACTGAAAATATCGACCGAGATGTTCAATCTCGACAATGTCCAAGATAAACTCACCGTTCCTTCGAAAGACGTGGACGGAATATCGGTCCAGTTCACAAGGGCGAATCCTGACGACCTCGTCGACGATTTGTTCATAACCCAGGGAGAAATCAACAACTTCATGGAAGCCTTGGAAATCATGGCCGGGGAAGACGAAACCATCAATGACATCACCGATTTCGGCGGTTCTTTGAAACTTTCCGTGCTTTATGAAGCCGCAAACCGCACCGAGATCTTTAAATCGGCCACAATGCATGCGACGATATCCGATCAGTTGTTGCATATCGACTTAACCGGCGAGATAGTAGTGCCGCAAACCGATGTCAACTATACCGTCGACAGCGTCAAAAAGGATGTCGACGGCAATATGTACATTGTTGAAGACGAACTTGACCTATTCTTCGAATCGGTGGAAACCTTAGGCATTTCCAACGATAGTCTGGACATTCTTAATTTCGAATGCGACATCAACCTGGGAACCTATTTCAAGAGTGAAAATCCCGGTACTTACGGCGATAACCAAAACATCCTGCTGGCTTCGGCCATCATGCAGGCGACGATAACCAAACAGTTGCTTGATCTTAACGACGATTACCTGTATGTTCCCGATACCGACATCGACGGGATCCAAATCTTTGAAAATGTCAACGGAACCGATTTCATCTATGTGTTCGAACTCAAATTCATCATTGATGCCGTTGATGTGCTGGATGTCGGCACCTCGATCGATTCGATCAACGGTGCTTTCAATCTGGGAAATCTAAGTGCTTCTGAAGATCAGGATACCTTGTTATTATCCGCATCGATGCATGCGACGATATCCAATAAACTCTTCGGTATCGACGATAATTACCTGAGAGTACCGGAAAAGAACCAGAACGGAACGTCTCTGGTTATCGCTACGGGGCTACCGATGGAACCGACAACCGATTTTGTCATCAAGGGCGAGATCAAGGCGTTGATCAATGCTTTGAACATCGTGGGCTTAAACGACCTCAATGACGTCACCACCGAATTCGAACCCTCGGATATCTTCACCAATCCGGAAATCGTCTTCCTGTCCGCCTCCATGCAGGCGATGATCTCGGAAAGAATAATCGCCGAGACCGGTTCGTCGCTCGTCATTCCTTATTTGTATTACGGAACTATAAACGAGATCGTGATCGATCTGACAGGAGTCGTCACACCGACAACCTATATCGAATATACGGAACTGGTAGCGTTGATGCATTCGCTCGATCTTTTAGGCCTCAACAGCATTTCGACATCTTGGAATTTCGATTTCTCGCAAATGATGACAGTAGACGATTACGATACCGTTGTCGCTTCTGAAATCATCCAGGCGACGATATCCGACAACCTGCTTGCCAATGTCAAAGCCGAAACCGATACGCCGATACTGGTGACCGAACTCATCGTTCCGAACTATTACAGACAATCGATAAGCGCCATGGTCAATCAGATAACGGAATCGAAAGTCCAGGTTGAACAGGATGAACTCGGAGATTTGCTTACATCGCTCAAGATGCTCGGATTCACAAGTTTTACCAGTCCGGTGTCCGTCACAACTGTCACCACGATCTTTAGTGATCCGGTGCAAAGTGCAGTCTTCATGACGAGCGGATCTATCCATGTCACTCTCGACCACATGTTGAGACAGAATTCTTACATAACCGTACCGGATATGGCGACCTGCGATTACAACGGCGCTCCCACGGTTTACAACATGTCCGGCGTAACGACGAAAGAAGAGATCACTTACTTCATTACCGGAATGACTACGATGGGAATTTCCGACTTCACAGACAGCGACATTTCCTTCGACACAATCAAGAATCTGTCTCCGGGACAACAAAGCACTGTCCTAGATTCGATGATCATCCGCAACAAGATTACTCCGGATGTCGAAACAGCGTGCTTGGTGGCTTCGCCGCCTTACATTCTCTACAACACTGATTACATGGAAGACAATCCGACGACGTTCCTGAGAAAAGATCCAATCATCCTTGTCATCGCCTATATTTCGGAATAAATTTCATGATACTTTAAACAGGGGGACCAAACTTCCCCCTGTTTTTTATATATACAAAATAAAGCATTTCACATTGTATTCACATGGAAATACTGTATAATTATATTGAAATACGAAATTATTCCACCGAAATTGGTTAAGGAGGGAATGCCAATGACATTGTCGTATTTTTTACAAACTCCGAATCTCGATTTCGTCCAGTACATCAACTTGATCTTTTATGTTGTGCTGGGCCTTGCCATCCTGTTCGGTTTTCTCCGGGGAATGAAGAAAAGCTTGTTCAATCTGATTGTCATGACGATTTTCTATATCGCCTTCTTTTTGACCGTCGGTCCGGTTTCCAAAGTGCTTTGGACAGCGGAAATGCCCTGGCTCGGACAGTATTTGGAAGGCTTTGTATCGCTGCCTTCCGGATTCACTTCGTTTGCCAATGATTTTCCTGCCATTCTGACCGATCTCACCAACAACGCCATTGACTTTACGAATGCTAGCCAGGAGATGCTTGATCTCATCAACGGCCTGGGTCAGTTTGTCATCAAGATCGTTTATACGGTCCTTTATTTCACAGTTATCCTTATTTTGTGGAAATTCATATGCTGGATCTTGGCGGCGATCTTTGTCCGCACGAGAAAAGGCGAATCTAAAAACCGCGGTTTCGGTGCCTTGTTCGGCGCTGCCAGCGGACTTCTTTCCATATTTATCATTTTGGTAACCATGGGCGGTATGATGAGCGTCCTCGGAAGCATCGCGACCGTTATGACGCCAGAAGAACCGGCGGAAGACACCACTCTGGCATATCCTGATCGCCAGTCTCTCTATGAGGCTTCCAGTCCGATCATGGCTTTGGAGGATACGGCTTCGAGTTCACAGTTATCTGACATGGTCGTCATCATCCAAGAGACCGTTGATGCCTATAACAGCAACATATTTGTCAAGATAGCGGATAAGATCACCACATCGTCGGTATCCAATCCCGAAGAAAAAGTGCCGCTCCATCTTGATTTGTTCGACCGGGTCCTTTCATTCGAGTATGAAGGAGAAACCGTTGCTTTCCGTTATGAACTGAGTGTGCTGTCGGATGTGGCAGGAGTATTCCTGAATTCCGATTTCGCCACCACCAACAATATTGCCGACATCACCGGCGACGAAATCGCCACCGTTTTCGACGATCTCGGCAAATCCAACCTGATCACGACGATCATGCCGCTTGCGATCGAAACCGCAGCCGATTACTTCGATGTCGATCTTCCGATTACACGCACCGAACTGTATGATATCGATTTCGCTATAGAATTGCCGGCGGTCGGCGGCGTGGCAGCTTCGCTATTCGATATTCTGAACGGAGCCGACATGATAACAGGCGAAGGGGATGTCGGAGACATCACGGTGACTCCCCAGGAAATCCGCGATTTGTTCCAAGATATTTCCGATTCCCAGGTCATCATGCTGGCGATCGAGACTGTTCTTGTCCCGATGCTAGAGGATCCGGAAAGCGACATCTCGATGATCGTCTCGATACCTGACGGTATCATATGGGAAGATGAAGTCATCGCTATCGGCAACATCATGGCAGATATCTTCACAGCCGATTTGTCGTTCGCGGACATCACCGGCGGCGATACAACCGCTTTGCTTAATGCCGCCGCATCCATCGAGGTTGATGACATTCTCGATTCAAAACTAGTCACTTACACCTTGATCAACATCCTGTCCGGAGACGCCGGGCTGGAGGCTGCCGATTTTCTCGAGATTCCGGACGGAATCGTTTGGATTGATGAGGATGACGACAATCACGGCGAGCTGGAAAACATTCTTATCGCCCTACATTCTTTGATATCGGCAATGACCGACATCGATTTTGAAAACATCGGTCTTGAGACGATTTATGATCTTACCGATACCCAGATCGATGATGTTTTCGGTTCATATGTGATAACAGCTACCATTTCCAAGATCATCACCGACATGGATTTCGGCGACAATCCGATTATAATTCCCAACAACTCCACTGTTATTGACAGTCAGGGATACATCAAGTCAGAAGAGCTTAAGACCATGATAAAATCGGTGCGCCTGATAGTTTCCACTACCGGAGAAGATACTGAGTTCAGCCTTGAATCGGCGCTTTCGTTATCAGAAACCGACATTGCGACCCTGCTCGATTCCAAAATAATCGCCGCCACCGTAGGTAACCTGGTGGCCGACATGGAAGTGCCGATGCTGGAAATCCCGGACGAGGTCACCGAAAACATTAGCGCGCTCGATCATTCCACCCAGGTCACCGTCATTTCAAAAACGGAACTTCAGTCTTTGCTTAATGCCATGACACTTCTCGACTTGACGGACTTCGATTCGATCAGTTTCACTTCTGGTCTTTTAGATAATTTTGAAAGCGAAACCGTTCCGGGAACCCTGGACCAGTCGCTCATGGACACTTTCTTTGATTCGAAAATCATTCTGGCGAGCGCCACAAACATGATCCAGGATCTGGATGACACCGATTCGTCAATCCTCGCCATTCCGGTGAAAGACTCAGACGGAAACGACCTTGTCACGACAACCCTTGGCACCGATTATTTCTCGACAACCGAGATGAAGGCGCTCTTCAACGCCCTGTTCGTACTGAGCCTTGACTCCTTCACGTCGCTAGACATGGAAAACATGACGACGATTTCCGACAATATCGATATTTTCCTCGAATCCTCGATTCTTCATTCTACGATTTCCAATTTCATTCTCAACAACACGGGAACGGTTCTCGTCGTGCCGGATGATTATTACGGCACCGCCAATCCGATCGTGATCTCTTACGGTTCCGATGTCTACATCGATTCGGTCGAACTGTCGCATCTCGTCGCCGCCCTCTCGCTCAACTCGACAGCCTTCGGCAACATTTCCGATTCCTGGAGTT
>DAOSWG010000001.1:16915-163155 GCA_035379945.1 Bacillota bacterium
GCCGCCCTCTCGCTCAACTCGACAGCCTTCGGCAACATTTCCGATTCCTGGAGTTTCGATATCGGCAGTTTCCTTGCGATCACCGATCTCGACACTTTAATAGCTTCCGAAATCATGCAGGCGACGATTTCCGCCAATATCCTTCCATATGTCAAAACAATGGCCGAAAGCCCGACAGTTACGGATTTCGTAGTTCCTGCGGCCCTGAGGCAGTCGATAACGGTTGATAGCGTCAATGCATACCAGATCGAAGCCAATGAACTCAAGCATTTGCTCAATTCAATGAAAATGCTCGGCCTTTCAACGTTCGACTCAACCACGGATCCGGATGCGATCATGACAATCTTCAATGATCCGGCTCTGGCTAATGAATTCATGCTGAGCGGATCGATGCACATCACGCTCGACAACATGATCAAATCCAATTCGAGCGTGTCGTCAAGCATTCCCGACAAGGCATATAGGACATCAGATATCTACGGCTTGTCCGACATCATTCTGAAAACCGAGATAATCGCCTTCATCAACGCCGCTTCCACCCTGGCGGAAGCCTCCGGTTCCGGCGACTTCACGAATATCACCTTCAACTTCAGCGTGATGTTGACTCTCAATCAGACTCAGCGTCAGACCATCGTCACATCGATGATCGTCAGAAATGTTCTGACTCCCGATGCAGTCACTGCCGCTAACTTGGCTATTCCGGCCCTGGATCCGCCAATCAGCGCTTCCGATTATGAAGACGGCGACATAGGCACATTCCTCACATACGACGGCATCGTCAGGATCATGAACCATCTGCTCGGAGAATAAAAAATCAATAAAGTTTTATAGGCGGGGAAACCCGCCTTTTTCTTTTCCTGGAACATTACTCTTTATTTTTACGTGATTTTCCGTTATAATGATGGCACACTGCATAAAACGAGGACGAGGAAATGATAAGAAAAATATCGGCGCTTTTGATCGCATCCATACTCTCTTTCGGCTTGGCCGCCTGTGTCTTTCCCTTTACCACCATATCGTCGGATTCCTTAACGACAATTGAAACGGAAGAATCGTCGACTACGTATACCGACACACAGACTTCAGCCGTAACCACAGATTCGACGACGGGAGCGATTACTTCCACCACAGAATCGACTACCACTGCTACGACCGTGACGACAACCACGTCGCAACCGAGCGAACCGGTGACGATCGAACTGTATAGCGTCAACGATTTCCACGGCGGTGCATATACCGAGATCGGGACAATTTCCGAAATCGGGCAATATGTGATATCCAGACGCGCGGAAAATCCGAATACAATCTTACTGGCGACCGGAGATATATTCCAGGGAAGCGCTCTTTCCAACTACTATCACGGACGTCCCTTGGTCGATATTCTCAATGTGGCCGGATGCGTGTCTTTTACCCTAGGGAACCATGAATTCGATTGGGGAATCGAAGCGATCGGTGAATACAGCGACGAAAATCCGGAAAACGGAGAAGCCTTGTATACGGTGCTCGCCGCCAATATCGTTTACCAGTCGACCGGAGATATGCTTCCTTGGACCCGACCTTACGAAATAGTCGAGACAAGCGGTGTCAGAATCGGCATCATCGGCGTCATCGGCGATGTCATCGATTCGATTGCCGTTTCCAGAGTCACCGGCATCGAATTTCTGGATGCCGCCGACACCGTATACGAATACGCGGAAATCCTGAGAGAAGAAGAAAACTGCGATATCGTGGTCGTTTCCATTCATGGATACGACTCGTACACAAACTATGAAATCGCCGGTTTTTCCGGCAGCCACCGGGTTGATGCCATTTTCAACGGCCACACCCATTGGGATCAAGCCAACCTGATCAGCCGCTCAGGTGTCAGTCTTCCCTATGCTCAGGCAAGCAACGGGGAATACTCGGTATTGGCGCAAATCGTTCTGACCTACGATCCCAACACGGGAAGTGTCACAAATGCCGTGGCCAACACTTTGGCTTTGGATGATCTCGGAGGAACCAACCAGGAAATCAACCAGATCCTGAACGATTATTCCACCAGGACCGATTATGTCGTTTTTGTCAGTGAAATCCTGGCCGATAGCGATTCCGACTATACCAGGTATAATCTCGCTCCTTGGGGAGCATCCGTTTTGAGAGATTATGTATCGACAGATGTCGGTGTCTTAAACGCCGGCGGGTTCAGGGTTGACATGGAATACGGTAATGTCACGATGGGCGATCTGATTACCATCTATCCGTTCGATAATTATATCAAAACATGTTATCTCACCGGCAGTCAGTTGATTGGTCTTTACGAGGATTCATTAAGCCCCAATATCGATTTGGTCTTCGACGACAAAGTGACCTATTCCGGCGGAACGCTGTATGTGGACGGGATAGCCGTCCAGGCCTCTGATCTTTATCTGGTCGGCGCCGTCGATTATGTTTTTGACAAAAGCGCCTATGTGTTTCTCGACGGAAGCCAAATAACCACGACATCATATCTGATGCGCGATCTCCTGGCAACCGATTTGAGAAACCACCCGTATTCCGGCGGATTCAACCCTTCGGACGGCACCGCCATGACTCTCGGGTCGATTTGTTATGATTTTCGCAATTTTTATCTTTCCAAAGAAGAAACGTTTGTGATATAATCTTATATGGCTGCGGAAAACAATCCCAAATTTCCGCACTAACGGGACTGTAGCTCAGCTGGGAGAGCACCACAATGGCATTGTGGGGGTCGAGGGTTCGAGCCCCTTCAGTTCCACCAGTCGAAATTACATCCGCCCGGCGGGCGGATTTTCTTTTCCCGCCAGGTGCGCCTTGTCATAATCCGTAACAAGATTTCATCGCCAGTAGGAGTGTGATCGAATTGGCATTATCAATCTATATCAATAAGCATACCAAAAAACTAATCATCCTGATTTCCGTCTCGGTTCTGGCAGCCCTGATGACTGCGTTTCTTATTTATGCGAGCGTCTTTTACCGTTCCGAAGTGAACGTGGCGGAAATCACGAACGTGACGGTCGAAAAGGTTAATGAGAATTATTACCTGACACCGGAAGAAGATTTCGAAATCGGAATCATTTTCTATCCCGGAAACAAGATCGCGGCCGAAAGCTATCTTCCGTTTCTTTCCAGATTCGCTGAATTAGGCATCCTGGTCGTGGTCGTGGACATGCCTTACCATCTGACGTTGTTCGGCAAGAACAAAGCGGCTTCGATCATAGCCAGCTATCCTTCCGTCGATTTCTATATCATGGGACACGCCGAAGGCGGTGAAGCCGCAGCGAGATATGCCGCGAAGAATCCCGACCTCGTCAAAGGTCTGATCCTTTTGGCTTCCTATAGCAAATATGAAGTGAGCGTTCCCGCTCTATCGATCTACGGCACGCTCGACACCGTCATGGACATGGATGAATACGATGCCAACGAAGCCAATCTCGTCTCCTCGACGACGATTCCCCTAATCGGCGGCAATCATTCGATGTATGGCGACTACGGCCTCCAGAAGGGCGACACAGAAACAACTCTTACCATTACCACCCTGCGTACGGAAATCGAAGTTGCCGTGAGGGCATTCATCGCGTTGACCGCGTGATTACGCTTGCCGTTTTATCCTTTCGGGGGTAAAACAGTGTTCGCGTGGGGGCGTAGCTCAGCTGGGAGAGCGTTAGCTTCGCATGTTAAAGGTCGCGGGTTCAAACCCCGTCGTCTCCACCATATATAAATGAAATAGCTTCCAAAAGTTGGAGAAATGGTATACTGAAAATACCACTCTGATGAAGGGAGCTATTTTTATTTTGGAACTAACACTATAGCGGAAAGCGAAAATGCGCGAAAAGCTTGTTGTGAAAAAAACACGTAATAACGTGTCAGAAATGTATGATGGATACGACATTGATCGAGCTTTATTGAATCTTCAAATAAGATTTGAATTCTGCTTTTGTTTTTTGTTTTAAAGTATAACAGAGTGTTGATAGCATATATGTAATTGTTGGTCGCTTATATATAATTACACCCTAAAGGGTATAATGTCAGATTAAAAACAGTATATTATACCCTAAAGGGATTATATATATAATATTATATTGACATTAGTCCCGAAAGGGTATAATATATAACTATAAATAACTAGCAAAGGAGAGATCATATGAACAAGATAGCTGAATATATAAAAAAACAACGCAAAGCAGCAGAGTTGACGCAAGAACAGTTCGCCATTCGATCAGGTCTTGGCCTTCGCTTTATACGGGAACTGGAACAAGGTAAGGAAACTGTGCGCTTGGACAAAGTAAATGTCGCACTTTCCATGTTTGATATGGAAGCCGTGCCGGGTAAGAAGGAGAAATCATAATGGGTGCTTTCAGAAAAGCGTATGCATATGTTCGGGACTGCTTTGCCGGTGTTCTAGAGGAAACCGATGAAGGATACTCTTTTTCTTATGATCCGAAATACATAGAAAGCGAAAACGCGGTACCGGTATCCCTGACTTTGCCGATTCAAAACGAAAGTTTCATTTCAAGGACACTGTTTTCATTTTTTGACGGATTAATTCCAGAGGGATGGCTTTTGAGTGTTGTCACTCGAAACTGGAAAATTCCTGAAAACGATCGCTTTGCATTATTACTTGTCGCATGCAAGGATCCAATAGGCAATGTCAGTATCAAGGAGGTGTGCGTATGAAATGTTTATGCTGCGGAAAGACCTTAAAAACTGAAAACGAATCCGGTTGGCACAAGAGCTGTATTCGCAAATTCTTTGGAACTACGCAGATACCCCAAATAGATGTTGACGACAACACATTGGAGACGCTTGCCACTATGAGTGTTGACAAGGGCTACACAGTTCCCGGTGTTCAAAAGAAGCTTTCATTACATTTGCTGTCGCAAGGTGGTACGCCAAGACTTACTCTTGTAGATTACCCTGCCGGATACATTTTAAAACCTCAAGTTGAGCAATTTGAGGCACTACCGGAATCGGAACACCTTGTGATGTGCATGGCGGATGCTGTCGGTATTGCAACTGTTCCTCATGCTCTGATTCGAAATGGAAGCAATTATGCATATATCACAAAAAGAATTGACCGTGTCTTATATAAAGACTTTGTAGAAAAACTAGCTATGGAGGATTTCTGCCAACTTGATTTAAGATTAACACAGGACAAATATCACGGATCATATGAACAGTGTGGAAAAATCATCAAAAGATTTTCCGAAAGAAGCAAACTTGATTTATCCGAGTTATTTATTCGCATTGTCTTTTTCTATATCACTGGAAACTCAGATATGCATTTGAAGAATTTCTCATTGATTGAAACGGAAGTAAGAAGCATGAAATATGTGCTATCTGCGGCATACGACCTCTTGCCTGTAAAAGTAAACATGCCGGAGGATAGAGAAGATTTTGCATTGGCCATGAATGGCAAAAAAACGAATATCCGAAAGAAAGACTTCTTTTTGTTTGCCGAGAATATAGGGATTAATAAAGAAATAACTCAAAAAATGATAGCTCAGTTGGTTGCTAAAAAAGATATGCTTCAGTCAATGTGTATGGAATCATATCTGCCTGAACATCTGAAAACATCATTGTATGAATTGATTGAAAATCGATGTTCTGTGTTGATGAGTTGAGTTGACATAATATTTCTTCATATAGTTAAACTCTCCTGGTAAGTCAAAACGAAATGATATTATTAATCCAGTAATTCTTACCGTTAAAATTATATTTGCATAATTTTATCGGAATAGGAAATGCTAACCCAATTGAAAAACGGATTTCAACGTTATTGTTGGAATCCTTTTTTATAGTTTATTCCCTTGAGATTTGTTTTGAAATATCTTGCCAAAAAATATCCTGACATGATAGAATATGTCTAGAAGATTTGCATCTGCAAAAGCTCCGATAAAGCTATCTACAGTACAGTCTGAACAGGCAGTGCCGGCAAAGGCACGTGGCCGGGCCGTTAGGCAGCGGAATTCCAAGGGATTCTGTGGGACAGAAAAGCCCCCGGGAGCCCTTTTTTATTTTCCTTTTTTTGGAGGTCCGCGATTTATGAAAAAAACCGGCTATGAACTGATTAAGAAAGTCTCATGGTGGTCGATTGCCGTCAACCTGTTTCTATCCGCTTTCAAGATGATTGCGGGAATATTGGCAAGAAGCAGCGCCATGGTGACTGACGCCGTGCATTCGGCATCCGATGTTCTGACGACATTCGTCGTTTTGATCGGCGTCAAACTGTCCAAAAAAGAAGCGGACGCCGAACATCCTTACGGACACGAACGCCTGGAAAGCGTTGCCGGCATGATCCTGGCGATCTTCCTCGCCTTGACCGGCATCGGGATCGGCTATTCCGGAATCATGAAAGTGATATCCGGAATCGAAGGAACCCTCGCTGTTCCGGGAGTGTTGGCTTTGGTTGCGGCCATCGTGTCGATAGTTATCAAAGAAGCCATGTTCTGGATAACGAGAAATGCGGCCAAAAAGACCAAATCCACGGCCCTGATGGCCGACGCCTGGCATCACCGGAGCGACGCTTTGTCTTCGGTTGGCAGTTTTATCGGTATCGGAGGAGCGATGCTCGGGCTTCCCATCATGGATCCGATCGCCAGTTTGGTGATCTGCCTTTTCATCCTGAAAGCCGCATTCGATGTCGCAAGAGACGCCACCAACCGGATGGTCGACCGCTCGTGCGACGAAGCGACCCAGTCCAAAATGAAGGAAACGATCAGCGCCGTTAACGGTGTCAAATCAATCGACATTCTGAAAACCAGAATCTTCGGCAACCGGATTTATTTGGACGTTGAAATCGGGTGCGACGGCACGATACCTTTGATGAAATCGCATGCGATCGCGGAATGCGTCCATGACAGGATCGAAGAGACCTTCCCGGACGTCAAGCACTGTAACGTCCATGTGAATCCCTATCTAGAGAAGAAGGAATGAAAAAAGCCGGCTTTGTGCCGGCTTTTAATTTACTCAAACGGTTATGGGACTGATGTTGTATTTTCTGACGAAGAATTCGCCGTTGGAATAACGAAGATAATTGATGCTGCAATTGGAAAGATAAGAAGCATAGGTGAAACCGGGGACAAGCCTTACGAGAATCGCCTTGATCACATGCGAATGCGTTACGACCATGATCTTTTTGCCGGGATACTTTTCGCAGATTTCCTGCAAAGTCTCGAACACCCTGAGCTCCAGATCCTCGTTTTTTTCCATATTCGGGATTGTGCCGTGTTTGATGAGGTCGGCGTATTCGTCGGTAATCTTCTGGCCGTCGTAATCGCCAAAATTCCTTTCGATCAAATTCTGATGCACGATGATCGATTTCTTTGTCTGCATGCCTTCAAGTATCAGCCTTGCCGTCATGAAAGCCCGCTTCAGGGGAGAGGAAAACACCAGATCGATCTTTTCTTTTCTCTGTCTTAGAAATTTTCCCGTTTCCAGAGCCTGTTTCATGCCGTATTCGTTAAGGGGATTGTCGAAACGGCCTTGGACGACATAATTTCGATTGGCGTCCGTTTCGCCGTGTCTAATCAAAATCAATTCATTCATTCAAAATCACCTTTAACAATTATACTATATTATGCTTGAAATGTGGTATAATTTTTTTGCGAGGTGATGCCGTTCATGAGAATGGTTGACATAATTGAAAAAAAACGCGACGGATTCGAACTCACCGAAGAAGAGATCGACTTCGTCATATCGGGCTATGTCAAGGGAACGATTCCGGATTACCAGATCAGTCCCTGGCTGATGGCGATCTATTTTAAAAATATGACCGACAGGGAATCGAGCTATCTCACCAAGGCGATGCTCTATAGCGGCGATGTGATCGATCTAACCGGGATTAAAGGGATCAAGGTCGACAAACATTCGACCGGCGGCGTCGGCGACAAGACGACGCTGGTGCTCGCTCCCCTGGTCGCATCCATGGGTGCGAAAATCGCCAAACTGTCCGGAAGAGGATTGGGACACACCGGCGGTACGCTCGACAAACTCGAGTCGATCGACGGCTGCCGCATCGATCTATCAGAAACTGCCTTCATCGACCAGGTCAACAGAATCGGAATCGCAGTCGCGGGACAAACCGCCACCCTGGTTCCGGCCGATAAATTGCTTTACGCCCTGAGGGACGTCACCGGAACGGTGCCGTCGATCCCTCTCATCGCCTCATCCATCATGTCCAAAAAACTGGCAAGCGGAGCCGATGTCATCTGCCTCGATGTCAAAGTGGGTGACGGCGCCTTCATGAAAACGACGGAGGATGCCAGGACACTTTCCCGGCTCATGGTTGAAATCGGCAAATCCTTCGGTAAGAAAGTCTATGCTTTTCTGACCGGCATGGAGGAACCGTTAGGCCTGGCCATAGGGAACCGTCTGGAAGTCAGGGAAGCCATCGACACGTTGTCGGGAAAAGGCCCGGCCGATCTCGAGGAATTATGCGTAGCCATCGCGTCCTACATGGCGTATAGCGCCAAAGCGGCAAAGACGGTGGAAGAAGGCAAAATACTGGCACATGAAAATCTATACAACGGAAAGGCTTTGGCCAAATTCTACGAATTCATCAACGCCCAGGGCGGGCATATCGATGATTTGGAAACCTTCGTCAAACCCGAGGGCATCATGCCTTATGTCTCTAGAAAATCCGGCTACGTGCAAAAAATCCTGGCCCACAACATCGGACTGGCTTCGATGATGCTGGGCGGCGGCCGCGCGAAGAAAGAAGATTCGATCGACCCGATGGTCGGAATAGTGCTAAAAAAGAAAATCGGGGAAAAGGTGGAAAAAGGCGACGTTCTCGCAAACATATACTATGACAAACCGGTATCCGGCGAGGTGATGGAAGAACTTGCCACGGCATTTCAAATAAGCGAAGAACCGGTGAATTCTCCCAAAGTCATTATGGAGATAATCGGTAAGGAGTAATGCTTGCATAAAGGACTTCTACGTGTTATAATCAAACTGGAAAAAAGGGAGCTCGGGGAACCGGGCTGAGAGTATAACTAGACCGTTATAGACCTTACCTGATCTGGATAATGCCAGCGTAGGAACATAGATTGTCCCAAGGTCCCCTTTTTCCGGGACCTTTTGTTTTTACTATACAAGGAGGAATTGTCATGAAAAGAAACCAGACTTTGCTAGCTTTGTTGGAAACCGGGATCATGGTGGCGATAGCGGTGATCCTCGATGCCATCTTCGGAGCCATTTACACCTTCCCATTCGGAGGATCGATAACGCCTGCCATGTTTCCGATCTTTTTCTTAGCGGCGAGAAGAGGCGTGAAATACGGCTTGTTGGGAGGATTGCTATACGGATCCATCCAACTGATGTTCTCCATACCCTATATTCTGTCTTTGCCGCAGTTCTTGATGGATTACATCGTCTCATTCACCGTTCTGGGGTTCTCGGGGCTAATTCCCGGGCAACTCGAGAAGGGAGGCAGATTTGTTTTGGGAATACTCTTGGGAACCGTGCTCAGACTGATATCGGCTTCGATCGCCGGCCTTCTGTTCTGGGTCGCCTACATTCCCGAAGAACTCGACTTCATGCACACGCTTTTCGGCGTCGATATCGCCGGCTTTTTCGCTTCCGACAATGCGGCGGTGCTTTTCGGGGCATTTGCCTATAACATGCTTTACCTCGTTCCCTCTTTCATCATCTGCGCCCTGATCGGTGTAATCTTCCAAAAACGCGGCCTTCTCAAGTTCCGGTTGGAAGGATAGACAGAATACTGGCACTCAATGCTTGACAGTGCTAATTCTTGTGGTATAATAGATACGACAAGATTAGGAGGCATTGCAATGAAAGAAACCCATGAATTCAAAACCGAGTCGAAGAGACTCTTGAACCTGATGATCAATTCAATCTATACGAACAAGGAAATTTTCCTGCGTGAGCTTATCTCGAACGCATCCGACGCTATCGATCGCTACCACCTTCTGAGCCTGACGGACGACAAGCTCGAGAAAACCAACGACTACGAGATCCATCTCGACATAAACAAGAAACTTCGCCGGCTAGTCATCACCG
This sequence comes from Bacillota bacterium, assembly GCA_035379945.1. Classification (GTDB taxonomy): domain Bacteria; phylum Bacillota_I; class Bacilli_A; order Izemoplasmatales; family Hujiaoplasmataceae; genus JAAYZB01. The sequence continues at coordinate 26,936 of DAOSWG010000001.1, forward strand.
ACAACGGCGTCGGTATGACCAGGCAGGAGTTAGAAGACAATCTGGGTACGATCGCCAAAAGCGGCACTTTGGAATTTTTGAAGGAAATGAAGGAAAAAGAAGAAAAAGACAAACAAACCGTTGGCGGTATCGATCTCATCGGCCAGTTCGGCGTCGGCTTCTATTCAGCTTTCATGGTGTCGAAAAAGGTCCAGGTGATAACCAAATCCCCGTTTGACGAGAAAGCCTGGAAATGGGTGTCTAGCGGCGAAGAGGACTATACGATCGAAGAATGCGACAAAACGGAACGCGGCACCGAAATAACACTATTTATCCGCAAAAACGAAGACGGAGAAAACTACGATGAATTTCTCGAAGACTACAATCTTCGTTCCCTTGTCAGAAAATATTCCGATTATGTCCGTTATCCGATAACGATGGAGAAAGAAACCAAAAAGCCGAAGCTTGACGAAAAAGGCGAAGAAATCGAAGGTCAGTTCGACACCGTGATTGAAAACGAGACTCTTAATTCCATGACACCGATCTGGAACAAGAACAAATCGGAAGTCAAAGATGAGGAACTCCAGGAATTTTACAAATCGACCTATTTCGATTATTCGGACTATCTTATCAATATCTGGACAAACGTCGAGGGAGCCCTGACCTACAAAGCGATGGTCTTCATCCCTTCCAAAGCGCCCTACAACCTCTATTCGGAAAAATACGAAAAAGGCCTTCAACTCTATGCCAAAGGCGTTTTCGTGATGGACAAGTGCAAGGAACTCGTCCCCGATTACCTGCGTTTCATCAAAGGACTCGTCGTCAGCCCGGATTTTTCCCTGAACATTTCCAGGGAGATCCTCCAACATAACCGCCAGCTTGCCAAGATCAGCCAAAACCTGGAAAAAAAGGTTTTGTCCGAACTGGAAAAGACCCTGAAAAACGACCGGGAGAAATATGAAAAGTTCTGGAAGGAATTCGGAGTTAACATCAAATACGGCATTTATGACAACTTTGGCGAAAAGAAAGACATGCTCAAGGATCTTATCTTGTTTGAAAGCGTGAAAAGCGATAAGCTTTTGACCTTGAAAGAATACTTAGAAGCGATGCCTAAGGACCAAAAAGAAATTTACTACGCTTCGGCGCCAAACCGCGAGGCCGTCAAAGTGTCTCCACAAATGGACATTCTCAAGAAGAAAGACTACGACGTGCTGGTCCTAAAGGACGATGTCGACGAATTCATGATCCAGATTCTCCGCGAATACGAAAAACTGGAATTCAAATCGATCAACCAGGGAGACCTCAACATCTTAGACGACAAGGAAAAAGAGGATCTCAAAAGTTTGGAAAGCGAAAACAAAGATCTCTTGGAAAGCCTAAAAGACATCCTTGGAAACGAAGTCAAGGACGTCAGACTGTCGACAAGACTTTCGGAGTCTCCTGTATGCCTCGTATCCGGCGAAGGCCTCTCTTTCGAGATGGAAAAGGTCATCAACCAGATGCCAGGCGAAAAAGACGTCAAAGCCGAAAAAATCCTGGAAATCAATCCGAAACATGAACTTTTCCAGGCGATCGAAAAAGTGTATGCCGCCAACAATGACCTCTTGGAGGATTATGCCTGGGTTCTTTACAACCAGGCGCTCTTGATCGAAGGGCTTCCCGTCAAGGATCCGGTGTCGTTTTCCGACAAGATGGTCCGCCTGATGGTTTACGCGGCCACGGGCAAAAAAGATGAATAAACTATTCAGGCAGTTGAAAAAAGGTCTGAAGAATACTTTCAGGGGATTCAAGACCAAAATAAAAACCGACGGAGACCGTTATGGCGAAGATTTGAAAATCGCCGTCTTTGCTCCCGGCGGTAGGAACAACGCCTGTTTCCGTTTCCGCCATGACCAAGCGTCCAACAATCTGGCCGGGTTCATGGACATAGTCGAATGGGATGGCCGCAAGGAGACAAGCCGACGCAGTTATTCGTTTTCCGACGTCACGCGGATGGAAAATATCCCCGGATTTTCCGAAGAGGAAATCAATCTACTGAAAACCGCATTTCTCTATACCCGCGAAAACGATAAAATCGTCACAGTCATCGACCCGCAAATCCAGGCTCAAATATACATAGAAGCCATCGGCCAGGCATTTCCCGACATCATGAGGGAAATCATCGGATAGAAACAAAAAAGGGACAGCGTCCCTTTTTTTCTAGAAGTATACTTTATCGACAACGGAAAGATAATCGAGTCTTTTCACATAAGCTTCCTTCAGCTCATGCCCATACATTTCGAACTCATCGAGCGAAATCGATTTTTGCCCGTCTTTCGATCTTTCATAGAACTCGCTGACATATTTGCTATCGAGGAGAAAAGACCTTCCGAGAAGCGAGAAATGGACGATGATGAAACTGATTCCCCCGTGCCTTTGCACGTTATCCAGATGCGTGATCTGGTGAATGTGGATATTCTTCAGGGGGAAAGAGGTTTTCGATCTCGTTTCCTTCGCTTCGAAGTCGATGTATTTCGCCTTGTATATCCCGTTGTAGTCGGTAGTGGAAGGCACTTTGTAATACGCCTCGGATATCCGGGCGGCGCTTCGTTTTTCATAATCGACTTTGACAACCTGGATCGGTATCGGTTTCTTGTAGATATAGGCGATGTCGTTGTCGATATAATACTGATTGGTGTCGTTGATGGCTTTTTCCAGGTCCATCCCCCGGTTTGCCGTGGATGTTGCGACATGGGCGCCCGACTGCCTTTTGATCGGATAGTTCATCATATCACCGCTTTTATTCTACCACAGTTTTGAAAATCCGTTGACAAAACGGTTTGAAAAAAAACAAAATGAATCCATCCCGGACGGGATATGCAAAAATACTCCCAAAAAATGCGCGTATCGGGTATAATATTATTTAACAAGGAAGGAATGATCAAATGAGTCAGATCAGATTCTATGCCCTGGGCGGTCTCGGGGAAAACGGAAAGAACATGTATTGCGTCGAAGTGGATGGCAAGATCGTCGTCCTCGACGCCGGTCTGAAACACCCGACCGGCAACCTTTTGGGTGTCGATGCGATTGTTCCGGACATCTCATATCTCGAAAGCCGATCGGACGATATCCTTGCCGTCATGCTGTCGCATGCCCACGACAAGAACATCGGCGCCTTGCCGATGCTTCTCAAAAGAATAAATGTTCCCGTCTACGGAACCGGATTCGCCATTGCCGTCGCGAAAGACCTTCTGACGGAAAATAGGATGGATCCGGCAAAGTATATCTTCAACATCATAGGCGAAAACGACAGGATCGAGTTTCCCGGTTTTTCCGTCGAATTCTACGCCACCACTCATTCGGTGCCGGAATCGGCCGGAGTGGCCATCTTGACAGAAGACGGAGCGATTGTCTATGCGACCGACTTCACGTTTGACCAAAACAGCGGTTCTTTCTACCAGACCGATTTCCAGAAACTGACCGCTTTCAACACCCATGGCGTCCTCGCCCTGCTTTCGGAATCATCGGGCGCCCTGTCGCTCGGGCATTCCTCGACCGATTATAATCTCACCATGCTGATAAGGGAAACCTTCCAGAGAGCAAAACACCGGGTGATAGTCGCCATGTATTCCACCGAATTATCGAACATCCAGAAAGTCATCAACGAAGCTCTGGCGGCGGGAAAGAAACTGGCGATCATCGGACGCAAGGCCCAGAGACTGGTCGACATCGGGGAGAATCTAGGATATATCCAGATCCCCGCGGACAAACTTGTCAATCTGCGCTTTATAGACGACGAGAACCAGAACGACTTCGACGACGTCGTCTTTCTCGTGACCGGCGAGAAACACGAACCTTTCTTCATGCTTCAAAGAATGGCCAAAGGTTTCGACCGGTTGATCCATCTGAAAAAGGACGATACCGTCCTGATGATGTCGTATCCGATAGTGGGAACCGAAAAAATCGCCGCCAAAACTTACGACACCCTGTTCAGGATGGAAGTCAATCTAATCCGGCCGAACAAGAAGATCCTGCCATTCTTCCATGCATCAGCCGAGGACATCAAACTGCTTTACACATTGCTGAAGCCGAAATACATCGTGCCGATCAACGGCGAATTCCGCCATCAGTTAGCCCAGCACGATCTTGCCATCGAATACGGATATTCCCACGAACAGATTGCCCTGGTCGACAACGGCGAGACCATCACTTTCGAAAACGGGATTCTCATCAACCAGCACGACATGATCATGAACGGCTCTTTGCTGATAGACGGCAATTTCGAAACCGACATCAACGACGCCGTCTTGAAAGAAAGAGAACTTCTCGCCGACGACGGATTCCTGATGATCGTCGCCAATATCGATTCCCGGGAACGCGTCATGAAAAACGAACCGGAAATCGTCAGCCGCGGATTCATGCCCCTGAAACCGGCTGACGACACGTACAAACAGATCGTCGCCATTTACAAAGATGTCACAACCAAATCATTCCAGGAAGCCAATTTCGATTGGAAAGTGTACCGCGAACAATTCCGTTACGAAGTCCAGAAGTATCTGTACGGAGAATCCGGCCGCAAACCGGTTGTGATCCCGATGGTGATCGATGTGTCGGAAGACAGACCCTGCAAAGAAATATAAAAGCGGATTTCTCCGCTTTTTTATTTGCCTTCGTCGATCGCTTTCCTGAGTTTCTCGTATTGTTCCTTGAAAGCTTTTTCCAGCTTGGTGTGATCCTGGGGAACATAGTATCTGGTTCCTTCCATCTCGGACGGAAGATATTGTTGCTTGACGATGTGGCCGGGATAATCGTGAGCATATAGATAAGGCGACTTTTTGTCATAGGTGGGATTGTTGATGAGATGGCTCGGAACCTTGTAGGTCTTGCCTTCCTCGACATCGCTTATCGCTTTGTTGACAGCCAGATGCGCGCTGTTGGATTTCGGAGAAAGACACATTTCGATCGTAATTGCTCCGAGCCCGTTGATCGCTTCCGGAAAACCGATGTGTCTTGCAATATCGCACATGGCAGCTACCTTGGGTCCCATTCCGGGATTTGCGAGTCCGATATCTTCATATACTATGGCGCTTAATCTTCGAAGAAGCGATTCCAGATCGCCTGCTACAATCAGCCTGGAAAGGTAATGCAAAGCAGCGTCGACGTCGCTTCCCCGGACTGATTTGTGGAAAGCGCTCAGAATATCGTAATAGTTGTCGCCCATGTAATCCGCGGATACAGACGCTTTTCCGAGTACATCTTTGGCGAAAGTGATGTTGATTTCATTCTGTTTTTTTCCGGCTTGGATCATAAGCATTTCCAACATATTGATAGCAGCTCTGATCTCGCCGTTCGCATAGATGGATATGAAACGGTACACATCGTCGTTTATCACGACTTCTTTTCCAAAAGAAGAAAGATCGATCTTGGTTATGTAATCGTATATTTCCGTTTCCGAAGGCCTTTCAAGCTTGAATATCGACACCCGGCTTCGGATTGCCGGATTGACGGATATATAGGGATTTTCCGTTGTCAGACCGACCATAACGATTTTGCCAGATTCGACATATGGCAAAAGATAGTCCTGTACATCCCGGTTCATCCGGTGGATTTCGTCAACGACAAGAAGCGTGTTGGCGTATAGTTTTCCCGCTTCGACAATCTGTTTTAAAACCGATTTGGGATCGGAGGATGCGTTGAACTTGAAATGGTTCAACGGATAATGATCAGCAACCAATAATGCAATCGTTGTTTTTCCGACTCCGGTTGGACCATACAGGATGATTGAAACCATTTTGTCCTCATCCAGCATCTTTTTTAAAACCCTGACGATTTTATCCTGTCCGACCACTTCGTCGAATGTTTTCGGACGTAATCTGCTGGCCAGCGGTTCGTACATGTTTTCGCCCCCTTCCGTCTATAGACAAATTATATCACAAACTTGTTAAAACGCCCAAAAAAGCATATAATATTCATGATGGAAAACGAAGGGACGATGGGACATGCTAAAAGATGATATCCTGGTTTTGAAGAAAGAAAAAAACGCGGTGATCCTTGCCCATTTTTACGAGCGACCGGAAATTCAGGATGTTGCCGATTATGTCGGAGATTCTCTTGCGCTTTCCCGGATAGCGGCTGATACTACGGCAGACATCATTGTTTTCTGCGGAGTGAATTTCATGGCGGAAACCGCCAAAATCCTTTCTCCCGACAAGACAGTTCTGTTGCCGGTGAAAGAAGCCGGATGCCCACTTGCATTGACCATCAACGCCAACAAACTGCAAAAATACAAAGACGAACATCCAGATACCGTCATCGTCTGTTATGTCAATTCTCCAGCCGAAGTCAAGGCTTTGTCCGACGTTTGCGTCACGAGCTCCAATGCCGAGAAAATAGTATCTTCCTTAAAAGGAAAGAAAATCCTTTATGTCCCTGATAAAAACATGGCTGGCTATCTAAAAGATAAACTCCAGATAGAACTCGATATCTGGCCCGGTTTCTGTCCGGCTCATAACAGAATCTCTACGGATGATGTCATCAAGACCAAAAAAAGATGGCCTGATGCCAAAGTCCTGATTCATCCGGAAGCACCGCTTGAGGTTCTCAAGCTCGCCGACTATGTCGGTAGCACAAAAGGAATCCTCGATTATGCCAAATCATCGGACGCTACGGATTTCATCATCGGGACCGAAGAAGGGATCATCTATCCTTTGACAAAGGAAAATCCGGAGAAAAAATTCCACTTGTTGCCATACGGGTTGTATTGCCGCGACATGAAACTGACTCATATTGATGATGTGTATAACGCTCTCAAAACAAACAAACATGAGATCCAGATAGACGAAAGCATCCGAAAAGCCGCTAAAAAGGCACTTGACAAGATGCTGGAAATGAGCTGATTCTTTATGAACAAAAAAGAAGCCGATGTACTAATCATAGGCACCGGACTCGCCGGTATCTATACCGCCCTCAACATCAACAGAGATCATAAAATCATGATACTTGCCAAATCTTCTCTGGACAGTTCAAATTCGATGCTCGCCCAGGGAGGAATAGCTGCCGAACTGACAGACGATCCCATCAGACTGGATAGCCATTTTGAAGACACATTGAAAGCCGGATCATATCTGAATGACAGAGAAGCGGTGGAATATCTCGTTAATCATGCCAAGGAAGCCATCGAATCATTGGTCGCTTTCGGCATTCATTTTGATAAAGACGATAACAATCATTATCTTTTGACAAGAGAAGGCGGTCATTCCCGCAATCGGATTCTCCATAGCGGCGGAGACATGTCTGGCTATTACACCACCAAAGGCCTTTCGGACCTTTTGAAAGATTACACGAACATCACCGTCAAGGAACACACAATGGCGATCGATATCATTTTTAACGAAGAAAAAGAAGCGATAGGCGTCAAAGTTTTGGAAAAAGGCGTCGGATCATATCCGATATTTGCCAAAGCCATTATCCTGGCTACCGGTGGAATCGGTTCAATCTACGGAGCCACTACCAACGATCTTTCGGCTACCGGTGATGGCATCGGGATTGCTATAAGAGCCGGAGCCGAAGTGAAGAACATGGAATTTGTCCAGTTTCACCCGACTGCTCTTTATCAGGAGAACATTGAAAACAAACGCCGCTTTCTGATTTCGGAAGCCGTACGCGGAGAAGGAGCCACTCTTCTCAATATCCGTAAGGAACGCTTCATGAACAAATACAGTCCCAAACTAAAGGAACTAGCCCCGAGGGATATAGTCTCCCAGGCTATCTATAGGGAAATGTATGATACATGGACCGATCATGTCTATCTTGACACGAGAAATCTGGATCCGGAATTTCTCAAGAAACGTTTTCCCACTATTTACAGAACTTGCAAGGAAGCCGGATACACGCTAGGGGTAGATCTGATCCCGGTGGCTCCTTGCGAGCATTTTCTTTGCGGCGGAATCAAAACAGATCTTCATGCCAGAACCACGATAAAAAACCTGTATGCCGTGGGAGAAACCGCTATGACCGGAGTTCATGGTGCGAACCGCCTGGCTTCCAATTCCCTGCTTGAATGTGTCGTCTTCGGAAAAACAGCGGCTGATATGATCAACAAAACAATCGATTCAATCAAGATTGAATCTTATTTTGAAAGCGAAGAAATGCCGGCATACGATTACAATTACCGTCCGATCAGAAAGAAGATCAGCGACTACATGGACGAACATGTGGGAATCGTCAGAACCAGCGACGGTTTGAAACTCGCGGAGAAGACTTTCGCATCGATCATGGAAAGCCTGTTGAAATCCGTAAACATGACGAGATACTACTACGAAACCCTGAACATGGTCACGACAGCCATCACGATCACGAGACAGGCGCTTATAAGAAAGGAAAGCATAGGATGTCACTTCCGGCTGGATTAGTCAAAACCAATTATCATACCCATACATATCTTTGCCGACATGCGAACGGCAATCCGTCCGACTATGTCAAGAAAGCCATCGAACTCGGGTTCGAGGCGATCGGCATCTCCGATCACGCTCCGTTCTCCGAACTGGCTGACAGAAGCATCCGCATGCGTCCGGACGAATATCCCCTTTATCTTAAGGAACTGAAGGAAAGCATCGACAGATACAAAGATTCGATAAGAATATACAAAGGGCTTGAAATCGAATATCTTCCGAATAAGCTGGAATATTACAAACAAGTATTATGTAACGATCTCGATTATCTCGCCCTGGGGCAACATTATGTCCCGGATCCGAAGAGCCCCGACGGACTGAGAAGCATTTACGATCTTGATAACATAGATCAGATAAGAAGTTATACTTATACTTTGACGGAAGCGATGGATACCGGATTATTCAAATTCATTTGCCATCCGGACATCATGTTATTTCATGTTAAGGATTTTGACGAAGACATTGTTATGGAATCGAAGAAGATTATCGCCAAGGCCATCGAAACGAAAACTCCGTTAGAAATCAACGCCAACGGGATCAGGATGGGACTGAGAAAAACCAAAGAAGGATTAAGATACAGATATCCTCGTCTCGAGTTCTGGAAACTTGTTAGCGAGATGAAACCGATAGTCATCGTTTCCGCCGATGCTCATGACCCATCGCTCCTCTATGATGAAGCTATGAACGAGGCATACGAATTTGCAAGGCAACTAGGGATAGAAGTAGAAGAGGACATAATGAAATGAAAAAAGCATTGCCATCATGGCGATGTTTTTTGTTTTTATGAATTCGTCATCAGGCCGTATTTTGCCATAAGACGTATATATAATATGGCAAGCGCCAAAAAAAGGACGAAATTCGGGCAATTTTCGAGCAGGTTTTTGTAAGAAGCAAAAACTTCAAAATCATTACTTACAATTATGCTCATGACGCAAAAAAGAATATGATTGTTCAAGAAGAACAAGCTCTAATCATTCAAATCATCGTTTCATTCGAGAAAAAACAAGCAATTCGGGGGATAAATATCCCTCTTTTCTAATATCTGTTTTAGTTCCTATAATATATATTATGTTAACATATAAGTAACCGCTATCTTTGGCGATGCGTTAAAACATTGTGGATAGTGTTTAAAACGCATCAATTGCTTTTTCTGCAAAATACGGGCCTCGAAAACGACCGTTTCAAAAACATGACTGAAATGTCATGGACAAACCACCCTGATTTTGATTTGGATAGGCATCATTTTCTTTCTTATATGATATAATGGTTTTGCAATGGAAAGGATAATGATATATATATGGCCACTGTGTACATGATATTCACAGGCGGGACTATTACTATGAAGATGGAAAACGAACACCATTCCGTCGTTCCTGCTTTGTCGGCTTCCGACATTATGTCTTCTTTGCTTACCTCGTTCAACGAATGCAATTTGAAAACGATCGAGTATTGCCAACTCCCGTCTCCCTCGATTACCCCGGATATCATGTTGGGTATTTCCAAGCTGATTGACGAACTTTCTCAACAAGATGACGTCACAGGATTTGTCGTCGTTCATGGGACCGATGTTTTGGAAGAGACCGCCTTTTTTCTAGATACCGTTCTCGAAACAAAAAAACCGGTCGTTGTGACCGGTTCGATGAAGTCTAGTTCCGACCTTGGCTACGACGGAATAAACAATCTTGTCTCGTCGATTCTGGTATGCCTTTCTAAAGAAGCCGTCGGCAAAGGCGTATTGGTTGTCCTTAATGATCAGATCAATGCTGCAAGTGAGGTAACGAAGACAAACACATTATCGCTTGATACTTTTAAATCTTTGGACTATGGTCCCTTGGGGATCGTCGATACACACAGAGTTATTTTTTACCGGTCAGTGAATTATCAACGTCCGATTCTCCATGTGCAGGATATTGAGGAAAACGTTCATCTGGTGAAAGTTTGTTCCGGCATGGATGACAAGATTCTCGATTACCTTATCGATACTTTGGATGCCAAAGGCATCGTTCTCGAAGCTCTCGGTAGGGGTAATGTCCCGCCGGCAATGCTGCCGGGGATTAGGAAAGCGATTGCCAAGCATGTTCCTGTCATCATCACTTCGCGCTGCCCTTCCGGTCGCGTCCTCGATACTTACGGATATGAAGGCGGCGGAAAACATCTGACGACACTCGGATGCATCATCGCTCCGAATCTTAACGGTCAAAAAGCCAGAATACTTTTAATGATAGCTTTGAAAAAATGCAACGACATCGCACAGCTTAAACAGATATTCGGTAGATAACACATTCTCTATATAAGAAAAAACGTCCGGTTTCCGGACGTTTTTGTATTTACATCAGTTTGAGAGCATCTCGTACCAAATCGGAAGTTGACTTTCCTGCATCCAATTTAGGCAATATTTTTCTGATTTCTTTCTGACTATAACCGAGTGCCTGCAAAGCCTCTTCGACCTCGGAAAGCGAATCGGTCTTGGCGATATTCGTTTCCAACTCGATTTTTCCTTGTAAATCGAGAATGATCTGTTGGCTGGCTTTTGGTCCGATACCGGGGAATTTCTGAAGGAATTTGGCGTTGCCGGATTCGATGGCTGCGGTTATCGCTTCGACCGACCCGGCCGCTAGGATCGCCTTGGCACTCTTAGGTCCGATTCCGTTAACGCTGATCAATTTTAAAAACAGGTCGCGCATGGCCGCGGTTTTGAACCCGTAAAGAGATATTTCGTCTTCAGCTACTTTTTGGTAGACATAAATCGTTTCGATATCACCGATATGGTATTGATAGGGATTCGGTGCAAAAAGACGATACCCTATGTCTCCTGTTTCCAGAGTGACATATTCCGGTCTTATTTCAGTGATGGTGCCTTTCAGGTAACTAAACATGGCGTTTCTCCTTCTTGATTTGATAAGTGAGAAAAACAGGCAAAAATATACAACACAATAACATCACATACATATAGAATATGCTCATATAAATAACATAAACATATCACATGCAATTTTGAAATATTTAATTGCGCCAACCGTCTTCCATTATCACTGGTCCAAAAATTCGAATTCAAATTCGCCGATTCTAATCGTATCGCCGTTTTTAGCCCCGGCTTTTCTTAGATAATCATCAATGCCTATTTTACGTAAGGCCGAGAGAAAGCGGCTGAGCGATTCGTCTGATTGGAATGTGGCCCGGTTGTACAAACGTTCGATATCCTTTCCACTGACGACATAGAGATCTTCATTTTCTTTCTTAACAATGATTTCCGGTTCTTCGGGGTTGAAGCCGTAGTAAACGGCTTCTTCTTCCTTGCCGGCATCATTATCCTCTACCGGGAAGAAAGGCGTGCTTTCCAGCAGTTCGTGGGCTTTCCACAATACTTCGCGGAGACCAACGCGTTTTATTGTCGATATCGGATAGACATAGATGTTGTCATCAAGCGATTTCTTGAACGAGGCCAGACGCTCTACAGCTCCATCGGCATCCATCTTGCTTGCCACAAGGATTTGCGGCCGTTTCGACAAATTATGCCGATAGCTCGCAAGCTCGTTCATGATGACAAGATAATCCTCGTAAGGGTCTCTGCCGGAAAGGTCCGACATGTCGACCATATGGATCAGCACTCTTGTTCTTTCAATATGCTTCAGAAATTGGATCCCGAGTCCGGCTCCGCTTGAAGCTCCGGCGATAAGGCCTGGCATGTCGGCCAAGACGAATGGCGGGATTCCCGGTTCGTCGACGACTCCCAGATTGGGAATGATCGTCGTGAAGGGATAATCAGCGATTTTCGGTTTCGAACCGGTGACGGCAGAAATCAGGGTCGACTTGCCAACGGACGGGAAACCGATGATTCCGACATCCGCCAAAAGTTTCAGTTCGATCCTTAAAGACTTAACTTCGCCCGGTTCGCCGTTTTCCTGAAATCGTGGAGCCTGGTTTCTCGAAGTGGCGAAGTGGGCGTTTCCCCGCCCGCCTTTCCCGCCTTTGCAGATTACGGCTTGCTCCTTGTCTTTTGTGAGGTCAGCGAGCAATTTATTAGAAACCCGTTCGTAGATCATGGTTCCCACCGGAACCTTGACAATCACGTCATCGGAGTCCTTGCCATGCATGTTTTTTATCTTGCCGTTTTCTCCGGCTTTGGCCCGGATCAGATGTTGATATTTTAAATCGTATAAAGTCGACAGGCCTTCATTCGCTTCGAAAATGACGCTGCCGCCTTTTCCGCCGTCGCCGCCCGATGGTCCTCCGAACGGTATGTATTTTTCCCGTCGGAAAGAGACGATTCCATCGCCGCCTTTTCCCGATTCGATATCTAAATATACTTCGTCTATAAACATAATCAATCCTCCGGAAACATCAGTGCAGTATCAGTTCGTATCCGATACGGTTGATCGATTCCAAGTATCCTTTTCTTTTGAATCCCATCTTTAGAATCAGTCTTTGCATTCTTAGGTTGTCGGGATGGGTATCGACTTTGACACTATCGGCTTTGGATGTTTTCGCTTTTTCGATCGCTGCCATGAAAAGCGTTTTGCCGATTCCTTTCATCCTCGCTTCCGGCAAAACCATCAGCCGGTGGATGACAAAGGCGTTTTTGCCTTCCCAGATTATCTTTGCATATGCCGGATCGTTTTCCGGTTTGATCGTCACCGAACCGAGGATAGTTCCTTCGCTTTCATAGATGAGCAGGGAACCGTCTTCATGATCGTTTGCGAAATCCTGTAACGACGGATAAGTCAAAGACCACTGGGAAATACCTTCGCTGTTGAGACCGCGTGCCACGACCCTGGCAATTTTTTCCAGAATCACCGGATCGGTCTTCAAAGAATTCCTGATCATTTCAGATCTCTTTCGTTCCGTCTGAAGGATTGGCGATCAAAATGTCGGGAATCACACCGAAACGGAACAGATAATTTTCTTTGACTTTTACGGAAAAATCATTGAAATCACGATGTTTGACGATATTGACCGTCGAGCCACCGAAACCGGCTCCGGTCATCCTGGATCCGATCGATCCGAACGATATCGCCAGATCGACCATATAATCAAGTTCGGGACAGGACACCTCATAATCGTTTTTAAGCGATCTGTGAGACTCGTTGAGAAGCGATGCAAAACCGGCGATGTCCTTTTGCGTAAGCAAGTTGGAAGCCTTGAGAACCCGTGCGTTTTCCGTCACTGCATGTCTTGCCCTTTTAAGCAATACCGGATCATCGAATTTCGCTTCCAGTTCGTAAAACCGTTCGAAAGGAATCGAACATAAATCTTTAACTTGGTAATAATTGTTAACAAACGCCAAGGCTTTGTCGCATTCCATCCGCCTTTCGTTGTATTTGGAATCCGTCAGCCCCCGTCTTTTTTTTGTGTTGCAGACGACGATATCGTATTCTCCCAGAGAAACATCCTGCTCTTCGTAAAAAAGCGTGGACGTGTCCAAAAACAGCGCCTTACCCGATTTCCCGTTGGCAATGACGAATTGGTCCATGATACCGCAGTTGACGCCAATGTACTGGTTCTCGACTTTCTGGCTCAGTAGGGCGAGTTCCTTCCTGTCAAGTTTAAAATCAAAACAGTCGTTAAGCATGATTGCGACAAGCAACTCAATGGAAGCGCTGGAAGACAAACCGGCTCCGGAGGGAAGATCTCCCTTGATGGCGATATTAAAACCATGACTAATATCGTAGCCTCTTTTTTTGAATTCAAGGACGATGCCCTTGGCATAATTCGCCCATCGGTCTTTGGGGCGGTATTCGAGGAGAGAGAGTCTTGTCGAAATGATGCCATTTTTTTCGAAATTATCCGAATAAAAAGAAACGAGATCGTCTTCCCGAAATCCGATCGCCCCGACGTTTCCGATCCCGATGGCGACTGGTAGGACATACCCCCCGTTGTAATCGATATGTTCGCCGATCAGGTTGACCCGACCAGGCGAAAAAAAGAAACGCAGATTATCGCCGGTACCGAATTTATCCCGATAAATAGACGTGATTTCCTCATGCATATCGATCCGCTCCTATTCATAATGATTATATCTTATCCTGCGCATATTTTCAATAACATGAACCGGAAAGAAAAAAAACAGGCAGCGCCTGTTTTTATGCTTGCGGATATACCGAAGCTTGCTTCCGGTCCCGTCCGACCCGTTCGTACTTGACGATTCCGTCGATCATCGCGAACAAGGTATCATCCTTGCCGATTCCGACGTTTTCTCCCGGGTGGATTTTGGTTCCTCTTTGCCGGTAAATGATTGAACCGGCGGTGCAATACTGTCCGTCGGACAATTTGGCACCCAGTCTACGACCGGCCGAGTCACGGCCGTTCTTAGTGGAACCGACTCCTTTTTTGGAAGCCATGCATTCGAGTATGTTCAGATGCAGTACCATCGATAACACCTCCAGATTGGTTATTGATTAATTCAAAACGATGTCGGTGACAGTCAGCTTCGTGTAAGGCTGACGATGACCGTTTTTGCGGTGATAATGTTTTTTGGGTTCGTATTTGAAAACGATGATCTTCGGGCCTTTGCCGTTCTTAACGACCTTTGCCGTCACAATAGCTCCCTTGACATAGGGTTTCCCGATCTTCGTCTTCTCGCCACCCACCATTAGCACCTTGTCGAAAGTGTAGGTTTCTTCGGCGTTTACGTCCAGCTTTTCTACAAAAATTTCCTGGCCGACTTCAACGCGCAACTGTTTTCCACCTGTTTCGATAACTGCGTACATGAATAGCACCTCCTCGTGAATAATTGAGCCTCGCCATTACGGTGCCTTATGGCTTAAAACCGTTTCTGTGCGGTATGCTTGACATACGTTGGTATTATATCTTAAAGGCAATGAGAAGTCAATAAAAATCGCTTCCGTAAGGCGATAGATTTCCTGTCATCGGTTGTTTGCGACAAAACGCATTTCTGAAAGAAAAGATCCGTGATATAATATGATATGGGTGATGAAAAATGGATCCTTGGGTGTATGTGGTTATCGGTCTTTTAGCCTTGATTGCAATCTATCTGACTTTTTCTTATTTTGCATACCGGAAGTTTTTCATGGTCCGTTCTTTGCCGGAAATCCAGTTTGTCGATCATGACTCCGAATTTTTCCGTCCGAGCCACGAATGGTATCTCAAAGCTCCCAAGGAAGATGTCTCGATCCGGGCATACGACGGAACACTTCTCACCGGTGTGTTTCTTCCCAGTATTGATGAAAAATCGCTCTTGACGGCGATCGTCATGCACGGATACCGTTCCCGTGCCACCGACATGATCGTGATTGCAAAACTTTATAACGATATGGGTTTCAAGGTGCTCATGGTGAACCAGCGGGCCCATGGTGACAGCGAAGGCAATTTCACCACTTTCGGACAATATGAAAAACTCGATCTGAAAAAATGGATTTTATTTGCTCTCCGTAATTACGGTTCGACTGATTCGATTCTCCTGCACGGAGCTTCGATGGGCGCCGCCACGGTGCTCATGGCATCTAAACTGGAATTACCCGACAACATCAAACTGATAGTGGCCGATTCGTCATACACCAATCTGCGTGCGTTATATTTTGCCGTAGCGAAGCCGAAGATAACCAGGATCTTTTATCCGGGCATCGATTTCTTCGTGTGGAAAAAACATCATTTCCTGATGGGCGAGGTAAGCCCGAAAAAAGCGGTCTCCGACGGACGCATTCCGATTTTCCTCTGGCATGGGAAAGCAGACGAGATGGTCCCGTATGAAATGGCTGGGGAATTGCTCGAGAGTTCTAAATCGCCGTTCAAGGAACTTTATTCGGTCGAGAATGCCCTTCACACCCAGTCTTACGTCATAGACAGACCGGGAGTGGAAAAACGTCTGTCAGAAATCGTTGCCATGCTCTTTCCCACTTACAAGAATGTCAAGGCAAAAAAAGAAAAGACTAGTCAAAACAAAAGCGCCTGATGAAAGGCGCTTTTTTATTTGCCAAGGAAAATGAATCAGGCTTTTTTGTAATAGACTCTTGATTCGTAAGGCCGGAGTAGCAACATGTCGCCATATTCTTTGTAATTGGAAAGAAGGCATTCGAAACCTTTCATTCCCGTAAGGTCGTACTTAAGCGGTTTGGCCGAAAAGTTGCAAAAGACGTAAAGCGATTCATTATCAATGGTTCTTTTGTAGGCATACATTCTTTTGTTGTTGAAATCAATGTCTTCGTAATCGCCGTAGACGATTATCGGGTATTTTTTTCTCAGTGAGATTATTTCTTTGTAATAGGATAGGATGGAATCCTTGTTTTTCTCGTTGGTTGCGACATTGATAGCGTTATGGTCACTGTTCACCTTGATCCATGGAATGGCATCCGAAAATCCGGCATATAAGGTGTCATCCCATTGCATCGGTGTACGGGCGTTGTCCCGCGACATCATCTTGATCTTCTTCATCATCCGTTTGTGCGAAAGGCCCATCTTTCTTCCGGTCTTGTAAATGTTCTTCGTCTCGATGTCCTGGTAATCGTCCAGATTATCGAATGCGATGTTCTCCATTCCGATTTCCTGACCCTGATAGATGAATGGCGTACCCTGCTGGAAATACAGCATGGTCGCCAGGAGTTTGGCGGATTCCTGGTAGAATTGTTTGTTTCCGAAACGGCTGATGCTTCGCGGTTGGTCATGGTTTTCCAGATAGAGAGTGTTCCAGCCTTTGCCTTTTAGGGCGTTTTGCCATTTGGACAGCGGCTTTTTCAGGTTGATCGGATGGAAGGGTTTCATGAACCACTTGACGAAATGGTTGTCGGCTCCCATATGGTCGAACTGAAAAACCATATTCAGTTCGCGCTTATCATCAGCGATATATTCCAAAGCAATCTTCGGTGTGATAAGCACGCTTTCTCCTACTGTGAAGCAATCGTATTTGGAAAGCACATCGTCTCTGAGTTCTCCGAGATATTCATGTATTTTCGGAATGTTAAGGTAGTGTTCCCTTCCCGTTAGTGCGATTCTTTTCTTTCCGTCGGGATCGCCGTCGGTTTTGGCGATGATGTTGATGACATCACAGCGGAAACCGTCGACACCGAGATCAAGCCAAAATTTAAGAATGTTCTTGACTTCTTCCCTGACGGCGGGGTTGTCCCAGTTTAGATCGGGTTGTTTTTTGGAAAAAAGATGTAGATAATATTCTTGCCTTTCTTCATTATATGTCCAGGCATCTCCGCCGAAAAAAGAGCTCCAGTTGCCTTTTTCTTTTTTCCAATGATAATAATCCTTATAAACTGGATCGTTTTTGACTGAATGTTTGAACCATTCATGTTCGTCGGAAGTATGGTTCACAACCAAATCCATAACCAATTTTATTCCAGCACCGTGCAATTTGGCGATCAGTTCTTTCATGTCATCCATGGTGCCGAACTCCGGTTGGATATCCCGATAATCGGAAATGTCGTAACCGTTATCGTCATTGGGCGATTTATATACCGGACTTAGCCAAACGATGTCAGCGCCTAGACGCTTGATATATGGCACCCGGTTGATTATTCCCCTTAGGTCTCCGATTCCGTCATTGTTGGAATCCTGATAGCTACGAGGATAGATCTGATATACTACGCCTTCTTTATACCAAGCTTTTTTCATTTGCCAGCACTTCCTTTGAAAAGTCTCGCTGCTTTACGGAAATTGTTGTTGCAAAGGGCCAGAATAGCTTTCGCCGTATTTAAGGTTATCTTGTCGCCGGAAAACACGGAAATGATTCGGAGGCTGTTCTCGCAGATCGTATTCTCGATGCCGGCCATCTCGTTTATCGTCGGGTTATCAAGCGTCTTTAAGGCTTCCTTGATGATTTTCCGCCTGATGATTTTTCCGATCAAGGTATGGGCGAGATCGTTGATGGAATCGTCCAGATTATACGGACGGCGACGTCTGATTCTTTCTTTCTCGAGCGGGTTGCCGGTCAAAAGCGAAAAATCGTCGTCTGTCATTGTCAGTCCGTTTTCCGCGAAATAACTTTTGGCCTTGGCGTAGGCTTCCGGTACCGGAATGTCATTCTTGGTGGAGAACAGGACTTCGGAAGATAGAATTCCTTCATGGGCGTTTTTCCTGATTTCGATCGAGTAAGTTCCCGACAAAGGGACAAAATCGTGAATATCGGTGTTGTAGTAACTGAAGGCATCCTGATCAAGCGTGAAGGAAACAATTTTTTCTTCTCCCGGTTTCAGTTCGATCTTGGCAAAGTCCTTCAACTCCCTTACGGCACGGAATATTTTCGAAGGCGGATTGCCGACATACAGTTGGACGACTTCCTTGCCTTTTACCTTACCTGTATTTCTTACGGTGACTTCAACGGATAGTTTTTCCCCAATAGCCAATTTATCTGATGAAAGATGGAGATTCTCATACTGGAATTCGGTGTAGCTCTTTCCGTAACCGAACGGGAAAAGCACCGGACGGTCTGCAGTTTCGAAATAGCGGTATCCGACATAAATCGATTCCTGATAATATACCTGTCCGTTTCCTTTGGCAAACCTTCTCTGGCTCGGAATGCTTTCCAGTTCGAGAGCGTAGGTTTCCGCCAGCCTTCCGCTGGGACTTGTCTTCCCGTAAAGAATATCGGCTACCGCCATTCCCACGGCTTCGCCGCCAAGACCTGCCAGCAATAAGCCCTTGCATTTCGATAGCCACGGCATTCTCACCGGGCTGCCGGTCAATAATACTACGACAATGTTTTCGTTAACCGTAGCCATTTTTTCCAAGAGAAGTTTCTGTCCTTTGGGAATATTTAAATTGATCCGGTCCATTCCTTCGGTTTCGTAATTGTCGGGAAGCCCCAATACAAAGACGATCTTGTCTTTTCCTTTGGCCTTTTCTATAGCTTCTTTTGCCAGACTGTCGTTCTGACCATCTCCCGTTATGGCATAGCCTTCTGCATACTCCCAAACGACTTCATTTGGCATACAGTCGGTGATATTGTCGACTTTGTAGGAATTGATATGGCTCGAACCGCCGCCCTGATAACGAACGTTTTTCGCAAGAGCTCCGACAATCAAGATGTTGTCGGATGTCTTCAAAGGCAAAATGCTCTCTTCGTTTTTCAATAAAACCATCGACTCTTCGGCAATCTTTTTGCTTTCCAGATGGTTCTTCTCGAAATCGACTTCCAAAGGAAGGTTGTCCTTTTTCTCGTCGATCAGTTTCAGAAGTCTTTCAACGGATTTGTCTATTTCGGCCTCCGTTATGATTTGATTTTCGTATGCTTCGATGAGCATTCCGACGCTTGGTTTAAATACAGGCATTTCTAGATCAAGAGTAGCTTTCAAGGCATTCACTCTATTTTTAACTGCACCCCAATCGGATACGATCACCTTGTCGAATCCGAATTTATTTCTCAGAGTGTCGTCAAGCAATTCCTTGTTTTCGGAGGCGTAGATGTCATCCACCCGGTTGTATGAACACATGACCATGGCAGGCTTGGCTTTGATGGCCTCGGTAAACGAACGATAATAGATTTCGTTCTTGGCTCTTTCGTCGAGAATGGACGAGGAAACCATCCGGTAGGATTCTTGCGAATTGAAGGCGTAGTGTTTGACACAAGCTCCTACTTTTTCCTTATTGAGCCCCTGAATGAAGCCAGATGCAATCTTTCCGGAAACGACAGGATCCTCTGAATAATATTCGAAGTTGCGTCCGCAAAGAGGATTCCTTTTGATATTGACTCCCGGTCCCAATAAAACATGGACATTTTCCTTCCGACATTCCTTGCCTATAGCAGAACCCATCCGTTTCGAGATTTCCGGATCAAATGAGCATGCGACGGTCGTTGCTGGCGGGAAACATACCGCTTTGACGATTTCCATTTTTCCAGTTTCGGGATTATTCTGTTCTTTTCTCAAACCATGAGGGCCGTCCGCAACCATGATCGAAGGAATTCCCAGTTTTTCGAAAGGAACTGTGTGCCATCCGTCTTTACCGACAAGCAAAGAACATTTTTCTTCAATCGTCAGTTCCTGAAGTATTTTCTTTATATCCATGTCATGACCTCCGAATAAACATTTTTTGTCTTAAATTATTATATCATTATTGTTCGCTTTTGTTAAATATCAATGGTAAAATCAGCGAAAAATAACTCTGTTTGCAAAAGAAAAACCACATCGAGGGAAGTGGTTTCTACATTCATATGGCGACTCCGACAGGATTCGAACCTGCAACATTCAGCTCCGGAGGCTGACGCTCTATCCGTTGAACTACGGAGTCATGTAACATATATCTTGCCGGCAATTATGTCCGTATTTTCCTAGTGGCGACCCGGAAGGGATTCGAACCCCCGACCGACGGCTTAGGAAGCCGCTGCTCTGTCCTGCTGAGCTACCGGGCCCAGATAACATTATAGCATCAATGAAATGTTTTGAAACAAAAATGATGTCTTGTCATCGTTCCAACAATGAAACAAACAGCCGGGACTATTTCGTCCCGGCCGCAAAATCGCAAATGGCGACTCGGAGGCGATTCGAACGCCTGACCGACGGCTTAGAAGGCCGTTGCTCTATCCAGCTGAGCTACCGAGCCGTAACGCATGTATAATTATAATACGGCACCGATTGTTTGTAAAGAAATTTAGCGGCCGGGAAGCAAAAAAAGACATGGACAAAAAGAGGAAATCATCTATGAAACATTAGATTGCTATTTGCGGAAACCGACCCGGTTCATCTCTCCCCAGGCATTGTTTTCTTTCAAAGACGAGAAAAATCCCTTGACCCGGTAAAGCGCGATGTATTGTCGCCAACCGAAATTTTCGATGACGGCCATAACAAGCAGACGGATAATGTCCTTCGGCTTAAAAGTAGGTTCGACTTTTTCACTTATGCAAAGCGAAAGCAGAGATAAGAATATCCCCATCACGATCGTCACCAGCAACAATAACAGTATGATTTCTATACTGAGGAAACCGAACAATATCCCGAGCAAAACAGCGGCATACGCCTGGATTTCAAACAAAGGTCCGAGCATTTCAAAGATAAAGAAATATGGCATGGCGACAAAACCCGCCAATCTGTACTTGGGATTCATGATCATCTTGCGGTGATAAGAAAGAATGTCGATGAGTCCGCGCTGCCAGCGGTTTCTTTGACGGAAAAATGTTTTCCCGTCCTCGGGGACCTCCGTGTAGCAACGCGCCGTACCGCTGTATCCGATTCGGTAGTTGAGTTTGTCAAGACAGGCTCTTCTCGTGATCCTGACCACGAGTTCCATGTCCTCTCCCACGGTATCCTTGTTCAAGGAACTTTCCGTGAGATAGCCTCCGACTTCGATCAAAATCCTTTTTTCGAAAAGTCCGAAGGCACCCGATACGATCAAAAGACTTCTAAGTTCGGCAAAACCGGTTCTAGAAATGTTGAAAGCGCGGAGGTATTCGATGACCTGAAGTCTGGCAAGAAGCGACTTTGGCAATAGTTTGGCTTCGATCTGGCCCTTGTCGACAATAAATCCGTTCACGGGGACGATCGCTCCGCCCAGGGCCAAAGTGATCTCGTCATGATCCAGCATCGTCGACATCAGATTCATAAGCGAGTCCCTTTCCAAAAGAGAATCGGCGTCGATACCGCAGACATATTCCGAATGACTGAGATTGATACCGACATTGAGTGCATCGGCTTTACCCCCGTTTTCCTTGTCTACGACAACCAAATTCGGAAGTTGGGAATTGACGTATATGGAGCGGACCGGCTTCGTGTTGATCAAAGGTTTAGACAACACATTCTTCCGTTCGAGTTGAAAATGATCAATCAGTTTTTCAAGCGTTTTGTCTTTAGAACCGTCATTTACAACGATAACCTCGAAACTAGGATAGTCGAGATTTAAAAGCGAATGCACGCTTTCGATGATCGAGAGTTCCTCGTTATAGGCGGGAGCGATGATCGATATCGATGGCAACATATCTTTTTCGAAGAGCATCGATTTGTTCTTGGCATTCCATAAAACCCGCTGTCTTGTATCTCCGACATAAGACAGAAGCGCCAGAAAGAAATAAATGCAGTTCGCAAGAAAATAATATCCGATGAACCATATATTCAAACTTCTTACGTAATCTTTTATGATATCATTGAATGATTCGTTAAAAACAGTATTCAAATGAGTCAGGACAAATATCACAGGGCATAGAACGATTGCGACTATAAGAAGTGTTAAAAGCCATTTGGTTTTTCTGACTTCGGGAATTATTTTTTTAACACGCGGCTGCCGTGGTGGTTTGGCAAGACCAAAATACTTCCTTTTGTCATCGGAAAGATATTCTGACATTTCTTTGGCAAAAATCTCGTTTTCCGCCATTATTGGTTGAAGCATTTTCTTCATGGACGCGTCGATTGACTTGTCCCTATTCTTGTTCAGAAAATCGATAAAATCGGCCGTATAGCCGTTTTCTGCCATTAGTTGTATAATATCGGACAGTTGCTTCTCGTTTTCTCTCAAAAGCCGTAAAAGTAGATAATCGACCCGATGCGAAAACACATGTGCGAGCATGAGCCTTTGTTCCGGTTTCGCGATCTTTGGCACCATCTCGAGCAAATCCTTTATAAGCAACGGATTGTTTTCGGTTATCTTCAGAATGGCATGGGAACGGTAATCGTCCGATAGAGTTCCGTTTGAAAGATTGATTAGCGTCATGATATCGGTGATACTTTCCCGGTTACAAAAAGAATCCGAGGCGATTCTTACGACTTCCGAATCCTCAGAATCCAGATATCTGATATCGTCTAGCGACGTGCCGTAGACAAAAGCCAGGGCCGAAAGAATGCCATAATAAAGCCGCATGACCCGTTCGCGGCGAAGTGGAGTGTAAGTAATATTATATTCGCCAGCCAGATACTTCTCGATCGCTTTAAGCTCATCGGTCAGAATATCGCGGAATTCTTCGCGGTAATATATATTGGATAAATCTACAAATACTTCTTTTATCTCCATTTCCTGACGGCGAAAGATATTTGCAAGATGAGCTTCAACATGGAGAAGATAATGATTGAGAATACCGATAAGCCGACGTTGGTAAAAGCGTCGGCTGCCGATGATGCTATCGACAAAAGCCTGAAGGATCTGTTGGTCAATTTTGTTCTTTAGAGAATTGATGACATAAATCTTGACGTGCTCTTTTTTCTCCCTTTCCAGGATCTTAAGTAAAGTTTTCTTGATTTCGGGAGTATCGAAATAATAGAGACTGGCAATCGCCTTTTTTCGTACGGAAACAAAAATACTATTTGATCTTCGGATAAGCATCCGAATGATGCCGCGTCTTATGAAATCATCCTGGATGCCGTTTTTTGCCTCATCAGTGAGCGTGATTTCCTCACATATGGAAATGTATGCCTTTAGGAGAATTGCTCGGGAGAATCTAATTTTACCTGGGGTATTGTCAAGGTAGTGGCTGACAAGATAATTCTCGGCCAATCCGGTTTTTTTCATAATTGCGATATGTCTCTTGTGACTTAAAAAAAGCATGACTATCAAAAAAAGGGATAAGACAAGAAAAATCCCCATGACTATCAGGATGTCTTTAACACTCATGGCCTATCCCCGTTTCTTTTCAAATGCCTTTGGATTAACCCCAGAATCTCTTCAAAGATGAGCGGTTTCTGAATCACATAGTCAACACCGGCTCGGTTGGCTCTTCTTATTGTGTCGACGGATTTGTCGTAGGTTGTCAAAATGAAAGGAACCTGAGCGGTAAAGAAAGACTCGTTCAACTGTCCTTTGAGCGAGATCCCGTCAATCTTCGGCGTATTCTTATCCGCGATAATGGCATCAAATTTTCGATTTTTCGCGATCTCCAAAGCCTTTTGTCCGTCCGTGGCTATGATACATTCGAAGTTGGCCTGTGAAAAGAAGGCGTTCATGAGTTTGCCGGCAATACCTTCATCCGATACCACGAGGACACTGCCGTAAACGAATTCCTCTTCTTTTTCCATGACGGAATCGATTACCGATGAAGGTCCTTTCTGTCTTGCAAGCTTTATCCTGTGATCTCCTGACGAAAGCATTCCCCGAGCTATCACATCGGGTGATACGGATCCATAGAATTCTGAAAGATTTACCAAAGAGGCCGATGCCGTCACCGGCTCGATAAAGGTTTCTGATGCAATGACAGAAGCCTGAATATGGCTTATGAGACAAAAGGCGTCTTCTTTTTTCATGTCTCCAGACATTATAATGAATCCGGGACCGTTCTGCTTGAAAATTAAGTCTTCAGAAGAAATTTCTTGCTTTATCAGGTATGCGAAACTGGCAAGCGCTTCGTCGCCCGAGGCTTTTGAATACTTGGAATTGATTTCCAGGATATTGTCGAGACAGACATAGATCAGAGTGATGTCACCAAGTTTTGATTCTTTGTCGAGAATCCGTTTGATTTCCTGGGTAAGATATTCGTATAGGAAAAGCTCGTTATATAATCCGGTCGCCTTGTCAACCAGCAGTTTCTGTTTCGCGGATTCGAGTTTGTCTTTAGTATCGGTCAACTGCTTTTCGAGTAGTTCCTTTTCTTTTGTCAGTAAAGAGATTTTCCCGGCTTCTCTTTCTGAAAGAGCCGTATAAATATTGGGAAAAGCGACATGGTAGGTCTCCACAAATTTTGACACCAGCGGATAAAGCACATCAAGCCAAGGCTGCCCTTTTTTCAGATATATCTGTTCAAATGCCTGATGCCATAATTTGAAGACTTCTTTTCCGGAAGCGGAAAACGAAAAATTGACCGGATCAAAAGCGGCGTTTGAAGAAAATGTTTCTTTGACTGTTTCCGAGCCGAACAGAGTTCTGAGTTTGGCGATGATCTGGTCCAATAGATTGACAATGATTTTCTCAGAATCATCAGCTTCGGTTTTTTCGTTGTTTCGATAATAATTGTAAAAATCCAGAGTTTCCAGCTTTTCAGATGCCGTCCGGATTTCTTTCGCCCCGTATTCCCAGCCCATGGATGTGAATAAGTGCTCAATCGTCAAAGTCGACACTTCTTTCAAAAGCGGTCTTAAAAAATTGCTTGAGGGAATGTTTTCCCGATGGTAGTCTAACAGCGTTTGCATTCTGGTCGCTTCAGAGGTGTTGGGATACAGATCGAACAGATGATTTGATAACAAAAGTCTGTCCTCGGCGGAATAAACCATGGCAGAGTAAATCCGGTTTACGAAAAAAGCCGGAATAATCTGAAAATACTTTTCGTCCGGCGATACATAAGAATATTCGGTTTCATTTGCATAGATAAGACAAAGATTCGAAAAAACCGATACATCGAAGCCTCTCGGTCTGACGGGCAAAATCACATCGAACGTTTCTTTGTTCTGTTCGAGCTTCTTGAGCACTTCCGCAACCAGGCAATCGAAATCGAGAATGAAAATTGCCTGGATGCGACCGGTAGGAGCCTGTTCGAGAATATGTAGTTTTATTTCGTCAAACGAAAAACGCGGACTAAGTCCGAAAAGATAAACGAGATTTCCGTCCACAAGAAAATATATTTTTTCTCGAACTGATTCATGACCTATCCAGTCGATCCGGAAAAAATCCGGAAAAACACTGGAACATTTGCTGTTTCTCATAGAATCCGCATAGTCCATGAATATCACCGTCCTGAAAAACATTATACATTATTTTTTTGGTTTACGCATTAGCTAAAAAAAAACCAATAAAAATAAATGGTTTTTAAACATACGAAGTGCCTTTTTGTCAGATACTTGTTGAAAGAATGAATTAATAGAAAAAATTAATGGAATTATCAAAAAAAAACATATGTTTTGCAGAAATGATTTGTTAAAAAAAATCTTCCTTAAGCATCCTGGTAAATAGTTCGATTACCGTTTGCTTAATGAAGATCAAATATGGATAAACAGTTCTATTTACTGACTGAAGCCATCTTTTTGTCAATGGCCTTTTTGACAATCGGAGGAACAAATTTGGAAACATCCCCTCCGAATTCGGCCAGTTCCCTTACGGATGATGACGAGAGATAGGAATACTGTCCTTCCGTCATCAGAAAAGCCGTATCGATATCCGGAGCGAGTTTGCGATTGAAATTGGTGAGTTGGAATTCGTAATCGTAGTCGGTCACTGCCCGCAATCCGCGAAGGATGTGACTTGCCCCAAGCAATCGGCAATGTTCCACAGTAAGGATATCCGATTTGACCACTTCGATGTTTTTGTAGTTTTTCAAAACTTCTTTTACCAGTTCGAACCTTTCATCGGATGTGAAAAGAGTCCTTTTACTGGGATTGATGGATACCGCGACAAACAATTTATCGAACAGTTTCGCTCCCCTTTCGATGATGTCAAGATGTCCGTTTGTTATCGGATCGAAACTTCCGGGATAATATCCTACTTTCATTTCATACCTCCTTGTGGCGATAAAAGACAAACTTGCTGATGCCAACATCTTTTGTTTTTATGAGTTCAAGGGAACCATGTCTTTCTTCGACACTGCCGCTGATCGGTAATTCAATAACCAGGATTCCTTCTTGATTAAGCAAATTTCTTTTAAAAACGATTTCTACGATCTCATTCCATATTTCCATTCTGTACGGAGGATCCGCCAGGATCAGATCATACGAAGAATTCGTATTCTTAAGGAATTCGATTCCGTCTGATTTTACAACCTTTTTATTGTTAGAAGAAACGTTCAGCTTTTTCAGATTGTTATCTATAGTCTTGCAGGCGGTCATGTCGTTATCGACAAATGTGCAACTTTCGATGCCACGGCTCATAGCCTCGATCCCCAAAGCTCCGCTTCCCGCAAACAGATCGAGCGCCATTCCGCCATCAAAATACTGTCCGATGACATTAAAAAGCATTTCCCTGTTTCTGTCCGTAGTCGGTCTTGTGTTGTTCCTGTCGACTTCATTTATCAACAAGTGTTTCCATTTTCCGGATACGATCCTGAGCACTTCGATCACCATCTAGAATTTTAACACTGCCAGCCAGATAAAGCAACTCCCGACAAGAGAAAAAGGCCTTTCGGCCTCATTCAAAAGTGATTTGGTTGACTATTTCATTATCGAGCGCAGAAATGAGCTTTTCCACCAAAAGGACCGCGTTGTCGTAATCATCCTCGTGGATGATTGTCGTATGCGAATGAATGTATCTTGCCGCCAAGCAGATCGCGATAGACGGACATCCACTTTTGGTCAGATGGATTTTGCCGGCATCAGTGCCGCCGCGATTGAGATAAGACAGCTGATAAGGAATATTTTCCTTGTCGGCCAGTTCGGTCACAAACCTTCTCAAGCCCACATGGCCGACCATGGAACTGTCATATACCATGAGACAGGGTCCCTTTCCCAGACAAACATCGTTGGCGCCTCCCGGATAATCGGTTGCGATCGTCACATCCAGGGCAATGCCGATATCCGGATCGATCTGGAAGGCGGAAGTTCCCGCTCCCCGAAGTCCGACTTCTTCCTGGACCGAACCAACGCCATAATATGTGTTCGGATGCGGCATCTTCTGCAAGCGGTCGAGAACTTCTAAAACCAGGCCGATGCCGATCCGGTTGTCGAAAGCTTTAGCCAGCAGATATTTGGGATTGGCCAGTTTCTTGAATTCGATATATGGCGTAATCATGTCGCCAACTCTGATTCCTTGTTCCAAAGCTTCTTCCTTGTTTGCGACGCCGATGTCTAAATACATGTCATTAAGTTCGACGACTTTCTTTCTCTCTTCGGGATCAAGGATGTGTGGCGGTTTCGACCCGATGACTCCTCTGATCTCTTTGCCTTCCATCGTGGTCAGAACGAATTGCTGGCTCAAGAGCACATGTCCCCACCAGCCTCCGGCCGGTATGAATTTGATATAACCCTCTTTGGTTATTTCCGAAACGATGAAGCCAATTTCATCCATGTGTCCCGCAACCATGATTCTTGGGCCATCTGCTGTTCCGGTTTTTTTAAGAATGACCGAACCCAATTTATCATGACTTATTTCCGCCTTGCCGGCAGCGTGCAACTCGATGAATTCCCTGACCAGTCTTTCATTGGCAGGAATGCCTTTCAACATTGTTAATTCTTGTAAAAGCTCACTCATATTTTACCTCCTTCAGCAAATAAAAATACATGGACAGTTGGAAATCACTCGAGCAGACAAACATCTACCCAATGGTGGGCGTCTCTTGCTTTTCCTTCAGGATTCCTAAAAAATTAGATTTAGGCATTCAACACCGGAAACGCCTCGACTCCCTTTTCTTTCATTGTAGGTCGCGGGTGAGTGATTTC
Organism: Bacillota bacterium; assembly: GCA_035379945.1. Lineage (GTDB taxonomy): Bacteria > Bacillota_I > Bacilli_A > Izemoplasmatales > Hujiaoplasmataceae > JAAYZB01. The sequence continues at coordinate 55,512 of DAOSWG010000001.1, forward strand.
CAACCGTCCATGTACAAATTCATTATATATAACGCTTGTTGCTTTGTCAACAAGCCCTCCAAAAAGTCAGTGAAAACCGTTTGCACTTCAGCTAAGCGGGTTTTGAGACAGGCGCAAAACAATATGAAACAGATTGACAAATATCCATATATAAATGCCAAGGAGCAACCAGCAAAGAATAAAGAGACCGATAAAAACGGGAATTTTCAACAAAATAGTTATAAGAATCAAGGCTAAGGAAAAGATACTTGCGGCATAATAAACCGCTATAGAAAGCAAAATATACACCCAGGTCTTTGTTTTTGGGAAAAGCGCTTTGGTCCTTCCGTATAAGGCGATGCATATGGAAACGACAAAAAACAATTGACCGGTTATAACAAATGCGAAAACGATCCAGAAACCATAGTCGTCCATACCGGTTATACCTTGAGACAAAATCTTCAAGCCACTGGTTATGATCATGGAAATCCCTATAATCAGGGCAATCCCCATCAACACTAGCGAAGTAATGAAAGCTCTTTTCTTGGAAACGAGTTTATTTATAGATACTTCATCCATTCCTTTCAAACCGCAAAACAACAGCCTGAACATGATCTATTCCTCCCCGATCCTGATATAGCAATATTAACATGAACTAATCAGCGCTTCAATGGTTTTGTATTATTGATAAAAGAAAAAGACGACGCATTTGTATGCATCGTCTTTGGATGATTAAATATTTAGCGCGGATTCTTGATGTTCGCATGCGCTGCGGCTAAACGGGCAAGCGGCACCCGGAAAGGCGAGCAGGAAACATAAGTCAGTCCGATTGAATGGCAGAACTCGACAGAAGCTGGATCGCCGCCGTGTTCGCCACAGATTCCCAGTTTGATGTCAGGACGGACGGATCTTCCGAGTTCGACGGCCATCTTCATGAGTTTGCCGACACCCTTAGTATCCACATGAGCGAACGGATCGCTTTCGAAGATCTTCTTGTCATAGTAATCGGCCAGGAATTTGCCGGCGTCGTCTCTGCTGAATCCGAAAGTCATCTGTGTTAGATCATTGGTTCCAAAGCTGAAAAATTCGGCTTCTTTGGCGATCTCGTCGGCTAACAATGCGGCACGTGGGATTTCGATCATCGTACCGACATGGTATTTAAGATCGACATTGTTTTTGGCGATGATTTCGTCGGCTGTCTTGACAACGATATCCTTGACATACTTAAGTTCTTTTACGTCTCCCACAAGCGGAATCATGATTTCTGGTACAACTTTGCCGCCGCGGCTGTTCACGTCAATGGCGGCTTCGATGACCGCTGTTGTCTGCATGACAGCGATTTCCGGATAGGTGATCGTCAGTCTGACTCCGCGGTGTCCCAACATCGGATTGGTTTCATGAAGACTGTCAACCGTGGCTTTCAGCTCTTCATAGGTGATGCCCATATCCTTGGCCAATTCTTCAATGTCTTCTTTGGCGGTCGGGAGGAATTCATGCAAAGGCGGATCAAGGTAACGGATGGTGACGGGGAATCCGTGCATTTCTTCGTATAAACCGATAAAATCCTTTTTCTGCATTGGAAGCAGTTTGGCCAAAGCAGCTTTTCTTTCTTCTAGTGTCTTCGAAACGATCATCTCGCGCATAGCGGGAATCCGGTCAGCATCGAAGAACATATGTTCGGTGCGGCATAGTCCGATGCCTTCGGCACCGTAGTTGTATGCAACCTTGGCGTCTCTGGGATTATCGGCGTTGGTTCTTACTTTGAGGGCCCGGTATTTGTCGGCCCAACCCATCAGTTTGGCGAAATCGCCGGAAACTGTGGCGTCGACCGTTTTGATCTTTTCACCGTAGATTTTTCCTGTGGATCCGTCAAGCGAGATGAAATCGCCTTCGTTGTATTTCTTTCCGCCCACTTCGAAGTATTTCGCTTCTTCGTAGACTTTAATGGATCCGGCTCCGGCCACGCAGCATGTTCCCATGCCTCTTGCGACGACGGCGGCGTGCGAAGTCATTCCGCCTCTGGCGGTCAAAACACCTTTCGCAACGACCATTCCTTCAATATCTTCCGGAGATGTTTCCTGACGAACCAGTACGACGGGATTTCCCTTCTTGGCGAGTTCCTTGGCACGTTCGGCTGTGAAGACGGCCATGCCGGAAGCAGCGCCCGGAGAAGCGTTGAGTCCAGTGGCGATGACGGTGGCGTTTTTCAGAGATTCCTGATCGAACTGCGGGTGAAGCAGGCTGTCGAGTTGTTTCGGTTCGACTCTGAGAACGGCTTCTTTTTCGCTGATGAGGCCTTCATCGACCATCGATATGGCGATCTTCAAAGCGGCCTGAGCGGTCCGTTTTCCGTTTCTTGTCTGCAACATGTAGAGTTTGCCTTTTTCGATGGTGAACTCCATGTCCTGCATATCTTTGTAATGAGCTTCCAGTTTGGAAGAAATATCCAAGAATTGAGCGTAAACGGCAGGGTTGTCCTTCTCAAGTTCGAAAATCGGTTTCGGAGTCCTGATTCCGGCGACGACATCCTCGCCCTGGGCGTTGAACAGATATTCGCCGAAGAACTTCTTCTCGCCGGTCGACGGATTTCTCGTGAAAGCGACGCCGGTTCCGGAATCGTCTCCCATGTTTCCGAAGACCATCTGTTGGACGTTGACGGCTGTTCCCCATTCGTAAGGAATATTGTTAAGACGTCTGTATGTGTTGGCGCGTGGGTTGTCCCAGGAACGGAATACGGCTTTGATGGCTTCCACCAATTGAACTTTAGGATCCTGCGGGAACGGTTCTCCCTTGAGCTTCAGATATTTTTCCTTGTAATTCTTGACGATTTCTTTGAGATCGTCGGCGTCAAGCTCGGTATCCTGCTCCACGCCTTTGGCTTCTTTCCTGCTATCGAGAATTTCTTCGAAGTTGCTCTTGGAAATCTCCATAACGACATCGGAGAACATCTGGATGAATCTCCGGTATGAGTCATAGGCGAAACGCGGATTGTTGGTCAAATTAGCAAGTCCTTCGACCGCTTGGTCGTTAAGACCGAGATTCAGAATCGTGTCCATCATTCCGGGCATGGAAACCCTGGCTCCCGAACGCACGGATACGAGCAATGGGTTGTTGATGTCTCCGAATTTCTTTCCGACAACTTTTTCGGTTTCGGCGAGAGCATTTTCGACCTGGGCCATGATTTCATCGTTGATCATGCGTCCGTCTTTGTAGTATTGCGTGCAAGCTTCGGTTGAAACGGCAAATCCTTGGGGAACCGGCATTCCGAGTTTGGTCATCTCGCAAAGGTTGGCTCCTTTTCCTCCGAGAAGGTTCCGCATGGAAGCGTCGCCTTCCTTAAACAAATAAACGTACTTTGTCATATTATTATCCTTTCCATATAGTTTTTATATCCTATAGAATTATATCATATATATATTGCCAAATACAAACAAAAGCGCCGGGCCTTTGACTACGAAAGCGTTTTTATTTTTCATCCCGACATTTTAGCGAAAAGCGATTCGGATGTTCTGTCGACTATCTGCAGGAAAACAAAGAAAAACACATAGTTTATAAGACTTGCGGCGCATAAGGCGCCCATGGATCCGATAGTATCGGCTAACCAGTAATAAACGAGCCCTGATATGACTAAAAACCCGAATCCGGAAAACACTCCGATCATCGCGCCGACGCTTTGCTTGACAACTTCCGTCTCGTTCAGAAATTCGAATTTCGGGAAATGCAGATTGATAAATGATCCGAAAGCCGAGGATGCAAGCGATAACGACAGGGTGTAAAGGAACATCACCAAAAGGTTGATGATGGTCGATCCGATCCCGAAATAAATCAATACGAGAGAAACGATGGCAAAAGGCATCACCAGCAAAACATTGAAGGCCATCTTGGCTTCCATGACTTTCTTCGCTTCCAAAGGCAGACTTTTGATGATCCAAAAATTCTTTCCTTCCAAAGAAAGGCTGATAGCAGACGTATATACCATGGTGATGCAAAATCCCACAAACAGAAGTGTGATCGCTTCAGGAGTTATTGTACTCGAAGTGATCGTAGCCATGAATTCGGCGATCTTGGCTTTGTATACGACCGACAGAATACCGGCAATCATAAGCATCAATAATCCGAAGCCGGCGTTAACCGCGTAAATAGGCACGCTGAGGAACTTTCTGAACTCTTTCCTTATGATTGCCTGGAAAACGGGCTGAGACTGTGAAACGGCCGTTTTTACGCTTGTCCTGGTCTTTACGGACATATTTTTCTGATTTATCTTGACCGTCCATTTTGCCACCAAATAAACGAAAAGGGCGAATGGAACCGTATTGGAGACGAAAAGCAATAAGAATGACAAAATGTCATGATTATGGATAGCATCCGCAAACCATCCCATCGGCAGATAGTATTCCTTCATTCCTTCGACGAGTCCCTGTTGGTTTAATAGAGGATTGACATCATTTGCCGTAGAAATGTTGAGCCACAGGGAAAACGCCATGATGCAAAGGAAAAGCAAAAGCATGCTGATGATGTTCAGAATGTTGCGGTTACGGAAACCGGATGCAAGTCTGGCAACGATCATGGATAGAAAGGAAAATACCACAATCGGGATCAGACACATCAGAGGTAAAGCAATCAAGAACAATAAAAGACCGATAATGGAAAAATCGTAATAGAAATAAGCAAAAGCAATCGGAGCCGCCAAAATGAAGACACCGATATAAGTAATTATAAGCATGACCGTCATTTTGGCCATGAAAACCGTGTTAGGTTTTAGGGGGAGCGGTTGCAAAATCTCGAAATCTTTGTATTTGAACAGATATCCGTTGGCCCGGAACAAAACCATGATCAGAGTCATTCCGGTTGTGTAGAGAAACAGATACATGAGCATAAGCTCGATAACACCCAAAGAATCGAAAACTTCGGCAAGATCCATGAAGAGAAGCCCGAAGAAAAACCACCAAGCGCCGATGGCATAAAGGAACAGAAAGCCGAGCAGAATGGCTTTCTTTTTCGATTTCCTGACATCGATGCCCAAAAACCGTTTAAGCGAAAAGTTTTCCTTGAGGAAAACCCGCATCAAGATGAGATACTGTTTCATGCTTCGTTCAACAGTTCAAGGAAGATCTGCTCTAGTGATTCCTTTTTGATAATTTCCTGAGTGATGCCGTTCTCAACTATTTTTCCTTGTTTGATGATGGCTACCTTGTTGCAGAGTTTCTCTGCGACTTCGAGAACATGGGTTGAAAAGAAGATCAAAGCCCCCTTGTCGCACATCTCGCGAAATACTTCCTTGAGCAGATAACTGGCTTTCGGATCGAGACCGACAAACGGTTCGTCTAATAACATTACCTTCGGTTCATGGATTAAGGCCCCCATGATGACGATCTTCTGCTTCATTCCGTGCGAATAAGACTGGATCGGATTTCCGAGCACCGAATCCATTTCAAACATCTTCGCATATTTTTCCACAAGTTCCTTGCGCCTGTCGGGAGCGACTTCGAAGACATCTGCCATGAAATCGATATATTGCATGCCGGTAAGTGATTCATAGACATCGGGATTGTCGGGAATATAGGCAATTTGCCTTTTTGCCGCAATCGGGTTTGTCTTGATCGATTTACCGCCGATCAACACATCGCCTTTCTCGAAATCGATGATCCCCGCAATCGATTTCAACAGCGTAGTTTTTCCAGCGCCGTTATGACCGATAAATCCGTAGATATCACCGTTTTCGATCGTCAGTGTAATGTCGTCGCAAGCCAGTTTGACACCGTCGTAGCTTTTAGATAAGCCAATGATTTCCAGCATGTTATTTCCTCCAATGAATAAAGTCATTTATGTTTATAATGCAACTGATTCGTTTCGCCAACAAAATTCTTGCTTTTTCGGAAAATCTTGTTTATAATATGAAAAGCAAGCGCTCCTATAGTTTAATGGCAAAACACAGCAATGGTAATGCTGAAATTCTAGTTCGATTCTAGGTAGGAGCACCACGGATAATCAAAAGGGCAGAACGCCCTTTTTTATTTTAGTGTCGATCCTGAAGGAACAATGTTGTCTTCGATATTCTTGAGATCCGCCGTTTTGAAGATCCGGCAGTTTCTTCCGATCACCATGTTTTTCGGAACCATGATGTTTTTACCGAGCACGGTTATTCCTGAAGCTAACAAATCGGGATTTTCCTTGTTGGGAGTCAGATCGTCGCCGAAGCCGACGAAAGCGTTGTCGCCGATGACCGTGTTCTTGTCGATGATACAGTGATCGACAATGGCACCCGGTTTCACTTCTACATAGTTCAAAAGAACGCTGTTGGTGACTTTGGCAAGCGGATGGACGATGACACCCGGGGAAAGGACGCTTCTTTCCACATTTCCGGCTACGATGGCTCCGTTTGACAGAAGCGTCTGTCTGATGACAGCTTTAGATCCGATTTTGACAGCGGGAAGCTCTTCCGATTTCGTATATATTTTCCAGTTGGTATCGTACATGTCGAGTTGAATCTTATCAACTGTCTCGATCAATTCAAGATTTGCTTCCAGATAAGCGTCATAAGTTCCGACGTCTTTCCAGTAAGAATTGAACCTGAAGGCGTATACTCTGTTCTTTTCGATCATTCCGGGTATGATATGTTTTCCAAAATCCAGATCGGGAGTATCGTTGTTTTTCAGCTGATCAAGCAATGTTTTGGTATTGAAAACATAGATTCCCATTGATGCGAGATCGGATGTAGTCTGTTTCGGTTTTTCTTGGAATTTGTAGATTTTACCTGATTGATCGGCTTCCAGCATTCCGAAACGGAAAGCGTCCTTCGGATCGATGATCTTGCATCCGACCGTTAAGTCGGCGCCGGTCATGATATGCTGGTTGATCATGTCGCGGTAATCCATCTTGTAGATATGATCACCAGAAAGAATCAGAACATAATCCGGATCACTTTGTTCGATGTAATGGAGGTTTTTACGTACGGCATCGGCCGTACCCATATACCACTGGCTGTGCGGTTGCAATAACGTCACTTTCGAATCTCTTCTGTCCAGGTCCCAAGGCCTTCCCGAACCGATATGTTCGTTAAGAGAGAAAGGCAGATACTGCGTGAGAATGGCGATGTTGTAGATGCCGGAATTGGAACAGTTAGACAATGTGAAGTCGATGATCCTGTATTTACCGGCAAAAGGGACAGATGGTTTAACCCGGTTTTCCGATAGGATATCGAGACGTGATCCGCGACCTCCCGCCAAAATCAAAGCAAGCACTTTCATATGGTTTCCTCCTTGTTTTTTAAGAGTTGTTTATAGACTTTCTTGTATTCTTTCGCCGACTTCTGCCAACTGAAATCGACGGACATCGCTTCTTTGACCAGATAGTCCCAGACGCCTTGCAACCGGTAAAGACGGAAAGCGTAGCGAAGCACATGCATCATGTCATGAGCATTGAAGTTTGTGAAACTGAATCCGTTTCCGGATGGGACATATTCGTTGAATGGTTGGATTGTATCGGAAAGCCCGCCAGTTTCCCTTACTACCGGAATAGAGCCATATCGCATGGCTATCATCTGGCCGAGCCCGCAAGGTTCGAATTTGGACGGCATCAAGAAAATGTCGCTGGCGGCGTAGATTAGATGAGCCAGTTTATTATCATATCCGATCCGCACAAAAACCCGGTCCGGATGATCAAGTGCGAGTTTTTTGAAGTAATCTTCATACTCAGCTTGTCCGTTACCCAAAACCACACAGGAAAAATCATCGGTTTCAAGCATCTCGTCGAACACTCGCTTGATCAAGTCAATTCCTTTTTGACTGACAAGGCGGCTGACAATACCGACCAAAGGTCGTCCAGCCGGAAGATGAGCGGTAATCGCATCTTCCAGCGCTTTTCGGTTGGCTATCTTTCCTTCCCGGTAATCATCAATCCCGTATTTTTCAGCTATTAGTTTATCGGTAACCGGATTGAACTCCTTCATATCGATTCCGTTCAGAATGCCTTTGACATCGCCGGCTCTGGCTTTTAGAAGTCTTTGCATCCCATAACCGTAATAATCGGTCATGATCTCCTTGGCGTATGTCGGAGAAACCGTGGTGATGAGATCGGAACACACGATACCGGATTTCAGAAAATTCAGAAAACCCTCATATTCAAAACGGTAATCGTATCCGAATCCGAAAAGTTCGGCATCAGTAAGCGGGAAAATCCCCTGATAAGCGAGATTATGGATAGTGAGTACACTCTTGCAATCAAATTTATCGCTGTATTTTGTTTTGAGAAGCAAAGGAATCATTCCCGTATGCCAGTCGTGCACATGCACGATATCGGGCGAAAATCCGATTTTTGTCATTCCTTCTAATACGGCAATCTGAAAGAAGGCGTAACGTTCTGCTTCGTCTCCGTAATTGTACACTTCTTCTCGCGAACCGAAATAAAACAGGTTGTCGATGAAGTAATAAGTCACATTGTCGCCTTGAAGCATCATGATTCCGGCATATATCAGCGATTTGTCACCGAGATTTACCGTATATTCGGCGATAGTTTTTGCATTTTCAAGGTATTTCGCGGGAATCGACTTGTATCTTGGCAAGATAACCCTGACATCCATATCCTTCTGTTTCCCCAGTTCGCCCGGGAGCGACCCGACTACGTCGGCCAGCCCGCCGATCTTGACGAACGGATAGCATTCAGCACTGACATGCAAAACATTCACAGCCAACACCTCCTCAATGTAATCTCATACTGACAATTATACCACATAGCCTTAAATGTGGACCGTCAATCTAAATGATTGACGTTCTTTTATATATTATATCAAAAAAACCTTTCCTGAAAAATAGCATAAAAAAAACGAACACTTTTCAGTGTTCGAAAACGCTTTTTCCGATAAACTCCCGCAACAAAGAATTGCAAGGCACCAGATATTGGTCTATTTGTTTGAAATACTTCAAGAATTTGATCAGCCGGTTGGCTTGGATGAAATATTCCGAATCATTGGGAATTTTTCTTAATGCTTCGAGAGCGTAGCGCTTGAGCACGCATAACTCGTAGGTCAATTCGGAATTGTATATGTAATTGGCATTCTCCACAAACGGATAGATCCATTTGTATTCCCCGCGTCTGACTGACGGCCACATGCTCAGAGTCTTTTCCGGAGATGTATTTCTGAACTGTAGATCTCTAACTATCCTGCGCAACAATCTGATATCCGTCAGGTTGATTGGGTTGTTGTAGTCAATGTTTATCTGGGCTAAAGGAGATATGTAAATCTTGAATTTCTGGCTAGCAGGAATGAACTCTGTCAAAACATCGTTCAAAGCATGGATTCCTTCGATAATGATGGGATTATGACTCTCAATATGAATCGGCGGGGTGAAACTCCGCATATGCTTTCGAAAGTCGAAAAACGGTAAACTGACGGAATCTCCGTTGATTAGGTCTGTAATATTGCGGTTGAACAGTTCCAAATCAAGCGCTTTGACATGTTCAAGATCAGGCTCTCCGAATTCGTCAAGCGGTGCTTTGTCGACAGGAAGATAGTAGTTGTCGATCGATATCATCAAAGGTTTGATCCCTCTCGTCAACAGCTCGATTTCCAAGCGTCTTGAAAATGTCGTTTTGCCGGATGATGATGGACCGGCAATCGCAATAAGGCGGATATTGTCAATATCTTTAGAAATGATTTCGCCTAACTCGCACAGTTGGTTGTTATGCTTTGTCTCGCACATGTTCACAAACTCGACCTGTCGGTTCTCTTCGATTTTTCGGTTAAGCTTATAGATCATGTCGGCATCACAGTTGATTGCCCATTGCTCGGCTCGGTTCAGAACCCGCAAGAAACTGGGAGAATCGGAAAACTCTGGAATTTGGCCTTTTTCTTCGATCCGCGGGTATCTGACCAAAAATCCCGGACTATAGTAAAAGAGTTCGAAATACGTCAGATATCCCGTAGAAGGGACCATATAGCCGTACATGTAGTTGCAATATCCGTCGCATTCGTAAATATTGACATCTTCCTTGCGGTATTTCAAGGTTTCTACTTTATCAATATATCCCTTGCTCCGATAATATTTTTTCGCCTCGGAAATCGATATTTTTTTTCTTGTGATCGGATAATTGGCTTTGATGATATTCTGCATTTCAGTTAAAACCAGCTGAATCATATCCGGAGTGATGATTCCGTTAATGGCTCTTCCGTAGATTCCCATGGCGATGCTGTTCGAGAATTTTATCTGTAGATTTGGAAAAACACGTCTGAATGCCATGCAGATAAGATAACGCATGCTTGTGGCATATATCCTGGCCGTGTCGGAATAGGTATAGTCAAGAAGATCGACATCGGCATCAAAGCCGATGACATATGTGAGTTCGCGCAAGCGATTGTTCACCTTGGCGGCATAATATGTCCCTTCGTATCTGGACGCCAGTTCGGTCAACCTGACCTTGTTTTCAAATTTCAGGGTTTCACCCTTTATATTGATTGTAAACAAATAAATCACTCCCATGAAAGCGTTAGCATTAACTATTCTACTACTTTTACAAGGAAATGCAAGCACTTTGTCAAATCAATAAATTTTGATGCAAAGCTCGTATTGTTGTGGTATAATAATAACATAAATCCGGAAAGGGGTAATATAATGCTACTGTCGACTTTTTTCTCGAGTACCGGAATGGATGAAAGTCCAACGGCCTATCTTTTTAAATGGCCACACTTTCTTTACATGTTTCTGGTCATAACCGGATTCATCGTACTCATGCAGATATTTGTTCATAAAAGCGATAAAACCAGACATATTTTTTTAATAGTGATCGCCGTCATCATGCTTTTGCTGAAATATTCTGGTGAAGTCTTATATATATGGGAATGGAACCATTACGGCGATACGATTTCCAGTTCCTCGCATCCTTTCTGGGATGTCAGGACATTCATTTCCTTCCAGCTTTGCGGCATCAACAACGTTTTGCTGCCGCTCGTGATAATCTTCAATTTAAAACCGATGCGAGACTTCATATATACGACCTCGATAATCGGCGGGCTGGCCGCCATGTTGTATCCGGTGGGGATTTTATTTGGCGACCCGTTCGTCATTACGTTTCCGATGATCCGAACCCTCGTCGTTCATTTCCTGCTTTTGTTCACTCCTTGCTTCATGATCGCGTCCGGAGATTATACCCTTAAGCTGAAAAGTTGGTGGAAAACAATTCCCATCGGATGCATTGCAATGTATCTTTGGGCGATGTTCGGAAATTTGGTCATCGATCCCGGCGCCAATAATATGTACCTGATGGAAAATCCGTTCATCGGCGTCGGTATTCCCATATTAAGCGATATTCCCTCAGGCCTCCATGTTCTCTTGCTTCTGGCAATGGTTTTTCTTGGTTTTTTCATTGTTTATATGTCAATTGGTGCATATCAAAAACATCGTGATAAAAAAATCGCAATATAATAAAAGTCCCGGACAAACAAATTCCGGGACTTTTATTTTTAATTATCGATATTTACTCCGACAAGTACAATGCCAGCAACTCCGAAAGATCCATGTTCAGCAATTCCTGAAAACCGGTTTCAGTCTGGTAATCCGAAACAGTGGCATATATGATCAGAATCAATTCCATCTTTGCTTCCGTAATCCCGTATGTGGCAGACAGCGTCTCTAAATTTATCGTTCCTGAGAAGGCATAGTTAGGCGTGTAAGTATTGTAGCTGTCGCTTGACGTATCGTTTCCTGTAGTCGTGGAAATGGCTGCGGTAGTCGTTGTGGTTGTCGCCTGTTCCTCGGAAGCGCAACGAGAAGACCCGAAAAGCGACCAGATATCATAATCGGAAGTCAAAGAATTCGTAACCGTGATACTATATCCGGAAGCCATAAGATCGCCTGTCATCAAGTGAGTCTTTATAATCAGATATGAAGATGTGCCGGCTTTCTCGCATCGGCTGATTATTTCGCTGATTCCATCCTCAATTTCTGGTTTAGTTCCCGAAACTCCGAATAACAAAGCGGTATCGTCTATGTCTGAATATCCCAAAGCTTCGCTTGTCTGTAAAATGTCTGAAAGAACAACCGACAGTGAACCGCTGTGATATGTGAGATTTTCCACTAAAATCTCTCCGTCGCTGTTGAGCGGAATCACTTTGCGAACGCGTCTGAAGGAATTGATTTCCAATTCAACCGACGGGTTGATATCGACAGTCACGGTCGCAGTGATTTTAAAATCAAGATAAAGTCCAGATCCCAAAAGAACGACAAACAAGGCAAGAGAAAAACCGACCATCAAGCGATGCCAGAGCGGCTGTTTCCTATCGTTTGACAGAACGGGTATGTAATGTGATTTCGCTTCTTCGAGAAAAGAACGGTTTTCCGGAAGCTTGAATGCGGTGTTATCCTTGATAATTTCTTTTAGTTCGCGATATTTCATGATTCATCGCTCCTTGAATTTGGCCTTCAGTTTCTTCAAGGCCTTGGCGTGGATCCATGTAACGGTCCCGATTGGTTTGTCGAGTATGACAGCTATCTCGCGGTGAGGAAGATTTTCCAGATTGTGAAGAAGAAAGACATTCTTCTCGTCAAGATCTAATGAATCGAGTATTTCCTTGACAAGCTCTTCTTTTTCCGCTTTTATTTCCAGATGGTCCGCGAGTGAGACTTGGGAATAATCGGCTTCGACTGATTCTATACGGATCTCCCGTTTTCTTCGGTTGTATTCGTTTTTCGCCAGGTTTCTGGCAATGGTAATCACATAGGCTAATAGATTTCTTTCCCGGTATCCCGAAAGACACGCGCATAGTTTCATGTATGTGTCCTGAACGATGTCCTCGGCAAGCGAGCGGTCGTTTAAGATAGGCAAAACGGCGAAATAGACCTGACGGTATGTCAATTCATACAATTGGTCAAATGCTTCCGTATCGCCTGCATTGTATTTCCTGACCAGTTGGTCCAGATCGTCTGGCATAGTCTCACCTCGTTCCTTGAGACTATTTTATCATCTTTCCAGACAAATCCGGCGCTTTTTTTGCTTTTCACATATATAAACATTCATGGGATGCGATTTGTTGCAAAAAAAAGACGAACTGTCGAGAATTCGTCTTTATTTTCTTATCTTGCCATCCATATTATGAACGACATAGCTGGAATTTTGGGTTATCGCTTTGATGGTGGCAAAAGCTATCGCTTCGCGCTGGGTAGGCAGAACTCTCAATATCCGGTCCGATCCCTCCCGTTTTACATACCATGAACCATCTTCCTTTCGGTAGTAAACATGATATCTGCCAAGTTCCTTGTGGACTGCGGCCTTTTTTGGAGTTTTCTTTTCTTCAGGCTTTTTTATTCCTTTTTCGTCAGGAACCTCCGGTTTGTCTTCTGCGTTTTGAATGACTTCCGGAATTATTTTCGGCTTTTTTTCGGCTATTTCTTCTACAATGATCGGTTTCGACACTTCCGGACTGATTATTTTTTGCGTGAAAATGGTTTGTTCCGGATAGATATCTTTTTTTTCCAAAGCGCTCGGTTCTTTGGCGTTTGGAACGATCACGTCCTGGTCGATGAGATCTTTGAGCGAAATAGTCCTTTCGTGCGTGTCTGCTTCTTTTGGCAGTTGTTTTTCCATACGCGCAAGTTTCTTCCGGCTGTCAAGGTTATAAAACAGATATATGATCGTCATCAATGCTATCGTTCCGAAAACGATGGCAAAGAAACGCCAGTATTCCATAAAGAAATCCAACAGCATCTTGTTTCCCCCTATCCTTTCTTAAAACAATTTCATTTGCATGTCGCTTGTGGGCTTGACCGATCTAATGATTTCCTTCATACCAAAATCAACATGCATTTTCTTGGCGGAAAATACAAACGCTTTTTTCAACTTTTCGGCGTTTGCGGAACTGATCGATTTACGAATTCCGAAATTATCCATGTATATGTTTTTGAGTCCAGGGTAGTGTTTGTCGATCAGGCTATAAAAACTCGGACGTTGTTCATCGCTTATGATGATTCCAAAAGATGGATACATAAACGATGCTCCAGCTTCCTTGGCTTTGTTTAAAATCTGAAGAATATTTTCCTCGGAATCGTTCACAAAGGGGATTACGGGTTTCAAGATGACTCCTACCCGGAGATTTTCGCTTGCAAAACGGCGTATCAGTCTGAGTTTAGCTGCAAACGATGGTTCGCTGGGTTCGAACATTCTTCCCATCTCATCATTGACAAAACCGACCGGTATTGCGATCAGTACCGGAGCGTTCTCACTGATTTTGACAATAATGGGAATATCTTCTAGAACATTTTCGGAGCTCGTTTCCAGATAAAGTCCCATGTTGCTTTCCTTGATTGCTTCGAGAACCTTTTTCATCGTCCCGACTTTATTTATGGAGGCGACATAAGGATCGGGATTTTGATCGAATCCGATTACCGATCCCTCCGGTATCCTTCTCATTTCGTAGATAAATGACTCCGTCCCCATGTGTTTGATATCTTCTAGTTCCGGCCGGTATGTCTGGTCGATGTCAGCCGGGGATGCGTAAAATTTTCTTGTCGGATTTGACCCCTGAAAAATCGAGGCAAAGAAATCAACACCGAAGTAGCGCTGAGGGTTCTTGCACGGGAATACTGTATTTTGAAAACTAGAAGCTGACATTTTGGCCTCCTAAAAGCGCCAGATCGAAGCCATCAGGATGAGAGCAAATATGATATTGAAGTATTGGAAATATCCGAAATGGATTGGAACCTGGCTGATTTCCTTGTCAAGTTTCTTGACAAATGCCTTGTGTTCGTCCTTGGTGAGATCTTTGGTTATTATGATATATGACAGATTGCGGTAATTATATATCTTTCCTTCCGGAAGCGTTTCGGAAGCATTTCCGAGCGCGATTTTCAGATTATCGGCTTCGCGTTTTGAAAAGCTGTATGTTAGACGAATATCCGTTTTTCTATATGCGAGATAGATGCGCATTGCAGCGTAAATAATCAGGATTCCGCCTATAATTGACACATATGCGACAATCAGGTAATGACCGATAAAAAAGAAACTGACGATCATCCACGAAAATACGAGAAAGAAATCCGTGACGGAAGAATTGGTATGGTATCTAAAAATGGTGTTGAAGGAGACGTAAAGGATGAAGATAGTGCATATTCCCTTGAGAAAGAGTTCGAAATAGGCTTCCATTAATAGTTTCCTTTCCTTGTCAAGAAAGATTCAGTCTTTTTTCGACTGCATCTACCAGCGTATCGATATCCGCCGGTTCGGTGATTCTCACGACGGGGACTTTGACATCGGCTAACCACATTTCATGTTGTTTTTTACCCCGCAAGGATTCCGGAGTTTCGTCATAAAGGCTGATCCACTCCAGAAAATCAATGTGTTTTTGGTAAAGATCGCCTCCTGGGAGGACCCGGTTACCAAAACGCGCCTTCTCACGGTTTTCAATCCGACTTTTCCGGATTTCTAACGGAAGGTTAAGATAGACAAAGAGATCGATCTTTTCCTTGATATCGTCGGCCCAGCCGATGAAAGACCCGGAGATCACGATTTTGTCGCCGGTTTTCATCCGTGTTTCGAGATATTCTCTGGCGTCCTTGTCACTTTTACGCTTGGAAAAAGGCAATTCGGTTTTTTCCCAGATCGCATCATCGGTGTCAATGAAAATATATCCGTATTTTTTTGCGACGGCTCTAGCCAAAGTGGTCGATCCCGAACCGGATGAACCGAAGATATTGATTGTTTTGATTTTGCCCATAAATACCACCCTGCAAAAAAGACCGTTTTGTATCTAATAACAATTATATATTAACAAAAACATATATATTTATCAATGAAAAACCCGTTATTTGCCGGCTTAAAAAATAAAAAAACCCGTATTGTGGGAACATCTTCCGGATACGGGTTTATCATGACAATAATTACTTATCTGTTTTGGCAAGTGCTTTTTTCGCTTGGTCGCAGACAGCGCTGAAACCTTTTTCGTCATTCACGGCGAGATCGGCCAGCATCTTGCGGTTGATTTCGACATTCGCAAGATTCAAACCATTGATCAGACGTGAATAAGACATATTGTTCAAACGGGCTGCGGCATTGATCCTGGTTATCCACAGTTTACGGAAATCCCGTTTCCGTCTGCGGCGGTCGCGGTATGCGTAGGCAAGCGAGTTCATCACCTGCTCATTTGCGGTCCTGTATAACAGATGCTTGGCTCCGTAATAACCCTTCGCCAGCTTTAAGATACTTTTCCGTCTTCTTCTTGTGGTGTATCCACCTTTTACTCTGGGCATGATGTCTTCCTCCTAACCTTTTACAAATACGGGACCTGATGTCTGATTCTTTTCAGATCAGATGTACCGACGGTCTCTTTTCTTCTCGCCTGACGATTCTGCTTCGGCGATTTGTGGCTCATTAAATGGTTGTGGAAAGTACTCGCTCTCAACAACTTTCCGGTGCCGGTTCTTTTCAGTCTCTTCTTCGTGCCGGCATGAGATTTCATTTTTGGCATTTTTATTCTCCTTTTGATTATTTTTTCTTTGGTGTAAGAACCATGGTAAGATATCGTCCCTCGTGGGCGATTTCTTTTTCCGTGGATGCGATTTCGTCGCAGCGCTGGCGGAACTTTTCCAAGACGTCCTTGCCTTGTCTTATGAGCATGTCTCCCGCCCGATATGGCAACCATACCGAAACTTTGAGTTTGTCGCCTTTTTCGAGAAACTTGATCCCGTTTCTCAATTTTGTTTCATAGTCGTGCGTATCGATTACAGCGGTAAGCCGGATTTCCTTGATGTCGACGATCCTCTGGTTTTTCTTGGCTTCGCGGGCTTTTTTCTGCTGTTCGAACTTGAATTTGCGGTAATCCATCAGTTTGCATACCGGTGGCTTTGCAGTTGCGGCGACAAGAACAAGATCATATCCCTGTTCATAGGCGATCGAAAGGGCGTCCCTTGTCTGTTTGATGCCGTACTGTGTCCCGTCGGCGCCGATAAGTAGCACCTCGCGATAACGGATCTCCTCGTTGATCGGAGTTTCGTCTTTTTTTACCGGTTTTTGATTGATGTTGTAAATGATACGTAACACCTCCTGAAAATAAAAGCGGGTGCAGAAACCGCACCCACTTGAAATTGACTCAACGTTTTGTAGCGTCTACCTATTGATCAATCAATCAGGTGAGAAGTGGGGCTTCTGCTTTCTACTTTTTATCCTGTAATAGTATATATCAAGGGAATCTAGTTGTCAAGAAATAAAATCATTCCTTATCCTTTTTATCTTGTTTGTCCTTGATATAGTTAATTTTGTTGACCTGGTATGCTCTGGCGATTGCCAAACTGCCTTTAGGGACGTTCTTGTTAAGCGTCGAACCGGCGGCAATCAACGAGTTATCCTCGATATTTATCGGGGCAATCAGATTGGCGTTACAGCCGATGAACACGTCATCACCGATCAATGTCTTGTATTTGTTCTTCCCGTCGTAGTTCACTGTTATTGCGCCGCATCCGAAATTGACATTCTGTCCGATCGAGGCGTCCCCGATATATGCGAGATGCGAAGCTTTTGTGTTTCTTCCTGTCGTGGACTTTTTGACTTCGACGAAATTGCCGATTCGGTTCTTCGGACCGATTTCGGCGCCGTCGCGCAAATGGGCGAAAGGACCGACGGAAGTGTCTTCGTGAACGATCGAATTGTACACAAGCGAATGACGGCAAATCACCCGTTCTCCAATGATGCTCTCATGGATTTCTGTGTTTGGTCCGATCTGGGCGCCTTTTTTGATGACGGAATTCCCGGTTATGTAAGTGTTCGGGTTGATCAGGACGTTTTCCTCTATGACCACATTCTGTCCGATGGTGATCGTTTCCGGGTTGATCATGGCAACGCCACTTTGCATCAATCGCTTGTTGATGGAAAGGCGCAGTTTCGCCTCAGCGATCGAAAGAGCGTATAGATCGTTGACACCCATGGCTTTTGCGGAATCTTTGAGAAAATAGGTCCCGATCACCCGGTTCTCGTCTTTGAATATCTTGACGATATCGGTAAGATAATATTCTTTTTTCAGATTGTCGTTACCTATTTTGGCAAGCGATGGAAACAACAGATCGTTCTTGACAACATAAATTCCCGTATTGATCTCATTGATCGTTTTTTGGGCGTATGAAGCCTCGTGTTCCTCAATAATCGCTTCCAGGTATCCGGAATCGTTTCGCATGATCCGGCCGTAGCCGAAAGGATCTTCGATTCTTGTTGTCACAACAGTGAGATCATGACGCCTTTCGATATGCTCCGAAATAGCCTTTTCGATCGTCTCTTCATCGACTAAAGGCATATCGCCAGGAAGAATGACGGTGAAACCGTCAGGATCGGTAATGAGGCATTTGGCGGATAATACAGCATCACCGGTTCCCAGTTGTTCTTCCTGCAAGGCATACTTGACCGCATCCTGGAGAATATCCTGGATTACTTCTCTTTTGTATCCGACCACGGCGACGATTTCATCGACGGATCCCGAATTTCTGATATTTTCGATGATATAGGCGATCATCGGTTTGCGAAGCAACGGATATGCGCACTTCGGCAATTCGGTTTTCATTCTGGTGCCTTTGCCGGCAGCGAGAACAATAGCGTATCTTTTCATACCATTTACCTCTTATCTATTGAAGTTAGCTTGCTGTTTTATTCATAAAGACATTGGTAATCGATTCGATGATTTCATCCACTTCATCCATGGTTTTAGCCGAGACGGCTATTCTTATTACCGGTTCGGTCCCAGAAGGCCTTACAAGAATTCTTCCGTCCGTGCCAAGTTCCTCTTTCCTTTTTTCGATGAATCTGACGATATCTGGATCCTTCGTCAATTGGGGATCGATATTTCTCAGATTTTTTAGCTTATCCGGATATAATACAACATCTTTAGTGAGATTCGAAACAGTCGTTTCGGTATCATGTAGAATTTTCAACATGAAGGTTGCGTTTAAAACACCATCCCCGGTATCCAGCAATAGTCTGTTAATGATATGGCCGGAATTTTCTCCTCCGAGAATATAACCTTCTTTGTCCATTTCTTCCATGACGTATTTGTCGCCTATATCGGTCAGAACGACATTGATGTCTTTTGACTCGAGCGCCTTTATAATGCCAAGATTGCTCATCTTTGTCAAAACGACAGTGTTCTTCTTCAACAGGCTTCTTTCTTTCAAATAACAGGCAAAAATGTATATCATCATATCGCCGTCATAGATCAAGCCGTCGTTTCCTACCATAATGACACGGTCCCCGTCTCCGTCGAAGGCGAACCCGATATCGAGTTTGTTTTTTTCCACCGTTCGGGAAAGCGATTCCGGATGTGTCGATCCCACATTGTCGTTGATGTTTCTTCCGTCGGGATTATTTCCGATATAGAAAATCCTATCCGAAAATCGCGGGAAAACGACAGGTGCCGTTTTACAGGTTGCTCCGTTCGCCAGATCGAGTCCGATGGATAGAGGAACTCGGACAATCATCTTACGAAAAAGATTTAGGTATATGTCCATGGGATCATCTTCCAGTGATTTCTTCTTTCCAAAAAACATTTCCGACACGAGTGAGACGGCGTCGATATTATTCTCGATAGCCATTTCTTCTTTTAGTGTCAATTTGCGTCCTGATACGAAGATTTTGATACCGTTGTCTTGATAGGGATTGTGACTGGCGGTTATCATCACGCCAATCGCTTCCCTGGTCCGGCTGATATGGCAAAGCGCGGGCGTCGGCATGACTCCGATGTCGATCGTGTCAAACCCGGCTTCCAAAGCGCCTTCAATCAGGGCTTGTGATAACATTTGTCCGGATTCGCGCGTATCCCTGGCGACGATGACGTCGCTTTTTTTCAATACGTGGAGGCTTCTTCCGATGGCACGGGCTAAATTCTCGTCAAGGAATTCATATGATTTCCCTCTGATTCCATCTGTTCCAAAGTATTTAGGCATTCAATAGCCTCCTATTCGACAGTTACGGATTTAGCCAGATTCCTCGGTTTGTCGATATCACGACCGAGATTCAGAGCGGAATAATAAGCTATCAATTGGGTCGGTATGACTGTCACAAGGGGCGCCAGCATTTCTTCGACATCCATCAAAATGATATCGTCTTTGCTATCGGAAACGTCATTCATCACAATCGTGATGACGTTCGCACCGCGGGCTTCCACTTCATGGACGCTTGCTCTTGTGTTGTTCTGAATCGATTTTTGCGATATTATCGCGAACACGGGGACTCCATCTTCGATCAAAGCTATGGTTCCGTGTTTCAGTTCGCCGGCGGCGAAACCTTCCGTCTGAATGTAGGAAATCTCCTTCAGTTTTAACGCAGCTTCCAGACAGGTATAGTAATCGAGTCCTTTTCCGATATAAAAACAATTTCTCTTGTTAAGCTTTTCTCCGACGATTTTCTGAATATATTCGCGTCCATCGATCACGGCGTCCATGGCGATGGCGACACGGGACATTTCATTTACCAGATCAAATGGCTTTTTGCTTGCCAGCGCATAAGCGATTATGGCAAGAATAGCTACTTGACCGACATATGCCTTGGTGGATGCGACGGCAATTTCCGGACCGGCGTTTATTTCAATCGAGGCATCTGATTCCCGTGCCAGAGTCGATGTCGGTACATTCGTCAATACCACCGCTTTATATCCTCGTGACTTTATGTTCTGAAGACAAACCCGTAAATCGGCGGTTTCACCCGATTGGGATATGAAAAGAAACAAGGGATCGTCGACGATAAGAGGCTGGTTATAGGCGTATTCGCTAGCCACGAATACTTCCGTTGGAATTCCTGCCATATGTTCGAAATAATATTTTCCGACAAAACCGGCATGATAGCTCGTTCCGGCGGCCAAAATATGGATTCTTTTAGCCTTTTTAAAAAGCGCAAGTGCGTTTTCGGGAAGCGATACATTTCCTTCTTTAAGATATCGTCCGATGATTTTGCGGATCACCGAAGGCTCCTCGCAGATTTCTTTCAGCATGTAGTGCGGATATCCGGCTTTTCCGATCTCTTCCAAAACAATATCCATTTTGAAAACCGGCAATTCGACAGGTTTGCCTATGATATCGGTTATCTGGTATGTGTAACAACATGGAGTTTTGTCTATCCTGACAAAATTTTTGTCTTCTATCGGCATATAGGTGTCGGCATAACCGACCAAAGCCATCACATCCGATGCGATAGTGATGCCGTCATGTCCCGGTCCAATTATTAACGGCGACTTGTTTTTGGCCGCATACAGGGTATCCGGTTCTAGTTTGTCGATTATCAGCATCGCATAGGAACCTTCCAGAAGGGAAAGAGTCTTCCTGATCGCTTCCTCGACAGTCATTTGGGAAACAAAATATTCGACCATATTGATGATGACCTCTGTATCGGTCTCACTTAAAAAGACGACGCCGTCCAGATATTTCGCCATCAGCTCGCGGTAATTCTCGATCACGCCGTTATGGACTATGCCGAACCGTTTGGACGCGGAAAAATGCGGATGGGAATTTTGTTGATTGGGCTTTCCATGAGTGGCCCATCTGGTATGTCCGATCCCCAGATGGTTTTCGAACTCATAAGAAAAGTCATTTTCTAAATGGCTGATCCTTCCCTTATCCTTATATGTCACATATTTCGCATTTAAAGTATCGTATAGAAAAATCCCGCAGGAATCATAGCCCCTATATTCGAGTTTCTCCAGGCCTGACAAGATGATATCACTCGCCTTGTCATTGCCGATGTATCCGACAATGCCACACATCTGGCTCACCATTCTCTCTGAAATAGATAACAGCATTATATCATTATAATGTGTCGAATACAAATATATGTTGATGTTTTTTATCTGAATAAATTGTCTGTTGCCGGTTCATCATAGATCGTTATGATAGAAAAGGAAACACCCGGAAACGCTTATCAAAAACATGATCAAAAGGACGCCACCGACATCCGGGTAAAGTACTATTTGCCCATTTTTCAGCATAACAAACGGAAATATATAAGCAAATACTTCCGTTAAGCCACTAGCCATGCTATCGGTAATCTGATATAGGTTTGCTTCCATAAACCAGAAAAAGGCGAGAGGAAAAACGATTGACAGCCGGTGTTTGAAAATAATCATCGATAAATCGGATATAACGGAAAGATAAACCGAAAAAACAAATAAAGATAACATGCTTTCCTTAATGAATTCCAATGATACATTCTCCTTGAAATAGATCTTAGCTCCGCATGAAAGCAATAATACGGACAAAGAGACGAAAACCGAAACTATCAGCCAGACCGCGATTGATTTATAAAGCCAGAAAAACGCCTTGTCACGGCGTTTTCTTAAGATATACCATCCATATAGCGAATATTCCTTGCTTGCAGCTTCCGAAGCCATCAGAACCGCAGACAAAGCACACAGAAACTTTATTTGCAAAAGCGTATCTGACAGATATGAGACATAATATTCATCTCTCATCATGTCGATGCCGCTAGTACCCTGAATAATACCCGAAGCGTATGTAATTCCTAGAAAAAGTAAAACCTGGAATCCTATGAATATCAGGATTACTTTCCGGGAAAGAAGCAAATTCAGATGCAGTTTAATTTGAGCCATCGCGCAAAAGCACTCCGCTTTCAATTTCGTAAATTCTTTTTGTGTGCGAACGGAAACATTCCGGATAATGCGTGGAAACAATAACGATATTCTCCCGGCAAAGCCGAAACATGATTTTAACAATCACTTTCTTCATTTTGCCGTCGAGTGAGGAAAGCGGTTCGTCAAACAGGTATATTCTCGGTTTTCCGATGAACGCCTGCAATAGATTCACTTTCTGTTTCATGCCGTTGGACAGTTTTCCGATCGGTTTATCCATTACATTAGACAAGTCGAGCAAGTCACAGTATTCTTGCAGATATTCGGGAATCCGTTTTTCGTGATCCCGTCTGATTCTTCCGATTGACACAAGAAAATCATTAATCGTCATGAATTCCGGCATTACATATTTTTCCGGAGCATATCCGATGACTCCTTTGCTTTTATGAATCTTTCCCTCATATCTTACAAGACCCATAATACATTTTAAAAGCGTTGTCTTTCCCGAACCGTTTCCTCCTATTAACAAATTCAATAATCCGGGGCTGAAAAACGTGCTTATCCCCAATATGCCGGTATTATGGCGATAAACTTTTTTTAAGTCATCGATAGTTATAATCAGTTCTGGCGATGCATTCATCTTCAATATCCGAAAAAGCCGGCATGGATTCGTAGGGCATGTCGTCAATCAATAGATTATACTCTTCGCCCATGTATTCGTATTTGATCGAAATGTAGAATCGGCGGAGCATAAAAATTCCCTCTTCATATTGAATCGGAAATAACAAATAACCATCTTCTTCGAGTGTGATTTTTGTATCTAACCGGTATGACATTTCAGGATCGTATGACGTTATCGAAAGCAATTCTGACATGTCTTGCGTATAATCGAACCGATTTGTGCTATATGCATATTCCCCGGTTTTAATTTTCGTTTTTAAAGAACCGATCGAAACATCGTCGATAATAACGTCAGAAAGCGATGCGATTTCAAGTCCGATACAAATACCGCTTAGGTATGTTTTCTCCTCATATTCACCATAAACGCCGTAAACGCTGAAAAAATCAAGGCATCCTTCAGTATCCAGATCACAAAAAAGGAAAGATAGATCTCCGATAGAAAGAGAAATCTCGTCACCGTTTTTGTATACAATATGAAAACATGCATCCGGGAAAGCCATGACTCCTTCAAGGCCAACGGAATCAAATCCGTATTTGACTTGAAAGCGGTGATATTCTTCATTATTCCATAAGACAGTTTCTTCTAGATCCTCAATTCCGGTCAAATTGACCCGGATAACGTCCTGATTACTTTCCATGTAGGCTTCCGAAATGCATTCGTTATCAGTCAAAAAACTATCGGTTTTCGTCAGATACATATCGAATGATTCCGAATCGTCGTCGTCAATCAACCTCGATTCATGGTTTATGACGGTGATAATCGATATCGTATCAACCTGTTTACCAGGAATGATCAGGATAGCTGCCATGGTCAATACATATAGCCCTATAACAAAAGCAAACCATTTTTTCATCGAATTTTTTCCTTGACGATTTCATAATATTCGGTTTTGACAGTGAATATTTCCCAACCGCCTTTTTTTGTCTCTATCCAACAAAAGTATTTTTTCGCTACCCCGTTGGAAACCTCACCGACGCCTCTTGTGACGATAGTAACATAGGTTTTCGGATCAACGATGATCGTGAACTCATAGGTTTCCGATGTGGTCGTCGTCTTGGTATATGTCACCGATGCTTTAATATCGGCATCGATGCTTCCCTTGAATTTCTTGATGTTCCCATCGACGCTTGTCGATATCGATCCGGAGGCGCTCACTTGGAATTTTGTCTCTTCACTGGTTTTTAAGGTGATGTCGTGTTTGATCGTCGAATATCCGTCGTTATAGATTTTCAATTTTGTTTCCGAGACGAACTCCGCATTTTCGTTCTCGTTCACGACATAAAGCTTCCATCCCGAAAAACATTTCTTCGTAATTTTTGTGTAATAGGTGGCATAATTCGTCGTGGAGAAATCCTTAAGAAGCATTGCTTCGTCGTCGTCAAACACAATTTCTTGATAATTGAGATATTCTTCCGCTTTTGCGTTTGTGGATAATAGTGGCAGAAATAACGAAATTAACAACAGAAAGTAAAATCCTTTTTTCATAAAAAAACCTCCCCTTCGCAAATATCTTACGTTGGGAGAGGCTTTTATTCTTCCAAAAAATCTGACAAAATGAGTGGATCGATGGTTTTTTTAGTTTCTTCGTATCCAAGTTCATATAACTGTCGACAGCGTTCACTGTCGAATTTCAAAACGCTTCCGAGTAATCTGCTGTGCTTGATTTCAATTATTTTAAGTTCCGGATACTTATCTCTTTCAAGGTAATCGAAACGATTAAGATTGACGACGATCGCCTTATCACATCCGTTTGCGACCAAAGGCGTTAACGGAATATTGTCGTATAACCCGCCGTCGTAATAGTTGTGTCCGTCGATCCGGACCGGCGGAAAGACAAACGGAATCGAGCATGATGCCATGACGGTTTTTCTGATCTCTTCATCGGTCTCGTTATCCAGGGGAACATAGGCTACTTTGCTGTCGAGTTTGATGAAATGTTCGTAATTCGCCCGCATGAGGCCAAAAAATCCGGTGCTCACTGCGCCTCCGTCGGAAATGGTCGCATATACATGCTTTCCTCTGATTTTTTCCGGCTGCAGGACTTTCATCAAAGCTTTTTGGAAAGCGTCAATCTGGAAACATCCTTTTTCGACAATATTGGATCGTTCCTTTATCAAAAGCGAAATGAAATGTTCGGTTTGGACGACAATTTCGCTGTTCACCGAATTCCATGCTTCGAGAGCGTATGCAGACCCTCCGGATGAAACCAGACAGCTGTTGACCGATCCGATCGAGGTTCCGGCATAACATGTGATTTTGTCCATGATACCCATTTCTTCCAAGGCCTTGACGGCACCGACCTGATATGGTCCCCTCGCTCCGCCCCCAGAAAGGCATAATCCGATCTTAGACATCTAGATCACCACTGTTCGGGGATTATCTTCCAAGAATACCTTGTCGATCGTTCCGCCGCCGAGACATTCGTCGTTACGGTAAATCACGCATTCCTGTCCGGGGGTGACTGCCCGGCTTTTTTCCGGATACATCACCATAACGGAATTGTCCGGAGCTTTCGATAAATTGACCGCGACATCCTTTTGCCGATAACGAAACTTGGCAGACAAATTATTTATGTCATCTGGCATGACGCCGCCAATCCAGTTGAAATCCGTTACCAGGCATCGATCTGACATCAGTAGATCATTGTAGAAACCCTGACAGACGTAAATATCATTGTTTTTCACATCTTTGGCATAGACAAACCAAGGTGAACCTTCATAAATGTTGCATCCGCCGATTCCCAGGCCCTTGCGTTGCCCGATAGTGAAATTGGCGATGCCACGATGCCTACCTAAAATATTTTTGTCCGAAGACAGGATTCTCCCTTCTCTAGGCTTCAGATAATTACCGATAAAAGCGGGAAAGTTCCTTTCACCGATGAAACAAATCCCGGTCGATCCTTTTTTTTCAGCAACGGAAAAACCCTCTTTTTTGGCGATTTCCCTAACTTCTTTCTTTGTCAGGTTTCCGATCGGAAACATTGTTTGAAGCAATTCGTCGCGTGAGAGTTCCGCTAGAAAATAACTCTGGTCCTTATTGGGATCGACACCGCGCAAAAGCACGCCGTTTTCTGTTACTCTGGCGTAATGTCCCATGGCGATTTTATCGGCGCCCAGTGCTTTTGCGACATCCAGAAAAGCCGAAAATTTGATGTATTTGTTGCAGAGGATATCCGGGTTAGGAGTTCTCCCGTAATCCAGTTCCTTAAGAAAGTATTGAAAGACATCGTCCCAGTATCTGTCGACAAAATCGTGACGGTGCAGTTTTATTCCGAGTTTCTTTGCCACCGTCAAGGCATCCAGATAGTCTTTTTCCTGCGGACAAATGCCTTCTTTGGTCGTAGGGGCACCAATTGTTTCACTGTTGATAAGACTGTCCCAATTGCGCATGAACAGTCCTTCGACTTCATATCCCTGTCTTTTCAAAAGTAAAGCGGCAACGCTGGAATCGACGCCACCGCTCAATCCGATGATGATTTTCATATTTTGTTACCTGTCCATATCGGAAGGCAACCGGAAGTCGGTGCGGGGAGACAGTGCCACATCCAGCACTTTCGGGGAATCCGGGCTCGCCTGACGTTTGAACTGCTGAGAGAAAAACCGTTTGAAGAAGTTCGATACATACGTCTCGCATTCCGCTTGATTCATGTCGAAAGTCTTTTCGAGAAGAAATACGATGCGGTCGGCTCCGTCTCCGCAGGAAAGGAATCTATAAAGGATGAAGTCGTTGATTTCATATTTCCCGATGACGCTTTCTGTCGTCTGATCGCTTTTCAGCTCCGGAGTGATCGGAGTCGCGAGGATGTCGTAGAGGCACAAACTCACATCTTCTGAGAAAACCAGATCGGCATATTCTTTGATCATGAAAGACACGACTGTTTTCGGAATGCCGGCGTTGACATTGTACATGCTCATTTGATCGCCATTATAAGTAGACCAACCAAGTGCGATCTCGCTTAAGTCTCCGGTTCCCAAAACAATACCGTCTATTTCGTTGGCTAGGTCCATGAGAACCATCGTCCTCGCTCTGGCCTGGGCATTCTCATAAGTCGTATTTTCCGTAGTCGAATCGTTCCTGATCAACTCCAGATGTTTTTTGACGCTCTCGGAAAGATCGATTTCCTTAACGGATACCCCGAGACTTTCCATCAGTTTCTTGGCATTTTTATTTGTTCTGCCGCTCGTATGCAAAGCCGGCAATGTCAATGCCAATATTCCCTTGCGATCAAGTTTGAGCGTATCGAAAGCCCGGCAGGCGACAAGCAAAGCCAAAGCCGAATCGAGTCCGCCGGATACTCCCACAAGCAAATGTTTTATCTTGAGATGATCCAGACGTTTGGCAAGCGCATATTCCTGAATCGACGCAATTTTACGAAAATCGCCTTCTATGTCGTCTTTGGGAACAAATGGGAATTTCTCCAATGGACGTGAGAAAATAAAATCGTCCGAAGTCGCCAAAGTAACCGGAACATTCTGAAATTGATAACGGTATTTGAGAATCGAATCACGGAAAGATGAGTTGTTGCGACGGTCATTGGTTATGCGGTCGATATCCAGATCGGCGAACAGTTTAATGGTATTCAAGGAAAATTCTTCAGTCTCTGCCACGATATGTCCGTTCATGGCCACGATGTCGTGGCCGGAAAAAACCATTTCGCTGGAAGATTCCGAAGCTCCGGCCGAACAATAAAGGTAAATTCCGCAGTTTTTTCGCGAATGTTCCTTGACGGCACTTCTTCTAATCTCTTCTTTACCGAGGGTTTCATTTGAGGCACTGATGTTAATGATTAAATTGGCTCCGTTGACGCTCATCAGATTTCCCGGAGTAATTGTCGCCCACATGTCTTCGCAGATCTCGATGCCGAACCTGACATTTCCAAACGAAAAAATCAGATTTCCGAACGGAACGACTTGTCCCATGATATCTGTTTTGGTGATATGTTCGACAACATCAAATCCGGATTTAAACCAACGTTTTTCATAGTACTCCCTCGTCGAGGGAAGATAATATTTCGGTACGATTCCGAGAATACGGTCTTTTTGGATCACTATGGCTACATTGAGCACCATTTCTTCAACGACCAGCGGTAATCCACATATAACAAGTCCGGGATACCGATTTTCCTTCAAAAACCGTCCTAGGGCTTTTTCGACGTCGTCAAACAGGGCTTTATGGAAGAACATGTCCCCACATGTGTAACCGGAAATACCGAGTTCCGGAAAAACGGTTAAAGAACTCGGATTGTCTTTCAGGATAGACAGCATTTCGGATACGTTGTAGTCGGGATTGCCGACCGCAAGTTTCGGAGTCGCCAGACAGATTTTTACAAATCCCTTTCCAATCATTTGACTAACCTCTGTAGAGACCTTGGGTCTCGATATAATCATATACTTCGTCCGTCAGCATTTCCCGGTCGAACGAATCACGGAAACCGGTCGATGACATTTCCATATGGAAATCGCGAATGATGATGAAACGATCTAGATAATCACGTAAAAACGGGTCATCGGAAATAAGTTTGTCGATATCTCTTTTGTCGCGGTTCATGACGATGAACCGGAATTCGGCCAATAGGCTTTTCGCATTGATCCATTTATGGAGCTTTAAGAGATTGTCGGCGCCGATCAGAAATACGATTTCCCGGTCGGGATATCTTTCCTGGAATCTGAGCATGCTCTGATATGTGCCGAGATAGTCGGCATCTTCCAGTTCCATCGGGGAAACTTCCGCAACCTTGTCCCTGCCAACCAAAAGGGAAAGCATCTCGAAACGATGCTGATTGCTGGCGAGCGAACGTTTGGTATAAAGAGAGCTTACCGGCAAAAAGATGAATTTTTCGCAGTCGATTGTTTCCCTGACTCGCCTGTAAATGGCGATGTGGGCTTTGGTCGGCGGATTGAATGCGCCTCCGAAGATTACGATCAAATCAAGTCAACTCCCATCAATGGATGATTTCAATTAATTTTAACATATAACCGCGGGAAATGAAAGATTTTATCATGTTTCCCCGCCTTTGTTATGCTATAATTGTTTTGAGGTGAGCTAAATGAAAGAAACATTGGATTACATATTTGATCTGGCAAAAAAGATCCTTTCCATTCCCTCCCCTTCCGGGTATTGCCGCGAAGTGATTGATTTTGTTTCAAACGAAGCGGATAAAATGGGATTTAAAGTTGAAAGAACAGTCAAGGGCAACGCCCTGATCAAAGTCAAAGGAACGGAAAATTTAACCCTGGGACTATCTGCGCATGTCGACACTCTTGGCGCAATGGTTAAAAGTATCACATCCGACGGATACCTCCGTTTCACGACGATCGGCGGGCCGATCTGGCCGACGCTGGACGGTGAATACGTGATGATCAGAACCAGAACCGGGAAAAAATACGACGGAACATTCCTGTCGACTTCTCCTTCTGTCCATGTGTACAAAGACGCCATGTCGAAAGAAAGAACGCCGGATTCAATGATGGTCAGAATTGACGAAACCGTCCATTCGAAAGACGACGTTATAAAACTGGGGATAGCTCCCGGTGATTTTATCTTCATCGACCCCAAGACGACCATCACCGATTCGGGATACATCAAAAGCCGTTTTCTCGATGATAAGATATCCGTTGCCATCCTTTACGGGCTTCTTAAGGAAATAAGCGAAAACCGCGTTAAACCCAAAATGAATCTGGAAATAATTATTTCCACTTACGAGGAAGTCGGACACGGCGCCGCGTCGCTGCCACATGTAGACGAGCTCATAGCTGTCGATATGGGTTGCGTTGGCGACGATCTTTCCTGCACCGAGGAAATGGTATCGATCTGCTGCAAGGATTCCACCGGGCCGTACGATTATGATGTCGTGACAAGACTTGTCGAAAGCGCAAAAGTCATAAAAGCCGATTACGCTACCGATATCTATCCTTTCTACGGATCGGATGTTTCAAGCGCCCTGCGCGCCGGTCACGATGTCAAAGGCGGACTGATCGGTCCGGGTGTCCATGCGTCGCACGGAATGGAAAGAACGCACAGAAAAGGGATAGAAAACACCCTGAAACTGCTGATTTCCTACATTTCATGATTTTTGTCCCTTATCCTATTGTCAAAAAAAACAATATACTTTATAATCTAAAAATGTAGTGAAAAATATAAAATAAAACGGAGGAGAACAAGCAAATGAAACAATTTTTCAATGTATTGGGTCAACTTTTCGGATTTTTGACCATTCTGTTATTCGCTTTTATCTTTGCAAACGAACTTTTCGGTTTCGGAGTCAGCGCAGACATCATCAATATTCTTGAAACAGTCAAGGTCTATGCAGTTTTCGGAGTTTGCGGCCTGGCCGGATTCGAAATGGTGGCGGGAAAGAAATTCTTCGCGTTCCTGTATTTCATCATTCTGGCCTTCGTCGTCATCATGAGTTTTTTTCCATCAGTCGGAAATCTCATCAGAAGTTACGTAACAACATTCATAGCTTGAAAAAAGCGCAGGTCGCCGACCTGCGTTTTTTTTATATTAGTGCTCCGTGCATTTTCATGAAAGCCCGGATTTCTTCCGATGCCGGCAATCTTACTTCCACGTCCTGATCCTTGATGGGATGCCGGAACCTGATAAGATTGCTATAGAGCAACATATCCTTGACCGGATAACGGTTCTTGTTATATAGAAGATCTCCGACGATCGGATAATTGAAATAAGAAAAATGCACCCGGATCTGATGCGTCCTTCCGGTTTCGGAAAGGATCCTGACAAGGGAGAAACCATCGAATTCACGTTCTACTTGGTAGGATGTCTTGCATTCGTCTCCCGTTTCCGAAACTTCCCGCTTGATAGAGCCTTCACTCCGGCTGATCGGAAGTTCGATGCAGAAACGCTTGATATCCATCAACCCTTGGACGACTGCCAAGTACTCATTGGTGATGGAGTTATCGGTACGGTCGCTAAACAAGAATTTCAGAAAACGGTTTTTGGCCACCAGCATCAGCCCGGACGTTTCCTTGTCCAGACGGTTGATGAAATGGATTTGCGAGCCCAAACCGTTTTTTTTGTAATAAAATGCGAGGGCGTTCGCCAATGTTCCCGTCGGATGGGTTTTGGAAATCATCACCTGCATGTCGGAAGGCTTGTTGACAACGAGAAAATATTCGTCTTCGAAAAGGATGTCTAAAGGAATGTCTTCGGGGATAATATCCGATTCAGGCTTTTCGTCCTGGATTCGAATCTTTATTGTGTCTCCCTTTTTCATCGTGTCGTCCTTGGTTTTCAGATCGTTGTTGACGAAAAGCATCATTTTTCCCTCTTCCGACTTTACGAGTTTGAGGGGAATATTGTTTTCAAGTAAAAATCTTTTGATAGTTTCCGGCTTTTTTGCCCGGTAGATAAGATCCATAGGCAGTCACTTCCTCGCTTATAGTATAACATATAAAGACCGGAAGGACAAAATTATCCGACCGTTTGGAACGTCATTTCAGATTTTCTGGATTCAATCCCAAGAGCTCTGGTATTACAAACATTCCGTCCTTGCGGATCAGGATGTCGTCAAAATATATTTCTCCACCGCCGTATTCCGGCCGCTGGATCTGGACCAGATCCCAATGGATGGCTGAATCGTTTCCGTTTGGCGCTTCTGTATAGCATCTTCCCGGTGTGAAATGGATGCTTCCGGCGATCTTTTCGTCAAAAAGAATGTCCCCCATCGGTCTTGTTACCAGCGGATTCACGCCGATCGCGAATTCGCCGACATATCTTGCGCCTTCATCGGTATTGAAGATTTGTTCCAGGAGATCATTTTCCTGATCGGCAACCGCTTTGATTATCTTTCCGTTTTCAAAAGTCAAGCTGACACCGGTGAAGACAACTCCTCTTTGCGGCGAAGGCGTATTGTAAGTTATTGTCCCATTGACTGAATTTCTGACTGGAGCCGTAAAAATCTCGCCGTCGGGAATGTTGTTGTTTCCCGCGCATGGAATGGCATTCATTCCTTTAATCGAGAAAGAAAGATCGGTTCCCTTGGCGACCAAACGAACCCTGTCGGTCTTTTCCATCAGATTTTTCAGGGGTTCGAAAGCCTTGTTCATGACAGAATAGTCAATTGCCGAAACTCCGATCACATAATCGAAATAAGCGTCATAACTCATTCTTGCTTTGTGCGCGGCACCTTCGGTCGGGTAATTCAGAAGTACCCATTTCTTCGAAAGGTTTTTCTCCGAGAGCGGATTGAGTTTCTTCGCAATCTTCAGTTTGGTTTCCATCGGGACGTCCACGTCCGTGTAGTCGGATTCCGACGCTCTGATAGATATGATACAATCAAGATCATCGAGTTTGGCATCCATCCATCTGTAGGAACGGTCCAGCCATTTGTCGGACATTCCGAGCATAACCTCGCGTCCGATGTCCGGATCGGAAAGTTCGACGATCGCATTTCCTTTTCCTTCCCTGATCGCTCTCACCAAGGCCAGGATCAAAGGCTTAGCTTTGACAGGTGCCTTGATCAGGACGTTTTCCCCTTCCTTCATACTGATGGAATAGTTCACAAGCATTTGAGCCAGTTTTTCGATTCTTTCGTCTTTCAGCATTTGTTTTTCGCTCCTATCTTTTTGAATGCGGCGTATTCCGATTTCACTATTGAATATGAGAATGGAAATTCGCGATTTTTTATTCTTTTTTCGAGATCCTCAAATTCGGTTTCCAAAATCTTTTTCAATTCCTCCGAATATGACATTTCCTCCGAATGACGTCGATATTCGTTTTTATCTAGGATCGTATAACTAAGATCCGGCATAACCTTGATGTCCAAATCGTAGTCGATGTATTTGATTCCTTCTTCGTCCGTTAACAAAGGAGAAGACAAATTGCAATAGAAGGAAATTCCGGATGATCTGATGATGCCGATCACATTGTACCAGTGAAGCGGTGAAAAAAACGATACGCATGGTTCCTTTGTGAACCAAAAGCGGCCGTTTCCTTCGATGACTTTGGTTTTTCGGTTGGCCACAACCATCCATTCGTCCTCGTTTTTAACGACAACGGATTCTTCCCAGATTCTATGGAGAGTTCCGTCGTGTTTGAAACTGAGGATCTTTATTTTTGTACCAGGGATATATTCCATAACAAATCAGACTCCGTTATCATATTATAACAGAAAAAAAGAAAAATGGACCAGCGAATCCGCACTTGGTCCATGAAAATATGACATTATTCCTTTTCCAGCCAACAGGCGCCCTTGAGACTTTCAGGCTCTTCCCGGAAAAGACCAGGATATCCAAGTTGCCGTAAAACCTCGTAAACTGCTATAGATACTGTATTAGCAAGATTGAGACTTCTCACCTTATCGGTCATCGGCAGACGCAAACAGTCATCCAGATGCTCGCGAAGGATTGCTTTCGGTATTCCGGTGGATTCTTTCCCGAAAATCAGATAGATGGATTCCCCGGCTTTAGTGAAGTCGCATTGATCGGGACTTTTTCTGCCATACCTAGTTAAAAAGAAATACCGTCCGGGATTCTTAATCTTGAAATCCTGCCAATCTTTGTAAATGTGATATTCGAGATGCTCGAGGTAGTTTACCCCGCTCCGTTTCAAAATAGACAGATCGAATTTGAATCCAAACGGTTCGATCAGATGCAAAACTGCTCCCGTTCCCACCGAAGTACGCATGATATTCCCGGTATTCTGGGGGATTTCCGGATTATAAAGCACTATGTTGATTTTCATCTCTTTTCCCCCTTGTTTTCTTGTATGTCGGATTCTTTCCGTTCTAAGTCAAAAATTTAAACCGAAAATTATTTTTTAATCTTTGAAGATTGTTTTATCCCGCTATTTTGCTTAAACTTTGCTTTATAGTTGGGTTTGACTTTAAGATTTTTTGGCCTGACCGTCTTTTTTTGGTCCGTTGCCTTTCTTTCGTTTCTTTCGTTTTGTCTTCTTGCGGGTAAAAGTTCCCGATCGCTTACATAACGAAAATCGCATTTCAAACCTTTGGCTTCGAGTTTTTCAATTAGCGGCATTTCTTCCTTGGTATATAGAGAAACACAGACACCATCGCTTCCCATTCTTCCGGTTCTGCCGCTTCTATGGATGTAAAAACCGGTTTCTTTCGGTAATTCATAATTTATGACATGGCTCACAGATTCGATGTCGATGCCACGGCTCAGAATATCAGTAGAAACAACATATTGGAATTCGAGTCTTCTGATACGGTCGATGATCTGACGTCTTTTCCTAAATTCGACATCCCCGCTGAAAAGAACTGTCGATTTCCCGCTGTCTTTCAGTTGTTGGTTTACCGATTCAGCGGTTTTCTTCGTATTGCAGAAAACGATGGCAAGATATGGATTGATGGCAAGGGTAACTTCATCTAACTTCTTCATTCTTTCATCCGTTTCCGTTTTCACGAAAACATGCTGAATCAGACTGGCATTTTCCTTATTTATTTCATCTTTTAGAAATTCCGTGTTTCCAATATATTTTTTTAAAAATGGCTTGATGTTTTCTGGAATCGTAGCGGAAAAAATCATGAATTGAGTATCTTTCCCGACTGAGGAAGCAATCTTATCCACATCTTCCAAGAACCCTCCGTCAAGAGCCATATCGGCTTCGTCAATTATAAAAAACAACGTTTTGTTTATGACAAGCGCGTTTTCGTTCCTGATTAAATCCACAAGCCTTCCTGGTGTTCCGACAACAATCTGCGGATGATTCTTTTTTATACTGGCTATATCGCGTTCACGGTCGCTTCCACCCGAAAAAAGCATCACATTGACTTTTGGCTTTGAAAATTCCGCCAGTTTTTCAGCGAATTTATATGTCTGTTTGGCGAGATCCGCCGTCGGTACGACAATCACCGCCTGGACAGAATCCGCATCTTCGCATATCCTTTCGAATATTGACAACAGATAAGCATGTGTTTTTCCAGTTCCGGTATTTGATTCCACCACCAGACTTTTTTTGGAAGCGGCTTTTTCCAATACCGATTTCTGAATTGTAGTCAGTTCGTCGAATCCGAGACTTGCGAGCGCATCATTTAAGTATGGTTTGGAAAATTTCATGAACATGCGCCTCCTTCTTCAAAAATCATTAATGTTATTATATAATAATACTGAATGAAAGTAAAATGCAAAGGCGGTGACTTCATGGAAGTATTGACGATAAATCCCCGGGGTTTCTGCCACGGCGTCATCAGAGCTGTGGAAATTGTAGAACGGGCTGTCTTGGATAGATCGGTTCCAAAACCGATCCATGTTCTCGGAATGATTGTCCATAATCGCCACGTCGTCGATGATCTGTCGCTTTTATCCGTTATTACGCTCTATCCGAAATCCGGAAACTATTCTGAACTTTTTGATTCCATAAATACGGGAACCGTAGTGATAACCGCTCACGGAATCGACGAACGGATTATAAAAAAAGCCAAGGATAAAGGTTTATATGTTATCGACGCCACTTGTCCTTTCGTTCACAAATCCAAACATCACCTTGCCAAATGGCTATCAAAAGGATATGTTGTCGCTTATATTGGAAAGCAAGGACACCCGGAAGCATTGAGCGCATTGTCGCTTTCAGACGATATTTTCCTGATCGAGAATGGACAGGATGTGGATAAGCTTCCAGAAAATACACAGAAATTGTATGTGACAACCCAGACAACCTGTAGCCAAAATGACGTTTCCTCAATCATGGAAACAATCGCAAAAAAATATCCCAACGCCATTTTCGAAGATGAGATTTGCAACGCTACCGCAAGACGCCAAGATGCCCTGATCGCGGCAAACAAGGAAATTGACCTTTGCGTTGTTGTGGGCGATCCGTCCAGCAACAACACAAGAAACCTCTTTAAAATAAGTAAAGAGATCACAAACACTAGGACCATCATGGTAAATGATGTTTCCGAGATCGATCCCTCGTTTCTCAAAGACGTCAAACGGATCAGCGTCACTAGCGGAGCTTCCACTCCCGATCGGGTCACAGACTCCATCATCGCCTTTTTACGATCTTATGATCAGCACGATTGATTTGTTTCATAAGTTAAAAAAATCTTTTCTTTTCATGCCTTTTCGTATATAATTGTTTCTGATAAAGTCAATCGAGGTGAGACAAGTGGCAAACAACAAAAAGAAACCGAATATTACTTCATCCGAAGAAAAGGAAATCAGGACATATAATCCGACGAAAAGCCATTTCGGCAAGATCATTATCGTCATCCTGGCTCTCGGAATGTTCCTTGCGATGTTGATAGCGGCCATTCTCGGCATGATCGAGGTATTATAGCAACTACCATCCATAAAAACACATAAGAAAAGGGTTGGAATCAACCCTTTTTCTTTTTAATTTTCCAACAAGAGCTCCCGAGCGTTTTCCAAGGCGTTTTCTGTCACCTTGTCACCGGAGATCATCATGGCGATTTCCTTAACCCGGTTATCGAAATCCAAATATCCGGCGGAAGCGGTGGTTCGGTTGCCCGTTATCTTTTTCTCGACTTTCAAATGATTGGCGGCTACGGCCACCACCTGCGGTATGTGGGTGATCGACAAAACCTGACAGTTTTCCGATATTTCCCGGATTTTTCTGGCAATCTGGCTCGCTACAACACCACTGATACCGGTATCTATCTCGTCAAAAACCATTGTTTCCAGGTGTTCGGTGCGAATGAAAATAGTCTTGAATGCCAGCATCACCCGGCTCATTTCGCCACCGGAGGCGGTTTTCGAAAGTTCTCTCAGAGGTTCGCCGGGATTGGTGGAAATGAAGAAATCGATAGAATCAATTCCGTCCTGACCGAAATTATCCGGATTGTCCGGAATATCCGCAAATCTTATCTCGAATCTCGTGTTAGCCAGACTCAGATCGCCGAAAAGAATTCCAAGTTCCGCCGTAATCTGTTTGGCGGCGTCTTTTCTCAGTTTGGAAAGATCACCGGCCGATTGGATAAGCGACTTTTTCTCTTCTTCTTTTTTTCTCTCGAGATCACGAATTTCTTCCATACGCTCGAAACTACCGCCGGATAGCTTTTCCAGTCTATCGCGATATTCGCAAAGTTCCGGAATCGTCATTTTGTATTTTTCCTCGAGTTTATCCAACAAGTAGAGTCTCGTCTCTATCTTATCGAGACTGTTCGGATCGAAATTCAACTGATCTAGTTTCAATATGCATTCTTCCGCTATGTCCTTGATCTCGTAATAATGATCAGCCATTCTTTCACGAAGGTTTTTGTATTCCTCCGAATAATCCGACAACCTGTCCAGATTTTCCAAAATACCGGCAAGTCCTTCAAGCACCGGTTCATCATCGAATCTTTGTTTTATCTCCGCAAGGCTTTCGTACACCTTGTCGAAGTTTTTCATCAAAGTACGGCTTTCCTGAAGTTCTCTTTTCTCTTCCGGATCAAGCCCAGCCTCGGTAAGTTCGTTAAGTTGGAAAATGTACAAATCGCGTTTCTCTTCGTATTTTCTTGTTTCTTCCAATAGCAGGGACAAATCGCGGACAGTTTTCTGAAAGCCGGCAAGATCCTGTCTGTATTTCTCCAAATAAGTTCCGATCGCTTCCCTGCGATAGCCATCTACCAAGGCAAGATAGTTCTGGGGATTTATCAGTCTTTGAGTATCGAATTGCGAATGGATATCGGCCAGTCTGATGGAAACTGCTTTTAATTGTTGCAAGGTGACGGAAACATTGTTTATGCGCGACATGTTCCGGTTGCTGTTGGTGATTTCCCTCGATATTTCGATGGTTTCATCTTCCATGGAAATCCCCATGGCGATTATTTGTCTTTTTGTGTCGGCGTTTTTTATCCTGAAACGGCCGGTGACTTTGGCGCTTTCGCAGCCGGAGCGAATCATGTCCTGGCTTGCCCTGTCCCCAAGCAAAAGCGAAATGGCATCGATTAGAATGCTTTTTCCGGCTCCGGTTTCTCCGGTGAGGACAGTCATTCCCGGTTTGAATCCGATTTCTACCCGGTCGATGATGGCAAAATTTTCCACAAGCAGATATTCAAGCATTCAAGATTCCTCCCCACTTCACATTTCGGGTTTTTCGGATGATTTGAGCAATTGGACGATCGATGCATCATCCAGGGAATAATCGTTTTCCAGTTCCTCGCGAGTGCCGATTCCGATGAACTCATCTGGCAAGGCGACGATGCTTATCTTTGAAGCGTCAAGTTTCAATTCGACTGCTTTTTCAAGAATTAAGGAACCCAGTCCGCCGATTTTGGCGTTTTCCTCGATCACAATGATGTTTTTCTTGTTTTCCATGACGGAAACGAAAGTCGTCTCGTCGATCGGTTTGATGAATCTCGCGTTAACGACCGCATAATCGAAACCTTTCCGATTGATGATATTCTCGATCCTGGTGACGGTATCCCCATAGGTAATGATGGCATTTTCCGCCTCAATATTGGAAACTGTCCACGATGGCTCCAAGATCGGTTCGCATATCTCGTCGTTTCTTTTATCGGTATCAGCTTTGGGATAGCGGATAGCTACCGGGTGTTTGGCGATTTCGAAGGCGTAATCGATCAGGCTTCTCGCTTCGCTTGAGTCTTTCGGTTGGATTATCTCGATATTCGGTATATGCGACAGATAAGCGATATCGTAAACTCCCTGATGGGTTTCGCCGTCCGCTTCTACCAGTCCAGCCCGGTCGATTCCGAAGATTACATGCAGGTTTTGTCTGGCGACATCGTGAATAACTTGGTCATAAGCTCGCTGCAAAAATGACGAGTAAATCGGTACGAATACATTTCTTCCGCCGATTGATAGGGCTCCTGCCAGACATACCGACAAGGATTCGCAGATCCCTACATCGGTGATCATGGAAGGAAAGGCTTCCTGGAAACGCTTGAGCCCGGAACCGTTGACCATGGCGGGAACAATAATTTCGAATTTATCCCCATTCTTTGCTTTCATGAAAAGATGATCCGCTACGATATTACTCCAGGAAGTCCGGTTTTCCGCTTTTTTCGTTCGGGGAAGTCCGGTTTCCACATAAAACGGGTCGACTCCGTGCCAGGATCCGGCTATGTCGTTT
The DNA here is from genome assembly GCA_035379945.1 of Bacillota bacterium. Taxonomy (GTDB): domain Bacteria; phylum Bacillota_I; class Bacilli_A; order Izemoplasmatales; family Hujiaoplasmataceae; genus JAAYZB01. The sequence continues at coordinate 94,721 of DAOSWG010000001.1, forward strand.
TCGGCAAATGGGTATCCTTTTCCCTTTTTCGTTACGACATGAAGCACGCAGGGCTTTTTGGCGTTTTTGACAAGATTCAGGTATTTTGTCAATGTTTTAAAATCGTGTCCGTCGATCGGTCCGTAATATGAAAGCCCGAATTCGTCGAAAATCGTCATGTTTTTGGCAAAGCCTCTCAACATCCTGGCGACACGGTTTTTCAGATCGATCATAAAAGCGGGAACATTTTTGATCATCCTCGCCTTTTGATAGGCTTTGTTGGTACGCATCGAGTTAAGCAATCTGGCAAGCGAACCGACATTTTTCGATATGCTCATTTCGTTATCATTCAAAATGATGATCGGATGCAGCCCGGGACGATGTCCGATGAAATTCAGAGCCTCGAAAGAGAGTCCGCTGTTTAACGATCCGTCCCCCACAAGGGCAAGGCATTTGTAATCCTTGTTATCGCGCATCCTGGCAATTTCAAAACCTGCCAGAGCAGCGATTGCCGTCGATGAATGCCCGGCTTCCCAGCAATCATGGACAGATTCGGAATGTTTGAGATATCCAGAAAGACCGCCATGCTTTCGCAATGTGGCAAAATCGGAAGCGCGTCCGGTCAGTATTTTGTGGGTATATCCCTGATGACCGATATCGAAGATGATCTTGTCCCTAGGCGAGTCGAATACCTTGTGGATGGCAATCGTTAGTTCGACCACTCCCAGATTCGATGAAAGATGTCCGCCTGTATGAGAAATGCTGTCAATCAGAAAAGAACGGATCGAAAATGCCAATTCGTTCAATTCCTTTGTATTCATCTCTTTCAAAAATCCGGGATCTTTTATCTCGTAAAGGTCAGTCATTTTATCACCAGCATTATTCTTTCGGTTCTTCGAAATCCTCCAACTTGTCGTCTTTCATCAGTTTGACGATCACGTTTTCGGCATTTTGGATCTCTTCGTGACAAAACTTGGCAAGGCGCATGCCTTCCTGGTATTTCTCCAAAGATTTGTCAAGGGGAAGATCTCCTTTTTCCAATTCGCGAACGATCTCTTCCAGTTTTGACAAGGCCGTTTCAAAAGTCATTTTGGTTTCCATGGAATCAATCCTTTCCGATTCTGTCGACTGTGCATCCGACGATTCCGTCGGACATTTGCAATTCTATGTTGTCACCTTTTTCAAGCAAGGAAACGGTTTTGACTATGGTACCGTTTTTTCTCGCCATTGCATAACCTTTTTTCATCAAAGATAATGGATTCACAAGCTCCAGCCTGTCGATGTCGTTTTCAACCCTGGTTTCCAATGCAAGCCGCAGATTTTCCAAAACCAGCGAAATCCTAGTTTTCAAATTATTCGTTTTTTCCCTGTATGAATCTAAAATCCTGTCTGGTCTTTTTTGTAAAAGCCGGTCATAGGCAGATGCCAGTTTCAATTCCGGTTTTTCCAACAGTCTCTCTCCGTTTAATATCACCGGAGATCTTCTCAATGTATTCAGCATATCTGTTTTAACCTGGATATATTTTTGCCAGGAGACCGCCATATTTCTTGTATAACCGGATATTTGCATAAGCAGGGTGTTTTGATCGGGGACAACTATCTCCGCCGCTCCGCTCGGGGTTGGAGCTCTTCTGTCAGAAACAAAATCGGCGATGGTGAAATCGGTCTCGTGACCAACGGCAGATATCACCGGAATCTTTGATTCGTAGATTGCTTTGGCAACTATCTCTTCGTTAAAAGCCCACAGATCCTCGATCGATCCTCCGCCCCTTCCGACGATGAGCACATCAGATAGAAGGTCCTTGTTTGCTTTTTCTATCATCCTGACGATCGAATATTTGGCTTCGTCTCCCTGGACAAGCGTGGGATAGACGATGATTCTTGCCAAAGGATAACGGCGATTGACGATATGGATAATATCGCGGACTGCCGCTCCGGTAGGCGAGGTTATCACACCGATGTTTTTGGGATATTGCGGTAACGGCCTTTTATGGCTTTCGTCGAACATTCCCGCTTCCGACAATTTCTTCTTGAGGTTTTCGTAAGCTTGGTAGAGATCTCCTATGCCGGATTCATACATTTTTCGGACATAAACCTGATAATTGCCGATCGGTTCGTACACGCTTACGTATCCTTCGACAACGACCTTTGATCCGTCTTTCGGTTCAAAATCAAGCGAGACGGCGTTTGACTGGAACATCACGGCCGGTATCTGGGACGAATCATCTTTCAGCGTGAAGTAAAGATGTCCGCGGCTATGTCGCTTGAAATTGGATATTTCCGCTTTAAGTAAGATATTCTGGAGATTCTTGTCATTGTCGAAGAAATACTTCAGATATCTATTGAGGGCGGATACGGTGATGTATTTCTTTTCCATGGCTTACCTCTTGGTTCCGAACAGATCGGTTTTGATGTTATCCAACAGGCGATTGTTGAAGCTCTTTGCCAGATTGTCGTCGAGATTCGTATATTTTTTGGTTAGTTCGAGTGCTTCGTTGATCGCTATCTCGAAGGGAAGATCGGCATATTTCATCTCGTATACCGCATATCTGATAATGGCGAGATCGACATAATTCAGCCTGTCGATCGTCCAGTTCGTCAGATTGCGGGAAATGATGTCATCGAGATCGGGCATTTTTTCCTCCACCTTGGCAAACGTGGCGATCACATTTTCGTCGTATTGCGATTTGTCAAAACCGCCACCCATATGTGTGGCGTAGATCAAATTTATGATATCTTCGCGTTTTTTTCTTGCCTGTTCCTTGTTCATCAGTCCGGTTTACCTTTCGTATTTAAGTCAATTTATTTTAGCATGTAATGATCAAAATATAAAGTATAATCGCCTCATGATCCCAGAAGAAATTCATCTATTTTTCTTTCTGTAAACAACAGCGTCATAAGGGTCAAGTTCTACTAATCCTGATAGCACGGGAAACGTGTCTGTGTTTTTTAAAAAGGGCATATAGCCTTTTAAAATACTTTTTGGAAGTCCGATTGCCGTTTTTTCCTTTGTGAAATTACATATTACGAGAAGGCTGTTGTTTTTTCCCTTGTTTTCATAAACGAAACTTTCATCGCTGCCTTTATCGATGAAACAGGCTTTACCAGCATAAATATCCGAATCAGTTTTTCTCTGATTCAGAATCATCCGGTACAAATTAAGAACGGAATCGGGATCGGCGTCCTGGTTTTCGACATTTATGGTTTCATGGTTTCCATTAACTTTGATCCAAGGTTCGGATTGGGAAAAGCCGGCGTTTTTCCCCGCCGTCCATTGCATGGGCGTTCTGGCATTGTCCCGGCATCTTCTTTTTATTATTCCCAGCGCCTCTTCCTCACAGTACCCCCGGTTTAGAAAATTTCGGTATTCTGTAAAGACCTCGACATCACGGAACAAGGAGATATCATTGAAATCAACATTCGTCATACCGATTTCCTCTCCCTGATAACAGATTGAGGTTCCCGGTAGGAAATACAAGGCGATAGCTAACATTTTAGCGGATTTTACGCGCCATTTCGGTTCATCAGATCCGTAATGGCTTACGATACGTGGTTGATCGTGGTTATGCCAATAAATGACATTCCAGCCCATCTCATCAAGCATCTCGTACCATCTATCGAAACTTTCCTTTATTTTGTGGACCTGAAGTTTTCCTTCTGACCATTTTCCCATCAGTCTGGGATTATTTTCATCCGTATCCGCCCAACAATGACCGAACTGGATCAGAAGATTGAATTCGTCTGATCCGAATCCGACATATTGAAGCGCCTCTTTCTGAGATGCGCCTCCAGATTCGCCGATTACAAGCAAATTGTTCGGGACAAAAAGTTCCCTGCCGAGTTCTCTCAGATATTCGTGATGTTTCGGCAAACTTGAAAAATGATTATATCCGGGATAATCATCCTTAAATTCCCAATCTTTTTCCAGATGGTTTGAAGCATCCACTCTGAATCCGTCCACTCCCATTCCGATCCAGAAACGGATGACTCTTTTCATCTCAAGATGCACTTCTGGATTGCGCCAGTTTAAATCCGGCATTTTTTTTGAGAATATATGCAGATAATATTCGTCTGTCGCTTCGTTATAATCCCAGACCGGGCCTCCGAACCAGGAAATCCAACGTGTCGGAAGCGTTCTTTCTCCTGTCGGGCCCTTTTTTGGCTTTTGCCAGATATAGTAATCGTGATATTTTTCATATTCCGGATTGCTTGGGTCGCGTGCAGCCACAAACCAGGGATTTTCATCCGATGTATGATTCAATACGAGATCGGTGATAACCTTGATCGATAGACCGTGAGCCTTTTCTATCAATATCCGGAAATCGTCAAGATCACCATAATCATCGCTGATACGATAAAAATCGCGGACATCATAGCCGTTGTCGTCCATCGGAGAATCGTAATGCGGGGAAATCCAAATGACTCCGATTCCCAGTTTTGCCAAATACGGGAGTTTCTCCGCCACTCCCGCCAAATCTCCAATCCCGTCTCCGTTTGTATCATAAAAACTGCGAAGATAGATCTGATATATGTTTTCCTTCATCCACCATTTTTCCTGCATTGTCTGCCTCCGCTTTATTCAATCCGCCAGTTGTCTTATATCGATGGCGGGATAGTATTCCCCCATAACATATTCGATTTTGTTTTCTGAAAGAAATGATTTTTTTAATGGCCTAGCCTGATGATCGAACACGATTCCGTGGCTATAAGCCTGTTGGCATACATGGTACCACTCCGGGACCGTTTTATCGAATTCTTCGGATGAAATGACGCCGAACACCGCTTCTCTCATCAAGGGCAAATCGTTTCCTGTTGCATCGTTAAGCCATTCGGAAAAAGCGAACGAATACCCGCCTTCCGTGATTGATTTTTTGACTTCAGCCAGTTTTTTTCGGCTTGAAAACGGGCTTTTTATCATGAAAATGATTCTCTGAGGATCGATTTTCGCTTTGTTAGTTTCTCTGATCAGGTAAGAAATCATTTCCGGTCTCATGAGAAGGTATTTTTCTATGGGATATAGAAACACAGTTCCAGAATCATTTTTCTTAAGAAAATACTTGACATCCTTCACAAAACGCTTGCTGAAAGCATTCTGGTATTCCCTGACCTTGTTGAAACCGACAAGAGCGAGATCCAACTGTTCCTTTGAACCGAAAAGCGAACGGCTGTTGAGAGCCGCTTCCAGCCAGAATATTTTCTTTTCCTGCCATCTTCCGATCGGATGGTATTCCAGACTTAAAGCTCCTTCGGCCAGAATCCGGTTGGTCGCTTCTAGAATGCTTACGGATAGTTCGTCTGAAAACGATCTCTGTCTAGAGGTATAAAGGACATTCTCCTCTTCATTTCTCGATACGGACATTTCCAGAAGCTGGCGCCTGATTACCTTGAAATCAGTGGGCCGGTTTATGACAAGCGCGTTTGTCGATATCTGCATGACGGGATACAGTATTTCCTGGTAATCGATACTTCTTAATTCCCTGGCTATCCTTTCGATCATTCTCTTGTCATTTGTTTCTAAAAGCAGAACAAACGACGAAGAAGATAGGGCATAAAGCCCTAAAAGGCGGCTTCTTGCGCTCTTTTCTGCCATATCCTTGAATCTTACAGCCAGTCTTGCCGGAACGGTTTCATCGGGCAAAGAATAGACTTCGTCCATATTCTGGAAATTCACGACGAGATAAGATTTCTGTTTGAAAGGACCGTTGTTGGCTTTGGCAAGTCCGGACATACCGGGCATCATATAATATTCACCGGAAAACGACGCTTCTTTGTTCTCGGTATCTTGTATCAGTTTATCCGTCATGTCCTTTACGAGACATTCGATCGCCAAGCTGCTTGTCTTGTTAATGAACTGCAAAGTTCTTACATTACCTGACACATTGTATTTCAGCGTCATTTTTTCCGTAACCATGAAGTCATCCGGAAAAAGACGTTTTTCGGTGGTGGCATTTCCGATGAATTCATCAAAAGAGAGATAGTCTTTGGTTTGTCCTAAAATACTTTTGACTGCTTCATCGTATAACTTGACTGTGTCACCTTCGATTCTCAGCATTCCGTATCCGGCTCTTTCGAGAGCTTCAATATATACTTTTTCTTGGGTTTTTGCTTCAAGGCATTCGTCGTTTGACCTGATCTTGGCTTCAAGAGCCATGACCGCTGTTTTCAGAATGTTGTTCGCGGTTTCGTAAATACCCAAGGATTTCGGATATGCAAGAAAACATCCCTTTTTGTAAGATTCGTTTTCCACTCGCATGGCAATGACCACTTCATGTATTTCATCATCCTCACTTTTTCGGTAAGCCTTCATGTTTCCCAGGTCGGTTTCCTGAAAGACCTGATGCAGATCATCTTCCGACATCACTTTGTCTATCAGCGTATTTTCGGTTTCTAAAGCTGTCAGAAAAGATTCCAGAAGCAATCCTTTGGAATAATGCATGACAGAGTATCCGTCATCTTTTAAATAAACAAAATCCAAGCGACTGTAAAGTCCGGAAGAAAATAGCGAACGGCATAGGGAAAGAAGAATCATCCGGTTACTAGAAGGAAGAATGATGTTCTTCATATCTTCGAATATTCGCTTCTGCATTTCATAAATATCAACAAGCGGCGGCTTTTCCCCCGCCATCTTTTGCAATTCTTCCTGCAATTTTCCGGCTTTACCGAAATCTCCCAGTTTTTTGTAAAGTTCCAACACCGCTTCGTAGTAATTCTTTTTGGCATGCTTACTGTAAAAAGCATCTATTTTGTCCCGCCATTTTTCATCGAACCGGACCGCTTCTTCTAAATTATTCTGGCTGATCGCGATTCTGATGAATCTGTCAAGATACCGGTTTTTGTTTTTGGAGATTACAAAAAATTTTCGGTAATGTTCAGAAGCTTTGATGTCGTCTCCTTCAAAAAGACTCAGATCGGACTTGGCAAGATGAAAAAGCGGATTTTCCTCCTTCGGGTCGAACACGGCCGCTTTTTCCAAGGCGTTTCTGGCAAGTTCACCATTTCCGTCCGCCAGATACAGCATCGATAACTTAAGATACTTGCTGGCGAGATTCGCCCCGGACAGAGTATCCTCGACATCGTTCAAAGAAAAAATGGCTTTTTTTATATCTCCTAACCCTTCGTAACAGACCGCCAGATAAAACTTTTGCATGGTCTTGTAAGAACGTTTGGCCTCTAAATAGTTTTCCCTTCTCTCTAAAAGGGGAAGCAATTTTTCATATTCTTCGGTTTTCAAATAACCGCGGACCAAGGAATCGATCAGCGATACGATTTGCTTGTAATCGGTCATCTCGTTATGTTTCAATGCTTCTTCCAGGGTCTGATTGGCCGATTCCTGATCCGCAAGCATTTCTTGACATTCCGAAACCGCAAGGGTGGCTTTGACATAATGGTCCCAGTCTTTTGCCAAAAGCGAATCATTCTGGAGTTCGTTCGATTTGTCCAGTTTTTCCTCGATGTTCTCCATATCAAGACATTCTAGATATCTTTCTTCAAGGTCCATCATTCATCCCCCTTTTTGAAAGTGATTTCTCTGTTTTCCACTTCTTCGCCGGTTTCGGCTTCTCTTAAGGATACATAAACTTTTTTGTTTTCAACGTTGGCTATCAAGTATGTTTTTCCATATTTTCCTTTAGAAAACGACAAAGCTCCGGGATTGACCAGAAGCACTTTGTTTCTGTATTCGATGGATGCTTCATGGGTATGTCCGTAAAATACGACATCGATCTTTTCCGATATTGCTTTTTCCAATAGGATACCGGTTCCTGTCTTTACATAATATCTGTGGCCGTGAGTGAACATGAATCTTACACCGGAAAACTCCAGGATCAGATCGTAAGGGAAGTCCGGTTCAAAAGGATAATTACCTTTGACTCCGACAATTCCCGCATAAGACAGTTCGTGTTCGGGCATTTCCGAATCTCCGAGCGAAAACAGGAAGTCGCATCCCGTTTCCCGGTTCAACACTTCCTTTAGCACACTTCTGTCGCGATGGTTGTCGCTAAACACCAAAATCTTAGTCATTATCCGCCAGATCCTTCACCAGTTTGGCTAAAGCCTTACCGCGATGGCTGATCTTGTTCTTTTCTTCAGTCGCAAGCTGTGACATATATTTGCCAGCTTCAAAAACATAAAACAAGGGATCGTATCCGAATCCGTTCCCGGGATGAAGTTCGTATGCCAGCGTTCCTTCCGCCACACCTTCGTAACTACGAATTGGTTTATCCGGTTCCATATAAACAATCTGACAGACAAACCGGGCTTTCCGGTTTGTTTTTCCTTCCATTTCCTTTAACAGCTTTTGATTGTTGTCAAGATCATTTCCGGTACCGGCATAACGGCGTGAATAGACTCCCGGCCGGTTATTCAGGGCTTCGACTTCCAAGCCCGAGTCATCGGCCAAAACCGGGATTTGACAAATCTTGGCCACCTGTTTCGCCTTGATCATAGCGTTTTCCAAAAAAGTTTGGCCGGTCTCTTCGATATCCGGTATATCCGGAAAATCGAAAAGAGTCCTTACTTCATAACCGAGCGGCGCTAACAGCTCCCGATACTCTTTTTCTTTGCCTTTGTTTTTGGTTGCGATCATGATCGATTTCATTTTTTCACCTGTAAAAAGTATATCACATACGACTACTCAGACGCTTCGCAAATATGAAAAAAAGCGGGAAATAGTTTCCCGCCCCGTTTCACTTGTTCAGCCATCCGGAAAATTTCTGGATATTGTCGTTTTGGCCTACCATCAGGATTTCGTCGCCTTCTTCGAAAGGCGTTGTCGAACTGGGAATGACGATTTTCTCATTCCTTCTCACCGCCACGATATTTACTCCGAAGCGTGATCTGATTTCCAATTCGAGAAGATGTTTTCCAATGACCTTTTTGGTGGCCTCGAACGAAACGAAACTGTAGTCGTCGTCAAGTTCCATAAAATCAAGGAAATTGCCGGAGACGAGAATCTTGGCCAGACGTTTTCCCATGGCCTGTTCCGGCCAGATCAAATGGTCTTCGTCCACGCCGAGTTTTTCGACGACTTTGGCGTGATATTCGCTTTGAACTTTCACGTATATGTCGCTTATTCCTAGATCCTTCAGTATCAGAGTCGTCAGAATCGAATTGTCCACGTTGACTCCCGTTGCGACGATTACCGTATCGTAATTCGCGATTCCGATTTCCTTAAGCGCCTCAATATCGGTCGAATCCAGGCAAATGGCGTTTGTGACTATCTTGGCGACTTTTTCGATCTTGTCGTAGTTTTTGTCGATTACCAGAACATCGGCTTTTAAACTTGCCAATTCTTCGATCAGAGCCATTCCAAAACGTCCTACCCCGATCACCGCAAATGTCCTTTTGTTCATTGTAAGACTTCCTTTCCTTTGAAGCCATAAGTATATTATACACAAAAAAGGCTTTTTGTCAATTGTGTGAGAATTACCACATTTCCTTGCGATAACTCATGTTTTTCTTTTTTTAATCGTGAAAATACGGTATAATGAATATAATTAATTTTTGACAAAGGAGTAAGCCGATGAACGAATACGATGACCTATTCAAAAAGCCGGAACAAATCCGTGAAACCAGCCAAAAACCGTTTCATTCCTTAGATCCGAACGAAGAAATGCAAAAAAACATATCCGAGCAAAAGATCAACCGGATAATATTCATTTCCTATTTCATCATAGCGATTTTGATGTCGATCGTCTCATATTCATTTTTCTATTTCAAATATCCGGATGCCGCCACAATCAATTCCAATCTTTCTATAGCGTCGGCTCCGGCCATGACTTATGCCGAATCGGGAGATGAGATCTATCCTTACAACATAACGTTGACGGGATCCATCGCCAACGGCAACGATTTCGAACTTCCTTGCATTTTTATCATCTATAACATATATGGTACCGATAACAATCTGATCGCATCCCAATACATAAACCAGGAAAAGGTCTCCGCTGGCGGTGTCTTCACTTACGAAGAAACTATTTCCAGCGAATTCGAACCTTCATATTTTGCTTATTCTTACGGTTTTGATGAAAGTTCATATTTCTACATCATCATTTTCCTTTTACAACTGACGCTTTCCGCAATTTTGTTCCTTTATATCGACAAAGTCGCCTTCGTCTCTGACTTTAAACGCTTCTTCTCCAATTTCTGGAATTCTTCCGGATTGGTAGTGGGAGGCATATTCGCTCTCATCACTATGATGTATGTTTCGCAGATAATCCTATCTAATTTTTTCAATGTCTATACAACTTCGGAAAACGAAATGACGATAAACTCGATGTTCGCTCCCGATCCTTTCCGGTTATTTTTGCTTTTCATGATCCTTTGCGTGCTTACTCCGATAGTGGAGGAACTGACTTTCCGGAAAGCCCTTTACGGTTTCTTTTACCGTCGTTTGGGCCCGGTTGTGGCGATCATTGCCAGCAGCTTGGTATTCGGGTTGTTGCATGTCGCTTCCTACGGGGATTTCATCCAGGCAATCGTTTATGTTCCCATGGGAGCCGTCCTCGGTATTTTCTATTACCTTTCCAAACGAAATGTCCATGTGACGATCGGCATTCATTTCATCAACAATTTCATCTCTTTTCTGATCTATGCCTTTGCGGCCTACGGCGTAACGCTGTTTGCCTGAAAACAATCCACTATAAACGTAAAAAAAGCGTCTCGCTCGGAGACGCTTTCTTTTTGAATTTGATTATCTTACGGAATCCTTCAGGACTTTTCCGGCTTTGAATGTCGGTGCTTTCAATGGCGGAATGTTGATGAGTTCGCCGGTTCTGGGGTCATGACCGGAACGGGCTTTGCGGACTTTAACTTCAAATGTTCCAAAACCTGTGAGTATGACTTTTTCTCCTTTGACCAAAGCTTCCTGAATGGCAACCACTGTAGAGTTCAAGGCATTTTCTGCATCTTTCTTTGTTAGGTCGGATAATTCGGCAATTCGTGCAACCAATTCGGATTTGTTCATAATTCTATTCCTCCTAATTTTTGTTGATTTCATTATAATGGGTTTATTTTTAAATTGCAAGCAGTTTACCGAAAATATCCCCTTTTTCGGGCTAAATCCGTGTCAATCACGATTTCTCAAAACCAATTTTATCGGTGTACCGGAGAAATCGAAACGTTCGCGGAGCCGGTTTTCCAAGTATCTTCTGTAACTGAAATGCATACAATCGGTACTGTTTACGAAAAGGATGAAGGCCGGACATTTCGTCTTGGCCTGAGTGGCGTAATAGACCTTCACGATCCGGTGATTGTATTCCTTCGGAGGATTGGAAATGATCGCTTCTGACAACACCTCATTCAATACTGATGTCTGTACCCGACGGGAATAATTTGAATACACAGTATCGATTTTCGGGAATATCTCACTGATTCCAGACTTGGTTTTTGCAGATAGGAAAATAGTCGGAACGAAAGTCATGAAAGAAAACGCGACAGCGATTTTTTGTCTCCATTCGGCCATGAATCGTTGTTTGTCCTCCATGAGATCGGTCTTGTTTACGACGATCACCATGGCTTTCCCGTTTTCCAGAGCATATCCAGCGATATGGGTATCCTGTTCGAGAATGCCTTCAGAAGCATCGATCGTTATCAGGCAAACATCCGCCCTTTCGATCGCTTCCATCGCTCTCAAGGCTGAGTATTTCTCGATTCCTTCATATATCTTGCCGCGTTTTCGCAAACCGGCCGTATCGATAATCACATATTTCTTTTCGTCTCTTTCGAAAGTCGTGTCGATTGAATCGGTGGTGGTTCCCATCTGATCAGACACAATGACCCGGTCATAACCGAGAATAGCGTTCGTAAGCTGAGATTTTCCGACATTCGGTCTGCCGATAACGGCTATCTTGCAATATTCTTCCGGATAATCTTCTTCGGTTTTTTCGGGAAAATACTCGATGACTTTTTCCATCAGATCGCCAAAGCCGGTTCCATGGATTCCGGACACCGGTATGATATCGGTGGCTCCCAAAGAATAAAAATCGTAATAACTGCTTCTGACCGCTTCGTTGTCCGCTTTGTTGACGGCCACTATTATGGGTTTAGCGGACTTGAAAAGGATTTTCATCACCGTCACGTCGTCATCAACTGGACCGGTTTTTCCGTCAACAACGAAAATTATGACATCGGCTTCCATGATGGCCACTTCCGCCTGTGATTTTATCAAAGACAAAAAAGGTGCATCGCTTTTCTCGATGCCCCCCGTGTCGATCACGCTAAATGTGTGTCCGAACCAGCTGGCTTTGGCGTAAATCCGGTCCCGGGTGGCCCCGGATGCATCATCGGTAATCGCCATGCGTTGGCCGACGATCCGGTTGAAGATCGTCGACTTTCCGACATTAGGGCGTCCGACGATGGCGACTGTGTGCGCCATGGCCATCACTCCTTTTTTGGCTTACTTTTTGTATTTTTCAAACAATTCCGCCAACGACTGGTTGGCTGAGACGTTTTCTTTGAGATGCGATTCATATTCGCTTCTTTGGTTCTTTTCGTTTAATTTGCGAAGCGAAACGGACATTTTCCATTCCCTCGGATAGAAGGAAGTCACTTCGACAGTCAGTATGTCGCCGACTTTGAGAACGTCTTCTACGCGGTTGATGTGGTCGGAAGATATTTCACGAATCGGAAGAAATGCCTCCACTCCGGATACTTCGAGGACGGCGCCTCTTTCCAGAATTGTCTTGACTGTGGCCGAAACCTGTTCTCCGACTTTCAGTTTAAGATCAGCCCACGGATTGTATTCCAAGTGTTTTCTTGACAATGTGAACTGTTGCTTTTCCTCGTTGATTCCGGTGATTTCGACTTCGATTGAGTCTCCGACCTCGAGACGCCCAGCCAGGTTGTCATTGGGATCCCAGGAATAATCTATCCGGTTCAAAAGGCCTTTTGTATCTTTGTCGATCTCAAGAAGCATTCCGTATTGCATCTTCTTGATGACCTTTCCCGTGACCTTGTCGCCTAACTTATGGTTTTCCATAAAAGTATCCCATGGCGTCTTTTGTGTGGCTTTGATAGAAAGGGAAACGCGTTTTCCGGAGATCTTGATGATCTTGGCTTCGACTTCGTCGCCTTCTTTTAAAACATCTTCGACTTTCTTTGTGCGGGAATGCGAAATCTCGCTGATGTGGACCAAGCCTTCGGCGTATTCGCCGATTTTGACAAAGGCGCCGTATTCCATAATCCTGGTTACTTTTCCCTTGACAATTTGTCCGACTTCGAAATCGCCGATTTCGTCGCGTTCTCTTTTTTTCAGGTTATCATAGAGAACCTGTTTGCGGTTGACGATGAATTTTTCCCGATTGCGATCGTTTCTGATGTCGATAACGCGAACCTCTATTTCGCTTTTGACAAGCGCTTTTTTCGCTTCTTCGTTGGTATTCTCAAGCGACAATAACGAATCCGGCAGGAACAGTTCGATGGTATTATAATCCAGCAACAACCCGCCTTTGACCGCTTTCTTGACTTTGGCGACGACATTTTTACCTATTTCCAAATCCTGACGGTATTTGTCCATAGCCGCTTGTTTTTCCAGATCGAGACGCGATAAAAGGAGAACACTCGATTCGTCTCCCACGCTGATTTTGGTTACTTTTGCGGTTATCTCGTCTCCCACTTTGAAAAGATCCTTGGCACTTTTGATCTTCTCTTTCGAAAGATATTCTTTGTATATTGTCCCTTCGCACATGAAACCGACGTCGACCAGAACTTCGTCATCCGTCACTTTCACCACTGTGCCGGTAAGGATGTTTCCAACCTTGGGTATGAATATTTTGCCTTCGTTTTCGAGATTGTTTTCCATTATTTTTGCTCCTCTTGTCTGTTTATGGCTTCGTTGAACATATCATAAATCAGGTTGGCAACCTGATTGATGTCTTTTTCCGATGTGTCGAGATACACGGCGTCTTCGGCCTGCCGCAAAGGATTGTAGCTCCTTGTGGAATCATAGGCATCGCGCCATTCGATCTCTTTTTTCAGGGTTTCGTAGTCCGATGGCATGTTGTTGGCCAAATTCTCCTCATGCCTTCTTCTCGCCCTTTCGGCGACTGTCGCCGTCATATAGATCTTGAGATCGGCATTGGGAAGAACCACGGTGCCGATGTCGCGTCCGTCCATCACAACATTGTCCCTGGTGGCGATGTCCTGTTGGATTTTCACCAGTCTGTTGCGAACGGGGATGTGACTTGAAACGACCGAAACGTTGTTTGAAACCCGGTTTGACCTGATTTCCCTCGTGACGTTCTTGCCGTCGACATAGAGTTCGTCTCCCTTGAATTCCATCAAGGTATCGTCGAGGAAACCGAATTTATCGGCATCTTCGATGTCTATTCCCATGTCAAGTGCTTTCAGCGTTGTCGCCCGGTACATCGCGCCCGTGTCCACATAGGTGTAGCCCAGACGTTTTGCCAGGAGTTTCGCCACCGTCGACTTTCCGGCACCCGCCGGTCCGTCGATTGCCAAAGCATGATATATCATACAATCGCTCCTCAACTTAATACATTATACCACATATAATTGATATTTCCAGCCCCAATTAACCGCAAAAATGTTTTCATTTTCCGTTGTTCGAGAGATTCCAAAGTTTTCTTATCTCGTGCAATTTTAAAAGACGATAGCCTCCCAGGGGGATGCCTTCCGTCGTAACACATCCCATCCGATATCGATGTAGTTTCATTACTGGATGTCCGACGGCTTCAAGCATTCTTTTCACTTGATGGTATTTGCCTTCCGTCACGATTATTTTCAGATATGTGTTTTCTTTGGCGTCATCGTATTTTACATCAAATACTTTCGCAGGTTGGCTAACGAAATCGCCCAAATCGACGCCTCTAGCTAATTTCGCCGAAGTTTCCTTGCGAACCAATCCTTTCACTTTCAGATGATATTCTTTTTCGACTTTGTATCGCGGATGAATAAGTTGGTTCATGAAGTCACCGTCGTTCGTCAGAAGGATGATCCCAGAAGCATCGTAATCAAGGCGTCCCACCGGAAAAACCCTTTCTTTTCCCTGTACGAGATCAATGACTGCCGGCCTTCCGTGTTCGTCGGAGGTAGTTGAAATGTAGCCGGTCGGCTTATTCAGGGCGTAATATACTTTCTTTTCCCGTTTCAGTTCCTTTCCGCCAACAAAAATCCGGTCGTTATCTGCGACCATAACTCCCATTTGGGTCGTTATGACGCCGTTAACCGAAACTTTTCCTTCCGCAATCATTTCCTCGGCTTTCCTTCTGGAAGCCACTCCGGCGGCCTGCAACACTTTTTGTAAACGTTCCATATCCGGCATACCTCCTTTCTTTTCCCAAAAAATGAGGATAGTCGCCTATCCTCATCAAAGATATCAGCTTTCTTCCGCTTCGGTTTCCTTTGGCAGAAGTTCGATCGTCAACAAGACGGATTTGATCCTTCTTTTCGAAATCGCAAGAATCTCGAAAGTCAGGAGTTCGTGATCTTCGGAAACCAGTTCGGACAAATCGTCGTAAACCTGGTTGACCGAAAGTTCATATTCGATTCTCTCCCCGACCTCGGGAATGTCCTGGAATTTTTCAAACAACCATCCCCCGATCGAAGTCGCGTCGGAGACGGGCGGTTCGCCTAGTTCCAAATCTTCGAAAAGGTCTTTGAGATCATAGTCGGCGTTGACGACATATTCGTTGGGAGCTTTCTTTACGATTGCTTCCTTGACATCGTCGTGTTCGTCGTAAATCTCCCCGACAAGTTCTTCCAAGGCGTCTTCCATGGTCACGAGACCGTCGACGCCGCCGTATTCATCAACGACAATCGTCAAATGAGAGTTCTCGGCCTGCATGAGTTCTATAAGGGCGTCGACCTTGGTCGTCGATGGTACGAAGATCGGTTTCCTCAACAGTTTTTTGATATTGATGCTATGGCCCTTGATCAGCTTGGTATAAAAATCCCTCTCGGAAAGAATGCCGATAATGTTGTCGGAATTGCCGTCATAGACAGGTACCCGGGAGAATTTGCTTTTGAAGAAAGTATCGCGGATTTCCGACACCGGGGTCGAAACATCCAGAGCGATCATGTCCACTCGCGGCGTCATGATCTCTTCAACCGTTATTTCGGACAGATCGAGAACATTCTGAAGCATGTCGGCTTCATCTTCATCGATCGAGCCTTCTTCTTCCATCGTGTCGATGATGGTCTCGAGTTCCGATTCGGTCACCGTCAGTTTATTTTCGGTTTCGATCTGCTGGATCACGCGATGGTTCAGAAGCCTGAAAGGATATGTGAGCGGTGTCATGATCTTGATCAAAAAATAGACAAGCCCGCTGAAAAGCAGGCAAATTTTTTCCGGATGCGTCTTAGCGACGCTCTTCGGAAGAATTTCTCCGAATATCAGGACGATAATGGTGATCGCCACAGTATTGATTATGGTGACAACCGTATCGGCATTTGTCAAATCCAAGAAGAGTTTGGCAAAGAAAAGTGCACTGACCGAAGTCAGGGCAACATTGGATAGATTGTTCCCGACAAGAAGCGTAGTGAGCGTCTTGTCGAAGTTTTCAACTATCCAGAGCGCTTTTTTCGAGCCTCTGGCATTATCTTCGACCAATGTTTTTATTCTTACTTTACCGACCGCCGAGTATGCCATTTCCGCCATCGAGAAGAAAGCGGAGAAAAAGAGCATTGCCAGCATTATAGCCAGCAGACCCGGTCGGAAAGTGGCTTCCAATGTTACAAGCCACATGTGACTTGGTTCCAAGAAATCATCACTCCCTGTTGATTAAAAAACTATTTTGCTCTGGTATCGTATTTTCCAGTGGAAGTCGATACCACGATTTTTTCACCCGGCTCGATGAATAAGGGAACCAGAAGCCGTAGCCCGGTGTTGGTAAGAGCTTCTTTGGTAGCGTTGGAGGCAGTGTTTCCTTTAGCTCCACCCGCTGTTTCAACTACTTCGAGAATGACCTTGTCAGGCAGTTCGAGGCCTAGAATCTCGTGCTCGAAACTGATAATGTTGATCGACATTCCCTCGGTGAGATAATACAATTCGTTCTCGATCTGCGATTTATGCAATTCAATCTGTTCGAAAGTTTCGTTATTCATAAAAACATGCGTGTCGCCATTGGCATAGATGTACTGCATCTGTGATTTGTCGATTAGCGCCTGGTTGACATTAACCCCGGCATTGAACGTTTTGTCGAGAATGGTTCCGGAACGTAGGTTCCTGAGTTTCGTCCTGACGAATGCGCCTCCCTTGCCGGGTTTCACATGCTGAAATTCGATCACTTGGTAGAGATTTCCCTCGTATTCGATCGTTAGTCCTGTTTTGAAATCGTTGGTGCTTACCATTTATAAATCCTCCCGCGGTAATAATATTACGGATATACCTTAAATATTATAATATAAAATACTTTGGTTGACAACTCATTTCAACTCTACTATAATGATGATTGTATCTTTGCGAGGTGAGAATCATGCAGTTTTTATCAGTTACGGACTGGATTTGGCCTATTTCCATCGGACTGTTGGTCGGCATCCTGATATCCGCCAGAAAACGTCACAACTACAACGATATCGTATATCTCGAGGCAGATGAATTCAGACAGAACATGCGGAAGGGTCAATTGATCGATATCCGCAACGAGGAAGCTTTCAAGAAAGAACGCATCAACGGCAGCCGCAATTTCCCCGGCCGATCGGTTTTTTCCAACCTCAACAGGCTTCGCAAGGATCAACCAGTGTTTCTGTATTCCGACACCGATTCGTTCAAAGTCAGACAAACCGCAAAAAAATTCATTCGCAAAGGCTTTCAACCGGTCTACGTATTAAAGGGCGGCCTTACCGTCTGGAGTTTCCCTTTGAAAAACGATTGAACCCGATAATAAAACCAAAGGCGTGGAATCAGATTTCCTCGCCTTTTTTTTCTATATAATTGACAATCTCATCATATAGGGTGATCCTGTTGTCATTCGTCACATCGAACCAAGTCACATCCATCTGGTTCTTAAACCAGGTCAATTGTCTTTTGGCGTATCTTCTAGAATTCCTTTTAATCAAGTCGAATGCTTCTTCATTACGGATTTCATTACGGAAAAACATAAAGAGTTCCTTGTAGCCGATCGCACTGATCGATTGTCCAGTTATGCCCGCGTCAAAAAGGGCTTTTGCTTCTTCAACCAAACCTTTTTCGATCATTCTGTCCACTCGTTCATCTATTTGTTTGTAGAGTTCCTTTCTGTCCATTGTGAGCCCGATAAGGAGAATGTTATCGTAAAAGGGAATGGAACCTTTCTTACGAAATTCGTTCGATCCGGTGCCGACGATTTCCAGGCTTCTCAGAATCCGTCTCCGGTTGTTGGGATGGATCGTTTTGGCGAGTTGCGGATCCTGTTTTTCTAAAATCCCATACAGTTCCGAATTATCGTAATCCGAATATTCGGCAGTCAACTCATCGTTTCTTTTTTCCCCAGGAAATTCATACTCGTAAAGAGCGGCCTTGATGTAAAAACCTGATCCGCCGACAACAATTGGCATCCTACCTTCTTTACTGACCAATTCGATCTTCTCCCGTACCATTTTCTGATAATCCGAAGCGGAAAAAGATTCATTGGGTTCTAATATGTCAATCAAATGATGCCTTACTCCTTGCATTTCCGTTTTTTTGATCTTAGCGGTCCCGATATCCATGCGTTTATATAGCTGGAACGCATCAGCAGAAATAACTTCCCCGTCATACTTTTTCGCCAATTTGACCGCCAGATCGCTTTTTCCGGTCGCCGTCGGTCCGACGATCGCCAAAATCGGTTTCACGAGGCCACCCGGTAAAACCATTTCTCGATGTCATACTCACCGATCAAAACAATAATCGGTCTTCCGTGCGGACATGTATATGGTCTATTACATTTAGAAAGATCTCCGACGAGTCTTTCGGCTTCTTCCCTGGATAAACGGTGGTTGGCTTTCAACGACCGTTTGCAGGCAAGAAGTTTTGCTGTTTCGTCGACCAGTGTCTTTTTATCGGTTTTTCCTTCCTCGATCAAAGATGAAACGACAGTTTCCGCAAAATCGGCTTCGTGTCCTTTCGGATACCAGGAAGGAACTGTTTCCAATAGGATTGTCGAAAGATCTTTTTTTCTGATCACAAGACCGTTTTCCTTCGCTTTATCGATTGTATCTTTCCCGATCATTTCCGTCAGGGTGTTCGAAAGCGATAGTTCCATCGGCAACAAAAGCTGGTAGGTCTCTTTATTTGGAGCCAACATCAAGTTTAGATACTTCTCGTACCTTATCCGTTCAGCCGCAGCGTGCTGGTCTACTAGATATAGTCCCGCTTCGTTCTGGAACAAGAGATAGGTTCCCCCATATTGCCCGACATATTCGAAATCGGGAAATTCATTACTTGCCTTATCCTCTTTTGGAATCTCTTCCTCTTCTTTGACAAAAAGACCTTCTTCAGGTTCTTTGTTTGGATAAGATGTTCCAAATCCCATTTTTATCTGTGTATCGCTTTTATCAGAAGCCGTCTGGATGACTTTTGTTTTCCCGATGGCTTCTTTCAGGGTTTCGCTAATCAGTTTGCGAAGTGTTTCCAGTTCGGAAAACTTGACCTCCGCTTTGGTCGGATGAATGTTCACATCGATCAATTGTGGATCGACTGCGATATTCAAAAGAATTATCGGATATTTGTCTTTGGGCAGATATCCGATGAAACATTCGACGATTTCTCTTGTCAAGATAAAATCCCTGATCGGTCTTCCATTCACGATCAGGATCACCGATTGTCTTCCCGAGCGGTTGTGAATTGGATTGGCAAAATAACCTTCGATGGAATAATCGCGGTTTTTTCCGGAAAAACGTTTAACCGACTTCGCTACTTCCAGACCGTAGACAACAGCAAATATATCGGTTTCCGAATTGTTTCCCGATGTCTGCAAAAGCATTCTTCCGTTGTTTTCCAGCCGGAAAGCGACATCCGGATGAGCAAAGGCCATTTTGTCGACAAAGTCGACGATCAGTCTCAGTTCGACCGTTTCCGTCTTCAGGTATTTGAAACGGGCCGGCGTATTGAAAAAAAGCCTGGTGACGGTAATCGTTGTTCCGTCCCTGGTGGCTGTTTCTTCATTAACAAGCAGTCTCCCGTCTTCATAAACGATTCTGGTTCCCACTTTTTTGTCGGATGTCTCCATCTCGACACGGGATACAGATGCGATCGAAGGTAAAGCCTCGCCGCGGAAACCGAGCGAGGTTATGTGGAATAAATCGTATTCGTTTTTTATCTTGGAAGTCGCATGCCGGGAAAATGCGAGCAGGGAATCCTCCGGATCCATTCCGGATCCGTTGTCCGAAACCTGGACCATGGCGAAGCCGGAGTCTTTAAGCGAAATCTGGATTCTGGTAGCTCCTGCGTCCAAGGAATTCTCGATCAGTTCCTTGACAACGTTGACGATTCGTTCGACGACTTCGCCGGCGGCGATCATGTTTTGGAGTCTAGCGTCCAGTTGGATGATGTGTCCCATTTCGTCATCCCCTTTCAGTTGATCTTTTTGATTTCCTCGATTATCGATGCCAGGATATTCATGGCTTTCAACGGGGTAAGTTCGTTGATTTCGATTTCCTTTATTTGATCGATAATCGGACGGTATTCGCTTTTTTCTCTTTCTTCTTCCAGAGAAGCGGTTTCAAAATTGAAAAGATCGACCGTCTGAGGTTTGATGACATTATAGCCGTGATTCTTTTCGAGATCTTCCAGAATCGTCTGGGCTCTGCGTACCAGCTGGGTTGGCAGTTTAGCCAGTTTTCCAACATGGATTCCATATGAGCGGTCTGTCGGTCCGTCGGCGACTTTGTGCAAGAAAACGATGTTTCCCTTGTCCTCTTTTGCCATCACATGGATGTTATGAAGACTTTTCAGGGTATCCTCCAGGTAAGTCAGTTCATGGTAATGGGTGGAGAAAAGGACTTTGCAAGCGATCTTGTGATGGGTGTATTCGATGATCGCCTGTGCCAGAGCCATGCCGTCGTAGGTGGCGGTTCCCCTGCCGATCTCATCAAACAAAATCAAACTGTTTTCAGTGGCGTTTTGCAGGGCATAGTTCACTTCCATCATCTCGACCATGAAAGTCGATTTTCCGGTCGATAGGTCGTCGCTCGCGCCGATTCTCGTGAAAATGCGGTCGAATACCGGCAGTAAAGCTGATTTTGCAGGCACAAAACAGCCGATCTGGGCCATGATGACGATCAGAGCCAGCTGACGCATATAGGTTGATTTTCCGGACATGTTCGGTCCGGTTATGAGCAAAATCGAAGTATCGCTGTCCATATTCAAATCATTGGATACGAATGATCCTCTGGCGACTGTCCGTTCGACAACCGGATGCCTTCCTTCGACGATCATGATCTTTTTTTCATTAGAGAGAACTGGTCGTACATAGCCGTTTTCGATCGATATTATGGCGAATGCCGTCAGCATGTCCACTTCCGCAAGCGATTTCGCCAGTTTTTGCAGATTATCGGTCATTCCTTTCGCCTGTTCCCTGACAAAACAGAAAAGTTCATACTCCATCTGGATTGATTTGTCCATCGAACCGAGGATCATCGATTCCTTTTCCTTAAGTTCGGGGGTTATATATCTTTCACAGTTGACAAGCGTCTGTTTCCGGTCGTAACCGAATTCCGGTTTGATCTGATCGATCTGTCCCTTCGTCACTTCGATATAGTAACCGAAAACCCGATTGTATCCGATTCTCAGTTTTTTGATTCCGGTCCGTTCGCGTTCCTTTTCTTCGAAGTCACGGAGCCATTCTTTCCCGTGGGTGGCCCGGTATTTTATCTCGTCCAGTTCGGAAGAATAACCAGCTTTGATGATGCCGCCTTCCTTGACCGAAAATGGCGGATCTTCGACGATCGCTTGTCCGATCAGATCTTCTAGTTGTGTGAAGTCTTCCATTCCTTTCAAAAGGCGGTTGGCGAGGTCGTCTTCCAGAGACAGAAGTCTCGATTTGATCCCGGGAACGCTTTTAAGCGATCTTGCCAGGTTGACGAGGTCCTTGCCGTTGGCGTTGCCGAAAGAAAGCCTTCCGACAATCCTTTCCAAATCATATACTTCCTTGAGAAGATTTCTGATTTCTTCCCTGATAATGAAATTGTCGCTCATCGCTTCGACGAGCCGATAGCGTTCCTCGATTTTTTCTTTGTCGACCAAAGGACGCATGATGTTGCTTTTGAGCATCCTCGATCCCATTGCGCACTGGCATTTGTCAAGTAGCCAGAAAAGCGTTCCTTTGCGGCTTAGGGAGCGATATGTCTCCGTCAATTCGAGGTTGCGTCTCGAATTGTTGTCGATATGAAGATATTTCGAGGACTCGAACACCTGCACTTTCTGCATGTGCATCAGTTCGCGCCTTTGCGAGCTGTAAAGATAATTCATGAGTCTGGCGAATGTCTGTAGCAGTTCCTTGTCATAGATATCCTGAACAAGACTCTTGCAATAGGCGGGAAGTTCAAGATTGTCCGATATGGATACGATTAACGCATAACTGTTCAGATATTCTCTGATCCTGCTTTGGTTGAAATCACTGCCCAGCACCAATTCCCTGACATTCAGATTCAAGATTTCATTCATCAGGATGTCGATGTCGTTTGGCAATGTGATGATGTGATTTTCTCCGGTCGTTAGATCGGAATAAGCCAAAAGGAACTGTGTTTTCGTTTCCGATATCGCTGCGATAAAATTGTTCGATTTTTCCTCGACTGCGCCTTCCTCGACGATCGTCCCGGGAGTGATCAGTTTGATGACATCCCTTTTGACAAGTCCTTTCGCAAGTTGCGGATCTTCGATTTGTTCGACAATAGCCACCTTGAATCCCTTGTCGATCAGTTTTTCGATATAGAAATTGGCCGCATGATGGGGAACCCCGCACATCGGTACTTTGTCCTCCATGCCGGCATCCCGTCCGGTAAGGACGATTTCCAGTTCTTTCGATGCGACGATCGCATCGGTGAAAAACATCTCATAAAAATCTCCCAGTCGAAAAAAGACTATAAAGTCGCTATAGTCTTTTTTGATTTCCAGATATTGTTGCATCATCGGAGTATAGTTTGACCGGTCAAGCGAATTATGATCCATTGATTTAGATTCTCCCTGAAAACCCGCTGTTATTCAAAAAGTCCGAACGGCCAATGGCCGGGGTTCAACGTAAAGTGATATACATAAGTGTAGGCACCGATAATGATGATGGCGGCGAAGAGTGTGATGAGGAAGATGGTCCAAAACCGTTTTTTCCGCTTTTTCTGATGGTATTTTTTGATGATGAGATTGATCTTTTCGTCAAGCAGATCCTTTTCCTCGTCGGAAAATTCGATGATCTCGCTTTGTGGTTTTTCAGCTTCGGTAGCTGTTTTCTCCAAAACCGGGGCCACGATCGGCTCTTCTTTCTTTTCAGGAATAATTTCCGGTTCCGGTGAGATTACCGGCTTTTTCGTTACGATTTCTTCAGTTTTTTTGATCTCTTCCGGCATCTTTTGTTCTTCTTCAGGCAACTCGATTGTTTCCTCTTCCTTCACCGGCTCTTCTTCCGGCTTAAGAATCGTTTCTTCTTTTGCAACCGAAATCGTTTCCGCCGGTTCTTCGTCAACTTCGATACTTCGCATGATTTCTTTTTCTGCCGGTTCGGCTTCGATTACGGGAATATCCTGATCGTTGGCCTGGAACTCGATCGCGTCGATCTTGACCGAATCAAATTCTGACTCGAGAGGAATATTGTAATCATGGACATCCTTTGCGATTTCCTGATGATAAAGATTCAGGGCATAGATGATGTATTCCACCATGTCGCTTTTCTTGAGATCGATCGAAATCTGGAAGCCTTTTTCCTTCGCATAGATTTCCAATTCGAGAACCGATTTGTCCTGAAGCAGCGTGGCTTCCTGTTCGGTTAGCCGAAAACGGGCCGCAAGGATCTCGATCAGGCTGGACTTGTTGATGCGGCGTGGTACTTTGACACCGTACTTTTCACCGAGACCGCGAAGATCGCCTAAGGTGCAGGAATGCACGAAGACATCCTTGAGGATTTTGAGACTCACACCGTCGAGATAGCCGTTCGGTTCGTAGATTACCCGCTCCATCATGCCGATGAAATCGCCGTAATTGATTTTTTCGAGATCGACGGCGTATTTGTATTTCAGCTTTTCCAGATCATCGAAAAAAGCGTTCTTCAATCCGTAAAGCTCACGGTTGAGAAACAGAATGTCGAAGAGCAATTGTTTGTACTTGGCGGCATCAAAATCAAGATTGTAGTCGTAAATGAGTTTCTCGAGCAAATAAACCGAATAGTCGTTAAACCCGCGCAGCCGGTAGCGAAGCTCGTCTGTGTAGGACTCGTAAAGTTTGGTTTGAAAGACTTTTGGGTAGATCGTTTCTCTTAAAACGAAACGATGAATGTAAGTAGGAATCATAATCTTGTGCTGCAACAACAATTCGAGCAAATCCTCTGTGGGTATTACGGACAATGTTTTGGCAAATGCAAAATAGTCCTCGTTCGCTTTGAATCTACTCATGGTCTCACCTTTTTCATTACAATATACTTTGATATTACTATATTTTGTTTTCTTATTCAAGGGAAAAAACAGAAAATTTGGCGATTTCCTTGTTTTTTTTCCATATCGCTTTTCGCTATTCTTTTTCAGAGCCCCAATGAGGTCTCGCTTATTTGTTTGCTTCTTTGTCCGTCACTTCGCCATAGAGCGACCAAGTGTTGGCTTTTGTGATATTAACTGACACTGTTTTTCCTACCATTCCGGGGTTTCCCGGAAAGTTTACGAGTTTGTTGTTGGGATTATAACCACAATATTTCGTCGCATCCGTTTTGGACTTTCCTTCGACCAATACTTCCGTGGTCGTGTCGAGAAATCTCCTGGTACCGGACGCATAGCCGCGATTGACCAGTTCGTTCAGTCTTTTCAAGCGGTCGCGTTTTGTTTCCGCCAAAACATCATCGGGCATAGAAGCTGCCGGAGTTCCGGCTCGTTTCGAATAAATGAAAGTATAGGCTCCCTCGAAGCCGGCTTTTTTGACGAGATCAAGCGTTTCCTGGAAATCGGCCTCGGTTTCACCCGGAAATCCGACGATGATGTCTGTAGTCAGGGAGATGCCCGGAATCTTTGTTTTGATTTTGTTTACAAGTTCCAGATATTGCTCTTTCGTGTATTTGCGATTCATTTTGGAAAGAATGGCATTCGATCCGGATTGCACCGGCAAATGGATGAACGGCATCAGGTTTCCGCCTTTCGCCAGAATATCTATGAGCTCGTCGGTGAAATCCTTGGGATGGCTTGTCATGAAACGGATCCGTTCGATCGGTAATTTGTTTAGTTTATCGAGCAATGCGGCAAATGTGATTTCCGGATCGCCGTAATCCAGTCCGTATGAATTGACATTTTGCCCTAGCAATGTGACTTCCCGATAACCCTTTTTTGCCAGTTGGGAAACTTCTTCGACAATGTCTTCGATCTGGCGTGATCGTTCTTTTCCCCTTGTGTAAGGAACGATGCAATACGTGCAGAATTCGTCGCATCCGTAAGTGATGTCAACCCAAGCTTTGAACGGATGGTTGCGGACGGAAGGAATCTTCTCTACTATGTCTCCTTCTTCGGATAGAACTTCAACAACCATTTTTCCGCTTTCTATCCGTTCTTTGATCATTTCCGGTAGTCTTTCGATGTTGTGAGTTCCAAACAGGATATCGACGCGATTCTTGGTTTTCAATATCTTCTCGACCGTTGTCTCTTCTTGCGGCATACAGCCGCCAAGAGCGACGATGAGATCCGGATTGGCTGCTTTGTATTTCATGATGCGGCCGATTTCGCCATACACCCGCTTCTCGGCGTTTTCCCTGATTGCGCAAGTATTGAGAATGACTATGTCCGCCCTTTCGATACAATCGGCGGCTTCATATCCGACCATGGACAAAAGACCGGCCATTCTTTCGGAATCTGCTTCATTGGCCTGGCATCCGTATGTCTCGATAAAATACTTTTTGTCCTTTCCGATGCAATCGATGCCGGAAGAAGGCTTATATTGCCGGATTTCCACCGGTCCCTTTGTACGTTTTCTCGCTGATTTCAATTCTGGTTTGATCATTCGACTATCTCTTTTCCGGTAAATCATTCCGCATAGTTCACCCGTTCGATCCGTTTCTGTTCGAGATCGAGAAGTACGGCGCTAAACTGAAGTGGTCCGTTTTTTTCCGGTCTTGTCCTTTCGGGAATTCCGGTGATAAATTTACGTAGGCCCTGACCGATGTCGCCACCGATTATCGAATATTTGACTCCCGTCATTCCGATATCGGTAATGTAGAGCATTCCTTTCGGAAACACGCATTCGTCGGCGGTTGTCACATGGGTATGCGTTCCCACCAAAGCGCTTACCCGTCCATCAAGATAATTGGCGAGCGCATACTTTTCGCTGGTGGCTTCCGCATGGAAATCAATGATAATATAATCCGAATCGCACTTTTGAATAACTTCATCGGCTACGATGAAAGGACTGTCGATCGGATCGTTCATGAAAACCCGGCCAAGCAGGTTGACCACGGTGATTGTCTTGTCGTTCACCCGGCAGGTTACAAATCCCTTCCCAGCGGCGCCTGGTCCGTAATTGGCTGGCCTCACCACATAGTCTAGGTTAAGAACCTCACCAGAATCCTTGCGGGAATAAGCATGGTTTCCGAGTGTGAACACATTGACTCCTCTTTTCATGTAGTCTTTGTATATTTCTTCCGATAGTCCGTTGCCGTTGGCGATGTTCTCACCGTTAACGACAATGAAATTCGGCCGGTAGAGTTGCTTGGCAGTCGAGAAAAAGCGATCAAATGCCTCGCGACCTTTTTCCATATAGACGTCTCCGATAAACAGTACGCGCATGTTTCCACCTTCTTCTTAACAAGATAGCCTTCCTTTCGGGAAGGCTATCAAATCTCATTTTGCGATGTCTTGAGCCCTTGTCTCCCGGATGACGGTTATCTTGATTGTTCCCGGATAGCTCAGTTTCTCTTCAATTTGCTGTTTTATTTCTCTGGCGACGACAAATGTCTTGGCATCGTCGATTTCGTTCGGTTTGACGATTACGCGGATCTCACGGCCCGCCTGAATGGCATATGCCTGGTCCACACCTTCCACAGAAGTGGATATTTCTTCCAACTGGGTGAGACGATTGATGTAGTTTTCAAGCGATTCGCTCCTGGCTCCCGGTCTGGCTGCGGAAAGGGCGTCGGCGGCGGCTACTAGCACGCCGATAACGGTTTCAGCCGGTTTGTCTCCGTGATGGCTGGCGATTGCGTCGATGATCGGTTTTGTCTCGTGATATTTGTTCGCAAGCATCACGCCGATGTCGACATGCGATCCTTCGATCTCGTGATCAACGGCTTTCCCGATGTCATGAAGCAATCCGGCCCGTTTGGCTATCACTTCGTTCTCGCCGAGTTCAACGGCCATTTTACCGGCCAAATAAGCGGTCTCGATCGAATGCTGCAGGGCGTTTTGTCCATAAGAAGTGCGAAAATGCAGTCTTCCTATCAGTTTTACGAGATCCGGATGAACTTTGCCGATACCGGTTTCGAAGACGGCCTTGTCGCCCATGTCGCGAATCAATTGATCTACTTCCACTCTGGTTTTCTCGACAATTTCTTCGATTCTGGCCGGATGGATACGTCCATCTGAAATCAATGTTTCAATCGAGCGTTTAGCGATTTCCCTTCTTACCGGGTCGAATCCTGACAGAACTACGGCTTCCGGGGTGTCGTCGATGATCAGATCGACTCCGGTCATGGCTTCGATCGTTCTGATGTTTCTTCCTTCACGGCCGATTATCCGGCCTTTCATTTCATCGTTTGGCAGATTGACAACGGATACGGTCGATTCCGCGGTCACATCCTGTGCGTATTTTTGGATTGCCTGCGATAAAATTTCCTTGGCGTTTTTCTGAGCGTCGAGTCTTGCTTTTTCTTCCTCTTCTCTCAAATAACGTCCGATTTCCTGAGCCATGTCACTTTCGACACGGGCCATGATGATTTCTTTTGCTTGTTGTTCCGAAAGATTGGCAATATCCAGGAGTTTCTTGTTTTCTTCCTGGATGATTTCGTCCAGTTTGCTGTTCTTTTCCTCAAGAGCGACTTTTTTCTCGTCAAGTATTTCCTCTTTACGATCCAAGTTGAGTTCTCTTTTGTCCAAATTTGCCGAACGACGATCCATTGTTTCTTCGCGCTGATTAACTTTGTTTTCCAGCTCGGAAATCAACGCTTTCTTTTCTTTGATTAATTTATCGTTCTCGGAATTCAGATTGTAGATTTCTTGTTTAGCTTCTAAGAGTTTTTCTTTTTTGATTTTTTCCGCTTGAGAATTTGCTTCGTCAATGATGTTTTGCGCTTTATTTTTCGCTGTTTGGAATCCCTTTTCGACGACCGATACCCGAGTAAGGAATCCGATGATACCACCGACAATTAAGCCTAGCAAACTGGAAATAATTTCAGGCCATGGCATGATTATTACCTCCGAGTTTAGAATTGTCATATATGATAGCCGGGCTCGTATTGTGAGTCTGGCACCTATATCTTGATATTATTATAATATAAAAAAATATGATAGTCAAAAATTTTTTCCGGGAATTCCAATGTTTCCAAAAAAAAAGGAAAGTTGTTCGGACTTTCCTATTTAAGATTCAGTTCTTTTTTTACTAACTGACGGATTTCTTCGTAAACATCCGGATTTTCTTCCAAATATTTCTTGACGTTTTCTCTTCCCTGTCCGATCTTTTGATCCTTATAGGAATACCAAGCGCCGCTTTTCTGAATGATGTCTTTATCGGCGGCGAGATCGACCAGTTCGCCGGTCTTGGAGATTCCCTTTCCGAACATGATGTCGACGATGCAAGTTTTGAAAGGCGCAGCGACCTTGTTCTTGACAACTTTGACTTTGGCTTGGTTTCCGATGAATTCGTTGCCTTCCTTGATCTGTTCGCCTCTTCTGATTTCCAAGCGTACCGATGCATAAAATTTAAGGGCTCTTCCTCCCGGTGTCGTTTCCGGATTGCCAAACATTACGCCGACTTTTTCCCTGATCTGGTTGATAAAGATCGCAATGCATTGCGATTTAGATAAAACGCCTGACAGTTTACGCATGGCTTGGCTCATCAGTCTTGCCTGCAATCCGACATGTGAATCGCCCATCTCGCCCCTGATTTCCGCTTCCGGGACCAAGGCGGCGACAGAATCGACGACCATTATGTCGACAGCTCCGCTTCTGACTAGTGCTTCGGCGATTTCCAATCCCTGTTCGCCGGTATCCGGCTGGGAAAGAATCAAAGAATCGATATCGACTCCGAGGTTTTTCGCATAAACGGCATCAAGCGCGTGTTCGGCGTCGATAAAGGCGGCATAGCCGCCGTTTTTCTGCACTTCTGCGATCGCATGAAGTGCAAAGGTCGTTTTTCCCGAAGATTCTGGTCCGTAGATCTCGACGATCCTTCCGCGCGGATATCCACCGACTCCCAAAGCGCTGTCAAGCGCCAAAGAACCAGTAGAAACCGCTTCTATGCTCATGTCGTCCTGTCTTTCTCCCAAGATCATCACGGCACCCTTGCCATATTCTTTTTCGATTTCCTTAAGTGCGACTTCAAGAATCTTCTTTCTTTTTTCGTCAGCCATATTAGCCTCCCGTTTCCAAGATTGCGATATTCTTCATTAATAATACGCCGGACAATCCGGCTTTGCTTTAAAATGTCTCGAAAATAAGTTTGCGGTTTTTGATGAAATAATCCACTCCGGAAATCACCGTCATTAGAATGGCGATGCCCATGATAACCCATCCGGTGATGTTAGCCCATAAAAGATCGTATGGCATCATGAACAGATACCAGGTGATTGCGGCCATGGTCGATGCGGTTTTGAATTTTCCCAGTTGCGATGCGGCGATTATTTTTCCGTTTCCGACGGCTACGAGTCTTATCGACGTGACTATCAGTTCACGGGCAAGAACGATGACAGGTACCCAGAAGGGCAACCACATATTCGGAACAATTCGATAATTGTCCGCCAGAACGATCAGGGCGGACAAGACCAAAAGCTTATCGGCAAGCGGATCCATAAACTTACCGAATGTCGTGACCATATTGCGTTTTCTGGCGATTTTTCCGTCGAAATAATCTGTGATTGAAGCCAGGACAAACAGTATTCCCATAATCCAGTATGTCATGTTTCCAAGTGTGCCTTTAAGCAGATAAACGACAATCAAGAGCGGCACCATTATCATCCTTACAATCGTCAAGCGGTTCGGTAGATTCATTTTGAACACCTCATATATAATTATATCATATATGGCCTGGAATACGCCACGAAAAACGATTTTTTCCTAAGAAAAAAGCGGTCGTTAAACCGCTTATGTCCGGTATTATTCCTCTTCGGGGATATTGACGTTGTGATAGATCTCCTGAACATCGTCGAGATCATTTGTCATATTAAGAAAACGTTGGAATTTACCTAGGTCTTCTGGGGTAAGAGTGATACTCTCCAAGGGAATGTAAGTGACCGTGTCTTCCAGATAATTCAGCTCTTTTTTGCTGGCATCCAAAGCGTCCTTGATCGCGTCTAAATCCGCGGGAGCGCCGGTGATCATGACAATTCCGTCTTCTTCGGCGATATCGGCGATATCGATTCCCGCTTCCAGTATCGCTTCCAAAGCTTCTTCTTCGGATATGCCTTCCACACTGATTAGGGACGAATAGGTGTAAAGATAAGTAACGCTTCCAGAAACTCCGAGTTTACCACCGGTCTTGGTGAAGCAACTTCTAACTTCACCGAATGTCCGGTTGACATTGTCAGTCAGACACTCGACGATGACCGTCGCTCCCCCGGGACCGAAGCCCTCGTATCTGGCGGGAGTATAATCTTCTCCGGCTCCGCCTTTGGCCTTGTCGATATTCCTTTTGATGACATCTCCGGGAACCTGGTTCTGTTTCGCTCTTTCGATTGTTCTTTTCAGTACGAGGTTGCCGTCGGGATCGGTTCCGCCGGTCTTGGCGGCCATGTATATTTCTTTACCGAATTTCGAGTATAATTTGCTTTTCATCATGCTTGTTTTTTCCATTGCTGCTTTTCTTACTTCATGGGCTCTTCCCATAATTTCACCACCATTGTTTTATTTTTTGCTTTTGCAAGCCATCTCCGTATGATCGGGATACAATACTATCCTACCCTCGCGGTAAAGATGTCCGATCGCACGTTTGAATGCCGATTTGCTCATTCCGAAAGCCGATTCTATCTCTCCCGGAAGACTTTTATCGCTGTATCTCATATATCCGTCGTGATTTTCCAAATATGCAAGGATCGTCCTGGCATCAGGATCGATCATCGATTCTTTTCTTTCGATCAGAGATGCGACATATTCGTTGTCGCTGTTTTTTTTCACGATTCTCGGAGCGATTTGCTCTCCGATCCGGAAATTGTCCCTGAGATTGTTTTTATGGATGAATATTTCCTGCCCTTCGCTAGCGAAAGCGACAAGGCCTTCCGGAAGGATGAACATCACCCAGGCATCTATAACCTTCTCAAGATCCAGTTCCCGATGTTCTTTAAAAAATCCGGTTATCTGTTTTCTTCCCGGAATATGGGCGAATAACTGCCCTTTTTTTTCCGTCATGACAGCGAATACGCTATCACCGGCCTGTGGCCAAAGATCAAGGTCAAATGGCAAGTCGTCCTTGCTAAGTAACAGATCCTTGACCTGGTTGTTGTCTAGAAATACGCCATATTCGTAATTGACGCCTTTCACCTTGAGAAATGAAGCCGTTCCCAGTTCCACAAACGGACAAAACGCCGAAGCGCATATTCTGCCATAACTGTCCGGATAGATATAGGCATGAACGATGTCCCCGGGCTTCAATTCGCTTCCGGTTTCTTTTTTGTGGAGAAAGATTTCTTCTTTTTCGTTTGTGAGAATATAGGCTATGTCGGTTATCCGGCTGACCTTCAGATCAGCAGTTTTTCCTATTTGCAAAGTCATATAAGGCCCAAAGGCACCATGGCAAGCAAAAAAGCAGAACGCCCCCGGTTGATCGACAACGAACGTCTATCGTTACCGGAACCCTTCTGTTGGAAATTGCTTATGTCAAATGTCTTTTCCTTTAACATGGTATTATCTCCGAACTGCTTTTCTTTCGTTAACATTATACCAAATCAGAATGTTAATGTCCACCTGATTATATCATTAAAAGAACAGGGCCAAATCCCTGTTCCTCTTCATGTTATTATTTGTCCACGGAATAATCTCTGATCAGGCTTTTATAGAAGTTCACCGCCCGATACAGGCTTTCAATTTCCAGCGTTTCATCTTTTCCGTGCATCTTTCCCAAATCCTCGTCACTGATGATGACGGGGGAAAATCTCAGATTGTCATCGGTAATCAAAGCATAGTGGCGACAGTCCGTCGCACCGGTGATGATATAGGGAGATACCAGAGCTTCTGGGAAATTCTTTCTGATTTGTCTTTCTATCGACTGGTATGCCTTGCTCCTGGTATCGACTATCTTGGAAGCGTCCTCGCTTTCCAGTATGATCGTCTCGATATCGTATTTTGCCGCAATCTTCGACAATACCCTATAGGTATCATCGACATTCTGGATCGGATGGATTCTTATGTTGGCGATCACATTGGCTTCCGAAGGAATCACATTATAAGCATCGCTTCCGGATGACATCGTGAAAGCGATAGTAGTCGACAGAAGCGCCCGACCAAAAGGACTGATTTTAGGAAGCAGCCCGGTCATCAATCCTTTGAAAAGCCACAAATTGCCGAACAAGAACCGGTAAGGAAATGACATTCCCGGAGCGGCATTAGCGAAAATCGCCCTGACTGAGGGAATCATCTTCGTTTTTAGAGGAAAATGTCTTTCGACATCGTTCACAAACATAGCCAATCTGGCAATCGGAGTGTTCCGGGGCGGAGTGGAAGAATGTCCGCCTTCCGATTTTGCTTTAAACATCATGTTCACATATCCTTTTTCGACAACTCCGACAAAAGCCATGGGAATTTTTATGGAAGGAAGCGAGTCTCTGACAACCGCACCGCCTTCATCCAGAACGAAAGCCGGCTTCACACCAATCTGTTTCAGATATTCGGCTGTGTCTTTCGCACCGTGTCCGGATACTTCCTCGTCGCTTGCGAAAGCCAGATAGACATCCCCTTCAGGAACGAAACCTTCTTTGATTAGTTCGTTTATTGCCTGCATTATCGCAAAAACGGTCACTTTTGTATCGAAAGATCCCCTGCCGTAGATTTTTCCATTTTCGATCGTTCCCTCGAAAGGAGGATAACTCCAGACATTTTCGTCAGCTGGCACCACATCCTGGTGCGCCATCAGAACGATCGGATCTTTTTTTCCCGTTCCTTTCCATAAGAAAAGCAGAGAATTATTGGGAAAAACCTTCTTTTTTGCCAAAGCGTGCAGTTCGGGAAACATTTTTTCCATTTCCGCTTGCATACCGATAAACTCATTTTCCGTTCCGGATATGCTTGCGATCGTTTTATATCGGAGCATCCGGCTCAAGTTTTCGGCATATTCTTGCATCTTGGGAGTAAATTCGGAAAAATCCGGTTTGGCAACCGGCTCAACTTTGATTAAGAAAGTTCTGATAATGGCTACCGCCAAAAGGATAGTCACTATCGAACATAGTCCGATAACAAGATACCAGTACCAATCCATAAGTACGCCTCCGAATACGATCAGTTATTTTTCTTCTTTTTCTCTCCGAGATAACGCTCTTCCTCACTGAAGACGCATCCGCAGTATTTTTGCATATAAAGGGGCAGTTCCTTGGCAATCTTCCTTCCTTCGTAAAAGAAAGGACGGAAATCTTCATAGTAGAACGGGATTCCCTCTTCTTTGCCGATCCTATCAGCGATTTCTACCAAAAGGGCATGCTTCTGATAAGGACTTATTAACAATGTTGACGAAAAAGCGTCAAATCCTCTTTTCTTTGCTTCGATGGCCGTCTTTCTGATTCTCTCTTCATAACAAAACATACAGCGGTTGTTAAGATCCTTGGCAACATGCTCGACGAACATCCTGAGTCCGTATACATCGTTTTCGACCAGATCGAGGCCGATGTCGGTGGCATAGCCTTCCAAAGCTTCTTTTCTTACTTTATATTCCATATAGGGATGAATATTGGGGTTGTACCAATATCCGGTCACATCATGGTTTTGCTCCCTGAGTTTTTTGATCACCATCACGCTGCACGGAGCGCAACAAATATGCAAAAAAATACGCATTACTGAATCACTTCTTTCATAACATTTTCAAACGGTCGAGAGCCGGCTTGTAATTAGATCTAGCCGAGAGTTCCAGGTATTGTCTTGCCCGAGCCAGATCGGTTCTTATTCCTTCTGCGCCGTTTAAGTAAAGAATTCCAAGTTCATACAGGGCAGCCGGTTCCTTGGCGTCGTTTGCGCTTTTTTCCAGCCACTTCATGGCCGGGACAATTTCCGTAGCCCGTAATAGATAATACATTTCCAGCATCGCGATTCCGGAAGCTCCTGATGCGGCAAGTTCGAACCAGTAACGGCTTCTTCTTAAGGATTTCTGAGTTCCCAAACCTTCTTTGTACATAATGGCTATCTGGGAACAAGCCATAGCCACATTGCTTTCAAGATGTTGCGGGTATTTGACATATTCGCGAAAAAGATCTAAAGCTTTGGCATACATCTTCTGATCTTTTTTCTGTTTATTCTTTGCATTGTCGTACAGACATGTCGCATACTTGAAAGCCGAAGCGCTTACTCCGGCATCCAAAGCTTTCTGATAATGCTTGATGGCTTTTGAAATGTTTATGGGCGTTCCGACTCCCTTTTCGTAATAGATACCTAGCCAGTAGTGAGCCTTGGGAGTTCCCTTTTTCAAAGCATTTTCCATGTACTTGAAGGCAAGTTCCTCGCTGGAATTTGTTATATCTTTCCGGTAATGAAGCAATGACAGATTCACGAGAGCTTCCGGATCGTTCTGTTTGGCGGCCTCGTAATACCATCTTTTGGCTTCTTCCATGTCAATATCCGAGCCGCTTTGCAGTCTGCAGGCGTCTCCCAGGGCGATCATTGCTTTCACGTTGCCAAGATTAGCCGCTTTCAAAAGCTCAGCTTTCCCTGATTCCACGTTTTTGCCCATTCCCAACCCTTTGAGCAGACATACGCCCAACCCGTAGTGACCGATGACATTGTCATAAGCTTGAAGCAGACGGAAGTATTCGGCGGCCTTTTCCGGATTTTCCGGAGTTATCATCGTACCTTCGAGATAATCCTGCGCCACTTTTTCCAGCGCCTTTTCGTCTCCGATACGGGCTTTCTTCTCTAAATAATAGAACATCATTTCTTTTCTGAAAGCTTGTGAACGTTTTTTAAAATAGGGATGTGGTTTTTCATACAAAGAATAGATTGCATCGATCGCTTCTTTATGGTTAGCCTCGACAGCTTCGTCCAGCCATTTCATGGCTTCTTCAGGATTTTTCTGTCCTTTTCCCGTTTCGAGCATCATCAAAGCCAGCCTGTACATTCCTTCTGGGTTTTTGAGATCGGCAGATTTCTGGTAATATTCCCTGGCCTTGCGAATATCCTTTTCACATCCGATGCCTTTAAGATAATAGCCAGCCAGTTGGTTGTATGCGTCGGTGTCCTGCAGTTTGGCGCCTTCCATGGTGTAACGGAAAGCTTTCTTCTTGCTTTTGAGCATTCCTTTGCCCTTCAAAGCCATATCGGCAAGCACCAGATGCGCCTTGGAATATCCGGAAGCAAGTGATTTTTGAAGATAAGAAAGCGCCTGCTTGTATTCCTGTTTTTCAATGAAATAACGGCCGACATTGTAAAGACCGACCGGATTTCCCTCGTCGGCTGTCTGTTTGTAGTATGTGTATGCCAGTTCGATGTTCTGCGGAACACCTTTTCCGTAAAAGTATTTGTCTCCGAGATCGTTAGTCTCTTTCGGACTCAGGTTGGTTGTCATATCAATACCCCCTGAGGCCGAAAAGTTCAGATTTGGCCTCTTCTGATCCGAGTTTCGCCGCTTTTTCGTACCATTCTCCGGCTTTGATATAGGAAGACGGGACCCCGTCTCCGTTTTCGTTACGGTGTCCTAACATGATCATCGCCGTGACATCACCGGCATCGGCGGCTTTCAGAAGATAACCATACGATTTCTTGGACGATTTCTCCACGCCTTTGCCTTTCTCATAAGCTTCGGCCAAATATCTGTATCCTTCCGTAATTCCTTCACGGGCGGTTATTTCGAAATATATGATGGATTTTTCCGGATTATCCGACATGTAATATTCTTTTGCGGCAGTATACAAGGTTTTTGTTTCTCTGATATCGGATACGCTTTTCGTACCGATGAGCCGGAATTGGTTCATGGCGTCGATCGAACCTTTCGAGAGAGCTTTGTTGAACCAGGAATACGCCGATTCCAGGCTTTTCCGAACTCCGTCGCCATCAAAATAGGCGAGTCCGATCTTATACATGGCAAAAGGATTGTCTTTTTTGGCAAGTTCGACATATATTTCCAGTGCTCTCGCTTTGCTTTTCTGGACAATTTTGCCTTCTTCAAAGAATCTTGCTTCGGCAAGCAAGGCGTCCGCGACATCCTTATGGGCGGCGGTCACATAATAATCATATGCCTTCTGAAGGTTTTTCATGACTCCCAAACCCTCTTCATAACAATAACCCATCATATATATGGCTTCTGGGTACAGTTCAACGGCTGCCTTTTCAAAACATTCGTAGGCGCGTTCGTAATTCTGTTTTTCTCCGTAACCGTAAAAATACATTAATCCCAAATGATGCCAGGCGACCTTAGAGCCCATTTTGGACAATTTGCGATAAAGCGACAAGGCTTCCGAGTATTGTTTGGCGTCATATTTCGCCAAAGCCCTTGCCTCAAGTTCCGAATTTTCCAAGTCAACCGCCTCCTTTCCCAAATAATAATTATATCATACCAAAAGATTATTTCGCAAAAAAGCCGCAATGATTTCCAAATGTAGCAAACTTTTTTTCAGCCCCGGTTCACGATTCCTTTCGAGCCAGACATTTCCGTATGTTTTCATTACCGATTCTATCAAAGCCAAAGTCTGCTTTTTGTCACTTTTGATGCCGTTGGCAATTTGATTCATGGAAACGCCGATTTCGATCAACCGGCAGGTTTGGACGATCTCCTTTGCCACAAGACATTCTTCGTTACAAAAGACTGAGTCTTCGATTCTCTTGGCGAGAGATAATATCTTTTCCGCATTATCCGGACTGATCTTCTGTTTTGTAAGCGCGTCTTGCCAAATTGCGTATTTTAGTTCGAGCGGATGACTTTCATCCGGATCTACAAACATCCATGAGGCGAATGTCATTGTCCCGTTCGGAATATTGAAGTCCTCCAGCATGTGGTATTTGGATAATTCAATAATTTTATCTGCAAAGCCATTTGATTTATCGTTGAAAACGTTCTGATCAAGCCATTTCTCCGTTTTCTCGATATCTTCGGCTTCTCCCCATGATGCCGTAGCGGCAAAGAGCAACGAAGGGAGCGAAAACGACAAAGATTGCGGATGAGAATAATCGCCCCAATCAGTCAGAAGAATTCCCAGTCCCATGTGGGATTTGGCGGCCATTGCTGCGTTTCTGATTGAATCGCGCATATCCTCGTATCTTCCCGAAAAACTGTTCCAAGAGGAGGTCCCCGGGGCGAGCAGAAAATCCTTTCCGGCTTTTTCCATTCTTATGGAAGGCGTTTCAAAATCGTGTTCGCTGTCATATCCCCAGTCGCAAACGACAACATCGTTTCCGACCAGTTCGTATAGCGAGGGATCCTCATTGAAAACATCGCCCCAGATTATCGGACGTTTGCCCTTTTCCCTCACTCTGTTCATGACTTTTTCCATGTATGTCAAATATACTTTCCCGCGTCCTTTTTCGGCGCATTTTTCCTTGCTTTTTCCAAGACCTAATTCAAAAGGCTCGTCTCCGTTGACATTGAAAAAGGCGGATTGGGAATTTCCACAGGCGTCATCGATCATTTTTTTGACTAGTTCGATGCTTCTAGGATCAAGCGGATTCAAGGTCGAAGCCGGAAAGGGATAGCCGTAATTGACATAACCTTCCTCGCATTCCGCCATATTGTGGAAAAAATCAAGGCCCAGCCATGCCGTCATATGGCCGAAAGTGTTGATATTTCTGACAAAATCGATTCCCCTTGCCAGACAGTAAGATTCCAGTTCATCCATTTCTTTTGGCGTGAGCGGATCCTCGTAAGGAAGATTTGGAAATGATTTCAAGTAAACGGGGAATCCCTCGACATACAATTCGAAATGGTTCATTTTCGATATGAAAAGCATGTCAATGACTTCTTTAAGCGTCTTCATGGTCGGGATTTTATCCCGGCTGATGTCCAAAAGAAAACCGCGAATTCCGAGATCCGGCCAATCGTCGATTCGCTGACATCTGACTTTGCCTTCTCTTTGCAACTGGATGTAGGTGGAAAGCCCTCTCAGGGCTCCCGAGTATTTCGTATAACGGATTTGGCTTTTCTTTTTGCCGATCGTGAGAATGTATTCCTCGTCTTTTAGTCCTGGCTCATAAGCAAATTCAAGATCCGCTTCCTTACTTGCATTTTCAATATTCAAGTATTTGCTGGCGACTTTTCCGATGCTTTCCGTCAAGATGTCGCAAGCGATCACGGTTGTTTGCGGAAATACATATTCTCCTTCGATAATTTCAATGCTTTTTGGTCTTGGTAATATCATTTCCATTTTTCAATCGACCTTTCTTATGGCACCCGTCCAAAGCGAACAAAGATAGGCACTCGTTGGTTTGTTCGTCATTTTACGAATGATGTTTGCATATCCAAAGATTTGTTCGGTGTATTCGCTTTTATCGATGTCGCCGGATTTGTAATCGACGACGATCGCTTCTTTATCGCTTAACGCCAATAAATCGATAACGCCGTTTTTCGCGATGCCGTCAATCTCTTCATACACGGGATATTCACGGTAAATCCTCATTTTGCGGATCTTGTCAAACGGCTCTTTTTGAAGCAATTTGATTATTCTGTCTTTTGCATTATCCGGAATGTTTTCAAGCGAATTTTCAGGATGATTAAAGTCTACGTATTCCATCGCCTCGTGAAGCAAATTTCCGTATGCCAAAGCGTTTTTTTCTTCTTCTTTCAATAAGATTCCCGCTGTTTCCTTGGAAAACCGTTCGCCAATCAGATCTTTTTTCTCCCATGTCAAATTCAGATAAATCACCGGTTTTGCGGTGAACACTTTTACCGGTTTCTCCGCCATTTCCGGAATATTTATCAAAGCTTCCTCTTTTTTTTCAGGGATATGAGGCAGGAGGGAAAACAATCGGGAGTATTTGTTTATACTCTCTCGTGTGTAGCTATCGAGACATCCGTTATCCATGAAGGATGCTTCCGCCTCTTCTTTGTTTATTTCCGGCAACACAATGATTTGTTGCTCCCGGGAACGCGTCAGGGCCACATATAGAAGGCGTATCCTTTCGGAGACAT
Source organism: Bacillota bacterium (assembly GCA_035379945.1). GTDB lineage: Bacteria > Bacillota_I > Bacilli_A > Izemoplasmatales > Hujiaoplasmataceae > JAAYZB01. The sequence goes on from DAOSWG010000001.1 coordinate 134,247, forward strand.
ATTCCTTTCTCGCCCTTCTTAATAGCAGTAATCCGACAATATTGGGTTTGAACCCGTCCGACCATGTTTTTGTCGAAAGTCCGTATTTTCGGTCGAAAACAAACAGGTTTTTGTTTTCGGTAAAATTGAATTTCTTGTCGAGGCCGACATAATAGCAGACAGGATATTCCAAACCTTTCGATTTATGCATGGATAAAACCTTCACCATGTCGGAAGTATCGGCCGCCACGTTCTCGTAAGCGATGTCGGCTTCTTCTTTTAATCCGACAGAATTCAAATAATCCAAGAATCCGACGAATCCGATGTTTTGGAGTTCCAAAGCTTTCATGTAAAGATAGTCCAGTCTTTTTTCACACGCTTCAGGATCTTTTAGGCGGATGATCGACTCGTATGCCCCGGTGACTTTGCAAATCATGGATACGATTTCCGGCAAAGGAATAATATTGATCACACTGGCCACATTCTTGATATCGTGAGCCAATTTCGCAAACGCCTTGTTATCTTTCAGTTTTATAAAACCGTCAATATTTTCCAATCCCTCGCATTTGAGGAAACAAACGATGTCATCGTCTTTGATCCGGTATGCGAACGACCTGGCCAGAGAAACGACCGATCTAGCCAAAGAATGATCGGAAAAATCATTGTTGTGAAGACAAAAGGCGGCCTGCATGAATTGCCATACCATCATTATTTCTTCGGTCATAATGAATGATTCTTCTGTGTACACTTTGACAGGAATTCCCATATCGGAAAATGTTTTTGCGATAATGTCGAATCCGGTTTTTCTGTCGGCAATCACGGCTATGTCGCCGTATTTAAGGGACCTTTCCGTCATGGTTTCCCTGTCCAATGTCGTTTCTCTGTTTTTCAATTTTCCAAAAATGTCGCAAGCTACGGCCAATGCCTCTGTTTTCGTCTTGTCTTCGTCATCCGGACGCAATTCGGGAATGTAGACCAACTTTTTTGCCCCTGCGGCCAAAATTGAATGCTTCTCATAATTTTTTTGTGCATAGATCATTGACTGGTTGTGGAAATAGTCGATGCCGCCGATTTCCTCGTCCATCACCGGCATGAAGAAATCGTTGATGTATTCGAGCACTTCCGGACGAGAACGGAAATTTTCCCTGAGATCGATCAGAATTCCGCCGGAACCTTTTTCATAGGCATGGTATTTAGCCAGAAATATTCCCGGATTGGCATTCCTGAACCCGTAAATCGATTGTTTGATGTCGCCTACCATGAACAGATTGTTCCTGGAAATTAGTTGTAACAGATATTCCTGAATATCGTTAGTATCCTGATATTCATCGACCATTATTTCATTGATTTCACCTGACAGCCTATCTCTTAATTCAGGATTGTCCTCAAAGAGTTTGATCGCAAAACGCATGATATCACCATAATGGTACATTTCTTTTTCCCGCATTGCGTTTTCCATTTTTAAAAGAAATGCATCTGCCAGTCTCAATATGGTAAGTACGGTTTCCTTTGTCTCCTGGATATCTTCAATCAGAGTTTCTTTGGAAGATGCTTGTAAGGATTTCACAGTCTTTGCAATACCATCATAGATTGTCTTGGCCCGGCTGTGCGCGCTCTTGATCTCATCCAATGTGTCATCCTCGATCTTTGAGGATTTCGTCAGAGATCTGGGAAATGATTCATTTCTTAGAAAGTCGATTTTTTCTTCCAGCGTGTTCGCTTCTTTGATGCGATGGTAAAAGTTCTTCATCCTAAGGAAATATTCGTTTATTACCGGGTTTGAAGTATCGTAAAAGACACTTGATCCGGCAGCCGTCGAAGCAATCATTCTGTTTCCGATATAATCGTTGAATTCTTTCAAAATATTCCCGATACTTTCAGAAGAAAAATGATCGTTTTCATAATTATCTAAATATCTATGATAATCGGGCAGGGTTTCAAGACCAAACGAAGCGACATTTATCGCTTCTTTCAGCTTGTCATCGCCGCGATCAAACAGTCTTTCCACAACCCTGACGAATCCGGGATCCTTCATTATGTAGAATTCATCCAGAGTTTCGTTTAGGCATTTCTCCCGCAAAGCTTCGAGCATCGCCTCGTCGGCGATATCGATTTTCGAAGGAAGATTGAGCATATAATGGTATTTTCTGACAATCGACAGTGCAAAAGCGTCGAAAGTGGAAATCGTCGCATTTTCGATTCTTGATTCTATGGGTTTTAAGTCTTTGCTCGCTGACACGCTTTTTCTGATTCTCGCCTTCATTTCCTCGGCGGCCAGGCGTGTGAAGGTCAGAATGACAAGCTTGTCGATATCTATTCCGTCTGTTAGTTTTCTCATAACGCGAAGCGACAGGACTTTTGTCTTTCCCGATCCGGCTCCGGCGGCGACCAGAATGTTTTCTCCCTCGTGCATGACGGCTTTCTTCTGCATCGCGGTCAGGTTGTATAGGTCAATCGTCATCGTCAGATCCCTCGCTTTCCAAAAGCTCGTCTTTTCCCGCGGCTTCCAGATGGCAAAGCGGCCGGTTCTGGCAATACCGGCACGCGGCCGAAAGACCATAAGCGACTTTCTTCATTTGGGGAATGATTGTGAACTTTCCTTCGTCGATCGCTTCGGCCATGGCATTTATGTGCTTTTCCATGGTCTTCATCAGATTATCCATATATTCGGTTCCGACAGTTCGCTTACCGTCTCTGATGCCTCCCGACGCATTCAGGCTCACTCCCCTTATCCATGAAATGTCGGAAAAGCTTTCAATTATTTCCATGTCGGAAATGATCCTTCCGTCGAGTTCCATCTTTTTTTTGTACGAATCCTTCCCTTCTGATTTTGAATAAAGAGAAGGTAGTATCTTCTGGTAGAAAAACCCGAACGGAATTTTTCGCTCGCTGCTGGCAGAATCATTTTCCAGATACAGATAAAAAGGCAACTGCACGTCAGTGCCTTTTTCGAAGTCATCCTCTTTGAACGAATTGTTTCCGGATTTGAAATCGATAATCACATAATAGTCTTTTCCTTCGATGCTTTTCGTCATCACCCGGTCGATTTTCCCGTGGATGACATATCCGGATAAATTTTCCGGGTCAAGGGACACGTTTTTTTCTCTTCCGGATAACTCGAATTCGCTTTGCCCCGTGAATATATCAAGCATGGATAACGTTTTTTCTATCTGTTTACGAAAACATTCCATGAAAATTTCTTTCCTGGCTGACAAATCATCGGGAAATTTTTCCATGTCTTTTAAATCGATTGTCCCGTTGGCAATCACGGCGTGCGCTAGCGAACCGAAAAAAGCCTTGATGTTTTCTTTTTCCGGTTCCAGTCTCAGAATATTTCCAATCAGGAATCGGTATGGACACCCGAAGAAAACATTCATTCCCGAAGGAGATATTCCGATTGTTTTTTCCTTGATCTTTTCGATCGTGTGTTTTCGCAAACCTGAGAATTTGGGATCGTATCCAATGATTTTGCCAACAAATTCTTTTTCATAAACGCCCGATAGAGCGCTTTTGTTTCCGTAAGTTGTTTCTTTGTCTCTGAGTTTTGCGTATTCCAGAATGTCATGTCGGCGGGAAAATGACATTCCCGGGATGATCGGTCCCGCCGATTCACGGATTTTCCGGTTTCCAAGAGCAAATTCCGGTTTTCTGGTTTCAATGCCGCTTGTCAACTTGGACATGAACAAAGTCAAGTTGGGAACCCGTCTAAAGATCTGTTCTAAATGGGCAAACCGTTCCTCGGTTTTTTTGTATGCGGTTTTCATCCCGATCGCTTCCAAGACATTGTCATCGAGATAACGATTTCCTTTAATTGCCAATAAAGCGTCCATGTCTGCGCTTAAGATGAGATTGAACGTATTTTCATCGTAACCGATATGATCGATATTGGCGAAAACGATCGCGTCGGTCATCTTTGTTTCCCGGTATTTCCTTTTTTCCGTTTCAAAATGCAAAAGTTCTGGATTTTCATCCAGATTCTCGCATCCGTAATCATTTAGCAAATCGGCCAGGCAGTTAATGACGGAATTTCCCGGTTTTTCTTTTATTGTTTGGAATGCAGACCATGTTCCGACCGTTTTTGAAAGCATGACGAATTCCTGGGCGATCGGATGTCCGGAAAGAGTTCTCCCCCGAGTATCATAGAAAGGCATTTCCGCCATTTCAAGCTTTCTCTTTAATCTGTATACATCCTCTTTGCTTCCACCCAAAACCCTGATAGTTCCCGGTTCAATTCCGGATGCTAACATTTTCGTTATGCATTGATAACAGTTCTCGCATTTCTCTATATCGTCGGCGCTTTCGAATAGATCGATGTCGTTATGGCATTCTTTGCCCAAATAAACGACTTCGAAAGGAACATTGAACGGCAAACAGTCCAAAGCTATTTTGTTTACGACAATTATCCGTTTGATGTCATCCGATGGAATCAGACGTTTTGATATCAAATTGTTTTCTTCGAGGAATTTCCGGATTTCTAATACAAGCAGAGCTAATCCAACGTATTCCTTTTTGATATCGATATGCGCTATCGCTTCCTTGAGGCCTTCCGCCAAATCCGGACTGATCCCGAAATGTCTGCTTACAGGTAAAAGCCAGTCTTTCGAAAAGATTGGCTCGAAATATCCTATGTCTTTGATCCGGGCGGGAAAAAGCCCGTATTCGTCCCTGATTTCGGATACGATCCTTTCACGATCAGAAAAAGCGCACAGGACGAGGTCTTTGCAAGATAAGCCGATATCCGTAAGCGTTCGCTTATCCATCATCCATCCCTTCCTTTCCCGGTATCCGTATATATAACATAATGATATCAGAAACATCCCAAAACATAAAGGGATAAAATGAAAAAAAGCGCCTGCGTCGGCGCCTTTATGGCAAGTAAAAAGGCTTCTCTCAGGAAGCCTTTTCCTTATTCGATCGAGATGTACTTTTTCTCCTTGACGTTGGTTCCTTCCTTAGGAATGAATACTGTCAGGATTCCTTTGTCGTAACTTGCCCTGATGTCTTTTTCAGCAATGTCGTCACCGACATAGAAACTTCTTGCGGAGCTTCCCAGGAATCTCTCCCTGCGGATGAAATGGCCCTTGGCATCCTTGTTTTCTTTGTCTTCTTCAATCTTGGCTTCGATGTTGAGATATCCCTTTTCCAGGCTTATCTTGATGTCGTCCTTACCAAATCCCGGAACATCAATCACCAGTTCATAACCGTTTTCCACTTCCTTGATATCCGTCCGCATGCATTGGGCTGCTGGTCTCATCGGGGGTCTCACAGTGAAGAAATCGTCGAAGAAATCATCGAGGATCGAAACGTTGTTATCTTTCTTGATTATGCTATTCATAGAAAATGCCTCCTTGTGATATTTTTTGTTAGCACTCTATATTTCCAAGTGCTAATTATATTATATCACTTTCGTTAGCACTGTCAAGCATTGAGTGCCAATAAATGTGATTTGCAAACGTTTTCATTGATGATACATGCCATTCCCGGTTTAAAAAGGTGTACAATACATAAAAAAAACCGGCTAAGCCGGTTTATGACAACATTATTATTGTCGGAAAAAACATAAGAAGGATACCAATTGCGATCATGATGGCTCCGCCCACAAGTTGCGACACTTTCCCAAAACGATTCGATATTCCCTTGACTTCCAAAGTAATCATCGAGATGACAAACACTGCGATGTCGTCTACCAAAAAGAAAAACACATATATGCCGATATACATCAGATATATCGCGTAAGGAAGACTGCGATAAGCAAGGATCTGGGTGAAAAGCAAGGGAAGGCCGGCCGAACATGCCAGTTCGAGAAAGTTAACCGCTATAGCCACAAGCATTATCCCGAAGATCGCCATCAATATGTTCTTTTTGGCAACGGAACTTCTCACCATATCCTGAAATTTTCGCTTCATTTTCACATTTGTCACGTCGCATCCGGTTTCTCTATGTCTTAAGGATATGACGAATCTTGTAATATTGTAGATACCGAACGCAAGAGCAAACGAAGCAATCGCAATCCGTACCCATTTGATGGCGGCGATGCTGATTCCGATCTTTAGCCATGTCGTCATAATCAAAAAATAGAATATTCCGCTTGTCAAAAGAAAAGCAATACCGAGTGTCCAGCGTCTTCTTTTGTCCGGTAATTCGACAAGAAGTGTAATCAGAAACAACAATATCCACATTGCACAGGGATTGAATCCATCGACAAGCCCGATGACAATCGCGGCAACGATTAGCGAAAACGAATCGACTGACACGTTTCCAAAAATCGGAATATAGACATAGTCTCCCCAGGAAAAACGGAGATATTCGATATCATCCCTGTCCACGGTTTCGCCATTGATTATCTTTTCTGTGACATCCACATAATCAGTCGATGTCGTGTACCTTTCAATCAGACTAACGATGTCCGTCTCGGTCTGTTCCGAGAAACCGGTCAGAGCGACTCCGCCGATGACTAGCAAGGGAGTCAGAGACATGCTTTTCCCAAATGTTTCCCTGACGCTATCATAGAGAGCCAGATTGTAATCGGATTCGGAAAGCTCGTAACGATTGACGACGATATCAGGATATTCGCTTTCAAGAAGCGAAAGATAGGCATCTTCTTCCTGACAATGTCCACAGGTGATATCATAAAAAAAATAAAGATTGACCGGCGATGAAGCGGATACCTTCACAGTATAGAAAACAAATGAAGCAATGATAAGAAAGAAAAAAACGAGGACATGCGTGATTTTTTTCATTTCGGATTTTCCTCCATGAATTTTCCCAACTCGCTGACGGACTTCTCACCAACAAAGCGGAATGTCTCACGACCGTCTTTTTCAAATATTATGATAGGCAAGATTTTCGCATCAGAAAATTCCGGGATTTTCTCCCTGTCCATATCGAAATCATATTCCACCAATGCGATTTCCGGGTGGATTTTGATTAGTTTTCGGATTCTCGATCTCATAATAAGGCAACTGGGGCACCACATCGCGCCGATCATTTTTATCTGCATGATTCAATCTCCATTGCCAACACGTCCAGAAATGTTCGGATATCCCTGTCACTTGTGAGATGTGAAATGGAGACCCTTATCGATGATTCGGCCCTGTCCATGTCGCCAAACAAAAGATTAATCAGTCTCGAATACGTTTTTTCGAAACAACAAGCCGATTGCGTGGAAACGAAAATACCGCGGTCAGACAACCTTTTCTGAAGCACTGGCGCTTTGAGCAAAGGAAAACTGAAATTGATTATCTGGCCGATAGCGTCATCTGGACTATTAAGAAGAACGCCATCCAGGGATTCCAGTCCTTCGATTAAAATACGGTTCAGTTTGGCTATCTTCTTCTCTTTAAGCAAAAATTTGCTGTAAGCATCCTCTAATGCCGCCGCAAACGAAACAATCAGCGGTTCGGGCGGAGTTCCCGGCCGGTACGCGGAAACACTGGCGCCACCGTAGAGAATCGGCTCCAGCACCGTTTTATCGTTTCTTACCAGACATCCGATTCCTTTGAGACCGTAAATTTTGTGCCCTGAAAAAGTGAAAAGGTCCGGATAATATTTCGGCAGTCTGATTTTCCCGATCGCCTGGGTCATATCGCTGTGGAAAGTGACTTGAGAGTATTTTTTCAGTATGTTTCCGATCCTTTCGATATCGTTGACGGAACCGATCTCGCTATTCACGTTCACTACCGATACCAAGATCGTATCCGGCCTTACCAAACTTTCCAGTTCTTCTGGATCGATCCTTCCGTCTTTTTTTGCTTCGATAATGTCCACTTCGTAACCCATTTTGACAAGCCGGGAAAAACATGCGGTGACCGATGGATGTTCCTCCGAGGTCGTGATGACGTGCTTTCCCTGTTTTTGTTTTTTTATAGCCGTTCCCATGATCGCCATGTTGTTCGCTTCGGTAGCTCCGGAAGTATAGATTATTTCACAGTTTTCATTCCCGAGGATCTTTTTGATTTTTTTTGTCGATGACTCTATTTCCAATCTGGCTTCCATTCCGAAAGCATGCAAAGAATTCGGATTGCCATAACGGCGCTCCGATTCCCTTTCAAAGCAAACGATCGCCTTTTTACAAGGCGGAGTGGTAGCGGAATAATCGAGATATATCAAAAAAAATCACCTCGGTTTTAATCAGTTCAAAAAATGAATGGCTTCTTTGGCAAGGCCGAGATATGCTTCATGAATGATTTCGGATATGGTCGGATGCGCGAAAATAGTTTTCTTGATATCTTCCACCGAAAGGTTGTTGGTCATCGCCACATCCAGAGAAGCGATCAGATGTTCGGCATCGTTACCGAAAATCTGGGCTCCGTAGAGTTCGTTTCCTTCGCTTTTGGCCAGCAGTTTGATAAATCCGGCCTGACTATCGCTGATCAAGGCTTTTCCATTGGCGGAATAAGGTACCCGAACAACTCGATACTCGGTTCCTTCTGCCTGCAATTCAGCTTCGGATTTTCCGATAGTCGCAATCTGCGGCGATGTGAATATCACGCTCGGGACATGGGTATAATCCATTTTAGCATCTTTCCCGAGGATGTTTTCCACTGCTATCATTCCCTGGTGGCTAGCCACATGGGCCAGTTGCATTTTATTGTTTACGTCTCCGATGGCATAAATACTCTCGACGGATGTTTTCATCCGGTCGTCCACCGTTATTTCTCCGCGCTTTCCGATTTTAATAGAAGTGTTTTCCAAACCTAGCATGTTGGTTTCCGGTCCTCTTCCCACCGCTTCCAATACCAGATCGGCTTCGACCGAACGCATCTCGCCGTTCGTTTCAAAACAAACTAAGGCTTTTCCCGATTCGCTTTTTTTTACTTCGGTGACCTTGGCGCTTGTGGTGATATGAATATTCGACATCTTGGCATAACGAAGGAGACGCATAGACAAATCGCGGTCTACCATCGGTAAAATGCTAGGCAAAAATTCGATTACTTCCACTTTCACCCCGCATCTTCCGTAAGCGAAAGCGAATTCCATTCCGATAATGCCGCCGCCGATAACCGTCAAGGTCTCCGGTAGTTTTGTATTTTTAAGCAATCCTTCGGAATCAAGATATATCTCCGGAGTTTCTATATTGATTGGAAGATGTTTCGTCTTAGATCCGGTGGCGATAATGATGTCTTTGGCTGAGAATACGGTCTCTGTATCTTCGCTTTTCACAAGGACACGGCTGTCATCCAAGAAACTTGCTGTCCCGTTTATCACTTTGACACCGTTTTTTTCAAGCAATACGCCGATGCCGTCTGTAAGATTCTTGACAACGAAATCTTTTCTTGCCACGGCGTTTTCAAGATCGATCGTGACTTCTTTAGCAACTACTCCGTACTTTTCTCCCTCTTTTGCCTCGGTAAAAACATCGGCTGATTTTACCAGGCTTTTGGTCGGGATACATCCGACATTCAGACAGGTGCCGCCAAGAAAACGTTTCTCTATCAATGTGACATCCAATCCTTTTTTGGCCGCATAGATCGCCGAAACATATCCTCCCGGTCCGGCTCCGATTATCAAAAGATCAGTTTTTCTTGTTTCCAAAACAATCATCCCTTTTATATATTATTGAACGGTTATCCGTCTTTTAAAGATTATACCACTTTGTCCGTCTGTTCGCAATCTCGATAGCCATTTCCCGAGCACCTTGATTGAATTATCAAGATTTATTTGCTAATATTTAAATAGAGGAAACAAAGGAGGTCTATGTATATGGACTATAAAGATATTAAATTTAAGTCCGGCGATAGCAACGAGTATTCACTTAACGATTTCCATGGAACGGGGCTCGTACTCTACTTCTATCCCAAGGACAATACTCCTGGTTGTACAACCGAAGCGATTCAATTTACTTCTCTTAAAGACGATTTCGCCAAAAAAGGGTATAAACTCGTCGGCGTGTCTCGCGACTCGGTCGCATCGCATTGTAATTTTACCGAAAAACACAATCTGGGAATCACGCTTTTGAGTGATCCCGACGGAATCCTTGCGGAAGCATTCGGAGTTTTAAAAGATAAAACAATGTTCGGACGACAATACAAAGGCATCGTCAGGAGCACCTTCATCATCAACAAAGAAGGCGACCTTATCAAAGAATACCGTAATGTGAGCCCTTTTGGACACGCAGTGAACGTCCTGGCTGATTTATAAAAGGCGGAAGTGATTCCGCTTTTCTTTTGCATAATAATTAGCACTCTATGCTTGACAGTGCTAACAAATGGTAATATAATATTGTTGGTTTAAAAAAGGAAGTGATATCATGAATAATCAAGAACCGGAAAGCTACCTTGACGATCCCAAGGTTTTGGATAAATTCGGACGTATCATCAATGAAGAAGTCAAAAGCGGAAAGATCGATCCCGTCATCGGCAGAGAAGACGAAATCCGCCGGATCATTAAAATTTTGAGTCGCAAGACAAAGAACAATCCCGTTCTGATCGGGGAACCCGGCGTCGGAAAGACCGCCATTGTCGAAGGTCTTGCCAGACGAATCGTCGACAAGGATGTCCCGCTTGGATTACAGAACAAATCAATCTATGAGTTGGATCTCGCCAGCCTTCTGGCTGGCGCCAAATATCGTGGCGAATTCGAAGAAAGACTGAAAGCCGTACTCAAAAAAATCAAAGATTCCAACGGCGAGATAATTCTTTTCATCGACGAGATCCATATGATAGTGGGGGCCGGACGCACCGAAGGCGCGATGGATGCTTCTAACATGTTAAAACCGATGCTTGCCCGCGGAGAATTGCATTGCATCGGAGCCACCACACTCAACGAATACCGGAAATACATCGAAAAGGACAATGCTCTGGAAAGACGTTTTCAGAAAGTATTGATCGACGAACCGACGGTCGAAGACACCATCAGCATTATCCGCGGTCTCAAAGACCGGTTTGAAGCCCATCACGGCGTCCATATCAGCGACAATGCAATTATTGCGGCCGCCACTCTTTCCAACCGTTACATCAGCGACCGGTTTTTACCGGACAAAGCCATCGATTTGATTGATGAAGCATGCGCCTCGATCCGGATGGAAATCGATTCAATGCCGCAAGAACTCGACACAATCAAGCGAAAAATCATGCAACTGGAAATCGAAAAAAGAGCGCTTGAAAAAGAATCCGATGCCTTAAGTAAGGACCGACTTGTCAAACTGGAAAGCGAACTTGCCAAAGAACGCCGCTCGGAAGACGAGATCACTAAGGAATGGGAAAAGGAAAAACACGAATTACAAAAAGTCAAGGAAATGAAAGCCAAACTGGAAAACTATAAAAGCGAACTTCAAAACGCTCTCAATCAAAGCGATTATTCGAAAGCCGCTGAACTCCAGTACAGCAAAATTCCCGAACTGGAGAAAAAAATCGAGGAAGCCAAATCGACCGATGCAAACAAAATGATCAGCGAAGTCGTCACCGAAGAAGACATTGCCGCGATCGTGGCCAACTGGACAAAGATCCCGGTAGCCAAATTGCTTCAGGGCGACCGAGATAAGCTTCTTCATCTCGACGAAGCCCTGAAGCAAAGGGTAATCGGACAAGACGAAGCGATATCGCTGATCTCCGATGCAATCATCAGACAGAGAGCGGGTGTGAGAAACGAAAACCGGCCAATCGGATCATTCATGTTCCTCGGCCCGACCGGAGTCGGGAAAACCGAAGTGGCTAAAGCGCTTGCCGAACAATTATTTTCAAGCGAGAACCATATTGTCAGAATCGACATGAGCGAATATATGGAATCATTCTCGGTCTCCCGCCTAATCGGGGCCCCTCCGGGATACGTCGGTTACGATGAAGGCGGCCAGCTTACCGAAGCCATCAGACGCAAACCGTACTCGATCGTGCTGTTCGACGAGTTCGAAAAAGCCAATCCTGAAGTTTTCAACATTCTTCTGCAAATTCTGGACGACGGCCGTTTGACCGACAATCAAGGAAGAACCGTTGATTTCAAGAACACGATCATTATCATGACATCCAATCTCGGCAGCGAATATTTGATTCGAGGCGACCAGTCCGGCAAGGACAAGGTCATGGATCTCGTGAAACATTCTTTCAAACCGGAATTCATCAACCGGATAGACGAAATCGTCATATTCAACCCGCTTTCTTACGATGTTCAGGTAAAAATCGTCGACAAAATGCTACAAGAGTTATCCTTGCGTCTCAAGGAAGAAAATATCTACGTCGGTTTCGACAGTTCAGTGAACAAAAGCGTAATCGACCAGGCTTACGATCCGGAGTACGGTGCCCGCCCATTGAAGCGTTATATCCAGCGCTATGTCGAAACCGCGATCGCCAAATCGATCATTTCTGACTTGATTGTCCCGGGAAAAAATTATTTACTGCTATATGACAAAGATACCGGATATGAACTGAAACCTGCACAATAATCAAAAAAGAATAAACAAATAAAAAAGGTTTTCTTCCCAAGGGAGAAAGCCTTTTTGTTTATCATTGGTTAATTACCTTTTCCACGAAAATCCTCGCCAGTTCGGGATCGAATTGTTTTCCGGCGCCTTCCAGGATTTCCCGTCTGGCAACTTCCTTGCCTAAAGCCTTTCGGTAAGGCCAGTCCTGAATCATGGCCGAATATGCTTCGCATATGGCGATGATCCGCGACCGGAATGGAATTGCTTCTTCTTTCAAACCTTTCGGATACCCGTGTCCATCCCATCTTTCGTGATGCGATAAAACATCCAGGGCGATCCGGTTGTATCCTACGGCCGAGAAAAGAATCCGATATCCGATCTCCGGATGCTGTCTGATTCTGATAATCTCCGTTTCTTCTAACTTTCCGTTTTTCTTTAGAAGCTCATGCCCGATGGCGATCTTGCCGATATCGTGAACTTCCGCCAATGTTCCGATCGCAGCCACTTCTGTTTCGGATAGTCCGCATTCCTTCGCCAATTTTGTGGCAAATTCCGTAACCATTCTGGCATGACTTTCTTCCTGAGGATATTCGTTGAACAGATTCTCTCGGATCAGCTCGATAACATTCATATGATATTCGCTCGAATTGATCAGTTTCTGATTATACATCAGCATCTCGGCATCTTTATATACTTCGAAAATCGATTCCTGAGGGTTCTTTTTGGCAGCGATTCCGAACGACACTGAACAGGGCAATCCGCCGATCGAATCCTTCATCAAAGCATCTTTGACCTCTTCCGCCGCTTTTCTGGTTTTTTCGCAATCGCAATTTGTGATCAGTATGACGAACTCGTCGCCGCCTACCCTGAAAATCAGATCGGTAAAGTTAAAAGTGCTTTTAATGACATTGGCGACTTTTTTCAAAAGGTTGTCGCCTTGAAGATGTCCGAAAGCGTCATTGGTGGTTTTAAGGGCATCGACATCGGCCATTACAATGGAAATGGGCAGATTTTCCTCGGTATCCTTTTCGCGAAGCACTTCTTCGAATTTTCTCCTATTGTAGATCCCCGTCAGAATGTCGCAATAGCTCAGATGCTCGATCTCCATTTCTTTTTCTTTACGGGCGGTGATATCCTGATTGATCCCATACATCGTTTCTGGCTTTCCTTCGGCATCGAATATGATTGTTTTACCCTTGTCGGAAATCCATACGTAGTGTCCGTCTTTATGTCGCATTCTCAGCTCGGAATTGTAAAACGGTTCTTTCCCGCAAAGATGTAGATCGATTTTCTTCTTGGATGAAACAAGATCATCCGGGTGAACCAATTTCTCCCACTTTCTGATATTGTAATCGCTGGTTTCTTCGCGGCTGTACCCAAGCATATCGAGCCACTTCTGATTCACGGATATCTTGCCGGATTTCACATCCAATTCCCATGTTGCGGTATTGGTAGCCTCGATGATATTGTCGTATCGGTTTTTTTCAAGCATCATGGTACGTTCAGAATCCTGCGCTGTTTCTCTTTCGAAAATGAAGCTGCAGATTTGCAAGGGTTTATCGTTACTGATTGCCGAAAACACTTCCGCATAGAATATTGTGCCGTCTAGTCTCATCAAATCGAATCCGGTTCGTGGTTTGCTATGCATATTATTTTTCACATTGTCCACTTGTTCTCGGTATACAGATACGTATTTTGGAGCGATCAATTCGGTCACTTTTCTGCCGACAAGCGCTTCTTCCGATCCGCAGCGGAACAATTTGACGGCCGCGTCATTCGCAAATTGAATCAAATCGTCCGAATAAGCTATCATGGGATCACGAAAATCCTTCATAGAAAAAAGCGGAGTGTAATATTTGCGGAATTTAGGCATTTTTCTTGTTCCGTTTTCATTTATACTCTTGTTTTTCCCAATAGTCAAATAAGCAGCAAAACATACAAAAAAAGTGCCTGCAGCTATAAACAGACTATTGCTCACAAATATGAATCTGAAAGCGTTAGTAAAAGTCATAATCGGCATACCATCCCGAGTGTCATTGCCGGAAAACGCCTGTATCATGCGATTCCATTAGATATGACTATATTTTATTAACCGCTTTTTGCCGTCCATCCCGACAATAACTTTTCTAGCAGGGCAACGAGCGTTCGATAAAGCAAAAGAACTGTGAAATAATTGCATACCGCCATCACAATTTCAAATTCTAGATCTGCCAGGAAATACGGCCATAAAATGTCGACTCCCTGCAAAATCATCTGGGTTGGAAAATAAAACCAACCATAGATGAATCCGAAAGCAAAAGCGAAAATGAGAATGACAAAGAACGATTTTTTGGCGATCAGTTTGCCTATAACAACAAAAAAAAGCCAAGCAAACAGCATCGGTATCGTATAAAGCAAACTGAACGATCCCATGATGAGATTATCTATGAAAACATAGGAAACCACCAGCGTGCATAGCAAGGACCAAGGCAAAATTGCAGCATATACAAGCAACAACACGGCGGTGAACTGAATATTCGGAAGAAGGACCAGGTATTCTTCCTGTACAACCAAGATGGCGAGTAAGATGGCTGTCAATATGATATATCTTAGCCTGGTCCTTCCAAGATAATGTAAACTATTCAAGCTTGAATTGGTAACAGTACCCATCGGTAATCGGCGTATCGTCTATTCCAGTCATGGAATACTGCCCGTTGATATAAAACGAAATGTAGTAAGTATCGTCCGTATAAGCATCCAAATCGCCGATTCCCACTATATAATGGCCAAATGTGTATTCATACGAACATGTGTCGTCGGGATTTCCATCCGCATCATTACAGTAAACGGTGTAGTTTTCCTGTAATAACCCGAGTAGAGTGTCGCTTTCTTCATAAGCGATGGTTTTTTGACTGATAAGTCCATCGTTTGCATCGTAAAGTTCAAAAGTGATGGTTCCGGTTAGAGTGTCGGTACCTGAAGTCGTAACATTGCCGCAAGCCAAAAACGCCGGTAGCAAAATCAAGGCCAGCATGATACCCAGTGCTTTTCTTTTCATTTCCTTACCCCTTATTAGATTGTATTGACGAACAGGTAGGTCTCCCGACTTCGCTTGCCGTCCGATCCATCCTTCTCGCCTAAGCAATGGTTCATTGGATCCGAAAAGCTTCACGGTTGCTGGCACAGTCCAAGATTTTCACTTGTGTTCCCTGTTATACACCTTGTTCATCATCAATGATTATATCACTTTTACGGCAGTTAATCACAAGATTTCGCGAAATTTGCGAATATACATTCAAATGGATTCATAAAAAAAACCTGTTTACCAGGTTTCATATTTTTTCAGCATACGTTTTCAGATTGCTGATGAATCTGTAGATATGAATTCCATCACATAAAGCGTGGTGGGCGGATACGGAAATATGTATCATGGCTTTGCCGTCAATCATACGATATTTATCCCATGATATACGGGGAAACGAATCAGGATGCTTCGTATCGCTGGGATGTGTAAGGGATGTGAATGAGAACCAGGGCAGAGAGGAAATGTAGACGATATCATCCTTTCCTTCGACATCATCCAGACTTTTCCGGATTTTCGCCGCTTCGATATCTTTTTGAACCTTGAAGACGAATTGAGCGAGACTGTCACAATAGTCAGTTGTCACGAAGTAAAAAAGATCGTCATCAGACAATACGGTGTAAGACGGGCTTACAATATCGTGCAGGATAACTCCGTCCGGTCTTATCCGATAACGAAATTCCGGGATTTGGTTAAGAGAAGTCATCACTGCATGCAACATAACGGCAAAAAATGATGTTTTGCTTGTTTTTGAAAAATCGACAAGGGGCGTCACGTCTGCTTCAAAAGTGATTCCGAAATGGGGCTGATCGCTATCTTTGAAAAGCATGAAGTGTTTCTTCCTTGGCCAGGTATCCAAATCGATTTTGATCACGACATTATCCTTCCTTCGGAAATTTCAGATTATCCAAGACTTTCATGTCTTCCGGACTTATTTCGAAACTGAAAACATCAAGATTGCTTCTTATTCTTGAAGATTTAGTTGATTTCGGCAGCGGAATGAATCCTTTTTGCAGACTCCATCGCAATGCTACTTGGCCCGGCGTTCTTCCATATTTTTTCGCCATATCCGCCAATTCTTCCGATTTGAATATTCTTCCGGTCGCAAACGGAGAATACGCTTCCAGACGAATGCCCATTTCCTTGGCATAGTCTACGGTTTCCTGAGGAATGTTACCCGGACAGATGAATATTTGGTCGACATGCGGTATGAATCCGGTCGCTTCCGTCAAAGGCGTAATATGGTAAGGCTGGAAATTGGAAACGCCGATCGACCGGCACTTACCTTCTTCATAAAGTTTAATAAACGCTTTCCAGGAATCGATATTGGCTTCTGTGTATTCGGATCCGTCTCCCTTTGTCCCCCAAGGTTTCGGAGCATGGATCAGATAAAGGTCGACATAGTCTGTTTCCAGTTTTTCAAGCGACATTTCCAATTCCTTCATGGCGACGTCATAACCTTTCAGCTCCGCCCGCAGTTTGGTCGTGAGAAATATTTCTTCCCTTCTCAGGCCAAAATCACGAATCGCTCTGCCTACCGATTCTTCGTTCTGGTATGCGGCAGCCGTATCGATATGGCGATATCCGGCTTCCAAAGCCGTGAAAACCGCATCATACGCTTCTTTTCCGTTTTTGATTTGCCAAGTTCCGAATCCTAAAGAAGGAATCGAAATTCCGTTGTCGAGAACGATATGTTTTTTGATATTCATATGAACACCTCTTATATACATTTAGTCTTTATTTATTATAACACCTGATGATTGCGGACTGAAAATGAAATGAATGCTGTTTTTCCTCTTCTTACGCGTTTCATTCGTTTTTTTATGCTATCATTGATACTTAGAGATCCATATAAAGAAAGAAGGCGGAACACTATATGAACAAACCTATTTTTTCCGATCTGGCGCCTAAAGCCATCGGTCCATACTCCCAAGCAATTGACTGTGGTGATTTCTTGTTCGTTTCCGGACAACTGCCGGTCGATCCCGTTACGGGAAACATGGAAAAAAACGACATCAAAATCCAGACAAAAAGATCCCTTGACAATGTCATCGCGATTGCAAACGAAGCCGGATATTTCAAAAGCGATGTCGTCAAGTGCACGGTCTATCTCAAAAATCTGAATGACTTTTCCCAGATGAACGAGGTTTACCAGGAATTCTTTTCAAACCATCGTCCGGCTCGGGTAGCTTTGGAAGTTGCCAGATTGCCAAAAGATGCGCTGGTGGAAATCGATGCAATCTGTCACAAATAAACAAAACCCCGGTTGCTTGTTACAATCGGGGTTTGTCTCGATAATCTCTTAGTCCAACGGACTGAAATTGTCCTTTGATACACCGCAATCGGGGCATACCCAATCTTCTGGAATGTCTTCGAAAGCGGTTCCCGGAGCAACTCCTCCCTCAGGATCGCCGAATTCGGGATCATAGACATAACCACAGACTTCGCAAACCCATTTTTTCATAATCGAATCCTCCGTTAACATGTTTCCTTTTCTTATACACTAAAATGTATCATAGCACCACCTGATTGTCAAGCGGGTACCATAAAACCAGATAAGCAAAAATCAGTTTTCCAAATGCCCTGCCATCTTGAAGAAACCCGGTAAAAATGTTAAAATAGCATACAAAGGCATAAAAAGATTGGAGAAGATAATAATGCCCAGCAATGATATTCTGTTTTCCACTATTTTCTGCATCGTTGTCTCGCTGCTCGCTTTCGGTCTTGCGATTTGGCTCTATGTTTGGGTCAAAAAGCAGGAAAGCAACAACCAAAAGATCGATTCCATCGGTAAATTGATCAAAAGCGGAGCAAACACTTTTCTAAAAAAAGAATATGAATTATTGGCCCGGTTTGCCGGAGTCGTGGCGATTCTGATTTTTGTTTTTCTGCCAAAGCCGATCTGGCAATCGACCGGTTGGGCCGATTGGTCGCAGAATCTGACCATAACGCTCGCATATCTCTTCGGAACCATGTTCAGCGCGCTCGCTGGCAAGATAGGCATTTTCGTGGCGACGATCGCCAACCGTAAAACAGCCGAAGCCGCCCAAAAGGGAATCAAAGAAAGTTTTTTGACCGGATTTCGTGGCGGCGCCGTGATGGGAATGGCTGTCGTTGGCGCCAGTCTTCTTGGTATATCGATTGTTTTTCTGATCGCTAATCAAGACGCGACAATGCTTCTCGGTTTTAGTTTCGGGGCTTCTTCCCTGGCATTATTCGCCAAAGCAGGCGGAGGCATTTATACCAAAACCGCCGATATCAGCGCCGATTTGGTCGGTAAGGTCGAACTGGGAATCCCGGAAGACGATCCGCGTAATCCCGCTGTCATCGCCGACAATGTCGGAGACAATGTCGGAGACGTCGCCGGAATGGGGGCCGACCTTTTCGACTCGCATGTCGCATCCATAGCGGCTGCCATGGTCATCGCAACGACCATCAGTACTAAAATGGTTTCGGTCGTCTTCGTATATGCCGGACTCGGACTCCTATCCTCGATCATTGGCGTCATCTTCGCAAGAATGGGGAAAAAAGGCAATCCTACCACGGCACTCAATCTGAGTTCATATATCACAATGGGAATATTCACGGTTCTTACCGCCCTGGCCACTTTAATCTTTCGTTTTGCCTGGGGAATCTTCGGTGCATCCGTCGTCGGCCTCGCAGTCGGAGCTGTTGTCGGCCTAGCCACCGATTACTTCACGGATGATCGCAAGAGTCCGGTAAAAAAAGTTGCCGAAGCCAGCAAGAGCGGCCCGGCCCTGACCATCATTTCCGGTGTCAGTTACGGATTCATGTCCGTATTGCCAGCCATGGTCGGCATCGGACTTTCAGCTTTTGTCGCCTATATTCTTAATCCGGACTATCCATTGTTCGGAATCGCCATGTCGGCCGTCGGAATGCTATCTGTTGTCGGAATGATCATTTCGAACGATGCTTACGGTCCGATTGTCGACAATGCCAGAGGTCTGGCAGAGATGGGCGGTCTTGGCGAAGAAGTCATCCGTAGAACCGATAGCCTTGATTCGGCTGGCAATACAGTCAAAGCCGTCACCAAGGGGTTTGCGATCGGCGCCGCCGGCCTTACGGTCATATCATTACTTGGGGCTTTTATCAGCGAGGTTAACGATGCCGCAACCGAACGCGGGCTCGCCACCATAACAGGATTTGATATCATGAATCCCGCAGTCTTCTTCGGTTTGCTTGTCGGAGCGGCTGTTCCAGCCGTTTTCAGTGCCTTGCTCATGCTCGGAGTAAATCGCAACGCCGAACGCATGGTAGCTGAAATCCATCGCCAATTTAAAGAAATACCCGGTCTTAAAGAAGGTAAAGAAGGCGTCAGTCCTGAATCGGACAAATGTGTCGCCATTGCCACCAAAGGCGCTTTGAAAGAGTTGATTCCCGCCGGTCTTTTCGCTATCATAATGACTTTGGCCGTCGGTTTCATCGGCGGCGTCAACGCCATCGGCGGTTTCTTGGCCGGAAACATCGTGAGCGGATTACTGCTCGCTCTCTTTATGTCCAACAGCGGCGGTTTATGGGATAATGGCAAGAAATACATCGAAGCCGGAGCCAACGGAGGCAAAGGCAGTGATGCTCATAAAGCCGCAGTGGTCGGCGATACCGTAGGCGATCCTTTCAAGGATACCGCCGGTCCTTCCCTAAACACTCAAATCACCGTCGTCAGCCTGGTCGCCAGTCTGATGAGCGTCATCTTCCTGACAATGTCCATTTTCTGATTCATAAAATCAAAAAAAGAACTCCGGATATTTCCGGAGTTTTTATTTCAATAATTTTCTGGCAATATTGCCTTTTGCTTCGCTATACGGATGATATCGCATTTCCAAGTCAACCAGATTGCTTCTTTCGAGCACGCTTCTCATGTTGGAAAAAGTCTCAAAACTGAATTTCCCGTGATATCTTCCCATGCCGCTGGCACCGACCCCGCCGAATCCCAGTTCCGTGGAACCGAAGTGCATAAGAGTGTCGTTGATCGTAGCGCCGCCGAAACTGATCCTGTCCAGGGCTTCTTTTCTGACTTTACGGTCATTTGTGAATAAATAGAACGCGAGAGGCTTTTCGTGATCGATGATCATGTCGTACGCTTGGTCTAGACTATCAAAATTTATAATCGGAAGGACTGGCCCGAAAATTTCTTCTTTCATGATGTCATCTTCCCAGGTAACGCCTGTCATGACGGTCGGCGCGATCTTTTCGTTCGCATGCTCTCCTCCCAAAACGATTTTCTTTGGATTGATGAGGCCAAGCAGTCTTTCATAATGTTTCTGATTGATTATTTTCGGGAGTTCCTCACAAAGAAGCGGATCAGAACCGAAAAACAATCTGATGTATTTTTTCAATCCTTCGACCAGATCATTTTCATCCTCTTTCCGGATCAAAACATAATCCGGTGCAACGCAGGTCTGTCCGGCATTGATGAATTTCCCGAACGCAAGTCTCTTGGCAACCAGATCCATATTGACGCCTGAATCGATCAGACATGGACTTTTTCCGCCTAGTTCCAACGAAACAGGAGTCAGATACCTGCTTGCTTTTTCCATCACCATTTTACCGATATTCGTGCTGCCGGTAAAAAAGATGTAGTCGAACCTGGTTTCCAGAAGTTGTTGGTTTTCTTCTCTTCCGCCGAGAACTACCGCAACATATTCCGGTTTGAAAGACTCTTCGATGATTGTTTTGATCATTTTGCAGGTTTCCACGGCATATGAGCCCGGTTTGACAACAGCCGTATTCCCCGCCGCCAAGGCTCCGGCAAGCGGTGTTAAGGCCAGTTGCAAAGGATAGTTCCACGGACTCATGATAAGAACGGTCCCAAAAGGTTCCGGCATAATATAGCTTTTGGCTTTGAAAAGAACGATCGGAGTTCTGACTTTTTTGGGCCTGGCCAATTTTCTCAGATGCACAATAAAGTAGTCGATCTCGCTCAATACCAACCCGATTTCCGTTATATAAGTTTCGAAAGGGGCTTTCCCGAGATCGTTTCGGAGCGCTTTCTCGATTTCGCCCTCATGCGATACGATCGCTTCTTTGAGCTTTTCCAAAGCCGCCAAGCGGAATTCCACGTTTTTGGTGGCTCCCGTCCGGAAAAATTCTCTCTGTTTTTCTACCAATGGTTTGAAATCCATTCTGTACACCTCCATATGCCGAAACAGTAACATTCATTATATCACAATCAAGTGTTTTTTGGTATAATATATTCATCCGAAACATTCGAAAGGAATCCATTCATGATCTATCTTACAGGCGCCACCGGACGTCTGGGAAACAATATCGCCAGATATCTTCAAAACGAAGGCATTCCATTTACAATTCTATTGAGAAAAAACGGGAAGGCTCTACTTGATTTGAATGATGTAAAGTACGTTTTCGGAGATATTTTCGATCCGGTTTTTCTTTCCAATAACATTTCGGAAAACGACACGCTGATCCATTCCGCCGGCTTCATAGACCTTAATAACCACCACAAGAAAGAATGCGACTCAGCCAACTATCTTGGTACCGAGCAAATCATCGATTTTTGCCAGAAAAGCAAGGTCCGGCTCATCTATATAAGTACCGTCGATTGCATACCGAGGGAAAAATCACAGGGTTTCATATCCGAACCGGAATCGCTTGATGTGGACAATGAAGGCTCTAATTATACTGTTTCCAAGGGTAAAGCTACTGCTTATCTTCTTGAGAAAATGAAAAACGAGAAAATGCCTGCCGTTATCCTATATCCTTCCGCAATCATCGGTATCAACGATTTCAAGCCGTCGGCACTCGGTAAAGAGATCCGCAAAGCGATGCGTCGCCGGATATCTTTCTATTTCCGGGGCGGATATAATTTCATTGATGTCCGCGACTGCGCCAAGGCCGTCGTAGAATGTGTCAAGAACAATCAGTCCGGCTGTTATATCATGGCCGCCAACAACCGAAGCGTCAAACAACTTCTGAAGGAAGTCGGCAAAGTCCAAAACCACAAGGTTTTCTTGATTGGAGTGCCGGTTTTTCTTGTCAGAACATTCTCGTTTCTAATTCCGGACATCTCCGATTTCATGATCGATACGATGACCGACAATTACAATTATGACAATTCGCTCATGCTTCGCGATCTGGTTCCGGAACCGTTCACGTTCGAAAAAACGGTGGACGACACTGTCAAATGGTTTTCCGAAAACGAGCATATTTTCGAGTAATGACAAAAATATCTTCTGGTTTTGTTTCAGATGGCTTTGTAAATATGCAATGTGGATCTTATTCAATTAGTCATAAAAAAGAAAGTTGTCCCGATGGACAACTTTTTTTGATCTATTTTTTCGATTCCGTATATTTGTCTTCGACCGCTTTGACGATCGAGGCAAATTCTTCCTTTTCTTCCATGTCTTCGATCGAAAGCCAAAGGATCTTCTTTTCGGGTATTTTGTAAGCTTTGAATATTCTTTTCAAAACATCATAGTAATTTGCGTAATGGAAAGCCAGATATTCCTGCTGGTCCTTTTCGATTACGCGGCCTCTTCTCCTTACGTTTTCGAAAAGTTGTTCGGTCCTTCTCATGATGACTATGTGGACATCGACATCCGGGATCCTTTTCATATGTTCGTCTGCTATCGCATAAGTCAGCGCTACTTCCATCGCCGACATGATTCCTTCCAGCCTTAGGAGTTCCGTAAATACCAGGTTGGAAAAAAGCGTTGAATCGCAAACGAGATTGTCAATATCCTTCGATTTCCACATCAACAGGAATAGTGCGCTGTAAAATGCGTTTTGCGACAGAAGGGCGAATGTTTCCTTATCTTGGTAGAACAAAGGAAGGAATTCATTTTTTTCCACCGGTTCCTCGACCAGTTCCGCGTTGTAATATCTTGCAAGTTTTCCGGCCAAAGTGGATTTGCCGCTGCCTATCGGGCCGATTATTCCTATTCTCATGTGGACCTCCGTGAGTAAATTCAAATATGTCTTCATTATACTGAACATATTTTTGTTTGTCAAAGACAGAACGCCTTTTATTGCAAAAATATTTTCAGGAATGTTTTCCTGTTTCTTTTTTTCGTTATATACTTATTAATTTGCAGGTTTTTCTTTGCATGCATATCTTTATATAATATATTTTTGCAATTTGGTTTTTAGTATATATGCAACTTTTAATAGTTGCACAAATATGTGTCCATTTATGATGGATATTTCATTATTTATACATAAATTTTCCAAATCGGATTCCGAATATAATAAATAATCAAGTTTAAACAAAATTCTGAATAATGTCTTGTCGGCACTTTGGCAAGTTTCTTGTTTACCATTTTGATATATATCATTCTTATAAGTTTTAGAGTATATTTACATACAACAAACAAAAAGCGCGGAAGATCCGCGCTTTCTAACTATATTTATGCTTTTTTCAGTACATTTCTGGTGCCGGTGCCACCGGTTTTTCTTCCTTGATCTCCGCTACGCCGACTTCCGTTGTGATGAAGAGTGCGGATATCGAAGCAGCATTCATGATCGCGCTTCTGGTAACTTTGGTCGGATCGACGATTCCTTCTTTGAACATGTCGACCCAAACGCCGTTTTTGGCATCGAATCCGTAATTCTTTTCAGCCTTTTTCTGCAATTCGACGATTTCCAAAGGATCATAGCCGGAATTCTCGGCGATCTGGTATATCGGAGCTAGCAGGCTTTCAACAACCACATTGATACCTTTTTGGGTATCATTGACACTTGACTTGAGATTTGCCTTGATTTCTTTATAAATCTCGACAAGGGCTGCTCCGCCTCCGATAACGATGCCTTCCTCGACGGCGGCCTTGGTCGCATTGAGAGCATCTTCGATCTTCATTTTCTTTTCCTTGAGTTCGGTCTCGGTTGTTGCGCCGACTTTGACGATGGCGACGCCGCTAGTCAGTTTGGCCAAACGTTCGCCAAGACGCTTTTTGTCATAATCGGAAGTTGTCCGGTCCATCTGTTTCTTGATTTCGTCGACTCTGGCGGTGATTTTCTTCTTTTCGCCGGAGCCGTCGATGATTGTCGTATTGTCTTTGCCAATGATGACTTTTTTGGCCAGACCAAGATCGTCTATCTTGACATCCTTGATTTCCTGATTCAAATCTTTGGCCACGAAACGTGCCCCGGTCAGGGTGGCGATATCGGTAAGGATTTCCTTCTGGTTGTCGCCGAAGCCCGGAGCTTTGGTGGCGACCACATTGAAAGTTCCGCGCAGTTTGTTCACGATGAGGGTGGAAAGAACTTCGTTCTCGATGTCGTCTGCGATTATGAGCAACGGTTTGTTGGCCTGAACGATTTCTTCTAGCAAAGGAAGAATATCCTTGATAGTCGTGATCTTCTGATCGGTGACCAGCACATTGGCATTTTCCATGACAATTTGCATTTTTTCACGGTCTGTGACCATATAGGGGGAAATATAGCCTTTTTCGTATTGCAAGCCTTCGACTACTTCCAAATAAGTATCGAATCCTTTGGACTCATCGACGCTGATGACGCCGTTGTGACCAACCTTTCCCATTGCTTTGGCAATGATGTCGCCGATTTCGGAAGATCCCGATGAAACAGTAGCGACATGGGCGATATCTTCATCGGTTTCGATTTTATGCGATTTTTCCAACAGTTTCTTCGCCACTTCTTTGGCGGCTTTTTCCATGCCTTCCCGCATCAGGACCGGATTAGTTCCCTTTTCGACATGTTCGATTCCCTTGTGGATCATCGACTGGGTCAACACGGTGGCGGTAGTGGTTCCGTCGCCGGCTACGTCGTTTGTCTTGTTGGCGGCTTCATAAACAAGTTTGGCGCCCATGTTCTCGAAAGCGTCCTTCAGTTCGATCTCTTTGGCGATCGTTACACCGTCATTCGTGATCATCGGGGACCCATATCCCTTGTCCAGCACGACATTTCTTCCTTTTGGGCCAAGGGTTACTTTGACTGCATCGGCCAAAATGTCGACGCCTTTCAACATGCCCATTCTGGCTTCTTTTGAATAACGTACTTCTTTGCTCATCTCAATCACTCCTCTTCCAGGACCGCGAGAATGTCTTTTTCGGCGATGATCAGATATTCTTCGTCATCGTACTTGAATTCCGTGGTCGAATATTTCTTGTATACAACCTTGTCTCCCGTTTTGACGGTCAGTGGTATCAGTTTGCCGTCGACCAGGTTCCCTTCTCCGACAGCTACGACATCGGCGAAACTCGGTTGTTCTTTGACATCACCGGTCAGGATAATTCCGCTGGCTGTCTTTTTTTCTACTTTTTCTTTTTTCAGTACTACGTTGTCATGCAATGGTTTAAGCATATCATTCACTCCCTGTTTCAGTTATTAGCACTCCTATTTTCCAAGTGCTAGACATATTATATCATTTTTCTTGGCACTGTCAAGTATTGAGTGCCAGCAAATTATCTGTTTTTGTATTTTTTTTATATGAAAAGGGCTTCCCTGTCGGGAAGCCGCTGGTTTCAATATGCCTGTAATTTTTCTTCCTGGTTCAAGACCCTGAGAGCACCTTCCGCCAAGGCCCGCATCTCGTCTTCTCCGGCATAAACGAATACCGGGGCAATCGGCGTGACATAGTCCTTGATGTGGTTCACGAAGGTCTCGTTGTTGGCGAGCCCGCCAGTGATCAGCACGGCGTCGATTTTTCCTTTGGCGACAAAATACATGGCGCCGATTTCCTTGACAACCGTATAGGCCATCGCCTGGAAATAGAATGCGGCTTCCTGGTCGCCTTCCTTGATCCTTTTGTCGATTTCGATACCGTTCGAAGTTCCCAGATATGAAACCAACCCGCCTTCGCCGGCTAAAAGTTTCTTCACTTCCTGAATCGTGTACTTTCCGGAGAAGCATAGGTCCACGAGCGGATATGTGGGAACTGTTCCCGTTCTTTCGGTTGAAAACGGTCCGTCGCCGCCCAGGGCGTTGTTCACGTCCACGACCCGGCCTTTCTCATGCAATCCGACGCTGATGCCGCTACCTAGATGGCAGACAATCAGGTTCATGCTTTCATACGGTTTTCCGATTGTTTTGGCATGTCTTTTGGCAATCGCCTTGTGGTTCAGAACATGGAACACACTTCTTCTTTCGATTCCTTTAAGTCCCGATACTCTGGCGAAATCGTTGAATTCATCGACCGACACCGGATTGACGGTGTAAGCCGGACGGTTGATCGGCTTGGCCAGTTCGTAGGCGATGATCGCACCCAAATTGGCCGCATGGCTTCCGTACCGACAATTTCTGAGATCGTCGACCATTTTTTCGGTCACAAGATATGTCCCGCCCTGTTTCAGAGGCCGTAACAACCCGCCTCTTCCCACAAAGATGTCGATCTGCTCCACCGAGTAATGATGTTCGGCCAGGAAGTCAAGGATCAGTTGTTTCCGGAATTCGGCCTGATCCATCGCTGTCGCAAATTCTTTCAGTTTCTCGACATCGTGTTTCAAGACCTGTTCCTGAATCAATTTGTCATTGATGAAGATGGCGACCTTGGTCGAAACGCCGCCGGTGTTAATTATCAGTTGCACGTAATCCATAATGATTCACCACCGCTAATAGAATTGAATTATACTTGGCCATGGCCGTATCGGCCCTGCTGGTCAGAACAATCGGAACCTTGGCACCGAGAACGATGCCGGCCGAATGCGCGCCGGCCAGAAAAACCGATGTTTTGTAAAAAATGTTTCCTCCGTCCAGATTCGGGAAAAGCAATATGTCGGCGTGACCGGCAACCATGCTTACGATTCCCTTGTGTTTGACCGATTCTTCGCTTACGAGATTGTCGATTGCGAACGGTCCGTCCACAACGAAACCTTTGGGAGGATTTTCTTCGTAGTGCTTGATAATCTGGCTTGCATCGACGGTCGACTGAATTTTCGGATTGACTTTCTCCACCGCTGACACGATGCCTACGGCCGGATTGTCATAACCCAGACTATGGGCAAGTTCCACCGCGTTTTCGATTATCATGATTTTTTCTTCAACGCCGGGATCGATGTTCATTGCTCCGTCCGTGACAAAAAGCACGCGGTTAAAACCGGGATAGGACACTAGGCCGACATGGCTTAAGAGTGTCTTTTCCCTGATTCCCGATTCCTTGTTCACGACGGCTTTCAGAAGGTTCTTTGTATCAAGCAGACCTTTCATGATGACTTGAATTTCGCCATCATTTACGAGATCCATCGCGATTCTCGAAGCCTGATCGGGATCGTTTTCGTCAATGATCTCGCATGGCATGTTCAAGGCTTCTTCCCGGAGTATTTCCTTGATTTTTTCTTGATTCCCGATCAAAACAGGAAAGATATCGCCGGCCTCACGGCTTTTAGCCACGGCCTCGATCACGTACGGATCATGGGCAAAAACCACGCCCATTCTGATCGGAGCGGTCTTTTTGGCTAGTTTAGCGAGGTCTTCGACTTTTTCAAGCATACTTGATCCCCTTGTCGGCAACATACTTTTTGCCGGAAGCCAATGCCATCATGTTTATATCGAGAAGATGAGCTTTTTTCTGACCGAGGAATTTGATCAGTATCTGTTTGATCGTCTCGTCGGGAAACAGGTGCGTAAGTTCAAGGTAAGCTCCAAGCATAACCATGTTCGCAACTTTCATGTTTCCGAGATCGGTTGCGATATCGTTGATCGGCACGCCGACCACGAGGCCCTTCTTACAACCGGGATCTCCCGGTATCATCGAAGAGTTGTAAAGCACGAGTCCGTCTTTTTTGACGTTGTCCTTGAATTTTTCCAGCGACGGGGCATTGAATGCGACCAAATGGTCGGCATCTTTGAATATTGGTGAATTGATTTCTTTGTCGGAAACGATCACCGAACAGTTGGCGGTACCACCTCTTGTCTCCGGTCCGTAGGACGGAAACCAAAGGCTGTTCACGTTGTCATGAGTGGCGCTGTAGGCGATCATCTGGCCGAACATCATGATTCCTTGGCCGCCGAAACCGGCGACTTTGATGTTTTTCGTCTCATTCATTGTTATCACCTTTGTCCTTGAAGACTCCTAACGGATAGACTTTCGTCATTTCCGTCTTGACCCAGTTCATGGCGTCGATCGGGGTCTTTCCCCAGTTGACCGGACAGGTTGCCAGCACTTCGATCATCGTGAATCCCCGGTTTTCCATCTGATACTGGAAAGCTTTTTTGATCGCCGCTTTGGCTTTGATTACATGTTTTGGATCGAATGCCGCGACTCTTTCCAAGTAGGCTACTCCTTCGATCGGAGCGAAGATTTCGGAAATCTTGATCGGATTGCCATGAATGGCCGCAACTCTTCCGTCCTGGGAAGTCGTCGTTTTCTGTCCGATCAGAGTGGTCGGGGCCATTTGGCCGCCGGTCATTCCGTAAATGGCGTTATTGATGAAAATGACGGTAATGTTCTCACCGCGGTTGGCGGCGTGAATGGTTTCGGCGATACCGATGGAAGCCAAGTCCCCGTCGCCTTGGTAAGTGAATACGATATTTTCCGGTCTGACGCGCTTGACGCCGGTGGCCTGGGCGCAAGCCCGTCC
>DAOSWG010000002.1:0-14282 GCA_035379945.1 Bacillota bacterium
GGCATCAGTGATGGCCACTTCCATCTCGGCAAAGCCGAAATAATCGTCAAAAACGGCGATGCGAGAATGGCAAGTGACAACTCCAGGGCAGGATCGACCGTGAACCCGTTTAAGGCGATGATGAATTTTTGTAAATTCACCGGATTGTCGGTGGAAAAAGCTTCAGCATACATGTCCACCCATCAGGCACACCTGCTCGGATTCGATGATTGCATCGGCCAGATCAAGGAAGGATGCCGGGCCGATTTTCTGTTGATTGAAGATTGTCGACTGGCTTGCACATACGTCGGTGGCATCAGAATATAACCAAAACTTCCGTTAATCGGAAGTTTTTTCATACAAAAACAGTGACAAATGGCCAATTGATGTCGCTTTTTTTGTTTTCGCCCTTGATAAAATAAGCGTTTGGACCGATAATATTATTTGATATGCGGTAATTTCAACTTTAATTGTTTTTGGCCTTTTTTGGCGGTATTTCTCGATTTCAGGTATCCTTTTTTTTCATACCGGAACGGGACCTTTCTGCCGTTGCTTTTCCATTGGGATCAACGCCCTATCCGGGCTAGCAGGACATATTATACATAAAGGAGAAAGTTATCGATGGAAAACCTGGCTACAATCACGCCGAAAAAATTGACTTTCGGCAAAAAGATTCGTTTCGGGATCGGCGATTTCGGCATGTCCGTTATCATCGCCTGTCTCCAGTTTTATATGCTTTTCTATTATACCGATGTTGTCGGCATCGATCCGGCCGTCGCCGGTTCGGCTGTCTTAGTCGGAAAAATCACTTGGGACATGATCAACGATGTTCTATTCGGTTATCTGGTCGACAAAACCAAATCGAGATGGGGACGCAGACGGCCCTATCTAATGTTCGGGGCTATCCCGCTCGCCCTTTCTTTCTGGTTGTTATTGTCGCTGCCAAGCGCAACCGAGATGAGCAATCTCGGCGGTTTCTTCGCCATTCTGGGAACATTCATCGTCTATGATTCTTTTGGAACTCTGGTCAACACATCCTATTCGGCAATGACGGCCGAACTCACGACCGATTACGATGAAAGAACCAGCCTGGCTACCACCAGGATGGTATTCAACGTCATCGGTTACATTCTGGGCGCCGGCGTGACCACCATTCTCGCCGTCACGCTTCAGAACATGTATTCCATTACCTTGTTAAAAGCTTGGAGCTATACCGGTCTCATCTTCGGTATTTTCGCTGCCATCACCATCATGATCCCCGGATTTTCCAAGGATCTGAAACCGGTGGTCGACGCCGAGCCGACCAAGATGCCGCCGATATCGGCCATGCTCAGCACACTAAAAAACAAACCGTTTGTCAAGTTTGTAACGGTCAATGCGATCATGAGCGCGGCTTTTACCCTTGTCACGACGATGTTGCCATATTTTTTGAAATATCAATTAGTAATGGACGAATTTGGACAATCCATGGTGATGCTTCTGATGCTTGTGACCCTGGGACTTTGTTTGATTCCTTGTAAAAAATTGGCAGATCATATCGGTAAAGCAAAAACATATGCCGTCGGTCTGATGATCGCCTGCGTCGCCTTGTCGGTCGCCTTCTTCTTGCCGCATACGACTTCATCGATCATTTTCGGGGTCGCCATCGTCGCCGGCATCGGATTTTCCAGTCAGTGGGTATGCCCGCACTCGATGATGCCTGATGTCATCGAGTACGACGAACTGGAAACCGGCGAACGCCGCGAAGGCATCTATTACGGAATGTGGGGACTGCTGACCAAGATCACCGGCGCTTTGGGAAGCGCCATGTGCGGATGGGGGCTTAAACTCTTCCAATACAACGCCAATCTTACCGAGCAATCGTCCCTGGCATTGTTCGGAATCCGGCTTTTGTTCACGATCATGCCGGTCATCTTCTTGCTTATCTGCATGCCATTGCTTTTCAAATATCCGATCAACAGCAAGACCCACGCCGAACTGATGGAAAAGCTGGCCGCCAAACGAGCCGGTGATTCAAATTGAAGGTAGTCGTTATCGGAGCCGGACTTTCCGGTCTTACATCCGCCGCTTTTATGGCCAAAGCAGGCCATGATGTCGCGGTTTACGAACAAAACGGTTTTATCGGAGGCGTTGCCTCCCTCATTTCCAAAAACGGCTACAGCTGGGAACAAGGTCCCTTGCTTTTAGGGGACATGTTGCCGGGTGAATCTGTGTACCAACTGCTTAAACGCCTCGGAATAACCTTGCAGGTATGGCAGGAGGAAAGAGGCATCGTCTTACCGGATTACGATATGTGGCACCCCGACGATTACCAGGGGCCATACTGGCGGAAAGATAGGCTTAAGTCCCTGTTCCCGGATGAATCCGAGGGGATCGATGCATATTACGATTTCTATGACAATATGACCGCTTTAATGCGTATAGCCTTAGAAAAGCCTTCAATCGCTCAAAAAGTCAGATTAATCAGAACATTTTCCAAAGTAAAAAAATATAAGGACATGAATGCCCAGGAACTGATGGACACCTTCTTCAAAAGCCCGAAAATAAAGGCGCTTTTTACCGGCATTCTCGCTGATGTCTGCGTCAAACCAAGCGAATTCATGGCTTTGGGCGTTCCGATGTTCAATATCGAAACAGCTTTCGAAAAACGGATCCCGCTTTGCGAAAACGGCAAAAAAATCCGTAACGGTTATGTCTATGTCAAAGGTAGCGTCAACAAAATCGCGACAGAGCTTGCGAGAGTCATCGAAGCATTCAATGGCAAGATCTATACAAACGAAACCGTGACGAAAATCAATGTAGGACCAAACGGAGTAACCGGAGTCAACCTTTCGGGAAACAAAACGGCCGAGGCCGACATAATCATCGCCTCCGGCGGAGCGAATGAATTGTTCAGGGATCTTCTAGGAGAAAATCATCTTGATAACGAATACAAAAACATTCTTTCGGCATTTAAACCGATGGACTCCGTTTTCATGGTCCATTTGGGAGTCGACACAAACCCGCTCAAATACCAAAAGACCGCTCTTTGCTACTACTACGGCTCGTATGATATCGAAGGCGCCATCGATCGTATCAGAAATGGTATCTATCATGAAGGCAAAGATGGATTCCTGATTTACGTTCCTTCGATCGCCAACCCGGAAATGGCCCCGGATGGCCATTATGCAGTAACAATCTACACTGTCGCTCCCGACACCTTGAAAACAGGAATCTGGGAAACTCTCAAGAATGAATACGCCGACAAACTGATTGGTTTGGCATCGGAAAGAATACCTTCACTGAAAGACCACATCAACGAGAAGGTCATAGTGACGCCAATCGATTTTCGTAGGCTGACCCATCTTCACAAATCAGCTTTCGGAGGCTTGGTGCCATTATGGGGCGTGAAGAACCCGCCTCACAAAACCCCGGTGAAAAATCTTTATTTTGTCGGACAGCAAAGCGAGAACATGGGTGGTGTCGGAGCTGTTATGTTAGGCGCTGAAATCACTGCGAATCTGGCATTAAAAGAAAACCGGAAAGAAAGAAGGAAATGATTATGAACGATTATGATATCATCGTCGTCGGAATGGCGACCACCGGAAGCTATTTTGCAAGAAAGATGGCGGAAAAGGGCTATAGGGTACTGGTGATCGACAAATTGCCAGAAGAAAAGGTCGGATGTAAATACGATATTGTTCACATGCTGAAAAGCGATTTCGACCGCTTCGGTTTGCCGAAACCGGAAAAAGGAGACGACTTTGCCTTTGAATTCACGGGCGGGATCACTTACTCCGCTTTTGGAAATTATCCGAAGGAAGGATATGGAACTACCGTCGGCATGCATCTTCACAACTATACTTTGCATTTGAACCGCTGGGCCGCTGAAGCTGGTGTCAGTCTTTCTTACGAAACCGAATTCAACGGGATTTTATGGCGCAAGGACAAAATCGCCGGTGTTAAAATTCACCGAAACGGGAAGGCGGAAACCCTGACTGCGTCGCTTGTCGTCGACGCTTCCGGAATTCCTTCGGTTGTGCGCGAAAAACTTCCCGCCTCTTCTTTCGTTGAAAATTTCGTCATCAAACCGGAAGAAATGTTTTATGTGATTCTGCATTATGTCAAATACAAGAACAAAGAAGACTTTGTCAAAGTAAGCCGGGGTTGGCTTTACTACAAGACCTGGGAAGCTCCCGAAGCCGACCCGGAAGGAGCTATCTTAGGCATTGGAGCCATTCGCAGTTATGCGGAAGGCGAAAAGATCTACAAGGAATTCATCGGATCGATCCAACTGCCAGAGTATGAGAATAAGTACGTCGAAAAAGGGCGGACGCCGTTCAGACGCGCACCTTATTCGTTTGTCGACGAAAATTTCCTTGTTTTGGGCGACGCCGCATGTGTTAACAAGCCTTATAACGGCGAAGGCATCACCGCCAGCATGATCCACTGCGATATCGCGGTAAGGGTGATAGACGAACTCTTGAAAGCGAACAAACCGCTTACTGTTGCCAATATGTGGCCCATCAACAAATCCTATTACTCCGGCCTGGGAAAAATATATGCCGGCATGAGAGCTACACTTGTCGGAGCCATAGCGACCAACAAAAAGGAAAACGAATACTTCTTCAAAAAGGATATCATCTTCTCCGCCAAATCGTTTGCGAACATGGGAGATGACTTACCGATCAAGTATTCCGGAGGCGAACTTTTCGTAATGATCATGAAAATCGTCTGGGGCATCATGACTTTCAAACTTCGGTTTAAAACGATCAAGTCCCTTCTTAACGGCATGAAGTCTGGCGACAAGATCAGCGCTTTATATGACAGATATCCCGAGACTACGGAAGGTTTTGCCGTATGGAAGGAAGAAGCCGACAAGTTATGGAAATCTTCTGGTAGCATAGCTGACGTGAAATACGATTGAATCTCATAACGAAACAAACAGGGACCCGTAAAACGGATCCCTGTTTTCTTATTATATGAAGTTTGTCATTCGGATTGGTTTTGAAGACGCATCGAGGCGGTATGATTCTTGACAACACAAATACCGTCATAAGCAAGTTTGTTTTCCGGTATCACCACATGGCTTACGTTGATGACTGTTACGCCATCAAGGGCAAGCAGGGTCTTCTCGATCTTCTTCGCCCTGTCGTAGTCCAGACTGGCGAAAGCCTCATCCAGGAAAATGATCTGTGCTTTGTTTAGAAGTCCTCTGGCGATCGCAATCCGGCTTTTTTCGCCACCGGATATGTTCTTTCCGTTGTCGTAGATCATGTAATCTAATCCCTCGGGATTGCTGTCAATGAATGTGTCGAGCCCGGCTTTTTTGACGGCATCGCCGATTTCTTCCTCAGAGTAATCTTTGAAAAGAGTCAAGTTGTTTCTGATCGTATCTTCAAATAGGAAAATTGTCTGTTCGATATTGGCAATTTTGGAGAAATATTCCTTCTTTAGAATATCCGACAGATTATTGCCGTCGATTTCGATGATGCCTTCTTGCGGATCGAAATATTTCCTGAGCATTCTCAATAGCGTTGATTTCCCGCCTCCGGACGGACCGATCACAAGGTATTTCCTGCCTTTTTCGAATGTCAGATCGACATGGCTTACAACCGGATTATCCTCGTATGCGAATGCCACGTTTTTAAAAGTGATTTCATGTTCGAATTTGTTGAAAGGCAAGGTTTCTTCATGATTGTTTTTCTGTTCCAGTGTTTTATCTATCCGGATGAAAATGGCCCTTACGGAACGGAATTTGGGAATTGCCTCGGCAACCGAGAACATCGGGTTCACCAGATTGCCGAAGTTATTGATTATAATGATGATTCCGGCAAATGTCACGGTTCCGATCATCGTCATCCATACCGCGAACAGGGACATTCCGATGAAGATCGACATACCTATCGCATTTTGGGCGGAGAAGACAAAACTCATCAACTTGTCGATGATATAACGCTTTTGCTGGACCTTTTCGCTCTTATCATAGAAATTCTTCCTGATTCTGGTTTCCAAATTGTTGTTTTTGATAATGCTGAAAGCGGAAAGAACTTCCTTGACGAACGAGTTGTATTCTGCATACAGGACGCTTCTTTCGGTATTATGTTTCTTCACCGGCTTTTCGATGAAGATTGTCAGGCTTCCGTTGATTAAGACAATGCCGATACCGACCAGTAAGATAAGCGGACTGATGATGGAAAAAATAATGATGGCCGACGCAAATCTGATCAGATTAACGACGATTTCCATGATTTGCGAGATATAATCGGTTTCGATAATGGCAAAATCATTGGTGACAGCGGACAGATAAGCCGCATTGTTCTCTTTTTGGAATTCGGCAATATCCTTGCCGAAAACCGCTGCGATGTAATCCGATTTCATTTTTGTAACGGTTTTTTTGGTGAAAGTGATCGAAGCATAACTTGACAGGATATCCATCGGATATACCAAAGCCAGGAAAACGAAAAGCCAAATCGTGTTGTTCCAGAAAGCCGTCCAGTCGTTATCTATGGCGGCATTCATCACATCGAGCATTTTCAGGCTCATTTTGATATTCAGGAAAGCATAGACAATCCAGGGCGGAATTACATAAAATAATCCGGAAAAATATCGCCATCTCTTTTTCATGCGGCATTCACCCCCTGGAAGTATTCTCTTGCCGGATACTGGGTTATGTACCCGTCGATAAGTTCAAGCACGTAATCGTAGTTTTCGCTGATTCCTTCATAATAGCGGTGACTGATGGCGACAACCGTCGCCTTCAGATCAAGAATAGTCTCTTCTATTGCCCTTCCGAGTTCTTCGTTCAATGATGCGGTAGCTTCGTCGATAAACAGCAAATCGGCATTTTTGGCCAAAGCTCTGGCAATGGAAATCCTTTGACGTTCGCCTCCGGAAAGATTCTTTCCATTTTCCATTATCTGAGTATCCAAGCCGTCTTCCAAGGATTTTGTGAACTCAGACAAACCGGAAAGTTCAATCACTTTCTCGACCTTTTCTTTCGGAATCGGTTTAAACAAGGTTATATTGTCATACAACGATGCTTCGAACAGAAAGACATCCTGATAGATATAAGATACCTCTTTGTTAAGGGAAGCCGTTTTGATCGTTTTGTAGTCGACGCCATCGACTTCGATTTTTCCGTCATAGTCGTCATAAGCCATGGAAAGCAATTTGATGAGCGTAGTCTTCCCGGCTCCGCTTGGGCCTCGCAACAGATATTTTTTGCCTTTTTCGATCGTGAAATCAACATGACGGAAAACTTGTTTGGATTCATATGCGAAGCTCAATCCGTCAACGGCTATCTTGTTATGGAAGATATATTCGTTGGGGTGGGTTGATACCTCATCGACACTTTCTTCTTTTTTTGTGATTTTCCGGTAAATCGCATCCGAGGATTTCAAAACATTGAAAAACGGGAATACCTGCATGAGCGGGAATATCGCCTGCGATGCGAGTTGGATAATCAGGGCCAACCTTCCGTATCCGATCGTCATCCCGGTCGAAGACATCAGAAAGATAAGCAATCCGATCATAACAAATGATCCCACGGCATCGTTAGTCCGGTTTTGCAAAATAGTGAAAAAGGAATAATGGGCCTTTTTCTTCTCCAAAGTGGAAACCTGAGCCCTGGCTTTCTCTAGAAATTTCTTTTCGATATTGTTGAGTTTAAGAATTTCGAGGCCGTTGAATGTATTCGCAACCGCAACGGTGAAACGCTCGTTTTCCGTGGATTTTTCTTCTTGCAGACGAACAGTCTTTTTTTCATAAAGTCTGGAAATGCCCAGCATGATGAAAGCGACGCCGGTTATCACCAAACCGATCTGCCAGTTAATTATGTAAAGGACGGTGATGATGGCGATAAACGAACCGCAGCGAAGAATGAAATTGAGAAGCGTGATGAAGAATGTGTTTTCGAAGGTGTTGATATCGTTGGTCAGATTGGATAGATATACTTCGCGTGATTTGCGGTTGTACTGCTTCTCGGACATGTCCAAAACCCTGTCAAAAGCCTGGACCCGCACATCTAAAAGAACATCGCGCATAAAGGCGATTCTCAGCATTCTTGAAGTCAGAAAAAGTCCGGAAGAAAAAAGGATGAATCCGACACACACAGCGATCGTTTTGTAAAAATAAGTCATCGTTGCCACTTCGATCGCATTGAATATCATTGCCAGCATGAACGCTTGGGCCAAATCGGTAATGATAAAGAGGAAGCAGGCAAAGATATACTTGGCGAAGCTTTTTTTTCTTGACATCAGCAAATTTTTCATGTTTGTCTCCTTGATGCATTTTCAGGATAATTCAATTATATTAAGTTTTCAATTAATATTCAAGATATATTTGCATGTTTTTGAAAATATTTTGATTTTTATACTAAATAAATTTCATTTTATGTTTTAATGGTGTTATTTTATCGAAAATAGATGACATTTGCATGTAAACAAAAAAAGGCCCCTTTTGGCAAAGGGACCCTTTTATCTGAATATTAGTGAATATTAATCTTGTTGGAATATTTCCACTAATGCTTGAATGCTGCCAAGTCCAGTTCCGGTATCAGGTTGACCAATTTCCAAATAACGAGGTTGCGATGGCATAGTATCGCTATACACCTGCAAAGCATATAAAACCGAATCGTACTTACTAGCGCCAGATTGGCTATAATAAGCAGCCAATTCTCCTTCGGCCAATGTCAAGTTGTAGAATGCTGCAGTGTAAACTGCATCAACCGCAAGTGCTTGAGCATTTTCGGGTGATAAACTGTAGGGGGCTTGAGTATAATCATAAGCAGCTTGATAGTATGCTCCTGTCGAAGTGCTTATATCTGCAAATGCAGTTGTACTAGAATATGGTCCGACCGGGAACAAGAAGAACCCTGGAGAAACATATAGAGAACGAAAATCGTAATCAAAGAAGTCGTAGTCGCGGTTAATAGTCGTCGTAGCGTAATCATCACTTAAAATTAAAGTAACTTCCGAACCTGTAATTTGTTCATGGGATTCATCCTCTGTTTCTGCTCCACCAGTAGAACGACTTAACAACACAAAGTTAAGCATTTCAGTTTCTGCTCCCGTAACCGCATTGATTTGCATCTGAATAATTGTCTTGTTGTAAGCATTAACAGCTAATTCCGCTGTGCTCTTAAGCATTAGAGCTAAACCTGAAAAGCCATAAGCTTTAAACCAAGCCTCATCACCAGAAATCCAGTTGTTAATTATTGTATCATTACTTACGTTGACAACTGGCTCACCAATACCGGTATTTGCAGGATGGGTATCCTCGACATGAATCGCTGCTCCTCCAGATTTATCGATATTAGATGATGAAATGTAAGTGAGCGGCGTGCCGTACAGATAGAAGCTGTTGGCCCATGAATCATATGCATGGAAGTAACTGACATCGGTTGTGACCGGGGTCGTTCCGTCTGTCATGTAAGCGTAAGATGTCTGGAAGACAGCGATCGTCGTGTAACCGACATTGACATTGTTGACGTTCATCGATCCGCTTCTCGACATAAGGCCGCATAATCCGCCGGAGTTTTGAATCATCAATTCTTCCTGGTATAAGATTTCCTCGGCCGACAATGAGTAGTTGACGGAAGGTGTCTTGGTATTACCGATGACAGTTAGATTCTCGTAAGACACCACGTTATCGTTGTTGATGTTGACATAACTCGAATCCGGAATCACGTTGTAATAGAAGATCGCTATCTGGACGCTGACGACACCATAAGTGCTACCGTCGCCGATTCCGACCGTCGTGTAGTTGCCGTTCGGATCCGAAGAGGCGTTGACAAACGGCAAATCGGAACCGTCGATCGTAAAGTAGTTGCCGTTAAGCACCAGACTGTCAGCTGAAGCAACGCCCAAACGTTGATAAACATTGCCGCGATAATCAATCGAACCGCCCGACAAGACTTTTGCCACTCCGTTGACCGGAGAGCCGTCTTCATTCACATAAAGCGGATCAATTTCTGCCGTGATGTTGGATTGTAAAACAATATTATGAACCGTAATGGTTCCGTAAAGCGTCTGAAGTTCCTCGTTAGTAAATGCGTTGTATGCATCGATCACTTCGAAGGTGAAGCTTCTGATCGGCACTGTCATCTGCAGCGCCTGGTAATGTGGAGTCATTTCAACTTTGAACGTCAATCCTTCTGCTTCCGCAGTGAAGCGGAACTTGTAATCGTCTTTGACGGTGACGTAAGTGCTGAGATTTAATGTGTCGTCCACATTGAGGTTTTCCGGATCGAGTTCAACATAGGTGGAAGTAGCCACATTGTAACGATAGAAAGTGAAGTCGAGATCGGTATTGGCCATATCGACTCTGGTTCCGGTGTTGTCCAAAATCTTGAGATCGAAATAGAAATCATTCCGCCAGCCGACTTTGTAACTCTCGACCACAGACTCCATATAATAACTGGAAGATACCGTGTTAAGATAACTTGTAAGATTGCTGCCGAGCTGGAATTGATTGATGTAGGTAACGACTTTTCCCTGAATCACGGTTTCCGTGATCACTCCGGAATCGTTTTTGGTCATCAATAACTGGAATGTTCCCGTCGTGCCGGTAGTCGTTAGGACGTTGACGTTGGCGTTGATGCATTCGCTGCCGTCAAGAACCTGGAACGAGTACTTGGTTGAGAAATTGTAAGTCATATCCGTGTAGAAGATATAGTTCTTGGTTCCCGATGCGGTCGTTTCGATGATGAAGTAATCATAGATCTGGGTGTCGGTAATTTCTTCTTCTTGCGTTTCTACAACATACTCCAAAACCGACGAATAGGAACTTGACATGTATTCGACGCCATCGCCTACGGCTTTGACGGCCAGGTGGTGCGTTCCGGCTGTGAACAAAGCGTCAAGGTCGGCTCCGACATATGTGAATGTGTAGACATCCTGGGTGAAATCTCCCGAAGACAGGGTGTATTCGACGCCGTCCACGAATAGAATGAATTCGGTCGGATAGTCACCGTTTACCGCCTGGCAATCCCAGGTGAGTTGATTGTAACTAGTACCTTCGACTCCCAAGGTCACTTGCAGGTTGGTGGGAACTTCGAATGGCGTCAATTCCTGCCATACAGCATAAATCGTGATCGAATTCGCTAAAGTAGAGAAATCCAATTCAGTATATATAACCGGATTGATCCCTGCTTCTTCATAGAACCAACCAACGAAATAGTAACCATTTCTGGTCAGATTCCAGATCGCCGATGTATCGGTGACAACCGGTCCGGACGGAACATCGTCTTCACTCACCAGATAGCGAATCGTACCGTTGTCCATGAAGGTGATGGTCTTTGTATCCGCTTCATAATATACCGCGAAGGCATCGATGTTTTCGGTAACGTTCGTAAAGACCGAACGGTTCCAGATCACAAGCGAGAATGCTGCGTTGCCGGATAGAATCAAAGCCGGTACCTCGTTGCTTGGCAGATCCTCTCCGTAATACACATAGCGGTAATCTGTCGTGACCAGGGACGAATCCGAGGCATCCGTTCTCTGAGTGAAGGAGATTTGCAATTGATCTAAATCGTAATGCACGTATATCGTCAAGACAGACGTGACATTGACGGTGTCTGTTTCGTTAAAGTATTCATAGAGAGTCGAATTCAATGTATAGCTGAAGTTATCGAAAGTATAACCGTCGATCTCCGTCACCGGACAGTAATCGGTGCCGTAAGCAATCGTCTTGGTAACTGACGAACTACTCGCAAGCACGCCGCCCCGATAGAAGTTTCTTTGAATCGTGACTGTGTAGGAAAGTTGTTGCCATCTCGCATAAAGGATAAGCGAGTTCTCGGCATGATCCGATGTCGTGTAGAAGATACCATCGCCGTCGACCCAGCCCAAGAAGTTGTAGCCTTCCCTGGTCGGGGTGGTGAGGCTGGTTAAAAGACCATCATATTTGACGGTGAAGCTTCCTGTTCCCGGACCGGACGAATCGATCATCTGGACCGTGAAGACTTGGCGGTCGTAGTAGACTCTCAAAACGAGCGTACCGTCACCGGCGATGTAGCCGTCGATGATATTGCTGCCATTGGCGGAGGCATAATCGAATCCGGTATATGTCTGAATAGTCGCTTCCACATAGGTATCGGTCGTTCCGGTAAGGTTCTGGGTCTTGGAACCGTCAAGCGTGTAATTGTCGTCTTCCGCATTTTCGAAGTAGTATTCCACAGTATAGGAAGTATTGGTATTGGCTGTCCACATTGCGTATAGGTTTATATCATCCGCAACTTGGTAAATGGTGGCGCTGGTATAGGTTGTGCCTGATCCGTTTGGCAGAGTGTTCCAACCGTTGAAAGTGTAACCTGCATATGTCGGAGTAGGCAACACTCCGACCGCCTGGTCATAAGTGACAGTCTTGGTTGCTGGGGATACCGAACCGCCCTGGGCATCATAGGTGATCGTGTAGGTATTGGCGGTATAAGTCGCAGTAACGGTAATGTCGGCTGTCACGCTTGTATAGGATCCGTCCCAACCGGCAAATGTATAACCGGTTCTGGTGGGATCCATTGGAGCCGTGGCATCCGTCATGTAATAAACCGTATCGGTATCGATCAATGTGTCATCGTAATCATTGAAAGTCACGGTATACATATTGCGGCTGTAGAAGACTTTCAGAACCAAACTGCCGTCACCGTTAATGTTGCCGGAAATCAATGTTCCCGGAGCCGACGGATTGTAAGTGAATCCCGTATAGCTCTTGATTGTGGCAGTCGCTGTGGTATCCGTGGTTCCAGACAAATTATCGGTCTGGTCCAATGTGTAGGTGCTGCCGTCCGTATTCATAAGATAGTATTCTACCGAATAGGCTGTATCGGTTCTGGCTTGCCATACGGCATAAATAGTAAGATCACCGACGACTAGATAAGTCGTGGCATTGTCGTATGTATCGCCGCTGCCGTTCGCTACTGTATTCCATTCGACAAAATCGTATCCGGCTCTTGTCGGTGTCGGAATGGTGCCGACCAGTTCGTTATAAGTGACCGTCTTGCTGGTAGGATCCACCGTACCGCCTGCGGCATCAAAGGTAAGGGTGTAATCATTGGCATCCCAGATCGCATACAATGTGAGTCCGGTTGTGAGCATATATACGGTCGACGAATCATAAGTCGTTCCGTTGCCGTCCGATGCCGTATTCCATTCAAGGAACGAATATCCGGGTTTTGTCGGCGTTGGCAAGGTTCCTACGGCTTCGTTGTAAGTAACCGTCATGCTTGTGGGATCGACTGTGCCGCCCACGGCATTAAAGGTGAGGGTGTAGTCATTGGCTTCCCACATCGCATAAACAATGATGCCAGCTGCCACCTGATAAACAGTTGCGGATGTGTAAGTAATGCCTGTACCGTCATTAGCGCTGTTCCATGCGACAAATGTGTAACCGGCTTTTGTCGGGGTTGGCAAGGTGCCAACGGCCTGATCATAGGTCACACTGACAAATGCCGGATCAACTGTTCCGCCCATCGCATTGAAAGTTAGGGCGTAACTATTCGCTGTGTAAGTTGCCGTCACAGTGATATCGTCAGTCACGTTTGTATAAGTCGTATCCCAATTATCGAAAGTATAACCGGTTCTTGTGGGATCCTCGGGCGCCGTGGCGTCCGTTTGATAGTATACCGTATCGGTATCGATCAGGGAATCATCGTAATCATTGAAGGTCACGGTATACAAGTTGCGGCTATAATAGACTTTCAATACCAGACTTCCGTCGCCAATGATGGCTCCGGATGTGACGTTATTGGCATTCAAACTGTCATATGTGAACCCGGTGTAAGTCTTGATCACAGCGTTTGCCGTATCATCGGTCACACCATATAACGTCACGCTTTCATGTAGTGAATAAGTTGTGCCGTTTGTGTCCATCTGGTAATATTCCGTTGTGTATGCCGTTCCGGAATTAGGAGTCCATCTGGCATAGATCGTCATGTTACCGGCTGTCTGGTAAACTGTTGCGGATGAATATGTGGTTCCCGATCCGTCGGATGCCGTGTTCCATTCCAGGAAACTGTAACCGGTCTTTGTCGGATCCGGAATTGTTCCAATCGCCTGGTTGTATGTGACAGAGATTGATTCCGGTGTCACATCGCCGCCTTGGGCGTCAAGGGTGAGAGTATAAGTATTGGCTTGCCAGATCGCATACAATGTGAGTCCGGAATCCATCGTGTACACGGTTTCGGAATTGTAAGTCGTTCCGGTACCGCTGGTATTTGTATTCCATTTAACGAACGTATATCCGGTTTTCGTAGGCGTCGGCAAAACTCCGACTGCTTCGTCAAATGTCACAACCTTGGTTGTCGGACTGACAGTGCCGCCTTGGGC
>DAOSWG010000002.1:14382-53916 GCA_035379945.1 Bacillota bacterium
CTGCTTCGTCAAATGTCACAACCTTGGTTGTCGGACTGACAGTGCCGCCTTGGGCGTTGAAGGTAATTGTGTAAGTATTGGCTTGCCAGATCGCATACAATGTGAGTCCGGAATCCATCGTGTACACGGTTTCGGAATTGTAAGTCGTTCCGGTACCGCTGGTATTTGTATTCCATTTAACGAACGTATATCCGGTTTTCGTAGGCGTCGGCAAAACTCCGACTGCTTCGTCAAATGTCACAACCTTGGTTGTCGGACTGACAGTGCCGCCTTGGGCATTGAAATTCATTGTGTAAGTGTTGGCTGTGTAAGTAGCCTTGATGGTGATGTTAGCAACCACATTTGTAAATGCAGTATCCCAACCAGCAAATGTATAACCGGTTCTTTCGGGATCTGAAGGAGCCGTGGCACCGGTCTGATAATAGACGATGTCGGTCGCAATCAAGGTGTTGTCATAATCATTGAAGGTTACAGTATATTGGTTACGGCTGTAGAAGACTTTCAAAACCAGACTGCCGTCGCCGTTGATGTTGCCGGTAATGATATTGCCGGCATTACCGGAGGCATAGGTGAATCCGGTATAGCTCTTGATCGTGGCGGAAGCGGTCGTATCCGTAGTCCCGTAATAAGTTATCGTTTCGAATAACGAATAAGTGGAACCATCGGTATCCATCCGATAATATTCTACATTATAAGCCGTATTGGCATTGGCGGTCCAGATCGCATGAAGCGTGATATCAGAGGCAACCTGGTAAATCTTGCTGGCAGAATACTCGACGCCGGTACCGTCTGATGCGGTGTTCCATGACTGGAAGGTATAACCAACTCTGACCGGAACCGGAAGGGTGCCGACAGCCACATTGTAAGTGACGCTGATAGCTTCCGGTGACACCGTGCCACCCTCTGCATTGAATGTGATGGTATATGAATTGGCTTGCCAGATTGCATAGAGTCTGATACCGCCGACTACCTGGTAAACTGTGTCTGCTGTATAAGCCGCGCCGGTTCCGTCAATAGCTGTATTCCAACCGAGGAATGCATAACCGGTTCTGGCCGGGACGGCAAGCGGTCCGATAATTGTCTCGTAATAAACCGTCTTGGTAGCCGGGTTGACTGTGCCTCCC
Organism: Bacillota bacterium; assembly: GCA_035379945.1. GTDB lineage: Bacteria > Bacillota_I > Bacilli_A > Izemoplasmatales > Hujiaoplasmataceae > JAAYZB01. Next base: position 15,507 of record DAOSWG010000002.1, read on the forward strand.
TGGGCATCGTATGTGATCGTATAGGTGTTAGGCTGCCAGATCGCAAAGAGCGTCAGATCTCCGACCACGTTGTATACCAAACCGGAATCATAGGAAGTCCCGGTTCCGTCAATGGCGGTATTCCAGGACAAGAAGGTATATCCGGTTCTTATGGGAGCTGCAAGGGTTCCGACCATTTGTCCGAAAGTTACCGTCTTGCTGGTGGGATCCACAGTTCCGCCGTTGGCGTCGTATGTGATCGTATAGGTGTTGGCCTGCCAGATCGCGTACAGAGTGATATCCGTCGTATAGTTGTATACGTCGCCGTTCACGACATATGAGCCGTCGTCGATCTTCGTGCTGTTCCATCCTTTGAAAGTATAACCGGCTCTGGAAGGTGTGAACAAATCGCCGAATGTGTCGTCGTAATTGATTTCAAATGATTCGATCGGGGATGTGTCTCCGCCGTTCGTATCGATCGTAACAAGATACGTGATCGGATCCCAGATGGCGATCAGAGTCAGATCGCCCAAAGTGGTGTAAACAGAGTCAGAAGTCACATATACCGGATCTTCGACAACTTCTACCGTCCATCCCTGGAATGCATAACCTGTCTTTGAAGGAGTGGGCAGGAATCCGATTGCCTGATCAAATGTCACTTGGACCGTAGTTGTCGTCATCGACCCGCCACGGACGTCGAAAGTGATATTATAGTTGTTCGGAGTCCATTTGGCAAATAAGGTGAAGCCTTCAAACGGCATGGTTCCGAAAGCGGCGTATTCGTTTTGTAATTCAACATCAGTATACCAACCGCCGAATGTGTATCCGCTTCTCGTGGGATCTGCCGGTCTCGTGATCGCAGTATCAACAATCGCTTCGATCGGGCTGACGGCAGTGCCGCCGTTAGTCACAAATGTCAAAGTATATGTAAGTCCGTTCAGAATCGGACGGATTTGTAGGCTTGTCGTAACATTGTCGAAAGCGGTATCCCAACTTGTGAATTCATAACCGTCCGGTGCCACGTAATCAGGAGCAACAGCAGCGCTTCCATATGCGACATTTTGAATCGATCCGATCAATTGTCCGTTTTCATCAAGGAAAGAAACCTGGAATTTCTGGATCGAGAAATTGGCATAGATGACTGTGTCTTCCGTAATAGGCGTCGAGAAGTCATAAACCAAGGAATCCGAATCGATCCAGCTGACAAAGTTGTAATGTTCCTTGACAGGATCGGTAGACGGTCTGGCGACAACATTGCCATATTTGATGGAAACAGTCGATATGACGGTTGTTTCGTTCATGAATGTGACGGTGAAGTATTGGTCGACATACATCGAATAAACATCGATATCGGCGGATATTTCCGTGAAATCGACTTCGGCGTAAACATCAGTTGAAACCTCATACATCCAAACAATGTCCTTGCCCGCCTGGGGAGTCAGGGCGGACTGGGGGATATTATCCGGAGCTTCTCCGTATACCGCATCGTTTATCTCATCGGTCGTATCGTTTCCGAGATGGAAAGTGATGGTGTAGTATGCCAAAGTGAAATGCGCAACCACTGTGGTATCGGAAGATATCCGCGTAGAGGAATCAACCTCGTCTTCGCCGACGTACCAACCATCGAAATCATATCCGGTTTTTACCGGATCGGCCGGGAACGGCAAAGCATTCCCGTATGTGATATCGGATGTCTGGACTGTTTCATCCTCGACAACAAAAGTCACCGTATAATCATTTACGCTCCAACTGGCGTAAATAGTAATATTACGGAGCACGGGCTCCGTTATATCGATAGGTTCTGCGAGTGCCGCATCATAATACCATCCGGCAAACGAATACCCTGTCCGGGTCGGATCGGAAACGTTATCGAGCGTAGCCCCTTGTTCTAAGGTGGCATTTGCCATTACGTCTCCTCCATTTGTCTGGAACGATACTGTAATGTTGCGCGTACATCCCGCCAGTATCAGAACCATTGCGAATGTAAATGCTAATGTAAATCCATATCGCAATAACTTCTTCATTTTATCCTCCTTATTTAATCGAAAATATCATCGGGCACGTCAACAGAACCCGGAGCTTGAAATATCAAAGTGACAGTATCCGTTTCGCCTGTTTTCTTGTCCTTGATCGTTATCGTGACCGATGTCTTTTCAGAAAAGGTCACATATACTTGATGGTCTTGTAAAACGGCACCGACGGATGAGTCGTCCGCGTACGCAACTAGATAGTCAGTATTAGCATCGTCCGGCGCATATGTAAAAGCGATGGTCATATCATAATTTTCTTCCAGATCGGTGATGATATCACCGACAAAAATAATCTTTTCGGTTTCGTCCTCGTTCCAGACAATCCGACTGTCAGAAAATTCGAGATTTTCTACCATCACTGAATCGGAGGGATCCGGTAAAGATCCCCAAATACCGATAGCCATGACAGACAGCGCTCCTAAAAGTATTACTAGGAAAATGAGCAACTTTTTGTTCACGGTCTTTCACCTCTTTAAAATTCGATGTCGCCGAAGTAGGCGCCAAGGAAATTGATAAACGAGAATAGTCTGTAGGCAAAAAACACAACTGACAGACTGATAATGATTAACCAGGCTTTGTCCGGAAGCACGAAACACAGGGCAATGAAAATGACTCCGAATACCAAACTCATCCCGAATCCCATTGTTACGGATTTCTGGACGTTCGGATTGCCGGACAAAGAACCGGATGAAGCATATTCCGCCAAATGCGGATTCAGCACATCGATCTGCAGACTCCAGAGAATGTGCGTTGTATTCAAGATAAGGATGGTCACCATCATCGGTAAGATGTCGGAGACAGGAAAATTGGGAAGCGCGAAACGGAACATAAGAAAACTGATGATTATGATAAGCGATGAAAAGACAACATTGATCGTTATCTTGGCCCACACGATACGGTTGGTCTTCGAAGGCGCGGTTTTCAGAAGTATGAACTCGTATCCTTCACTCGTGATCGCCGAAGCCGAAGCTGTATTCGAAGCGCTGACCAAGAATAAACTGATAAGCAAATCGAAGGCAACCATGAGTGCTGTCCCAAGCGAACTTCTCGGAATTCCCAAATAAATATAATTAAGGATATAAAGAACAAACGGGAACAGGAACAGAAGGGCATAGTTACCCAATAGTTCGTTGACGCTTCTTTTCGTCACCAGCCATTCCTTTCTCAGAAATGTCAAGAAAATGCTCTTCGAGGTCTTTTCCTCATGGCTCTTATGCTGTTTGTCGACGGCGAACTCCAAAGTCTTGGAAGCCAACCGAAAATAAAGCGGCCGGGAAATCAGAAACACCAATAAAAGCATTCCCCCGATGATTCCCAGAACCAATCCATAGTTGATAAGCATGTTCATGTTGAAAAGCAATTTACCGATCATTGTGTATATGGTGCCATACTTGGCCGATGATTGCATGAATATCGCCAAATTGCTTACAAAACGGTTGTAAAGCTGGACGATGCGGATCGGAATCGGAATATTTGCGACAAGCACAGTGACAAAATAGAAAAGTCCGCCGATCATAAGAATCGCCGCAATCAGGGAAAAAGCATTCTTCGCCGAGAAAAAATGCTTGATATACATAATGGGAATCGATAAAAGCGCTGATGTCAGAACCGCAACCATCGGAAGCATGATGGATACCGGAAGAATATTCAGATAATACCACCAAGGCATCGAATTGACATAACCAAAGCCAATCAACAAAGGAATCAGAAAATAAAAGTTCTTAATTAGTTCGTGAAAGAAATAAACCATGAGCTTGCTGACGAAAACTTCGTCGTTTTTGACGGGAAAAGCAAGCAAAATCTGGTTTTCCTTGCTCGAATAAAGGTCAATGATGAGCCCGTTCGTTGCACTGATAATACTGATGACCTGTGTAATGATCAGAAAGAAAATGACGAAATAAACGTTGACAGGGATATACAGGATGTTTTTTACAAGATAAAGCAAGCCCGCCATCACAACCGACAGAACAACGAGCAAAACAAAACCTACGGCAACTTTCCCGGCGAACCTGCGATTGTGAATGAATCTCAGGTTCATCTTGTTGGAAAGTTGCATCAATGTCAGGATAAGAAGCCTATTCCACATTGACCTTCACCTCGGGAATGGCTGCGGGTTTCTTCGCCATGCTTTCAAGATACAACTTCTCGAGGCTCATGCCTTTAGAGACAAAATCTTTGACAACATATACACCAACCAGTTTTCCATGGGCGATGATGGCGATCCGATCGCAAATTCTTTCAACGACTTCGATGACGTGACTAGAGAAGAAAACTATGTTTCCCCTGTTGGCATGCTCGCGCATGGTTTCCTTGATCTGGATCGACGATGTCGGATCAAGTCCGGTCAATGGTTCGTCAAGAATCCATACTTTCGGGTCGTGGATCAGAGAAGCAATGACAACCAGCTTCTGCTTCATTCCGTGGGAATAGCTCTTGATTTCATTATCGACAGCGAAAGCCAAATTGAATTTGTCCAAATAATTCGCCATGCGTTCTTCGCGCAAATCGGCAGGAACTTTGTACAGATCCGCCACGTAATGGATATATTCGCGGCCGGTGAGTTTTTCATAAACAGCATGGTTATCAGAAACATAACCGATGTTTCTTTTCGCTTCGAGTGGCTGCGTCTTGATCGAATAACCGCAGATTTCCATCTCGCCTTCGGTGATCGACTGGATCCCGACCAAACTCTTGATCGTAGTGGATTTGCCGGCGCCGTTATGTCCGACGAAACCAAAGACCTCGCCGTCGTTGACTTCCAAGGAGAAATCGTCAACCGCTTTCCTTTTGGAATTGCCGTACTGTTTTGTAAAGTGGCTGATCTTTAGCATATTAATCCCTCCCGGATCGATTGGATCGTGAATATCTTTTCCATTCAACAATTTTCTTAAATTAAGCATGTCCATTCGCATTTTTCGCTTTTTTATGATTAAAGCATAATACGCATCGAAGAATTGGAAGATGGCGTCATAGACATACCAGCTGGCAAACATCAGGAAGATGAAACTCAGGTAGAGCAAGATCTGATAAAGCCAGAAGAACGTGAATGTGAGATTGTTCCACGTAAATGAAACTACATTTTCATACTGTAATCTCTCCACGTTGAACCGCCCGGAAATATTGTCTCCGTAAGTGAAGAAATAATCGGTCCAAGTATAGTTGTTGAACCAGGCATTCAGGAAGAGGACGACGATGTAATATGCAGTGAACACCCCAATGGCTTTGACCATCAGTTTAAGCGTCGGTCTCTCAAATGTATGGAATGCCACTCCCAAAATAGGAATAAAGAAAGCATACCAATGGTTGTACCAGTAATGTATGCTGACCATTGAATACATATCCTCGGTACCAATACTTGGAAGCACAATCGCGACCAAAGCGCCCAAAACATTTGCGAAATAGTTGAAATAGAAAACGCCTTTGAGACGGAACACAAAAGAAAACAGCATCAAAATAATGGCCGTGTTACATAGGTGCAAGGGTAATCCGCCGAGTCCGGTGCGTCGTTCGAAGAAATAATCGATATATGCTGCGAAAACCAAATATAATAGCATCAAATCGCGATCTTTCTGTCGCTTATTGAACATAACAAAATACGATACCAACATGATAACAAAAGGCAATACGAGGAAAATTATATGCTCCTTGTTGAAATCATCGGTGATTGCACCGTACTCTCCCAAAAGATTATATAGGGACGTAAGCGGCATAACCGCTAGACTTGCAATGCCGGAAATGAGAAACAGGTTCAAAACATCGCGCCATTTCGGTACCAATTTTTCCCGTATAATCATAAAGATATTCATGACCACGAGAGTCATGAATATAATTATTTCCGCTATGAATTGGATGCTGCGGTATGAAAGAAAATTATCTGTTCCGATAAATGCAATGATGTTTTCACGAAAAAATACTATGTTCAAGACGCCGATCGTAAGGCCGAAAGTCGCCATGAAAAATTTTAAGAATCGTTGGTCAAAGAACGGGGACAGCAATCCCCATACTATGGCCATAAGTGTCGCCCAACGTAAAAAAACCAAAATTAGTGAAATGTTACGCGGCAGCACCCATGTTGAGTCGGCATCTATCGGAGTCGTGACATCAACGTAAAGCAAATTGAAGGTATCGTTGAAAACGTCTTCTGAAAAAAGCCTCACCGAATAAACAGCAAACAACAACACGGCTAACAGCTTGAAGTATTTTTCGATTTTTGCGGGATACTTTCTGATAATCAGGAGGTTGATTCCGATACCAAGAACAATACCGGCAAGTAATACATAATAAGTCATCGATTACACTCCATCTGAAAATTTCATAATTTTCCGGTGTCTAGCATGCCAAGCAATAACCAAATTATTTTGCTATGGTCATACTGTTTTTATATTATATCATAAATTGAAAATTTATATAGTGTTAAAAACAGAAAAATGTAAGATTGGAACGCAAATTTTTTTCACTATACTTTTAAAGCAAGAAAAAGCACACTGCGGCAACTACGATGGTATACAGCAAGGAAACGAAAGTGCCCATTATCATTCTTTCGGATTCCTCGGGGCTGTCTTTCGTTATTCCCAGTCCCATTATTCCTTTCACCACCAAAATAAGAACGGCGGCCGTATACATACCGAAATAAATGGTGACCAGTAACAACGCACGTTCGAGGACGCCGATTTTTTCGCCGCTGTTTTTTTGGCTGACATCCGCAGGGATTTTCCTTTCTTTCATCACGGATTTTATGATTAAACTTCCGGGAATCCAGGCTAAGAGAATGGAAGCTATCACTCTGATCCAACCATAATTGGTTATCAGAAGGAAAGTAGACGCTGGAGTTTCATCATAAACATAACCGCTTCTGAACAGGGCAACAACCAATACGACGATGAATATGGACAATAATTGGCAAAATAGATCCAGGTATAGTCTGTTCTTCTTGTTTTCGTCCATTCCAGGCTGGCATTCCAGGTAAAAACCCATTAGAACAATGATGAAATGAGAAAGTCCAAGGGCGATTCCAGTAATCAGCATCGACAGTTGGAAACCCATGACGAGATAGGGCAGAAAAATCAGAACGAAATATATGACGGAAGGATATACCACCGACATAATGTTCTTTCTTTTATTTCCCTGCCAAATCAATTGGAAACTACTGGCAACAATATGTATCAGCAAATACAAAAGCAACGTTTTCATTTGTTATCCTTCAACTCCTTGTCAATTAGAGATTGGATGGTGTTGGCGGTGCGGAAATAATCACATATGAGGGTTGATTTCATTTTCTTGTTCAGACTGGGTTGGTCCATTCCGAGATTGATCGCCAGATCTTTTTGGACAAGGTCGGTGGAAAAGCCTCTGTACTTCACTATTTCTTCGACCAATTCTTCCTGCCCTTGCGTCCATCTTTGTCTCACGGCGTGCATCAAAACCATTGAATCGCCGACTAGCGAGGATAAATCACAATCGGAAAAACCAGAAATGACGGCATCTGTCACTCCGTATGTTTTTCGTTTTGATTTTTTCGCAAAATCCAGCGCTGATTTGGCTTCCCACCATGCCGGCCCGTCGGAACGAAGATTATGTGTTTTATCGATTCCGGTCGTAATGTCTCCGATTCCGATTCCGAAACTAACTTGATACGGCTTGACGGTAAACCTGATCTTTTCAATGGCTTCCATGAGCCGTTCGGCGCCATTCCAAAGAGCAAGAAACATGTTTTTGGCTGTCAATATGAAAATTGAAGCCAAATCGTTTTCCATAGACACGTTCATAATCTTGAATTCCTGCAATAGTTTTTCTTGCAATGTGTCTTTCTCTTTGGCGTCAACAGGCGGACTCATTTCCCCCATAAGAGCAATATATTTCCTCATGCTAACACCTCACAAGCGATATTTTACCTTTATTTTCCTCTTATTTCAATATGATTGTCATTATTTATTCAATATTGCTATAATTTCCATTATTTAGTTTTTATATGTTATAATTCCTTTTTTAGTGCAATATTATAATATTTTCCGTTTTATATGCAATAAAAAGCGCTATTTTTTTGAAATAGCGCATTTGTCGACTTGTTTATATTATAAACGATCGTTTCCGAGATAGTATATGGCGATGGTTCCCGGTCCGGAATGGCTTCCGATCACTGGACCGATGTATCCGGTTTCGATGATTGCTCCAGGTATTCTCATTTTTACCTGCTCACTCATATATTCCACGTCTTCCGGGCAATCTCCGTGAGAAATAAATATCGGAAGTTCAAGCGGTTGCTCGATTGTTTGCATCATCCGATCAACCATTCGGTTCAATGCTTGTCTTCTTCCTCTTGCAACTCCGGTCTGCACAAGCTTTCCTTCCGGTGAGACATGAAGAAGCGGTTTTAACTTGATTATTGTGCCGATGGTCGCCACTACTGCCGACAAACGTCCGCCTCTTTTCAAATACATGAGATCGTCCACTGTAAATAAATGGTCAAGTCTCTTTTTATTCTTTTCCAGCCATTCTTGAATTTCTTCAAGTGTTTTTCCCTGCTTTTTCAACGTAGCCGCGTGCCAAGTCAAAAGACCCAGCCCCATCGAAGCAGCCAAGGAATCTACGGCTACAACTTTCCGACCGGGGTATTCCTTTTCCAAATTGGGTCCGGCCTGGACGGCGGATGCGTAAGTGCCGGAAAGCGCGCTTGAAAAGGCGATGTATAAAACATCAAGCCCTTTTTCAAGATATTTCCGGAAAATATCATCGAATTCCTGGGGGTTAAGCTGTGATGTCGACGACGTTTTCTTGTTTCTAATCAAGTCATAGAAGTTTTTTGTCGTCATTTCCCTTTCGTCGGGATAGTTTCGATAGATCTTATCATCTACCATGAAACTCATCGGGATTACTTCCACTCCGATTTTTTTGACCATTGCCAGAGAAAGATCGGAACAGGAGTCGGTAAAAAGTACAAAATCAGCCATTTCTTATCCTCCGTATGTCATAATACTATCAATAATGCCAAAACCAGGGCTCCTACAGGAATCAATGTTCCGTAAACAAGTTCCCGGGGACTATGTCTTCCAAGGTACAAAGACGACCATATGACAAAGCCAAGGAAGATCGTTAATCCGAGATATCCGGGGCCGCCGAAATATACCATAGCCGCAATCGGCCCGGCAACGCCGCACATATGGCCGCTGGCTTTTATCTTTAGCACAAAACTAGAAAAAGCAATGGTCGCGCCAGACAAAAGATATGTTAGGTAGAAAATTTTTTGAATATCAGTGAAATTAAACACAAATGTTATTACAGCTCCGACAACATAGCCAATGACTGAAAATACAATCGCGGTTTTTCTTTCTCCCGCCCGCGTGTCTTCCTTATCGATTTTAAATATCCACTGGGTCGGATAGGCAAGCAAAGGCAGAAGCGACAGCACGGTGACACTGAAAAGATATTCCCACACTGTCTGGAAAGATTCTGGAACAAACAAATACAATGTGGATACGAAAATAAGCGCCACGATCGGGGCGGTGCTGATTATACGGATAACTTTTGCTAACTTTTTCTTCATGATTTTCGCCTCCTGCCCTTTATGATATACGCATTTTGCATATTTTTTCTTCTACAATCAACGAAGGCGACTATATTATTCTTATTTCGCTCAGTAGAGAAGCGAAAAATCACTCCACTCAGGGTAGAATTACATAAAACATGTTGATATTTGGCGGTTCATATGCTATACTCGCTGTATGATAAACGAAAACACTTTGCGCGAAACAATCGCCAAAAATTTGACCAGGTACCGTAAAGCCAACAATCTCACCCAGCTTCAGTTGGCTGAAAAGCTCAATTATTCGGATAAATCCATCTCTAAATGGGAACGTGGAGAAGGTATTCCCGATCTTTTAGTTCTGGCATCCATCGCAGATCTTTACGATATCACAATCAATGATATTGTCACAGATCGCAAAAAACTCGCCCATCAGATACATGCTTTCAATAAAATCATGATATCGCTCATTTCCTTCACCGGTGTCTGGTTTTTGGCAACCATCATTTTCGTAACACTTCGGTTATTTGTTCCGGAACTGACCGATCGGGCTTGGATGTCGTTCATCTATTCCATTCCGATTTCCCTGATCGTCTTATTGGTGTTTGCCAGCATCTGGGGCAAAAGAATCCATTTATTCTTCTGCGTTTCTCTTTTGTCATGGTCCGTTCCGCTGGCTTTGTTCCTTTCCTTCGATTATCTCAACCTTGACCTTTGGCTGTTGTTCATCGCCATTATCCCTTTACAAGTAATAACGATTATGGCGTTCATTCTCAAATCAAAAAAAACAAAGAGTTGACAAAAGCCAACTCTTTTTTATGAAAATTACAGCGGGTTTTTAAACCCGTTTTTATTTTTTTTAGCGTTTGTCTCTTTCCACATTCGAACGCTTTATCCAACGATCGAATATATAGAAAAGTTGTGGTAAAAGCACGAGGACATAGAATAGGGCAAGCATGGCGCCAATCGCTATTTGACCACCTATCTGTCTGATAGTCACGATTGAAGACACAACCGACAGCATCAGTCCTGCAACAGCGAATATAATGGCCGATGTGGTGATCGAAGGAGCTGTATCGCTGATTGCCTTCTGGATACTGTCGTGTTTTCCATATGTGTTTCTTAGCTCCAAATAACGTTTGCCAAACAATATGGCATAATCGATCGTCGCTCCCAATAAAATTGTAGAAATGATTAGATACCCCAAAAACACTACCTGATAGCCAGCAAAATACGATACCGACATTGTCACAAACACACTGGCGACGATGACCAAGGGCAAAATGATCGGCATCAGGAAATTTTTAAACGTTAAGAATATTATCAGCATGACTGCAATCAGGGCGATCAGCGTAACAAAATCGTAGTCAGATGATATGATGTCCCTGGTTTCATATGCTACCGGAGTCGATCCGAGAAGATAATATTCGGATATTCCGGAACTAGCGAGGTGTTCTTTCAGGGTGGCCAACACGTTTTCGGCTTCTTCCGACTCCGGATCCATATCGAATGTCAGAATTATTATCTCATAGTCATCGGTATAAAAATTAGATAAAACCGCCGCTAATGTTTCTGGATCGCTGATCATCTGAGAATAATATACACCGGATTTGATGTCGGTTAAAGGCAGGCTTTCATCTGTGCTAACGGCTTGGTAGAACAATGCCTCCTTGACAACATTCTTATCTGTCAAAACAACGATCCTGTCATCAAATCCGAAAATATTCTCGATTGCTTCCGTATCCTCATAATATTCGCTTCCTTTTGACATAGTCAGGGCGGAATCCCCATAAACGAAATCATTATGGGTTTGGAAATAATAGGCAAAAGGCACGATCAGCATTAGAAACGCCAGCAAGAGATACCGAAATTTATACACAAATTTAGCGAATTTTCCGAATTTCGGCATGAAAACCCGATGACGGGATTTATCGATCTGCTTGGCAAAAATCTTTATTAATACCGGCACTAGGAACAGAGCCACCAGTAAACTGAAAACAATCGCTTTGAAAAAGACGATACCGATATCGATACCGATCGAGAATTTCATGAACAAAAGGGCGAGAAAACTGACACCGGTTGTCGATGCGGACGCGATGACAGGAACGGTGACTTTTTTCATCGCTGCTTTGATCGCTTCGTCCGAGGATAGTCCCTTGTCTCTTTCTTCGTGATACCTGCTCATGATAAAAATGATATAGTCGAGGGATATCGCAAGTTGCAACACAATCGCTATCGAGTGGGTGATGAATGAAATATTCGGTAAAAGGGCGTTGGTACCTAGATTGAGAATGATCGCCACCGCTGCCGCAAAAACGAATACCACCAGATCAAAATAGGCGGGTGTCAAGAATAGCAGCAACAACAGAATCAAAGGTACGACAATCAAAGTGATCTTCAATACTTCGCTTGAAATAGCATTTCTTGTGAAAATGGTCGATACGACCCCGCCGGTCAGATAAAATGTCAGATTGTCGTTTTCCAAAATGTTGACAATATCGTCAAGCACAGTTTCCGCTTCCAGATCAGTCTGATCGAGATCGATGGAAACGATCAGTTTGGAGTATCCTTCCTTGTAATATTTTTCTATCTCCAAAGAAAGCGGATCGAGAAGAGCGATATACGGGGCGGGAAGATTTACTCTAAGATAATCGATTACTTCCAAAAATGCTTCCGGATACGAATAACCGGCCCCGACGAGGCTGTCCATCTGTGTTTGCAAAGCAGTTTGCGTCTGACTATCGAAATTGGCAATCAATGTCTGAAAAGTCATCTGATTCAGGACTGAATCGAGATATTCGACATTTGATACATGAGTTAATCCAAGAAGTTCTTGCGTGACGGCGACGGAATCCGTAACCGATGCGCCTTCAATCATGACAATGGCATAGGAACCAGCACCGAATTCGTTTTCGTAAATATCCAATCCTTCAATTGTTTCAGAATCATCCGGCAAATATTGTTTCAAGTCGTAATTCACGTTGATTCTTGTGATCATTATCCCGGCGACTATTGTCAAAACCAAAAAAACCGCCAGGATGATCTTGTTCTTCAGCGATTTCAACGATAACACCTTCTTTCTTTAATAAACATTTGTTTATTTATTATCTGATTTCATTTTATTTCCTATATGTGATGAAAGCGTGAATAGAGATAAAAAAAACATCCTTGCGGATGTCAGTCTAGATAATGCCATAAAAAATGGGAGACCACAGATCGGTATGGCTGCCATTTTTTTGCCATGGCAGTGGCTTCCTTTTCATTCACCGGTCTATTGTATAACATGGACAAAGCCCTCTTTAGTCCGTAATCTCCCGCGGAAAATACATCTTCTCTGCCTAGCGTGAACATAAGAAACATCTCGGCAGTCCATTGACCTATTCCCTTTATCTCACATAAAATCGAGGTCACTTCTTCGTCTGTTTTCTCGCTTAAGCTTTTAAACAATCCGGGGTCTTCCACGAATCTCGTAGCCAGTAATTTAAGATATTCCGCTTTGCGGTAAGATAGGCCTTGAGAACGGAGATCGTCAACGGGAGAGACTAAGATTTTCTCGGGAGACAGATCATTTTTTGTGTATTCGAGCAATCTGCGGAAAATGGCATCTGCCACTCTTGATGACAATTGCTGGGTCACGATCGCACCGGCCAGATGACGGAAGTAATCGGATCCGGTTTCAAATTCCACGAATGGCGTTTTAACAAAAATCGGGACAAGGATCGGATCCGTATCCATTAGTATTTTGGCTATGGTGCCATTTCCCTCGTACCTGATTTTCACTTTTCTTCCATTGTCACCTTATCTTTAGCGGCGACAAAATGATTTCCTTTTCTCTCATAGTGATAGCCGATTATCAGAAGTTTGTCCTCGAGAGCGCGTCTATCGACGCCGATATCATCGCACAAAGCATCCAGATCGGGATAAAAATTACGTAATTTCATGTTGGCCAAACTTAAGACGATATAGGGATCCATTGTCAACCAATTGTTCATGGAATCCACCTCCGATTATTGCCAGGTATATTCATAAATTGTTTCGTCGCCGTCCATTTGTCCGGAATCGACAAAACCGAGTTTTTCATAGAGCTGCCTTGCAATCTTGTTGGTGGGCTCGAAGCTGATGCGTATCCTGTTGGACTTCGATTGTTTTTTCAGGGTATCCATCACGATTTTCATGGCTTTTTCCCCATATCCTAGCCCTTGAAAATCACGGTCGATCATCAGACGGTATATCCACTGGAGTCCGTCTTTCTCATCGGTTGCGTGCATCAGAAAACCGACCAAATTATAACCGCAATAGATTGCATGGGGGATACATTCGGTCTGATACGCCGCCTGCGCCAAGCTCAGGGAATTGGTGGCGACGAAATTCTTTTGGTCGTCTTTGACTTTCAGAAAACACACGGGAAAGACATTGTCGCGGTCTATAGGGGCAAGTCGGATGGATTCAAGCCTTTGTTTCTGCCACTTCTCGCGGTTGATTTCCATATATACGGCATCGGGATAAAGATCGTTTTGTTTTTCGACTTTTTCGAATCCCAGCCGTTTGTAAAGCGACAAGGCAGGAAGGTTTTCCTTGTTGGGATCGACATAGGCTGTCATAGCCTTGGTGTTTTTGAAAAGCATGTCAATCGCATATGACAGGGCCAGGTTGCCAACATGCCTGCCTCTCGCATTCTTTATCAGTTTGATATCCAGCGAAGCGGGCTTGTTCTTTTTGGCGTAGCAATAAAATGTCTCTCCCAAAAATCCCGTTTCGTCGTCCAATATGATGAAATGTTTGGTGTCGCCCTGACTCTGAAGCCATTTATACCAGCTTTCCATCTTGAATCCGTTCATTCCAAGACCGTTGGGATAATTTACGTATTTCATGACTTCGCCGTCGTTCCACATATTCATGAGATCCGGCAGATATTTTTCTTTTGTTTCCCTGATGATTATATATGACATTTTCAGTCCTCCCTCCAAATGCATCTTTCGTCGTCTATATCCGGATCGTTAACGCGATTGCTGACAGGTTCGATTGTCAGTTTCTCGGGATAGATCCTTATAAGATCAAGTAACTTTTCTTCCCCGGCTTGTCTGTCAAGCCATTTTCTACCATCTTCCGGGGTGAAGATGACCGGCATCCGGTGGTGGATTCCTTCCATGTCGCTGTTGGCCGGATGGGTCACGATTGCCGCATAGAAGCGTTTTTCCTTACCCTCGCCCTGGGAAATCCAAAGTCCAGCCATCAGAAAGATTCCTTCATCGGCCGGACGGATCCAGTAAGCTTTCTTTTTCCCGTCCGTCGTTTTCCATTCATAGAAACCGTCGGCGATAACGAGACAGCGCCTTTGCTGGAATGATTTTAAGAACGTTGTTTTCTCTTCAAGCGATTCGGCTCGGATATTGACAAGTCCACGCCCGGAAGTCGAGAAGCGATAACTCCAATTGAGATATCCGCTGTGAAATCCTTCCTTGGCGGCGATTATCGTCACGATGTCCTGACCAGGGGATACATTGAATCTGGGCACGTCAAAAGTTTCGGGACTGCATGTAATCCCGAAATTTTCTTTGAGATATTTTATGAGTTTGGAAGCGGTCACTCCCAAAGTGAATCTTCCGCACAAAATAAATCACTTCCCCAGCCGTATTATACCATATCTTTTCCGGGTTGTCCTATACGGTCAAAAGGTTTGATATTTTTCTTCCAACATCTTTTTGAGATCTTTTGAAGGATGGTTTTCATGCCTGATGATCTCGCCTTCCCAGGTACGGATTACGAAATAATCGCTACCTCGCGATATCAGATATTCCGGCAAAATCGGTGTCTTTCCCTTCCCTCCGGGGGCATTGACGATATATGACGGAATCGCCAGTCCCGAAGTGTATCCTCTCAGGTATTCCATGATCTCGATGCCGTCATCGATAGACGTGTTGAAATGGGTTGTCCCTCTTACCGTTTTGGCATGGAAAATGTAATATGGTTTCACCCTTATTTTCAATAATTCCTGGTTGAGACAACGCATGACATAAGGATCGTTGTTTATCCCGTTCAACAAAACCGCCTGATTTCCGAGCGGAATACCGGCATCGGCCAGTTTAGCGCATGCTTCCTTAGCCTCTTCCGTTACTTCCATCGGATGATTGAAATGCGTGTTTATGTAAAGCGGATGATATTTTTTCAGCATGGCAACGAGTTTGTCTGTGATCCTTTGCGGCATGGTCACCGGCGTTCTGGTGCCGATTCTGATGATTTCCACGTGTTTGATTTTTCTTAGTTCCGAAATAATCCATTCCAACCTTTGATTGGATAAAGTGAACGGATCGCCTCCGGTCAGAAGCACATCCCGGATTTCCGGATTATCTTTGATGTAAGTGATAGATTCCGCGATTTCCTTTTGCGATCTTGCGGCGTCCTTTTCTCCGATGTTTCTCCGTCTTTGGCAATGGCGGCAATACATGGCGCATTCGTTCGTCGTATTGATGATAAGACGATCCGGATAACGGCGGGTAATGCATCCGGCCGGATTCGTATATTCCTCTTTCATCGGGTCTAGTCCGTGTTCACGATCACCAATTTCCAAAGCCGATGGAACCGCCATCAATTTTATCGGGTCTAGATCGCTGTTAGGATCGATCAAACTGAGATAGTAAGGGCTGATGGCCCAGCGAAAAGTTTCCGATACTTTGGCGATCGCTTCGCTCTCTAGGTCGGATAATTTCAAAAAACGTTTCAAGGACCCGACATCTTTCACCCTGTTTTTTAATTGCCAATGCCAGTCGTGCCAATTTTCTGTAGTCGCATGCAATGTTTCCCTGATTTTTCTTTGTCTCTCGCCGATTTCGGCTTTCTTTTCCAGACCTTTGGGAATGGTCGGCCTGATTTCCAGGTAATCGGCGATTCTTGTTTTCAATTCCCGCGCTCTATCAAGCGCAACCTGTCTTTTGGATTTGCCCATCTATGGCCTCCTTTCAATGTTACCATTGTATATTTATTATATCATAAAATCGGACTTTTCCCAATTCGGAGCCACTTTCGAAAATGGCGTGTCTTTTTCCTATATAATCGGTTATAATAATGTCAAGGTGGTATCGGCATGAAAAAATTTTCGCTTACAACCTTGTTTCAAAAACTCGCATCGCTTCTGATCGATGCTTTTTTCATTGCTTTTTATTTGATACTTTTTATCGAAGGCGATTCGTTTTCGGTCATTTTGCTTGTCTTCGGCATCCTTACATTGATTCTTTGCATCACCTATACCGCCATCATTTTGCATGCCAAAGTGATTGTTGACCGGGCAAGGGATGTCGTCATCTGCCGAATCGTCAAATCGACGATTTATGATATCAGGCATATAACAAACGCGAAAATCGAGGAACGGTTGGACGGACATAAAAAGAAAAATGTCATCGCACTTTACAACGAACTCGGTTACCAGATCGGTGAAATCAATCCTTATCTCTTGAAAAAAACGCTTCCGTCTCTTCCAAAAATCTGCGATGAGATCAACGGAGCCGTCGCTAGTCTTCAGAAGATCATGTGAGAAACACAGGAAAATAAAAACCCCTTTTCATCGAAAAGGGATTTTTTTATTCTGTTACGGCATAAGCCTTTCTTATTTTATCAACCTTGCCTGAAGACACGGATAGTTCATTGATTCCAAGTGTTAAGAACAGATTTGAAAGATGCAAATTCTCCGCCATCTCGCCGCAAATGGCTACTGGAATCCTGGCTTTTGCGGCCGCCTTGCATGTCATCTGCATGAGTTTTCTCACTGCGGGATGGTTTTCGTCATAGAGTCCGGCCGTGCGGAAATTCTGTCTGTCAGTTGCGAGAGTGTACTGGATGAGATCGTTGGTTCCTAAGCTGAAAAAGTCGACTTCGGGGGCAAGAATATCCGCCACCAATGCAGCGGCGGGCGTTTCAATCATCAAACCGATTTCGATATTATCGGCAATTTCTTTGCTTTCTGATCTTAATTCCTTCTTGGCATCAAGCAGAATTTTTTTGATAGCCATCACCTGGGACAATCCGGTGATCATCGGAAACAAAATCCGAAGATTTCCGGCTTTGGAAGCTCTAAGCAAAGCCCGGAGTTGGATTTTGAAATTTTCCGGCTCCTCTAAGGAAATTCTTATCCCCCGGTATCCGAGAGCGGGATTTTCCTCTTTTTCGTAGCGGCGGAACCGATTCGGTTTGTCAGATGAAAAATCGAATGTTCTGATTGTCACGGGAAGCGGAGCCAAAGCTTTTATAAAGCGTTCATAAACGATTTCCTGTTCTTCCTCGTTTGGATATTTCTCGTTTTCAGCAAACAGATATTCGCTGCGGACCAGCCCGATGCCGGAAGCCTTGGTTTTTTTGATGAGATCAATATCTTCCAAGCGATTGGCATTGGCCATAATTTTAATTTTTAAAGACGCCTCTTGTCTTTCCGCTGTAACACTTAACGCATCTTCCATTGTTTTTTCTATGGCCTTGTTACGACTTGCCAAAATATTCGCAGCCGTTTTTTCATCCAGTCCCAGATAGACTTCTCCGCTTTTTCCATCAATGACGACATATTCGCTTTCTTTGATCGTCTCATAGGTGGCGTCAAGTTGGCAGACATAAGGAATTCCCATATTTCTCGCCAAAATCGATGCGTGTGAATACACGGAACCGACCCGGGAAACGAATCCGTTTGCCCCTCGCGAGGAATAATTCATGATATCGGAAGGAAACAACCGTTCTGAGAAAACGATATAGGAACCATCCGGGATGGCTTCGTCCGCTTTTTTTTGAGACAAAGCCTGCATCAATCGGTTTTTAACATCGAGGACGTCGTCCTTTCGCTGGCGCAGATACTCGTCTTCTGCTCGTGACAAAAGTCCGTAAAAATGATCACAGGCTTCCGTAACCGCCATTTCCGCGCTTTCGCCCCGGTCGATCATTTCCTTGACCCGGTCGACCAAAATCACATCATTGATCATTTCCCGGTGCGAAGCAAAAATCTGGCTACTGGCCTGATCGCTTTTTCCGAGTTTCTCGATCAATCTGTCGAGTTCGGATTCGGCTTTTTGTCTGGCTTTAAAAAAGCGTTCTTTTTCCTCGGAATGAGTCGTTTTCGATTCGCTTTCAACCATATTGCTTTCTTTTTTCAGTATAACGACCCTTCCGGCCGCCCATTGTCCGGAAGCGCCGACACCACGGATGATTTTCATGTCAAACCCCCCGCTTTCTTTCTTTTATTTTATCACGAAATCATGCAAAAATAGTAAAATTAACCGAATAAAGGAAAAACAATATCAAAATAGTGTATAATCAATAAAGGGTGATAGACTATGTACCTTCGCACGGAAACAAAAACCATTTTTGTCGGAAATCTTCCGATCGGTGGCAACAATCACGTTTACGTCCAAAGCATGACCACTACCAAAACCAAAGACATTGACGCGACGATCGAACAGATCAAGCGTCTTGAAAATGTCGGTTGCGAACTTGTCCGCGTTGCGATCCGCGATCACGATGATGCGGCAGCCGTTGCCGTTATCAAACAGAACATATCGATCCCATTGATCGCCGACATCCATTTCGATTATCGACTGGCGCTTGAAGCAATCGAAAACAATATCGACAAAATAAGAATTAATCCCGGAAATATCGGCAGCTCCGAAAACATCAGGAAAGTTGTGGAAGCCTGCGGGAAAAAAGGCGTTCCGATCCGAATTGGCATTAATTCCGGATCACTTGAAAAGGATTTGTTGGAAACTTACAAGGACCGGAAAGCCGAGGCAATGGTCGAATCGGCTAAAAGGCAGGTCGCTCTTCTGGAACAACTCGGATTCACGGCAATTTTTCTGTCCCTGAAATCATCAGATCTGGCAACGACGGTCAGAGCCAATCAACTGGCTGCGGAGATTTTCCGTTACCCCTTGCATTTAGGCATCACAGAAGCGGGAACCGCTTTTTCCGGAGCCATCCGCTCCGCCATCGGACTCGGGATCATGCTGGGAAAAGGTATCGGAGCGACAATCAGGGTTTCCCTGACGGCCGATCCGGTCGATGAAATCAAGGCGGGCAAAGAAATACTCTCGGATCTGTCCCTTTATGACATGCCTATCCTCATCAGCTGCCCGACATGCGGAAGAATCCAATACGACATGTTTCCGATCGCCAACGCCATCGAGGACTACCTACAGACGGTTCATAAAAAAATCAAAGTCGCCATCATGGGCTGCGCGGTCAACGGGCCGGGCGAAGCCAAGGATGCCAACGTCGCCATCTGCGGCGGCAAAGATGAAGCACTGTTATTCATTGACGGAGTGCAGGTCAAGAAAATACCCCAATCCGATCTGATTCCCGAACTGAAAAAGGCTATCGCCTTATACAAAGAAAAGAAATAAAAGCCTGATAAACAGGCTTTTTATTTTGGATCGCCGATTTCGGCATCCATTAGAATATCAAAAACAGAACGGCGATAGAATTTCAGAATCTTCAAAGCTTTTAGGGTGGCGAATCTCCCGGCTCTCGATGTTTCCAAATCGAAGTGCACAAGCCCGGGATAGAACGGTCCCTTGGTCAGATAACCTTTTCTCCCGAATTTGGCTTCAACAATGTCAAGCGCTTCGTTCATTCTTTCTTCGTACGGTTTTTGAACGCTTTGGAAGTATTCGAGTCCCCGGAAAAGATCATAATGCCATCTTTCCGGATAGTGGCATTCAATCATCGCCTTGTGAATGATTTCTCCGGTTCTTTCAGAACGGAAAAGATGTTTGCGTAAAACAAAATCTTCGGCAGAAAAAATAGAAGTTAAAACTTCTTCCCGGCGGTATTCGTATCCGTTTTTCAAATAGTCGCGAAAGGCCTCGAGAACAGATATCGTTGTGTGAAGAGAACTCTTCGAAGCCGGATGTGTCACACTATTCCAGTTACAGTTCCAGCCTCCGTCCGGAAAACAATGGGCGAGGATGTAATCAACCATGTCGTGAAGCCTTTCATCCCGAAATTTGACGTATGAAGCCATACCAAGGATCATTGCGACGACACACAGGTCCTGATCGGGATACTTTCCATACATACCCGGTTTTTCCCACATCCCGGAAATCAAGGTTTCGACACCGCTAGTGTATTCGGGATTATCCGGTGGCACTTCCATATATTTCAGTTCCATCATCGTATAATGCGTGCTTATCCACTTGGGAGAATACACGCTACCAGACCAGCGGTTTCTCTTCCAATCAAATAACACAAGATACCGGTGGATATATCCTTCGTCCTTGTTGAGAACATCATGATCCAAAAGGTGTCTTTCAACCAGCTTTTTTATTACCGGATCTCCGTTTGAAAGCCATTCAACCAGTTTCATGCCGATCACCTCCCGACTCAGTATATCACAAAGAAAAAACCGGCAACAGACGGAAATAAAAAAAGGATCGGTCGATCCTTCTTTATTCTCTGACAATCAGTCTGGTTTCCAGTTTCAGTTTCGGTTTGGCTTCCGGTTTTTCCATGATTTTTCCAAACGGCATCTGAGCGATAATATCCCATCCGGAAGGAATTCCAAAGGCTGCTTCGATTTTTCCCTTGACGATTTCGTTATAATGCTGCAAACTAGCTCCGATTCCTTCTGTTGCCAAAGCAACCCAGACATTTTCCTGCAACATGCCGTTTTGTTGCTGGCTCCACAAAGCGAAATTCTTCTTGTAAAGAGGGAATTGTTCCATCAATTTCTCGGTTTCGTCCAAACTATCGAAAAACAGAATCGTTCCTCTGGCGGCGGCGAAGCCGTTAATCTTGGCCTCTGTTCTCGGAAAACTTTCCGGCGGCACGATATTTTGCAATTCATTCATGAGAATTTTCCAGAATTCAAGATGACGGGGTCCAAACAGGATCATCACCCTCTGGGTCTGGCTGTTGAAGGCGGAAGGAGTCGCTTCGATCACGCTTCCGACTAGTTTCGTAATATCGTCATCCGGAATGACCTCTTCATTTGATAATGCATACACGCTATGTCTTTGATTAAGATATTCTATATATTTCATTATTATCATCTCCAAAGTTTCCTTTTTACGCTTTCATTATATATCACTAGCGCCATGAAAACAAAAAATATGCTTAAAAAAACGGCATCCTTTGAGGATGCCGCTACTTTAGAAGAAAATACCGATGAAGTCTTGGATCACATTGTTGTTGTAAAGCCATTTCGATAATCGAAACGCATCGGTTGACAGTTGCATGTCGCTTGTCACAAAATCTCCGATTAAATTGGTAACAACAGGAACCGCCATCAATAGAGCCAACAGGAACAAAAGCACATAGGTGACGACCGCCATTTTGAAGACTCCGAAAAGGACGCCGAATCCCTTGTCGACCTGTTTGATGAATGGAATCGATGTGATCAGTTTGGCGATCATCTTCAGGATCAGGAAAACAAGCATCGAACCGAAAAACAAAATGATGAACGCCAGAACGACCATGACGATTGATTTAATCGTCGGTTCGATGGCATCAACGATCGAAACCCCGATTTGGGAAAAATCGATCTTGCTGATGATCCAATCGATCAGGAATGTCGGCATGCTCATGCCTTCCAGGGCGGTCCTGACATTGTCAACACTCAAAGAACTGCTGAAAAGATCGGACCGGGACATCATGTATTCGTAGATTTTTGTATCAATCGAAGCGCCAAACCAGCCATCCAGGACTTTGGCAAACGATTTTGAAAGCAATAATGAGGCAATAAGGCCAAAAACGCTTGATGCCATTTTGATGATCGTCAACAAAAAACCTTTTTTCCAGCCAATAACGCCGAAGGCGATCACTCCGAGGACGATGACGATATCGATGATGCTGAAATATTGCGGATACATGTTTTATTCCTCCTGCTATTCTTTATTTTCGCAGTAGTCTTTGTAAGTAATAATCATTTTACGAACCGCGTACACTTCGTCAATCCGCCTTACCGGGGTGGTATGCGGAGCCTGATGTAGCAATTCTGGATCTTCCTTGGCTTCCCTGGCAATCGATTTCATCGCCATGATGAAATCGTCAAGGGTTTGTTTGGATTCCGTTTCCGTCGGTTCGATCATGATCGATTGATGGAAAAGGAGGGGGAAATAAATAGTCGGGGCATGCATGCCGTAGTCAAGCAGGCGTTTGGCGACATCCAATGTTTTGATACCGGTAGAATCGTCTTTCAAACCGTCGAATACACACTCATGTTTGCAGTGCAACGGTATCGGCAATTTGTAGTCGTCTTTCAATGATTCCATCACGTAATTGGCGTTTAGAACCGACAACTCACCGACTTTTCCGATATTCTCGTTTCCCAAAGAGAGAATGTAGGCGTATGCTTTCACAAAGACCAGGAAATTACCGAAATGCATCGAAATCCTGCCGATGGAATCGGCATCGCCTTTGATATAGTAGTGCCCGTCCATGATATCGACTTTCGGATTCGGAAGCAAGTACTCGAGTCCCTTTCTTACGCCGACGGGACCGGAACCGGGACCGCCGCCGCCATGGGGAGTGGAAAATGTCTTGTGAAGGTTGATATGCATGATATCGAAGCCCATGTCTCCGGGACGAGCCTTACCAAGAATGGCGTTCAAATTGGCCCCGTCATAGTACATGAGACCGCCGGCTGAATGTACGAGTTTCGCTATTTCGCAAATATCGTTTTCAAATACGCCTAATGTATTGGGATTCGTCAGCATCATTCCGGCGATCTCGTCGGAAAGATTGGCTTTAAGACTTTCGAGATCGACGCGTCCGTTTTCATCAGAAGCGATCTCAACCACTTCCATGCCGCATACGGCAGTGGAAGCCGGGTTGGTTCCGTGCGCGGAATCGGGAACGATGACTTTTGTACGTTTGAAATCTTTTCTGTCCTCATGATATTTTTTCATAATCATGAGACCGGTCAATTCTCCGTGGGCTCCGGCGTATGGATTCAAGGTGAAGTCGGACATACCGGATATTTCGGACAGTGCCCCGCGAAGCTTGTAGTTGATTTCCAAAGCGCCCTGAATCGTGGAAGCCGGTTGCAAAGGATGCAACAAGCCTAACGATTGCGATCCGGCTATCTCCTCGTTTATTTTCGGATTGTACTTCATCGTGCAGGAACCGAGAGGATAGAATCCGGTTTCGACCGCAAAGTTCTTTTGGGATATGTTGGTGTAATGTCTGACAACATCCAGTTCCGATAATTCCGGAAGATTTGGACTATCTTTTCTCGACAATCCTTTAAGTTCCGTTATTTTATATTTGGAAGCGAATTGATTTGGCAGGGTATATCCACGCCGTCCGGGAACGGACAGTTCGAATACGAGACGGTCATAATTACTCATGCGACCACCTCCAGAAGAGAAACCAAATGTTCGATTTCTTCTTTTGTCCTTTTTTCAGTAACCGCGAACGACACCAGGTTTTGGTACTCCTCGCCGAATTCTCCCATGGGAATCGCTCCGAAAATACCGTTTTTCAACAATACTTCCTGAATGGTTGACGCCGGTATGTTCGTCTTTAGACAGAATTCCTTGAGGAAAGGTCCTTTGAAGGCTGGCCGGAATTTACCGGTCGCGATCAGACGATCATACAGGTAATGGGCGCCCTGATAGGAAAGCTCGTTTACTTCCCTTAATCCTTCCGGTCCCATCAGGGACAAATAAATGGTCACATACAGGGCCATCAAGGACTGGTTGGAACAGATATTGCTGTTGGCCTTCTCGCGACGGATATGCTGTTCACGCGCTTGTAGTGTCAGAACATAGGCGCGTTTTCCGTCGACATCCTTGCTTAGGCCGACGATTCGGCCTGGCAATTTACGGATATGAGCTTTGATCGTTGCCATGTAACCGGCGCCGGGGCCGCCGTAAGACATCGGAATTCCAAGTGTTTGGCAGTCGCCGACGACAATGTCGGCACCGTCTTCTTTTGGTGTTTTCAAAATTCCCAATGCCGATAAATCGGCATTTTCAATGAATACGGATCCGTTGGCGTGGATTATCTCCGATATCCGTCCAAAATCTTCGATGAGGCCAAAGAAATTCGGCTTTTGAGCGACGACTGCTGCCACATTTCCGTCAATCATCTTTTCCAGTTCCGCGATATCCGTGATGCCGTCTGTTTCCGGTATGATCTCGATAGAGATGCCGCGCGGACGGCAATAGGTTTTCAAAACATCCGTAACATAAGGATTTACAGTCTTGGAAACAAGGATCAGTTTCCTTCTGGCGATAGATTCAGCCATGAAACAGGCTTCCGCCGTGGCTGTGGCGCCATCATACATTGAGGCGTTTGCCGCATCCATCCCTGTCAGAATCTGAATCATCGACTGGAATTCGAATATGTATTGGAGCGTGCCCTGGCTCACTTCCGGTTGGTAGGGAGTGTAGGCGGTCAAAAATTCCTGCCGGCTCGTAAGACTTTTTATGACGGCGGGATCATAGTGGTCATAGGTGCCAAGGCCGGCAAAACAAACCAGATCGGAATTGGCTTTTCCAAGTTTATCGAAATAAGCCCTAAGTTCGATTTCCGACATGGCGTCCGGCAAATTATATTTACGACGAAAGAAGACATCTTTGGGGACGTCTGAAAAAAGTTCATCCACGGAAGCGATGCCGATGGCACGTTTCATCGCTTCGATATCTTCATCTGTGTGTGGAAAGTATTTGAACATTGCTGTACCTTATTTGCTTATCTTTTCGTAATCTGCCTTGGAAAGAAGTTTTTGCAATTCGGACTTGTCGTCAAGCTCGACTTTTACCAACCAAGCTTCATAAGGATCATTGTTGATCTTTTCTGGTTCGCCGACCAAATCTTCATTGACTTCAAGAACTTTTCCGGAAACGGGACTATAGATGTCTGAAGCCGCTTTGACAGATTCGACAGCTCCTAATTCCTCGTGCATTTTGAGTTGTTTTCCCGCTTCGGGAAGATCAACGAACACGACTGTCCCCAATTGCGCTTGGGCGTAGTCGGTGATACCGACCAAAACCGTCTTGTCGTCCAAAGGTTTAACCCATTCATGACTCTCGGTATAAAGATAACCGTCTGCTGCTTTACTCATTTACAACACCTCTCATTTTTTGTAGTTTTTCTGCAAGAATTTTTTATCTCTTACAAAGGCCGGCACCATCCGTTTCCGGATTTCTACGGAAACTTCGGTCCCTTTCTTTGCATATTCCGTTTTTAACATGACCATGGCGATCGGTTTGTTAAGAGTGATCGACAGATAACCAGTCGTAATATAGCCGATTTCTTCGGCATCTTGATAAACCGGATAGCCTTGTCGGGGGATTCCCATTTCCTTCAGTTCCAGTCCGACGACCCGGCGGGTCAATCCTTTTTCCATTTGCTCGTCAAGAGCTTTCTTTCCGATGAAATCGGTTTTGTCCAAGGCGACAAACATCTTGAGTCCTGCTTCAAGCGGCGTGATCTTGTCGCTGATTTCATGACCGTATAACGGCAAGCTGGCTTCAAATCGGAGCGTATCGCGGGCACCGAGGCCGCACGGGACGATTCCGGCATGATCAAGAGCATTCCATATCTCCAAAACCGCTATGTGATCTCCGTAAATCTCGAATCCGTCCTCGCCGGTATAACCGGTGCGCGATAATAAAACTTCATGTCCGAGAATCGAGAAATTTCCAAAAGTATAAAAAGCGAGATCGGAAAGATCAAGTCCGAATATCTTCTTCATGTATTCTTCCGCTTCCGGTCCCTGCAAAGCGATCTGGGAATATTCGTCGGATACATTTTCGACGGTAACGTCGTAGTTTCCGGTATTGGCCACCAGCCAAGCGTAATCCTTGCCGGTGTTTGATGCATTCACCACCAGGAAACATTCGGTATCGGAAACTTTGTAGACGAGAAGGTCGTCGACAATGGTTCCGTTTTCGTAAAGCATCATGCCGTACACGACTTTGCCGTTATCCTTTGATGTGATCTCATTGGCGAACACGTGATCGACATAGGCGAGGGCGTCCTTGCCTTTTACTCTGACTTCTCCCATATGGGAAACGTCGAACATTCCCGCCTTCTCCCTGACCGCCTTGTGTTCTTCCGGTATGGAAGTGTACACAATAGGCATCATGAATCCGGCGAAATCTTCCATTTTGGCGCCTTTTGCGACATGATAGTCGTATAGCGTCGTTTTCTTGCTTTCTGCCATATTTGCCTCCGGGTTTTATTATAACTTATTTGCTTCCGCTTTGAACATAATGTCCAGAAAAGCGGTCGTATCCAGGTTGTAGACATATTCCGCCAGGTTGATTTCCTTCAAAGCGGTTTCGAATGCCGCTTTGGTGAAATCGATTCCTACCAGACGATGAAGGAATACATCGGGGTCGCTGATCAGGAAATAGTCGCCAAGCATATTGATTTTTTTGACCTTGTTATTCTTAAGCTCCAGGCTAATTTCCAGATAGCCGGCCTGAACGCGTCCTTTTCTCGTCACGGAATAACTGGGATTTTTCCCGTAGATGAAATCAAGTTCCAGATATCCTTCTTCGATTTTTCTGATTTCTTCGACGTCCCGGTCCGTGAGAACAATGTCCTGATCGCACAAATGATCGTGCATGTATCGTTTGAAGTCTTCAATCGGCATGTTGAAATGCTCCCGGAGATTCGTCACCCGTTTGCGAACCGAATCAATGCCTTTTGACACCAGTTTTTCGTTGTTTGGCGTTATGGCTTTGACCATTGCTTCGAGATCGGTGTCATAAAGCATCGTCCCATGGACGACGCTTCTGTTGTTCACCCGGTAGAACGCGTTTCCACTGACTTTCAAAGCGCCTATCAATATGTCGTTGCGCCCGGAAAAAGCCGCTGGTAGACCGAGGCTTTTCAGGACATCTGCAACTTTGTTCAGATATTCGTCGAATACGTAATTGGTATTGAAATACGGGGTAATGAAAGAAAACATGATGTTGGAGTAATCGGCATAGACGCAGCCGCCTCCGGATTTCCTTCTGTAAAACTGGATTTTGTGGCTCTTGACGTAATCCAGGTTAACTTCGTTTTCGATCAGTTGATTGCGCCCGAAAATAACCGTCGGATTGACTTGCCACATAAAAAAATATTCGTCCTCGGGGTACCGCAAGGCCAGAAACTCTTCAGTCGCCAGATAAAAGGGCAACCTTTCGGTTGTGGACATGGGCAAGTTGACGTATTTCATTTGCTATCACCAAAGATATTCTATCATATCCAGTAAAAAAGAGAGTAATTTTTTACTCTCTTTCCAGGAATTCTTTAATTCTTTTTTCTTCCAGACCGGCCAAGAACTCGGTGAAAGGCACAATATCCTTGTTTATCTTGTATTCATCGATCGTGCGATAGTATTCGTCTCGCATTCCTTTGGCGATCGATACCGGGAGGAATCCCTCCAGCATCAGCTGGTAATTGAGAAGCAGTCTTGCCAATCTGCCGTTGGCATCCATGAAAGGATATATCTTCAGGATTTGGAGATGGACATAAGCCGCTTTCTTGAGCCCAACGAGCTCTGGATTGTTGATTTCCGCAAAATACTGATTCATTTTCTGGAAAATCTTGAGATAGGTCGGAGGAACATGCTTGGCACCCAAAATGAATAGGTCGCGGGTGCGGTAAACTCCCCCGGGGATCAAACCTTCGGTCAGGACTTGGTGTAAATCCTTGACGACGGTCTCATCAAGTTGCTTGTCTTCCTTAACAAGTCTGTGAACCATTTGAATCGCATGGTAATTGTTGATGATGGCCTTGCGCATGTGCTCGCTTTTGTCCGGAAAAGACCGGGAATGATCTTCCAACAAGAAACAAACGTCTTCATAGGAAAAATCGCCGTTGTCGAAACTTGTGGATTCATAGATGTACTGTTTGTCAAACTCGTCACATAGCGTTTTTCTTTTTTCTTCTCCAAGCGTTTCTTTCTTGTCGTCAAGCTTAGGCAAAAGAGCTTCGACTTCCAGAATTTTCATCATTTAACCACCTCGATATTATCTTATCATATTAATTGTGAGCGTTCAATTAAAACGCCGATATTTTCGAAAAAAAGCAACTCGAAAGTTGCTTTTTAAGCGTTCGCGCAATCGTAGGAAGCTTTGACGATCTGATA
This sequence comes from Bacillota bacterium, assembly GCA_035379945.1. Lineage (GTDB taxonomy): Bacteria > Bacillota_I > Bacilli_A > Izemoplasmatales > Hujiaoplasmataceae > JAAYZB01. The sequence continues at coordinate 44,095 of DAOSWG010000002.1, forward strand.
GATGACATCACTGGGCAGATCGCCGTAGTTGTTGACTTTGAACCAAAGATCGTCTTTAGTACTCTTATTTTTGGAAATCGTGGGATATTTGATGATCAGCCTGATTCCTTTTTCCAATTCGTGTTTGAAAGCCATACGGTAATAATTACCGTAATTGATCAGGACGAGGAACGGGTTGCGATCGACATAGAAAGTGATCTTCTCGTCGGCGACCACGGTGACCACCTGAGGCATTTCCCTGACATATTCCACCAATTTGTCAAAGTTCGGATCGAGCGGTTTGAACATTTTCGGTTTCTCGATGTAATAGTCGATCGAACTTACCTGCTTTTGCTGGTTCGCAGTTTTGGAAAATTCCGGATCGACTGCCACTTCCTCCATCAATACGTTGGTCGGATCAATGTCCTTTGCGCCGGAAACGATGGCTTGTTCCTTGGGAACCACGACCCTGTTCTTTTCTTCTTGTAATTCCGGTCCTTTGCCTTTGGCTTTTTTCGGTTTAAAGACTGGTTCTGTTTTCACGGTTTCCTGCATCGTCGGCTTTGCCAGTTTGATTCCATCCAGTTCGGATTCCATCATTTTTTCCTCTGACATCCGAGCCGTCTTATTCTTTATGATGATCGCATGAACGATCCAAAGAATGATAGCCACGATTAGATCAGCGGCGAAATAGAAGGTGTACATGCCGGAATAGTCGGAAGCGGAAATCATGAATGTTTTAACGTAGTAACCTGCCCCTGCAGAAACGAGCATCAATTCCACAAGGAAAACGAACATCATCACTCTACCAGCATTCGATTGTTTCTTGTATCCGGATATCAACATGTGGCCGAATCCGACAAAGTTGACGATGACGACTCCGCCGGCAATCACAAACAAGAGATTGACGAGCGTTTTATCCAAAACATAGATGAAGAACAACACGGTTGTGGCATAAAGCGCGGCTGCCACAGCATACATCAGCATCGGCAGGATGCTTGCCTGGGCAGTCATTTTGGTTACCGCTCCGGTTTCGTTCTTTTCTTTGTTGGCGACCAATAGGAAAATCAATCCAAAAATCAGCATCAACGCGCCGATACCGGCTTTGATGTAATTTTCATTATCGCTCAGGATCGGAACACTTAGATTCCACCACAGCGAAAGATTATTCCAAGGGATGGCAACCAATGCTATTAGCAACAAAGATATGACAAAAACCAGGTTCGCGAAAAACTTTTTCAATTTCATCACCCCTTATTCTCCGATAATAAGATTATATAATCATATTAATATGATGTCAATAATGTATGCGGGATATTCCCGATTAAATATATACGCTGTATTTGTATTTTACCTAATATAAAGAGATTTCTATCAATGAACGGCATTTATATACATGAATAAAAATTAAAACGACAATCGCACATAAATACTTATTCTATCTCTAATACATTACATTTGTTATAAAATGAAAATATTTTGCAATTTTTACGGGAAAATATTGCCTTATGTAAATTATTCGTATATAATAAATATGCAAATTATTTATTGTTGTTTCCGGGAAAAACAACAATTAAGATTTGCATACGCTATACAAATACGCCAAATAAAAGGAGGTCCAAGATGCAAGTATTAAAGGAATCTGTCCGTAATGCCATTGTCGAAGGAGCAATCAACGAGTTTTTCGAGCATGGTTACCAAAACGCAAACATGCGGAGAATTGCGGAAAGCGCAAATATCACCGTTGGAAACATCTACCGCTATTTTGATAACAAAGAAGCTTTGTTCAATGCCATTCTTCTGCCTGCGCAGGAAGCCATTGACGATCTCGAATCGTTTGATCGAAAACTTCACATTACCAAGATCGACTCGTTGAAGGATGCCACGCAGATTGTGACTTTCGTGATGAACGTCCTCAAGCCTTACACCAAGGAAATTTTCATCATGATCTTCAATTCGACCGGATCACACTATCATCAAGTTAAATCGCAATTAGAATCCTTGGTTATCAATAAAATCAAAGAATTTTATCCCGGAAAATTCAACGATTACTTCTTGAGGATCGTTGCTTTCAGCCTTATTCAGGCGTTATTCGTTGTTTTCAAGGACAACGTCAACGACATCAAGAAAATTCAAGACACTATCATTCAATTGATTGTCTTCTATTTCCGCGACATCAACAATCGCTTGTTCTGAAAAGTCGCAATCAAAGCGGAGGAAAAAAGTCCTCCGCTTTTTTTATTGATTTGCCCAGTTTGGAAAAAAAGCCAATAAATCCAACTTGTCTTCCGTATATATGATGAGAAAAAACAGAGTCTTTTTCCAAATGACGATGTTGTGATATAATTTATTCGAGGCGGTGAGGCTTGTGACAATCGACTTCGACAAATACATCGATCTTCTCAAGGAAAAGGACAACGAAGCCTTTGCCTTTGTTTATGAAAACACAAAGCGGGGCGTCTTCTCTGTGATTGCCCCGATTGTCAGGGACAAAAGCGAAGTCGAAGATCTGATGCAGGACACCTACATCAAGATGCTTCAAAACATCAATTCCTATCAAAAGGGACGCAATTTCACCGCATGGTTGTTCCAGATAGCCAAGAATCTGGCGATTGATTATTACAGAAAACAAAAAAGGACCACCGTGCTTGATCCTCAGGATCATGAATACGTATTTGACAAAGAACAGGAAACAAACGAAGATTATGGCCTGGAAATTAACGAGGTTATCGGCATTCTCAGCCCGGAAGAAAAAGAAATAGTGTTGCTGAAGATAGTATCAGGCAATGTTTTCCGAGAAATCGCCGATATCGTCGACAAACCATTAGGAACGGTTTTATGGATCTATAACAAAGCAATCAAGAAAATCCGCGATCATGTGGGAAAGGAGGCAGAATCATGAGAAAGAAAGACTTGTACAATATGATAAGAACTAAAGCAATGAATGACATTCCCGACATTCTGCCGAAAATAAATCTCGACAACATCGAGATCATCCCGGCGGAAGAGAAAGCCAAAAAACATTTCAGTTTCGCCAAACTCATGTCTTTCTCGCTTACGTTTGCCGTTATCGCCATCGTAGCCGTCTTTGGAATCAATTTCCTCATCAGCGAACCAACTCCCAACTATCTGCCGCTTTCGTCCGATGCGGAAATAATCGGCTATCAGGCGGTGTCGGCTACGATTTTGACTCAGGAATATTATCTTGACGAATTATCATACGAAATCCTGCCGCTGGCCGATTCTGACGAAGATCTTCTGATTTCCAGTCTTGACACTGTCGACATGTACTTAGGAATGTTCGAATACACGTTGGGAGACGAAGATAACGTATCTTTCCAATATATCGAATCGGATCAGCCCCAGTATCAATATTGCATCGAATTTTCCGGACTGGATCTAATGAAAAATCAAACATACCTTTACTTCTATTATAATGCATCCGTAGCCAACGGATCCACCGAGGTCGATGGCATTATCTCAACAGATGACGGAGAAATCGCGATCACTGGCAACATCTTCGCCAATGAAAACGCCGTCCGTTCCACTTTCCGGGCTTTCCGGGATGACGAAAACTATGTCGAAATCCAAAACCGTTCGACCGAACAAAAACAAACCTTCCATTACGAAATAGTGGAAAATGGCGTTGCTGGCAAAAAAGCCGATGTCAGCGTCGAAGCTGTCAAAAATCGTTACCGGGCCAATATCCGGATGACGGAAGCGAACGGAACACTGACTATGACGGTCGGAAAAGACAAAGGCAATTCCAAATTCGCCATAACCTATCAGGCAAGCGGAACCTCCGATATTTCGGGAGAAATCGAAGTGTCGGTCGAGTATGACGAAACCGCGGGAAAATATATCTACGCTTATGCTGTAAGTCAAAACGGCAAAGTAACCATCTATCACGGCAGAAGGACCGAAACACCGGCTTCTTCCATCGGACCGGACAACCATCGCAATACAACGATTCCGGGGCCGCAAAACAGCAATTATAATCCAGTTGAATCAACAGACGGATATGCCGTCTGACAAAAAGATCCGGAAACCCGGATCTTTTTTATATTTGGACTTGTTATTCTATTTTGAGATTCGCTTTGTTGGAATTTTCCATCACGGCAATGATCAGAAACAAAAGGATCATGAACTGAGGCATCAGATAAACATTGTCGACCATTCCGTGCAAGTGGGCTCCGAAGATCGCAATTGCCAATATAACCGATTCATTCCGCCACTTTTTGAGAATAACTAAAAACATCGTCACAACCTGAATGATGAGACCGACCAATCCTACGGAACCCATCGTCGCCATCACGTGGAAAATTGTATTGTGGAACATCCGGAAATTGCCGTCTGTGTCTAGTCTAGCGAAAATACCGTTTCCGAACAAGGGATGATCCTTGAATTTCGCCCAGGCATCGGCATAGATGTCCAGCCTCCCGGAATCATCGAACAATAACCTTCCAAAGCGGTCGAAAGATGCCAGGAAAAGCGAACGGTTCAGATAGACCAAAAGCATGATCGCTATCGCTGTGATAATCATGGCAATGAAGCAGGAATACCAATGTTTGTTCTTTATAAAAAGATATACAACCAAAAGGATGAACACGAAGGCAAAAGCAGTGATACCTCCACGCGATACCGTGAATAAAAGCATGACGATTTCAAAAGCGGCGACAGGAATGAAAAAAGCTCCATAACGCAATTTCTTCGCATAATAAAATGTTGTCGGAATGAACATGATCAGATAAGTGGCTATGTAATTGGATATTCCCCACCCGAGATCAATCGACTTTTCCTCCAAAGCCACCAGCACGTCTTCTACCCTGATATAGTAAAGCAAAGTCTCGGCCGACACCAAGAGACCCAGAATGAACATCATCAGAATCAGATAATTCACATGGTCGCCTTTCATCGAATTATTGAAGAAAAAGTACAGGAATGCGTAAAGAACCCCGATCACCATGTAAAATATATAATTGATGTCGACAAATTCGGCATTGATGGTCGACAATAACACTGCCAGAAACATTATCCCGATTCCCAAAGTCATCTTTCCCCGGAAAAACCGCACCTTGAACCGGATCACGTGCACAATAATGCCGACAATCAAAACAACGGGAGTCAAGTATATATACAGCGGAATGTTCGCAAATGTCAAATCAGTATTGCTTACCATGAATAGGGCGTTCAAAAGCAAAGGAACCGCCGGCACGACATCCTCAAACAGAATGAAAATCATAAACATCAATCCAAGAAAAACCGGAATCCCGTAATTCTCAAGATGAAAATACCAAAGAGCCAAAGTCGCCAAACTGACTGAGGCCAAGTAATAAGGGCTGAAAAATATCCCGATTTTTTTGGCTTTATCCATTATCTTTTTCCTTTCTTTGAAGTTGTCAATATATTATACCATAATTCATATGGCAAAGGACTTGTAATAAAATGAAAATGTTTTCCGCCCGTTTTGCATAATTTTTCTTTTTATAAAAGAAAACCGGGATTTTCATCCCGGTCAGGCTGTGCTGGCTGTTTGCCGCTTGTTATGCAATAACAATAATTTACAAAGAAATTATCTTTTGAAAACGCACAGCCTATATTACTTATGTGATCCGAGGAAAGGAATAATTGCTTTTTTGTTACGATTATTTTTCAGTAATAAATTTCTGGCTTCCGGAGCCACTTGGCCATACACAAAATCCCAGCGGGAAATATCGGAAACATAATCTTCACCGAAAATCGCTTTTGACAAATCGGAGATCACCCAATATTCGGCAATTCCATGAGTGAATCTCTCGTCATTGACGGCGCCGTTGATGAATTTTTTCAGTGTGGAAGAATCTTTTAAATATGACAATTCGCAGAGTTTGGCACGATATTCCAGTTCTTGGGATGTAAAATGTCTCTTTTTGTTCCTGTTGTCTTTAAAGTGCTGCGACTCGTGCTTCAAAAAAGATATTTTGAAACGATCGGTATCAATCAATGGCTCATAAGTGTTGTAATTACAATAAAGACCATCCTTTTTGGCCCAGCCGCCTGTTCCCGTCACTTCAAAGGAAATATATGACAACCAGCTGTTAGAAATCCAGTCGCGCATGAAAAACACCGGCAATTCGACCGTGTCGTCGGGAATCTCGACGACATATTTCTTTTCTTCCGTCTGTTTCCAAATATACGGTCCGTAATAGGAAGAAGTTATTCCTCCGAGAAAGTGATAACCATTCGCTTCAAAAAGCAGTTTGATCTTTTTTTCCGCTTTTTTGATCCCCCCTTTTTGCCCGAGAAAACGTGAAAGACTTCTACCGAGCCATTTAATTGCCATTTTATTATCAGCTTTGTAATAAAACACATCTTTGTAATAGTTGGCATACAAACATAGAATTTTATTCAATTTATCGTTATCAGGCACGAATATTTCTTCTTCATTAAATACAAACCGGGAACGATATTTTTTATACACGCTTCCCTCTTCGTCGTTTTGAGCCAGCCAGGCAATTAAGCCGGTGACATCGCCTTTCAAACAGTATTTCTTGATTACATCATTGTCGACCATGTTGTGATCCCCCTTACCAGAAAATCGTATCATTTTACAATTGGCAAGTCAATCCATCCTAAGCATATACAACCAACGGTTGCAAGCTTGTTTTTCGGACTTGAATGCAACAAAAAAAGCGATTTGCATCGCTTCTTTTTTCTCTGGTACCGGTGGCCGGACTCGAACCGGCACACCATTACTGGCAATAGATTTTGAGTCTATCGTGTCTACCAATTTCACCACACCGGCATAGCAATAAATATTATACACTATTTTTCTGGAAATCAAACCAATTTTTTTATTTAATAAAAAAGGCGGCCAATAGGCCGGCCGCCTTAATGCTTGGACAATTCCAACATTTCTTCCGTATACTGGTTCGTATACAGTTTGTAATAAAATCCTTTTTTAGCGATAAGATCGCGGTGGTTTCCGGCTTCGACGATCTCTCCGTCTTCCACTACCAGGATCCTGTCACTGTGAACGATAGTCGACAACCGGTGGGCGACGATAAACGACGTCCGTCCCTCGAGAAGCTTGTTGATGGCGGTTTGGATCGTTTTTTCCGTCTCGGTATCCACTGAGGATGTCGCTTCGTCCAGCACCAATATCCGCGGATCGGCAAGGATCGCCCGGGCGAATGAAACAAGCTGTTTCTGGCCGACGGACAATCTTGAACCACCTTCACCGCATTCGGTGTCGTAACCTTTTTCAAACCGCATGATGAATTCGTGCGCTTCGACGGCTTTTGCCGCGTTGATTACTTCCTCATCCGTCGCATCCAACTTTCCGTAACGGATGTTCTCCATCACGCTTCCGGAGAAAAGATGCGGCGTCTGAAGCACGTAACCGAGATTTGAATGCAACCAGCCGAGGCTCCTTTGGCGATAGTCGACCCCGTCGATCAGGATCTCGCCGCCGGTCGGTTCGTAGAAACGGCATAAAAGATTGATAATGGTCGATTTGCCGGCGCCTGTATGCCCGACGAGAGCGATTGACTCTCCGGCTTTTACACTAAGGTTGAAGTCGGTTAGCACTTTCTCTCCGACCTGATATTTGAATGAAACGTTTTTGAATTCGACATTGCCGATGAGCGATTCGAAATTCTCCCGATTGTACTCGAACAGAGTGCCGTATTTTTCAACGACTTCGGGCGTGTCGGTGATGTCAACCGGCGTCTCGATCAAAGACACAATCCGTTCGGCCGAAGCCTGGGCCTGCTGGAAGCGGGCGAAAACAGAAGCGATATTGTTTATGGGATCGAAAAACAGCCAGACATAACTGGTGAACAGATACAAAGTACCGATGGTGATGATATCGCCACTCACCATTCTGCCGCCGAAATAATAGACGATCGATATCATGATCGAAATGATGAAAAGTACGGCGGGAAAATACATGCCCTGGATCATCGCAGCCCTGACGGACTGTTTGCGCATGTCGGATGTCAGATTGTCGAAGTCGCGGAAATTGGAATCTTCCAACACCAGCGTCTTCGTCGTAATGGCTCCGGTCAATCCTTCGTTGTAAAGTCCGGTGATTTTGGAATTCACTTTGCGAATCGAACGATGAGCTTTCAAAATATAGCGGCGGAAATAATGGGATATGACCGCTAGGAAAGGAATGATCGCAATGGCGATAAGCGCCAGTTTCCAGTTGATCAAAAACATGACGAATATCAGAATGATCATCACGAACACACCCCAGGTAAGATCAATGAGGCCCCAGGACAGGATATCGCTTAGATTGCGGGAATCCGAAGTCATCCTGGCCATGATCCAACCGACTCTCGTGCGGTCGTAATACGAGAACGGCAATTCTTGCAAGTGATGAAATGCTTTTTTTCGGATATTGTAAGCCAGTTCGATCTGAACCTTGCCGGCGAACAGGATAAACAGGAAAACCATAACAGCCGAAACAACCATGAAGATCGCATAATACATGATCAGTGTTTTTAGCCCCTGCATGTCCACTGTTCCACTACCGAGATTCGGTGTGATGACATTATCGATGGCATACTTGGAAATATATGGATAAATTACATCCGAGGCAGCCACGAAAGCCATTGAGGCAATGCTCAGAAATACAAACAGTTTGAGCGGTTTCATAAGGGAAAATATCTTTTTCCATACGCTCCAGTCGATTTTATTCGACGTATAATTCTCTTCATCGAGGAGTTGGTCACTCATGGTCCTCACCTCCTTCTAATTGAAAGTCGATCCGGGACTGGATGTCCCAAATCTTCTTATAAAGACCGTTGGTTTTCAGAAGCTCCTTATGATTGCCGGATTCCTTGACAATGCCCTGGTCGAGCACCAGGATCCGATCGGCTTCCATTGCGGTCGTGATTCGATGAGTGATGATGAAAACAGTGGAATCTTTCCACTCCTTTTTCAGGGCGTTCCTGATTTGGATGTCGGTTTCGGTATCGACGGCGGACAAACTGTCGTCGAAAATCAGAATCGGTTTCGGCTTCAACAGCATTCTGGCAATGGCAACCCTTTGTTTCTGGCCACCGGACAGAGTGACTCCGCGTTCACCGACCAGGGTGTCGTAACCTTTTTCGAATCTGACGATATCATCGTGGATTTTGGCGATTTGGGCCACTTCTTTGACCCTTTCGTCTTCAATCGCTCGATCGGCGATACCGATATTTTCCTCGACTGTCTTGGAGTAAAGGAACGGTTCCTGAAGGATGATTCCGACATGTTGGCGCAGATAATGCTTTTCTATTTCTTTGATCGGAGTGTCATCCAGGTAGATAGCCCCGCTCTGGTAATCAAGCAGGCGGACCATTAGGTTCATTAAGGTCGACTTGCCGCTGCCGGTTTTTCCGACAATGGCGATCGTATCGCCTTTTTTGACATCAAAGCTGATGTCTTGGAGCTGATTATAGGTCGAATCGGCAAATTTAAAGGAAACATGATCGAACTTGACTTTTCCGGTAATCTCCGGCGTCAGGATTCCACTATCTCCCTTGTATTCGTCTTCTTTTCCCAGAATGTTCTCCATTCTGGCGACGGCGACCGTGGCTTTGGACATATCACCCATCAGACGCCCCAACTGGCGCATTGGCCAGATGATGTTTCCGGCATAGGCAAGGAAGGTCGTGTAAACACCGATGGTGATGATGCCTTTGGATGTATAGATGATTCCGAAAATACCGATCAGGCAGAATTGGATGAAACACAGAATATCGGTTCCGCTCCAGAAAACCGCCATTTTTTTCGTCAGTTTGAAATCCGAATCGGTATATGTGCGGCTTAGTTTGAGAAATTTTCTTTCCTCGTAGGCTTCGTTGGCAAACGCCT
>DAOSWG010000002.1:54016-101677 GCA_035379945.1 Bacillota bacterium
GTGCGGCTTAGTTTGAGAAATTTTCTTTCCTCGTAGGCTTCGTTGGCAAACGCCTTGACAACCCGGGCGCCGCTGACGTTTTCCTGAACATGGGTCGTCATCTTGGCTTCATTAGCTTCGATTGTCTGGAACTGTTTTTCGACGCTGCGAAAATACATGATGGCGATGAAAAGGATAATCGGTGCGATCACTATGGATATGAACATCAGAAAATGATCGAGTTTCGACATTTGCCAGATTGTCAGTCCGACAAGCAGGCCCAGCCGCATGATCTCGATTATCTGATCGCCGATAAAGAATTTATATGTTTCGACATCGGTGGTGCATCTTTGGATGATGTCGCCAGTTTCGGCGTGCGAATGGAAATTATAATCCATATTCTGCAATTTTTTGTATAAGTCGTCTCTGATGTTGTAAGCGACTTTTTCAGAGAAAAAAGCCGTAACGACCCGACGGATAAAAATAGTCACCGAACGCGTAAACTGGACCGCGACCATTATGATTGCCGCCGTCAGAAGTTTTGAGGCAACAGTATCGCCGGTTATCAATTCTTGGAAGAAGGGCGGCAGTTTGGATCCGTCGGTGCCGTAGCCCAGAATAACGTCTATGATGTGCTGTCCGAACAGCGGGATTAAAGTTCTCAGATAAGATACAATGTAAAGAAATGCGAATGATACTATCAACAAGGGCCAGTATTTGCCCATCCATTTGAACATCAGGACGAGAGAATGTCCGACTCTGTTTTTTGGTTTCGTGTCAAGCACGGGGGTTTCCATATCATATCACCTCGTTTCTCGGATATGGAAGGTTCGTTTGTGATTTTTTACATTTTGTCAATTGTCTGCATGCCGAGCAACTTCATGCCGTCGTCAAGCACATCCTTGACCATTTTCAAAAGATGCAATTTTGTATGTTTTTCCTTTTCGTTATCGACCAAGAACTTTTCCAGTCCGTAAAGACTGTTGAAAAGGCTCGCCAGATTGAGCAGATATTTCGCCAGAATCGACGGAGCGTATTCAGCGACACTTTTTTCGATTGTCGCTTGGTATTGTCCCAGTTGCTTGATGATGGCGAACACCGGCTCCTGTTTGTACCATTCCGGGTCGACTTCGATATTGAATTTGAAATTGGGCGCGTCCGAAAGGATCGAATTGATCCTGACAGAAGTGTATTGCAGATACGGGCCGGTCTGGCCGAAGAAATTGACCATCTCCTCGAGATTGAACTCGAAGTCGTTGGCGCGGTAATTCTTGAGATCGTTGAAAATAATGGCGCTGACGCCGACTTTGCGGGCAATTTCCGCTTTGTTTTCCAAATCGGGGTTCTTCTCCTCGATATACTCGAGGCTCATCTGGATGGCTTCATTGATGACGTCCGCCAGTTTGACGATCTTGCCTTTCCTGGTCGACATCTTCTTGCCGTCTTGCAACACCAGACCGAAATTGACGTGAACAATGTCTTCGCTGAAGGGATATCCCATCAGTCTGATGAGGCGACGGAGCTGTTCGAAATGCAATTTCTGCTCGTTGCCGACGACATACAGGACTTTGTCGAATTTGTAGGTGTTCTTGCGATAGAACACCGCAGCTAGATCACGCGTCATGTAAAGCGTCGATCCGTCTGATTTTTTGATCAGGGCGGGAGGAACATCGTCGCCTAAGAAGACGACGGAAGCTCCCTGGTCTTCCTGCAATAAACCCTTGTCTTCCAATTCGTCTACAACCGGTGCCATTTTGTCGTTATAGAAGGCTTCGCCGTTATAGGAATCGAAATGGACTCCCAAAAGGTCGTAGACCTCTAAGTAGTCGCGAAGGGATTCTTCGCGAAACCAAGCCCAGAGTTTGACATATTCGGGATTGCCTTGTTCAAGTTCCTTGAATATTTTTCTTGCCTCAATATCCATCGATGGATCTTTTTCGGCCCGGTCATGAAATTCAACATATAACTTGGCCAGTTCTTCGACCGGATTTGCCCGAACCGCTTCTTCGGAACCGAAATGTTGATAGGCATAGATAACCTTGCCGAACTGGGTGCCGAAATCGCCTAAGTGATTGATCCTGACGACATTGTACGAGCATTTCTCCATGAGATTGCCGATAGCGTGTCCAATAATCGTCGAACGCAAATGGCCGATTGAAAATGACTTGGCAATATTGGGGCTCGAGTAATCGATGCAGATAGTCTTATTTCCGCCCACTTGTGAGTTGCCAAACATTTCGCCTTCTTTTTTGAATTCCGACATGACGGCCTTGGCGAATTCCGGTTTCGATAGGGTGAGGTTGACAAACCCGCCGACAGACGAGATTTCTTCGAACAGACCGGCTTCTTCTGAGGCTGCCAGAATTTCCCTGACAATTTTAACCGTTTCCGGAAGTGGCTTGCCGATTGCTTTGGCAACGGAAAACACAGGGACTGAAATATCGCCAAGTCCGGCCTTTTTCGGTTCTTCTACCACAACCTGCGCATCAGTATTGAAGCGGGTTCTGATTTTAATCTCCAACATTTTTTGGAGTTCTGATTTGATTTTATCGATCATTTAGATCACCCTTTCCATGTCTTTGAAAAACCAGCGCCAAAATAATATTTATTTTCATGTCTATCGAATCTGGGTTTATCAGATTGACAAGTCCTCGATTCGTTTCATGATATCTTCGGAGTTAGTTTCCAAGAGTCTGATTTCCGCTTCCGCATGGTCGTATTTTTCCTTGTCCATGTAGATTTCCGGTTGATATAAACTCTTTTGCAACAGTGAGATACGTTTGGAATTTTCTTCCAGTGATGTTTCAAGCTTTTTGATTTCCTTAAGGGGGTCGAGCTGTTTCTGCCTTTTCTCCCTATTCTTTATAATCGGAGTCATATTCTCTTTCGATTCCTTGTAGAAATCGTAGTTTCCTTCATAGAGTTGCCACTTTGATTCATCCAATTCTATAACCCTTGTGGCGACCTTGTTGATAAAGTAACGGTCGTGGGAAATGAACAATATCGGACCGTCATATTCTGCGAACACGTCTTCGACGATGTCTTTAGTTGATATGTCGAGATGGTTGGTCGGTTCGTCTAACACCAGAAATTCCGGTGACTCCAACAATAGCAACAACAATCTCAATCTGACCATTTCACCGCCCGACAACATGCCGGTTTCCTTGAACGCGTCTTCTCCGATAAACTGGAATCTTGCCAGTAATTTTCTGACATCCAACAAGGTTTTTTGCGGATAGAGGTTGTGAACGATATCGATCAGTTTTCCGACCATACGGTTTTCGGTCGACATTTGATCGAAATAACCGATTTTAAATTGTTTATGAAATTCCACTTCTCCGTATAAAGGCAGTATAGTCCCGAGCATGGTCTTAACCAGAGTGGTTTTTCCGGCCCCGTTTTGTCCGATAATGGCAATCTTGTCTTTGCCACGCATCTTAAATGTGATATTTTCGATCAATGGCTTGTCATAACCGATTGTCAAGTTTTCGGCTTCCAAGATAATTGCGTCCGTTGGCCGGGGCGTCCGGAAAGCGAACGATATTTCCCTTTCGCTTTTAGTAGGTTTGTCGATCCGTTCGATTCTAGCGATCTTCTTGACTCTGTCCTGGGCCTGGCTGGCCTTTTTCGCTTTATAGCGAAACCGGTCGACGAAGCTTTGTAGATGAGCAATTTCCTTCTGTTGGCGGCTGTATTGTTTCATGAGCAACTCGTATCTTTTGACCTTTTCAGCTTCGTATTCCGCATATGACCCAGTGTAGCGACTCATCGTTTCCTGATCAAGTTCATATATGATATTGGTCACTTTATTGATGAAATACTGGTCATGCGTGATAACGACGACTGCGCCACGATACTTTTTCAGATAATCTTCCAACCATTCGATTATCTCGATGTCCATATGGTTGGTAGGCTCATCTAGTAACAGGATATCCGGATGCATGAGAAGCAGCTTCGCAAAGGCGATCCTGGTTTTTTCCCCTCCGGAAAACCCGGAGACCATCCGGTCGTGATCAGCTTTGGAAAACCCAAAGCGCGTCAGCATTGTCTCAATATCCGTTTTATAAGCATATCCGCCTTTAATCTGAAATTCGGATTCCAGACGGCTGTATCTTTCCATGGCTTTTTCGGAATGATCCGTCGCCAGATTCTCGGCCGCCATCTCCAGCGCCTGTCCCAGTTTTTCCAATTCCTGGTACAGAAGCAACATTTCCTGAAGAAGCGTCCTTTCGCCCGGTTCCAGAACATCCTGACTAAGATAACCAATGCGAGCTTGCCTAGAAATAAAAATTTCCCCAGAATCTGGGGAAATCGCGCCCAACATGATTTTGAACAGCGTCGTCTTGCCAACGCCATTCTTCCCGATGACGGCAACTTTATCGTCGTCGTTCACCTCGAAGGATACATGTTTAAAAAGCAATGTTCCACCAAATGTCTTTTCTATATCGTTTAGTCTGATGATATTCATCTCTTCACATCCCCAGGCAGACATTATTTGGCACAGCATTGCCACGTCTTCCAAAAACTATTGTATCATCCGCAAGCGGAATATACAACCACTAAAAAATCTTTTTACTCCGTCATGAGTCAGGGAAGAGGGATAGAACGGCTATCATGGTGAAATACAGTCCGACCAAAATGAGCAATACACCGATGATTCTGGCAAACAATAGTTCCTGTTTTCTTGGCGTTTGCGTCTCATGGTACTTGTATCTCTGGATACCGTTGATAACGTTAGTGCTGCGGAAGGCAAAACGGATTCCGATGAAAAGAAAGAACAATCCGATGCAAATTCCGAGTATTTTCATGAATAAATCCATTGCCTACCTCTTTCCCGATCTTTCCCGATTATTTCTGGTCCTCGATCTTGTGATCGATTCTTTCCTCGAGAACCGTCGGATATTCCATATATTTCTTGAACTCCCGCAATGAGTTTCCGTAATATAAACCATCGCAAATCCGTTCGTCTACGACCACTCCGACTTTCATGATCTTGGCAACGCCGAACTTGGCATCATCGGCATCCAATATGACTGGTTCGTATTTTTCCTTGCCCATCGATACGAAAATCGAGGTCGAGCCGAAATTATAGCAATGATGATATACATAACCCATCTTGATGGATTTCATGTTGGTAAGGAATAGAGAGGTATGGAACGGGGATACTTCCAAAACTTTTTTGGGAAGCAATCCATGTTTATCGAGCCACATCAGAAAGCCGACCAATATTTTGATCAATCCGTTTGGGACGATCGTCAGCAATTTTGCCATTTTGTCGGTACCGTTGACTGCGGATTCCTTGGCGTTTTCCAAAACCGCATCGTCGATTTTCTTTTTAACATCGTAAATGCTTTCGGTTCCGTCAAACGTCAGCTTGATCGTAGTCTCTTCCGCCGTGTCAAGCAATGTCTTCTTGACGGCGAAAGAAATCTGGATTTCGTTTCTCTTGAAAACCCGACCGTTGACGATGAACCGATTGAGTTTCGGACGTAAAGCCATCACACGCACGAAAGCGGCGATAAGGATGTGCATATAAGTGAAACGAATATTTTCTTCATGTCTTTTAGCGAAAATATATTCGTCGAGGCCCTTGCAGTCTATCTCGTAAAGCGCCATGACTTGCGCATCGTTACGTGTTTTCATGATATGTGGAACCATCTTCATAACCGGATCTATCGTTTTGATCCGTTTGCCATCATTTCTCAGTCCGAACATTGCAAAATCCCCCATTTTCAAATTAACTTGATTTTATCACATATCAAAAGGCTTTTCAAGAATTATCGGCCTTTTGACCAAACTGCCTTTTTTGCTTGTTTTTTGCTTTTTTGTAAGTTATAATTGTTTTGAAATTTCCAGGGGGGAAAGGGGTATTTTATGAACTGGAAAAACTTTACACGGGTGTTGATGCCCTTTGTTCTCGTATGCCTAATGCAGTTTTTCACTTATTGGGGAAACCAGTGGTATGCAGAGGCAAATGGAGTCGTCGGGATCGACCTCAGTGTCATATTTCCCAATTTCAACCAAGCAGTTCCCTTTTGGTCTTACAGCATTTATCCGTATGTGCTCTCCTATCCGTTCTGGGTATTCACTTTCTTCTATGTGGGATACCGTTCAAAGCATAATATGTATCTGCTGGTGTCATTGGTTCTCGTGACTTTCACCGTTTGCGGATTGGTTTATTTCTTTTATCAGACCGATGTTGAAATGTGGCGGGTGAGTTCCGGTCTTTTCAGTATCCAGGATCCCAATTTCACCGAGCGTCTGGTATTGAAAATATATGCCTCCGCCGGACCGCGGAACGCCATGCCGTCTATGCACTGTCTGATGAGCTGGTTATGCATAATCGGAGCCAGGATAGACAAGAAAATGCCTCTGCCGGCCAAAATCTTCATTTGGGTGATGGGAATAACGATTTGCATTTCCACCCAGACTTTGAAACAGCATTACATCATCGATCTTATAACTGGAGTAGCATTGGCGGAAGCGGCATATTGGATATTCCGCAAGTCGTCCCTAACCGGAAAACTTGAAAGTTTTTTCACCAAACTGAACATCAAAATGAAATTGGAATAGTATGGCATAATAAAAACAGTTTCGGAAATCCGAGACTGTTTTTTGTTTTGTTAATGGTTTGTCAAATATTCGGAATCGTGATGATACGCATCGTATTTGTCTGGCCGTGTTCCTGGCCCCAACCGGATGTCATGACAATCGTCGTTCCCGGTTTGTAGCCGCACCCGATGGCGGCTTCGATCGCATATAAGTCATAGTGGCTGTAATCTGTGACATCCTTTTTAAGCACGGGAATGACACCCCAGTAATAAGACAGTTTGCGACATGTCTCCACGTTGTCCGTGATGGCGATGATCGGAACTTCCGGCCGGAACTTGCACATCCGTTTGGCGGTGCCGCCGGTTTCCGTGAAAGCGACGACGACTTCGGCCGAAGGAAGCGACAAAACCGTCTGGCTGACAGCGATGCCGATGGCGTCGTTCACTGTGGATTGCGATGTTTTGATCGATCTTTGGAGACGTTCGTCATATGGGATGATCTCTTCTATAGCCTGGGCGATGGTATCCATCGTCTGGACCGCTTCGATTGGATATTCTCCGGCTGCCGTCTCGCCCGATAGCATGATTGCGTCGGAACCGTCAAGAATGGCATTTGCGACATCGGAGGCCTCCGCCCGGGTCGGGCGAGGCCAGGAAATCATCGATTCCAACATCTGGGTTGCCGTTATGACCGGTTTGCCCACTTCGTTGGCCATCCTGATGATTTTCTTCTGGTATATCGGCACAAGAGCGGTCGAAACCTCGACCCCGAGGTCTCCTCTCGCCACCATGATACCGTCCACGACTTCGAGGATTTCAGAAAGATTGTCGACACCTTCCTGGTTCTCTATTTTGGCGATCACTTCCATTTTCCCGCATCCGTTTTGTTCAAGCAACGCCCGAACATCGAGAATATCCTGTTTCCGGCGGCAGAATGAAACGGCTATCATGTCGAATTTGTTTTCTGAAGCAAATCTGATGTCGTCCTTGTCTTTTTCGGAAATGAAAGGCATGCTCAATTTGACATTGGGGACATTCACGCCTTTTTTGCTTTTGATGACGCCGGCGTTGTTCACAACGCATACTAGCGAGCCAACTCTTTTTTCAGTGACGGTAAGTCTTACCTTGCCGTCATCGATAAGAAGATAATCTCCCGCTTTCATGTCATCGAAAAGTTCGGGAACGGAAATATGGAAATGTTTGTCATCGCCGAGGATTTCTTCCTTGACGATTTCAACCGTGCTGCCTTTCGGGAAAAAAGCCTGTCCGTTCTGGAAATCACCCGTCCGGATCTCCGGTCCCTTTGTGTCGGCCATGGCACCTACATATTTGTTCATACGGCCGGCAACTGATCTCACCATGTTGAGACGACGAAGATGTTCTTCGTGGGTTCCGTGGGAAAAATTCATTCTTCCGACATTCATGCCGGCTTCAATCAACTTTCCGATCATTTCCTCCGAATCGACGGCTGGACCGATCGTGCACACAATTTTTGTCTTTCTTTTCATGAAATCCTTCTTTCCGCATCCTTAATTCCGGATGCATGTCGCATCAATATGCATATTGCCGGAAATCTTCCGGCAATGGCGAAGTCACAATAATCTTTTCATGGGTCAGCGGATGCGGGTAGGTAATACTGGAAGCGTGCAATTGCACCCTATCGCAAGCGAAATGCCTTGCGCCATAAGCCAAGTCTCCCAAAACCGGGTGACCGATGTGTCCCATATGAACGCGTATTTGGTGGGTTCTTCCGGTTTCAATAGATATCCTGAGAAGCGAGTATCCGGGATATTCCTTGATCACTTCATAATCGGTAATCGCGGGTTTGCCGTTGCTATAGACGATATAGTGGTTGTTTCGATGCCGGTCGTTGCCGATCGGCAATTCGATTCTTCCCGCTTTGCCGGCGAGGTGTCCTTCGACTAGAGCCAGGTATTCCTTGCGAACAGCCGCAGTATTCCAGATGTAATCCAGATAACTGTGGGCGAGAAAATTGGTAGCAAACAGCACGCACCCGGTCGTATCCTTGTCCAGGCGGTGCAGATAACGGACACAGCGGTTTAAGCCATGCATTGCAAGATAATTCGCGGCCAAATTCGCAAGGGTTCCGGTTTTATCTTTCTTATCCGGGTGGATTATGATACCTGAAGGCTTGTCGAGAACATATGTCCATTCATCCTCGTAGAGAACATTTATCGGGCGATCCCAGACCTGGTAGTCCAATTTATCAAATATTTCCGGCATGATAACAATGGTTTCCCCGCCGTCAAGCCTTGTCTTCAAGGACGCAACCCGGCCGTTAGCAAATATGGAACCGGTCGATGCCAGCTGCTTCTTTTTCTTTTCTGCCAGAAAAAAACCGTCGAGCACGCTTTCAACATCAACATTACCCGAATCGTTTTTTATAGGGATAAAGATGACATCTTCTCCGTTCACGACCAAAATCCGTCGCTTTCCGTCAGTTTTTCTTGCAAAGCAAGAAGACGCCGAATGACACCAGAATAGCCGGAATCAGATAATGGCTCACCTGCCAGGCGTTCTCATTCAAAAACAGACAGATACCGACTATGAGAATGAACGTGTTCCAGAATTTAGCTCCGTTCGTGATGATCGAATATATGGACGGGACGATGATGAAGAGAGTCCACCATCCTTTGAAAAACAGATCGAGATTGATCCATCCCAAAGCGTTGAAAAGGAAAAGCAAACCGAATATGACCAGCAAAGCTCCTACGATATAACGTGTGTTTTTCTTCATGATATTATTCCTCCTGCTTTTTATTGTTACCGGTTTATGGCCGGAAACAGATCGATGATTTCTGCCATTGAATTAATTCTTATGTCCGCCAGCGGCGACTTTGTGGCATCATTGATGGCGATTGCCAGCATGCCTCCCCTTTTGGCGGCTTCGATCCCGGCGGTGGCATCTTCGATGACGACGCATTTTTCGGGTTCGATCCCCAATTTTTCCGCCGCCTTCAGAAACACTTCCGGATCTGGTTTGCTACATTTTATCTCCGTACCGTCCGCAACGGCTTCGAAGTAATCGTTCAGTCCGAGTCTGGCCAGTATCATTTTCGTGTTCCTGCTGCTGGATCCGACCGCTAAAAGATAACCGGCCAGGCGTAAGTGCTTGAGCACTTCCATGACACCAGGAAGCAGATCTTCGGGACCGAGATTCTGCAAAAGCAGTTGGTAGATCGCATTTTTGTTTAGGGCAAGCTCCTGCTTTTTTTCCTCCGAATAAGTTTTATCAGCCTTGTTAAGAATGATATCTAAAGAAGCCATTCTGGAAATGCCACGCAAACTGTTATTGGTTTCCCTATCGAAAGGAATTCCCTCCCTTGAGGCAATCTCCTTCCAGGCAATGAAATGGTATTCGTCAGTTGATACGATGACTCCGTCCAGGTCGAATATGAAAGCCTTGTACTCCATTATTCTTCCTCCCAGGTCACTTGCGCCACGCCGCTTGAAACTTTTACGCTGGCAATACGGCCGCGCACATAGACATGGAAGCGGACTTCCTTGATCTTGCTGGTAAGTCTTGTATCGGCCATTAAAATGAAATCACGATGCTTGAGTCCGCAAAATCCGTAAATCAGAGACAAATATGCTCCGCCGCAGGCGGCCAGATGTGTGCCTCCGATATAAATGCCTCCGGAAAATTCCTTGCCTTTGCCAAGCATATCGATCTGAGCACTCGAAAGGAAGAAAGGATAAGCAAAGTTCGGCCTTCCAACATCGCAGGCAATAAGCGCCTGCATGGAAGCCGACAAACTGTGATCCGATTCCGTCAGCGGTTCATAATAGGCGAAATTGGCTTTTTTGACGACCCGGGAAAATCTTTCCGGTAACAAAACCATCATGGTTACGACATCGGACTGTTTGATGATTTTGGTCGGGGTCGCCAGTCCGTCTTCTCCGCCCAAATATTCATTCGGATGACGCATCTGTTTCCTAATTTCCGTTAAGGGAACATCTTCCAAATCGAAATATCCGGCAAATTGCTCCACGATATTCTTTTCGTCGGGCTCCGGCAAAAAGAGCTTTTCTCTGACAATCCTCATTTTGACGATGTCCTGAGTGTAATCTTTTTCCTTAATCAGGGTGGCGACTTTCTTCGGAGACGATTGTCTGGCATAATCCAGCAAAGCATCTGTCTGTTCGAATACGTAATCAATCATGTAATTGGTGTAGGCGTTGTTATCGATCTTTTCGTGATATTCGTCCGGGCCCACGACGTTCAGGGCTTCGTATAGTTTGGTGTCTTTGTTGTATTCCAAATAATCCAGATAAAAACGCGCGCATTCAATGATCATTTCAAGACCGCCAAGGAACAATACGGAAACATCGTCGGTGCGCCTGATATAGTTGGCAAGCGCATAGACCATGGCTCCGTTAAGATGGATCTGGCGTTCCCGGAAATATGTCCTGATTGGTTCGCCGGTTATGGCATCGGTAACGTTGTAGTCGCTGCATGCCTCGCTTCCCCGTTCTTGGCTTTCCATCGCATAAAATGCACCTTTGTATCCGTACTGAGTAGCCTTGTCAATGGCCCCCTGGAGTCCGAGAATCCGGTACATGATCATATGTCTTGCCGATTCCGGATCGGTATTCATGAAGAATGGCAACATGAATATCTCCGCATCCCAGTTTACGGCGCCTTTTTTGGCCTGACCGGAAACTCCGCGGGCCGGAATCGAAACATAGTCAGAATACGGCCGGGAAGAAATAAGTTGGTAAATCGAATAATTGACTGCGATCTCGGCTTCTTCATCACCGGAGATTTCGATTCCCGCCAATTTCCATTTATCCAACCAAAATTGCCGGTTTTCGTCAAATTTATGCCGGAAGCCGAGTTTCTGAGCTTTTGTCACCAACATGTCAAGGTGTTCGTAACTATCGAAACGCGTATGGCATACACCGGTGTATTTGGTAATCTCGTATTTTTCTCCGGCCAAGAGTTTCAATCGGAAACGACGCAACAGTTTCTGATTTTGGATGATCGTCTCCGGTTCAGCGGAAAAGCTGGTTGACGATGTTTCGCCGACAACGATCGGAATTCCAAGTTCCATCGTTTTTGCCTTGACGAAAAAGAATCCGGCCTCATCCACCTTGTCCTGAATTTCCAGATGCATTCCGGATAGGTTGTAGATATCCAAATCAATTCCGGTATAAATATCGGCAGCTATATCCGAAGAACTGCTGAAAACATAACGCGCATATAGCAGTTCCTTGTTTTTCTGGTCGGCAAACCGTTCCGATCTTATTTTTATTTTGGCATCTCCAATGGCAAACACAGTTTCGCGGAAAAACAGGCCCGTCTCGATGTCAATGCCTTGAATATGCGATTCCGGCGGCAATTTTGTGGGATTCAGTTCGCGATTTTTGACAATCATGAAAGTGTACAAGGGATTGTAGGCATTGACGGATTCGCGCCATAATTCCATATAACGGTCGTATAAGCCGTTCAAGTTGAAAGAAACCATCTCCGCCTTGGTAAACTCGTCAAGGGTTCCGCGGTATCCAAAATAGCCGTTACCGACAAGATACCTTACACCATCGGTGATGACATCCTGTCTACGAAAGTTTTTCCTTTCGATTTTTTTCATCCGCAATCCTCCTTCGGCCGATCATAGACGTCGGTTGATTCATTGTGAAGGCACAGCATATTTATAATTATACCGGCACAAGGCCAGCATTTTCAAGAGGCAACCAGCATTTGTCGACTGGGCGCGGCAACTTCCAGCATCATATTTCCCGCCACAGCCCGTCAAAACGCGTAAATTGGAGCAAATTCAGGATTTATCCGTTTTGGTGTCAATGCCGAAAATAATTGAAATATGATAGTTGCTTTTTTGATGTTTATTTGGTAAAATAATACCGCTGATGTCAATGGAGGTGAAATTATGGCTAATATCAAATCACAGATGAAACGCAATATCACAAACGAGAAGAAACGCCTCGCCAATGCCTCGTTCAAATCTTCTTTGAAGACCGCTCTCAAGAACGTCGAAGTGGCTGTGCAGGCTGGTAACAAAGAGACTGCCACCGAAGCGCTGAATACTGCGTTCATGAAACTGGACAAATCGGTTTCCAAAGGGATTCATCACAACAATTACGCCTCCAGGCAAAAATCGCGCCTGGCAAAAAAAGTTCAAAGTCTCCAGTAATAAAAGCCCGACGGGCTTTTTTTTATTCGTACAGTCTTTGAATGAAGAGTTCCAGGCCGATCTCCTTATCGATCTTTCCGGTTTTAATCTTCAAATCAAGGTCTTGCAGCCCATTCAGAAAATATTGTAGTTTCTCGTCGGAGATCGTATTGGCATTTTTCAGGATATAGTATGTTCTTCCTTTGCTGGCGGAAAAATATTTCATTATCTCATCGAATTTGTTTCCGGACCGGATCAATTCCTTGGTATAAAGAATCTCTTGAAATTTGGAAACGATCGCTCCCAAAATCCACATCGGATCGATGTTGGAATCCAATAGTTCCTTGTATACTTTGAGCATCAGCATCCTGTCGGAGGCGATGATGGCGTTCACCAGCTGGTAGATATGATCTTCCGGATTCTTGTATACGACTTCTTTCACCATGTCTATGGTGATTTCTGTTTGTCCGAAAGCATAGGACATCAGTTTATCAAGTTCGTTTTTAAGCATTTCCGAATCGCTTCCGACCCGGCCCACGAACAACTGCAGGGCGTCTGGTGCGATCGAAAATCCGTTTTTCCCAAATTCATCTTTGATTCTCACGAAAACATCCTTTTCTTCTTCTTGGCGACAATCCACAATCTCGTATTTGTCATGGATGATTTTGACGATTTGTTTGTTCATGTCGATACGCTCGGAAAACACCTGAACAATCATGATGGTCGTAGGATTGGGATTCAATAGATATCTGACCAGGATTTTTTGATTTTGCTTGAGACTCTTTTCCGTCGACTGTATAGAAAGAAAATTGGCGTTCGTCAAAATGACGGCTTTCTTTTCGGATAGAAAAGGAATCGTCATCGCGTTTTCGACAGCGCTATCGACCAAAGTCTCTTCAAGATCGTAATATTCGGTGTCGGAACGGTCGATGTTGTGTTTTTGAATGATTTTTTCGGTTTCCTGGCGAACGAGAAATCGATCGGCCCCGTATACCAGGTAAACAATACCTTCAGCCATGATGATCACCATTGTTTATTTTATCATAAAAGGTGTCTGGAAAAAAGTTTATCCGGTCTTAAAATCAAAAAAAGACGACATTTGACAAAACCATGGGCGTCTTTTTTCATATGTGAAAACAAACCGACGACCGGAAGGATAAGGATATGTGAAAACGACTGTTCCGTCGATATGGGTATTATACAAGAGAGCTCCGGCTTCAATCCATCTTTGCAGCACTGTTTCACTGGGAAGATTGTAACTGTTTTTCCCTACCGACACTATACACACGGAAGGCGACAAACTATCCACGAATTTCTGAGAGGAAGCCGTATCGCTACCGTGGTGGCCAATCTTGACAATATCGGGATCAAGTAGGTATTTTCCCATAATATCACTTTCAATTTCTGTTCCGGCATCAGCCATGAAAAGCCATATATCCGAACCAACCGATCCGTAAATCACCAGGGAATTGTTATTTTCGTCGCTATCGGAAGTATAGGCGGAAATAACCGTAAGAACAACGGAATTCTTACCGATTATATCTCCTTCTTCGACAACTGTAACCGGGCATGGCAAAGAAAACTCCGGATCGCTTCCCATCACGACGGAGCCTACTTCAACAAAAGATAAAATATCCGCTACTTCGCCATAGTGATCATCATGGTTGTGCGTGATGACCAGATAATCAATATGACGGATGTTCTGATCGAGAAGATATCCGATCAGTGCGTCATAATCGTCTTCTGGTCCGGTATCAATCACGATGCGACAGTCCGGGGAATCAATCAGAATTGCATCACCTTGTCCGACATCGAATACGACGACTTTTGTCGCAATGGTTGGCGGAAGGGAAATGAAAATCAGCGTCATCGCAAACAACACTAAATATGTCATCCTTTTTCTTTTGTTGTATAAATTAGCACAAAAAAGAAAAAGAACCAGGAAAAACATGACGACACTCACTTCGCCGCCTATTCCCAACCTAATTCGGATATCGATTTCGGAAAACCAATAAGTCACGGTTTCAAAGCCTTCAATCAAATAGACATAAGCGCCAGATACAAACGGAAAAAACAGAGTGATGAAAGACGCCGGCAACATCAGGAATTCCACCAAAGCAATGAAGACGATGTTGGCTGGTAAAAATAGCAAACCGATCCCGTGATTCAAAGAAAGCGTGACGGGCAAGGCGCAAATATTGGCCATCAGAGTCATTTTCACCAAACTTGCGCCTTTTTTCCTTCCGATGATTTTTCTTCCGAGAAAAAGACAAAAGCAGATCAGAAAGCTTAGTTGGAAACCGACGCTTTCCATATACCAGGGATTATATAAAAGCATTCCAACAAAAAGTAACGACAATCGGTCAAGAGACGACACGACGGGTTCTTTTCTTTGGAAAAAGGCCGCGACGTAAAGAAAAGACGCCCGAAATATGGGAACTCTGAATCCAGTCGACAAATTGAAAGCCAAAAGAAAGATCATTATAAGTTTGTTTCTACTATTTTTGGCGATCCCCGTCCTTCTTAACATTTTCTCTAGAAACACGGCAATCAATCCGACATGCATTCCTGATATCGCAAACAGATGGACAACCGAGAGTTCACTCCATTTTTTCATAAGATTCTCGTCAGTCAGGGAATCGTTCCCGAACACCAGCAACAGCACATAAGCCGCTGCCTTCTTTGGCAAAACGGAAACGACGTAATTTTCGATGTCATAAGGAATGCAGGAAAGAGTGAAATGATGTCCGGTCACCTTAAGCGATGTCGTCCTGAAAACTCCTTTGATTCCGGATGACAACAAATATGTGTCATAATCGAATCCGCCGGGAATCTGTTTGGATTCAATTTCGAAAAAGTACCCTTCGATTTCTACTGTGTCGCCCGGGAAAATTGTATTTGCTTCATCACAAAAAACCAGATATTTTCCGTTTGAACACAGGTAAAACCGGTCCTCTTGCACTTCTGAAACCGTTCCGGCAAGAAAAGCTTCCCCGGATATAACAAGGTTTTGCGAAAGTGAGAAAAGACGTAGACAAAAAAAGGAACCGAGAATCAGAAAAAGGAAAAAAAGCCCGCGGGCCCTTTTCCATAAAAATACTATTTCTAAAATCAAAAAGAGAAAAATAAAGAAGTGAAAAACCCCGAAATACAGTAAGGAAAGAGAAAGTGCCAGATGGACAAACTTACCCGTTTCCGACCGTAATGAAATCTTTGATGTCTTCATAGATCGCATCCTTGATTCCGGAAACTAGCATGATATCCTCGCAACAGGCGAAATCACCGTTTTCCGCTCGGTAATCGATGATCCTCTGTCCCAAAATCAAACCGATTCCTTTTAGGGTCATCAATTCGTCAAGGTTGGCAGTATTGATGTTCACAAGACCTTCCGGCGTTTCGTCGCTACCGCTGTTTGTATCCGAATCCGCTACATCTTGCGAATATGACGGAACAATGACCGAATATCCCTGTGACAGAATTCTTTCGAAATCCAGACTGGAAATATCCGCTTCTTCTGTCAGGCCTCCGGCCAAAGAAACCAGATCGGCTACCGTTTGGCCTTCGGACACATAGTAAATGCCCGGATTTTCCACTGCGCCCCTGATCTGTACGCAAAGCGATATGTCCTCGCTTTTGGTGCCGCTTTGGATAGACGGAACATAAACAACCATGCCGTCGGTTACCGTATCGGCCAAATTCAGCGATGCGGTGGATCCATAAGACGTCAATCCGCCGGCCAGTTCGATGACCTGGTAAATCCTGGTGCCCGGAAGGACAATATAGACACCTGGTTCCTTCACTTCCCCCTTAATATCGACATAACATTCGGAAAAAGACGTTTTTGTCTTTAAATCCGAAGTCGATGTGGCGGACGTCGTGAGAATACCAACCGTAGAAATGGTTGTGACAACAGGCGAAGCTTCTTTGGCAGCGGCCGAAAAAATATTCACCATGACGATTCCGGCCAAACCGCAAACGAGCATGAAAAGGCCGGCGTACTTTTTGACAAACGAGAACATCAATCCTCACCTCGTCAAAATGATACGCCGGCCTTTATTCCTTTTCTTTATTCGGTTTTCTGCAATACGAATATCGTTCTTTCCGGCATCCGGATGGTTTCCAAAATCTGAAATCCCACTTTTTTCGAGATTTCCTCGTATAGCAGGAAATCATGGGTTTCCTCATAGATCTTTATTTCGTGCTTTTCACCGTCTCCGGTCGTCATTGTTATTGTATGAACGATGCTGTGCTCTTTCTCGCCTTTGTCCGAGCGCCAATGGAAATCCATATCTTTGTCGTCATCCTTGAATCCGTCGAGCATGTCTATATACTCGGATGACAGGACATCGAAGAGAAAGACACCGTTATTGTTAAGAGCCTTGAAGATGTTGGTAAAACCGAATTCCACGTCTTCAAGATCGGTCAGATGATTGATCACATCCATTGAAGCGATGACGCTGTCAAATTTCAGGGAAATGGGATCAAGCATGTCGTATACGCCGATCTCCAGATTGATATTTTCTTCTTTGGCCCGATAGTCGACAATGTCGAGCAATTCCTCGGACAGATCGGTTGCCATGACTTTGTATCCCCGTTTTGCCAGTTCCAGAGAAAGCGTGCCGGTGCCACAGCCGATGTCCAACAATGTTCCCAGCGAAGTGTATTTGTCTAAAAGACGAAGATATTCGTCATAAACCTGCGGATCGATGAATGAATCGTAAAAATTGGCTAAAAGGTCGAAATCCATGTTTAGAGATCCTCGGAAAGAGAAATTTCGCGGCCCACGAACAGTTTCTCGAATTGGTAATATTCCCTTTCGTCCTTATGCATAACATGCACGATGATATCGCCAAGATCAAATAAAAGCCATCTGGAAGTATCCGCGCCTTCGACTCTTTTTATACGCTCATCGGGCATTGCCTCGCGAAGATGATTGATCGATGCGTGCACCTGTCTTTCGTTTGAAGCCGTGGCGACGACTTGAAAATCAAAATAAGGGGAAAACCCACGAAAATCATATATGCGTAGATCGGTCAGCTTGAGATCTTCCAATGTTTTAACAACCAAGCGAAGACGGTCTGTCATCAGTTTCCTCCCTTTTCGGATAATGAGTCGGTAAAAGCCATGTCGCTACCGAGCGACACAGCTTTGCAGTGCAAACTTTCAACATATTCCTTTTTTCTTTTCAAAATGGCTTCTACTGTTTTGTCAAGATCGACATAAGCCTGTTTTCTCAAAGCGATGTCGGCATAGGCTCTGGTCTCTTCGAGATAGTCGCTTACGAACACAATCTTTTCCAATATCGACATATTTTCTCTTCCGGTCGTATGGAAGAGAATGGCATTCAGGATGTCTGAATCGTTGATGCCGATGTCTTCTTTGGCATAGTCGACTCCCGCAACGGCATGCCAGATCTTGCGGGGATAATTTTCAACCCGGAAAGATCCAAACTGTCGGTGGATGCGCATAAGCAACATTTCATCCGGTTCGCCTTTGGTCGCATCATGAAGCACTGAAGCGATCATTGCCTTGTTGCAATCGACATGGTTGCATAAGGCCAATTTTTCCGCCATCCTGACAGTTCCTTCTACGTGGCGCCAACGTTTCGGATCGGCAGACATTTTCAAAGCGACCAAGTTTCTTATTTCCGGATATTCCATTGTCAGATAATAGCCGGTCTTGTATAGATCCCGACTACGAACGGAGCGTAAGTCCGGACATAGAACGGAGCTCTGATCGTTACGAATCCGAGGCCGGAGAACACAATGTCGTATTTGAGGTTGTCACGAATCCGGAATTCATGGGATACCCATTTGGGAACCCCTTCTTCGGGATTGAAAGGCGGCGTCAGCAAAGAATACAGCTTGGTTTCATAGATTTCATCCGCCCGGGCGGTTTTTGTTCTGTGTATATTCAGGGTATTGGCGAAATACGTGACGACATTGACTTTGTCGCCGGTTTCCCCGTTGATGATGTCAAGCCTTGCCAGACCTCCGAAAAACAGGGTCTGTCCTTCGTTAAGTTGAAATACAAGCGGCTTGATCTCCTTCTTGGGAACGGTTATCTTGTATGACGGTCTGGTAAGATAATATGTG
Organism: Bacillota bacterium; assembly: GCA_035379945.1. GTDB lineage: Bacteria > Bacillota_I > Bacilli_A > Izemoplasmatales > Hujiaoplasmataceae > JAAYZB01. The sequence continues at coordinate 72,794 of DAOSWG010000002.1, forward strand.
TACTGGTGCTTGTTAATTACACCGGGAGTGTCAAATATCATCGTTCCGTCCAGCAGGGGGAAACCAATTAATCCAATCGTCGTTCCCGGCGAGGAACTGACGGTGACGACATCGGTCGGATAACCGAGATAGCGTTTCAGAATCTGGTTTACGATCCTGGACTTGCCAACATTCGAACAACCGACGATATAAACATTGCGTTTGCCCTTATGCTTGGCAATGAGTTCCATCAATTCATCGAAATTGTGTCCGTACTTGGCAGAAATGAGAATGCTGTCGAGAACATCGAAGCCCTCCAGTGCCAGCATCTGTTTCAGCCAGATAAGAATGCGTTCCGGCTTGACGTTTTTCGGCAAAAGATCCATCTTGTTGCCGACTAAAATGACATCTTCGTTACCGGTAAGCTGCTTGATCGCCGGAACGAAAGACCCGGTATAATCGAATATATCGACAATTTTGACGATCAGGGCGTCTTCCTGTTTTATCTTGTTGATGACGGTTAAGTATTCTTCGTTCGACAGACAGGGAGTGATGACGTCGCTGTAATTGCGTAACCGGAAACACCTCTGGCACAAAACCTGCTTAGAGGGATCAATTTCCGATAACGGCTGGGGAATGTATCCGGGCAAAGTCTTGTTGTCGTTCTGGATCTTGGCTCCACAACCTTTGCAATACAGTTCTGCCATAACTACTACCTCTTTTCGTCCAGGTGCAATTGCGAGTACAAATCCGGATTCGCCTTGGCAATCCGTCTCAATACATGTCTCTCCATCATCCTGTTTATTTTGGTGAACCATTTTTCCTTGTCGCGGTCGATCGCATCGACGACCGTGACCGAAAGGCCCATACGCTTGGCGCCGAGAACATCGGTCATAAACTGATCGCCGATGACCCACACATTAGCTTTGGATGCCTCCGGAAACTTCTTCAGCGCTTTTTTGAAACCGGCTTTGAGCGGCTTTCTGGAACTCGGAATATGAGGAACTCCGAGAATTTCCGCGAAACGCCCGACTCTTTCTGAATGGTTGTTTGATAGCAATATCATCGACATGCCAAGCGATTTTATCTCATCAAACAGTTCGATTATCTTTTGTCCCGGCTCCATTTCGGCGTAAGATGCCAAAGTATTGTCCACGTCCAGGAAAAGATAACGAATGCCGTTTTTCCATAATTTTTGATAATCGATTTCAAAAATGCTTTTTTGATAGTCATCCGGATAAAAGTACTGGTTGGAAAATAACAAAATCATTAGACTTCTACCTCCGAATTTTAATTATATTATACCGGATTTTCTTGGAAAAGTCCATTTTTTCTCGTCCGGATGCATTATATTGGAACGGGTTTTACAAAAGTACGCCTTTTAAATCCCGTCTTCCTTTATCAGGTTCAAAAGTTGCTTTCTCAGGAAACGGTAATCCGGCTCGTAAGCCAGCAACAACTTGTAAAAATCCTTTTGGTGTCCGGATACTCTGAGATGGACCAGTTCATGCATAAGGATGGCGTGAAGATATTTTGGTTCGTAGCGAGCCAGAATACTGTTAAGATTCACTATCCTATCCTTCGGCTGACAGCTACCCAACCGGCTTTTCATCCTCCGGCTGACAAACACTACCGGTGAAGACCCGATTTTTTCCCTGAATCCGGGCGAAAGCGAAGCCAACATGTCATTGGCGGTTTGTTTCACGTGCCGGGAGTAAAATCTGTAAAGGGCTTTTTCCTTGTCTTTTGTAGACAGGTCGGGAAAAAGAAAACGGTCTCGGTCGAATGTCACCGTGCCAATGTATCCGGGAATCGTGTCAGCCATGTATAGGTTTCCCATGAATTTCGCTTCTCGATCGGAAAAAACCGGAATCTCTTTCCGGTTTTCGAGCATCGTTTCGATCCGATGGATATTCTTATTAATAACAGTTAGGATATCCGCTTCGCTTTTTTTCACGGGAGCCGAAACTACCAAACTGTTTTTGGATTGCGCCCTGATATACACGTTTTTGATCGGTTTGCGGATAATCTCCACCTGGATTTCCCGTGAATTGACCATGATCGAGAGATCAGACATTTTCCACCAGGAAATCCAGTGCGAATCCACTGGTCTTTTTTGCTATTTCATCGACCGATATACGGTATTTATCCTGTTGGTCGTCTTCGCCCAACATATCGCTGATACCGCGAATCGACAAAAAGGGCACCCTGAACTTGAAACAGGTCATTGCCACGGCCATGCCTTCCATTTCGCAGGCGACGATATTATCGATGACCTGATCGATATCCGCCAGATATGCCATGTCGGTGACGAAGCGATCTCCGGACGCGATGATGCCGGAAACATGTTTTTCTTTTTTTTGTTCGAGAATTTTTCTGGCTTCATAAAGCATTTTTTCGTCACAAGTAACGATTAGGGGATCATTGCCCATTTTTCCGAAAGGAACATCGTCGATGTCTGCGATCGTGGCATCGGAATACACTATTCCGTCCGCCAGCACTATATCGCCGGTATGGCAGTTCCTAACTCCTCCGGCGACGCCGATATTGAGCACCGCTTCTATTTGCCAATTGGTCAGAAGCATGGTCGTCGTCATAGTCGCGTTGACCTTTCCGATTCCGGATTTGGCCACAACGACTTCTTTGCCAGAAATGAATCCGTGATAAAATTCCTTGTCTGCCATGGTCACTTGGCTCTTGTTTTCCATTCGATCCAAAAGATAGACGATTTCTTTGTCCATGGCTCCGATGATTCCTTTCATGGCTGCCTCCTTTAAAAGAAAAACGAGAAATATTTTCTCATTTTCCCGTTATTTTATTTCGATGATCTCTACGGCGATCTCGGCGCCGGTCTCCGCCTTGTAGTTGACGGTCTGGCCTTTGCGGCGACCGATCAGGGCTTTACCGATCGGTGATTCGTTCGAAATTTTGTGCTGAAGGGGATTGGCCTCCAGATGTCCGACTATGGTATATTCGCCTTCGCGGTTATTACCGATAAATTTGATTTTGACTGTTTTTCCGATCATTACCGTCTTCGAGTTGCCGTTGTTGTTGATGATTTCCGAGTGTTTGAGGATGTTTTCGATTTCCTTGATCCTCGCCTCGATCCGGGCTTGCTCGTCTCTGGCGGCATCATAATCGGCGTTTTCGGACAAGTCTCCCTGAGCTCTGGCTTCTTTCAGGGCTTCAAGGTTTTGTTTTCGGTCGACGTCCTTCAATTGGGCCAATTCGTCTTTCAGTTTTTGAAAGCCCTGTTCCGTCAGTTTATAAGTGTTTTCCATTGTGATCCGCTCTCCTAAATATTAAGTGATTTTTATTATAGCATAATTCATTTGCTTAAGATAGATATTATTTTAGCTTTTACCAAATCGACGGCGACGTCATGGGAATAATCATTCGGGATGATGATATCCGCATAACGTTTGGTCGGTTTCACAAAAGCGTAATGCATCGGTTTGACGGTCGATAAGTATTGGCTGACGACGCTTTCCAGAGTGCGCCCGCGTTCCTTTGTGTCCCGAAGCAGTCGTCTGATGAAGCGAAGATCGTCATCAGCTTCGACATAGATCTTGATGTCGGCCAGGTTTCTGATCCGTTCATCTTCAAGAACCAAAATGCCTTCCAAGATGATGATCTTCGCCGGCTTGATCACTTCCGTTTTTTCCGCCCTAGTCAGATTCACAAAGTCATATGTCGGTTTTTCAACCGTTTGTCCGGCGATCAGCTGCAAAAGATGATCATAGAAAAGATCGTTGTCTAGGGCGAAAGGATGGTCATAGTTGACCTTTCTTCTTTCCTCCATCGTCATGTCTGACTGATCTTTGTAATAATCATCATGCTTGATGACGACGATCGGCATATTGCCAAGATTTTGAAGAATGCTGTTGACGACTGTTGTTTTTCCGGAGGACGAGCCTCCGGCCACGGCAATGACAACCGGGTTTTTCATCATTGATCCAACCTCCTGAGAATATCATAGGGATTTGTCGAAAACGGAATATCCAGATACAATTTCTGCATCGGATGGTTGGCAACATCCAGGGTGTTGCCAACGTCATCGGTGATTGTCTTTATTTTGAACACACCGGTTAATCCTTTACTGGAAAAAAGTTCCAAGGTGTCTCCGACTGAGAAACGGTTTCTCTGTTCCACGATTGTTTTTCCGTTTTGGAATCCGCGAACCACAGCGGAAAAATCCTGTTCCGGAAATTTTTCGTCATCCGCATGCATCTGCATGATTTCCGGATTTGCTCCGGCAAGGAATGCCGGGCCTGAAAAGCGGTTTTCCGCCCTGGCGATCATCTTTTCATATTTAGAAAAATCGATCGGTACGGCTTTTTCAATATCATCGATCAATTGACGATAGGCGTTTGTAATGGTGGCGACATAATGGATGGATTTCATCCGTCCTTCTATTTTCAGCGAATCGATGCCGATTTCCATAAGTTCGGGTATCTGTCTGATCGACGACAGATCTCTGGCGGCGATCAGAAAATCATCGAATATTAATTCTCCGTCGTGATACAATTCATATTCCCAGCGACAACTGTGGGCGCAATCTCCTTGATTGGCATCCCTTCCGGTCATCGTTTCCGAAAGCAGACAGCGTCCTGAATAAGCCGAACACATGCCGCCGTGGACAAACACTTCAAGTTCCGATGTCACTTTTTCCCTGATCGTGCGTATTTCTTTCATACCCAACTCTCTGGCGAGCACGATCCGTCCGACTCCCTGATTCTGCCAAAATTCGCATAGTTCGCTGTTGGTAGTCGACATCTGGGTCGAAAGATGGACCTGGATAGCGGTCGTTTTCAGAACAAGCTCGATGACGTACGGGTCGGATGCGATCACGCCGTCTATGGGAATTGTCGCAAGTTTTTCAAGAAAAGCGGAAAATTCCGGCAAGTCGTCATCATGCAAGATACTGTTACAAGCGATGTACACTTTTTTTCCAAGCGAGTGGGCAAATTCGGTGATTGCGCCGATTTCTTCCATCGAAAATCCGGTCGCCCTGGCTCTCAGGGAAAATTCCCTGGCTCCCAAATAAACGGCATCGGCGCCGTAAATCAAAGCGAAACGGGCTTTTTCGATATCGCCGGCCGGAGCCAGCAATTCCGGTTTCATGATACATCACCGGCCTTTTGTAAAAGCACTGTCGATTTGATTTTGTTTAACATTTCGATATAATCCGTCAATTCGATATTCCGTCTTGAAATAAATCCGTATGTGAGGGCCTCCGCCAATTCGGGCGTCAGCCAGTCCGGGCACGACATCCCGGCATCGATTATCACGGTTCCGTTTGTGTTTTCTATCAAGGGATAAAAACTGTTTTGCCGTTGTTTTTCCATGACTGCGTATCCGCTTGAAAATTCCGGAGTCGGATTTTGAATCCGGTTATGGGCGATATAAGCCGTCACATGATGGCGCCGGGAACGGTAGATTTCCCGATGTCCTGACAAAACTGCTCCAATTTCCAGCCCTTCGCTTTTCTTACACACCGACAGTATCTCGGCGGCGGATAAACTTTCGGACACCACCATGCCCGCCAAACCGGTTTTTTTGTAGAAATTCGCTAGTCTAGAATGGGTTATGAGAGTATTGGGAGCATAAATAATCCGGTTGGCCATTCCCGCTTTTGCGGCAAGTATGGCAAAGGTGAAATCATAACAAACGATCCGGCTGGCTTTGCAAGACAACAGCCTTTCCATGTTCTTTTTGACTCGGTCGAGCTCGTCTTCCGTGACAGTCATGTCCGCAAGTACGAAAATCTGTTTGCCTTGTTCATGAGTGCTGGCTGCTATTTTTTCGATATCATCCAATGAAAACGGGCAAAGAGGAGCCTGACACAATCCACTGACTTCCAACATCACGATGTCGGCGCCCGCCTGGAATAGTCGGGTGATCTCTTTGCTATTTGCCAATGAGGCCACTATTTGCAAATCCGTTCACCACGCCTTCTCGATAAAGGTCCGCTAACGCCAAAAGCGGCCGCATTTTCACAGCCATTTCATGATTGGCGTACCTGTCATTTTTCTTCGTCTATGTCTGTTTCCTCTTCGGCTTCCTCGTCGTCTTCTTCATCGTCTTCAAGGAAGTTTTCGAGCACTTCTTCGATCAGATCCCATTCGGCGTCGGATTCGATTTCGAACAGTTTTCCTTCGTCATCATCTTCGGGATTATAGCTGGCGGCGAAATATTTGCCTTCCTCGTCGCCTTTGATCTGATAGACGACATACGATTTGCCGAATTCTTCGGATGCGAAAGTCATGATGATTTCGCATTCCAGTTCATTGCCGTTTTCGTCGGTTACGATTAGATAATCTTTGTCGTTTTCCATGACAGACCTACTTTCTGCTATCAAGATAGCTTTGCAAAAGCACAGTGGCGGCCAATTGGTCGACCTTGCTCTTTTTTTCTCTTCTGCCGGCACAGGCGTCGTATAACGTCTGGTTGGCAATCTTCGTTGTCAGCCTCTCGTCCCATAATACGGCAGGGACCGAGGTTCTTCTTGCCAGTTCGTCCCTGAAGTTCTCGGAAATCCTCGCTTGGAATCCGCAGGTGCCGTCCATGTTTTTGGGATGACCGATCACCACGGTTCCGATATGGTGACTTATGATGAGTTGCAATGTGTATTCGATCGCTTCGCCGTAGTTTCCTTCGGCGAAATTGAATGTCGTGATGCCGTTTGCGATGATGCCGGACGGATCGGACATGGCGATCCCTAGAGTCTTCGACCCTAGATCAAGTCCCAGATATCTCATGACAGTTCCTTCCTTATCGCAGCCAAAGCTTCGGACAATTTTTCCTTATCCTTGCCGCCGGCTTGGGCAAAATCTTGACGTCCGCCGCCATTTCCGCCACAGATTTGGGCGGCTTTCTTGACGATATTGCCGGCATGAAGATTATTGTTTGTGGTTTTGGCCACAAACATGATCTTGCCGTCTTCGATTATCGATGCCAGCATGACAAAACCATTTTCCAGATTGTTAGACAAATTGTCGGCAAGTTGTTTCAGTTGATCGACGGATGCGTTTTTGATCTCGACGACAATTCGGTTATTAACCGCCAATTTGAGATATGGAGCGAAATCGATCGCTTTTTTGTCATAAAGAAGACGCTGGTAATCTTTATCGAGATCTTTGATTTTTTCCTGCATCACACGGAATTCTTCGCGTTTGGCAAGTATGTCTCTGTAACCGCCTTCCAGTTTTGGAAATGACGGTTCTGTGTATTCGATCTTCAAGCCTTCGCTTTTAGCATTTTCAAGAATTTCCCCGATTCTTTCCCTGATGTTTTTCAGTTCCGCGTCAATATTGGCGTAAGCATCTTTAAGTCTGGCAACTTCTCCGTCTGCCAACGCTTCGATCCGGTATATGCCGGAACCGATCGAATAAATGGAACGAATCGCAAAATCGCCGATATCGGCAACATCGCCGACATGCGTGCCGCCGCAGAGATCTAGAGTATAGTAAAGATTGACCATCCTGACACTATCCCCGTATTTTTCTCCGAATTCGGCAATTGCTCCCTGTTTGACGGCTTCCTCAACCGTAACGATGTCGGTGTGCGCTTTATGGGACTGGAAAATCATTTTTCGGACTTTGTCTTCGACTTCAAGGATTTCCTTATCAGAAGGCATTTCGTAATGATTGAAATCGAAACGGAGCGATTCTTCGGAAACCTGGCTACCCTGTTGGGAAACATGGTTACCAAGAATATCGCGGAGAGCCTTGAAAAGCAAATGAGTGGCTGAATGATGCCTGGCAATTTTTTTGCGTCTGATTTCATCAATCGCGGCCTTAACTTCGGCGCCTTCCACGGGAGAACCGAACACTATGTCGAATGCATGAATGAACTGACCGTTCGGAAGTTTCGAAACATCGGTGACATTTAAGGAAAAATCATTGTTACCGATTGTTCCCGTGTCTGATACCTGACCGCCGGAAGTCGCGTAAAACGGCGTTTTTTCAAGTACTATGCCATCAGGAAACACCTTGATGATTTTAGTGGAAATCTGCATGTTTTCGTATCCGACAAATTCCGATTTATCGTAAAATTCCAGATAATCCTCATTTTGGGATTTCATCGATTGCAGGTCTTTTCTGGCGTTTCTAGCACGTTCTTTCTGTTTTTCCATTTCCTCTTCGAAACCGGCTTTATCGACCGAATAACCGATTTCTTCAGCGTATTCCATAGTCAGTTCGAACGGAAAACCGAAGGTATCATAAAGCAGAAAAGCATCGGAACCGGAAATTTTTTGTCCTTTTGATTGGGAGACAATTGCCTCGAAACGTTTTTCTCCGAGAGCGATTGTTTCCAAAAACTTGGTTTCTTCCTGGGAAACAATTTTCTTGATTATGCCGGCGCGATCTTTCAAATAGGGATAGAATTCCCCCATGATGTCGATGACGATATCGACAAGATCGGCCATGAACGGGCGGTCGATACCGATCTTGCGTCCGTATTTGACAGCGCGTCTCAATAAGCGCCTTAGGACGTAACCGCGACCTTCGTTGGAAAGCACCGCTCCGTCCGCAACGGCGAATGTGACGGTACGAATATGATCGGCGATGACTTTAAAAGCCATTTGTCCCTTATAATCCAATCCGCAGATTTCTTCTATTTTCCTGATTATCGGCATGAAAAGATCGGTTTCGTAATTCGTCTCGGCTCCCTGAAGAACGCATGCCATTCGTTCTAATCCGCATCCGGTGTCGATATTTTTGTTCGGGAGTTCGGGATATTCGCTTCTTTTTTTACCCGGTATGGCATTGTATTGGGAAAACACTATGTTCCAGATTTCAATATAACGGTCATTTTCGATGTCATCCCTGATCGCCTCCGGGCCGAAATCGCCGTAACTTGGGCCACGGTCAAAATGAATTTCGGTACACGGCCCGCAAGGGCCTTCGCCGATTTCCCAGAAATTTCCTTCCTTGGTCGGAATTATGTGTGAAGGATCAACTCCGAGAGAAATCCAAAGATCTCTGGTTTCATTGTCGGCCGGATATATCGTCATGTACAGTTTATCTTTGTCAAAGCCGAACCATTTGGGATCCGTAAGCAATTCATATCCCCAAATGACGGCTTCCTTACGGAAATAATCGCCGATCGAAAAATTCCCGAGCATCTCGAAAAAAGTATGATGCCTTGCGGTTTTTCCGACATGTTCGATATCGTTTGTCCGGATACATTTCTGGACATTGACGATTCTGGGATTCTTGGGAACCTGCGATCCGTCAAAATATTTTTTGAGAGCGGCTACGCCGGCGTTCATCCAAAGAAGGGTCGGATCGTCATTGGGAATCAGGGAAGCTCCCTTTTCCACGGCATGCCCCTTGCTTTTGAAAAAATCCAACCAGGTGTTTCTGATTTCATTGCCCGTCATGTATTTCATATGTATCCTCCACACTAAAAAAAGAAAATCATCCTTTATCTGTAAAGGACGATTGATCGCGGTACCACCTTTGTTCTAGTTGCCTAGCACTCTTTTTCCATAACGCAGAAATGCGGATGTTATTAACATCTCTTGAAAGTGGCTTCGGAAAAATTCGACCGTCCGGTCGCACCGATTCCGGACTCTCTGGGGGCTTTATTTCTTCCTACTTGGCTTTCGCATCGATTTACGGGGCTATTATACAATATTTCAATCTTTAATGCAATCGGAAAACATCAATTAAAGAAAATCCTCGATAGTCAAAGCGCCATCATCGTTTCCGCTTTTCGCCGCTAATGCCAGAAAATCGCGCAATCTGGTTTTTCTTGGGGTTTCATTCCCATATATTCCTATCCGCAAGGCATCCTTTTCTCCGATGATCGACAGCAATTGTTTCGCTCTGGTAATACCGGTGTAGATGAGCTTTTTCTTGAGCATTATCCGATAGCTTCTCGACATGGGCATCAATACGACATTGAATTCGCTTCCCTGCGACTTGTGGATGCTTATGCAATATGCCAGAGTCAGGTTGTCGAAATCCCGGATATCGTATTTCACGGTGTTGCCGCCAAAATCGACCAACAGTTCCTTATCCTCGATGATGCCGGAGACATAACCGATGTCTCCGTTCATGATGCCGTCCTCCGGTTGATTCACCAGTTGCATGACCTTATCGTTAAACCGAAAGGTTTTATCTTTATATGTAAGTTTGTGGCCTTCATTATGCTTGTTGAATGTTTCCTGGACGATCTTGTTCAAACGATCGATTCCGTTATTGCCTTTGTAAACTGGTGCCAGAATCTGGATATCTTCTTGCAGGTTATATCCTTCCCGCAAGTAACGTCTGATCAATCCGACGACAAAATCGGCGATTTTCTCGTCCGGGACACCGTAAAAAAACAGATCGTCCTTGTCATGAAAGACACTTTCTTCGATAGTGCCTTCCAGAACGGAATACGCCAGTTTGACGATCGAAGATCCGGAAGCCTGACGATGGATCATGTCAAGTCCCACCGTCGTGAACTGATCCGATGCCATCAGGTCAGTTAACACCTGTCCCGGTCCCACCGAGGGAAGCTGATTGTCATCGCCGACAATGACTACTTTTGTACCGTCAGAGAGCGATTGAAACAGATGGTTTGCCAAAATGACATCCATCATCGATGCTTCGTCGATGACAAGAAGTCCGGCTTCCAGCGGACTATGCCTGTCTTTTGTAAAATGCCCTTCGTAATCGTAGCCTAAAAGTCGGTGGATGGTGGTGGCTTCGAGATCAGTTGCATCCTGAAGCCGTTTCGCGGCCTTGCCGGTCGGAGCTGCCAGTTTAACTGCCGACGCGAAATTCCTGTTGGATTGACGCATCATCATGTAAACATGACAAATAGCGTCGATCACCGTTGTTTTTCCGGTTCCTGGGCCGCCGGTGATGATCGTAAACGATTCGGTCAAAGCTTTCATAATCGCTTTTTTCTGTTTGTCAGTATACTGGATATGCCGGCTTTTTTCAAAAGCTTCAAGATATCCGGCAATCATTTCTTCGTCGTATGCTTCGTTTTTGGAAACAAAATATTCTTTCAAGGAATCGGCAATCCCCTTTTCGGAGTAATAGATCGCCATCAGACTGACTCGATTGCCGTCCTTAACCAATTTCCCGGAATTTTCGAGTTTTTCGATTTCTTTATCGACTGTTTCGGTTTTGATCTGAAACTGATCGCCCTGATTGAGATAGTTGATTGTATAGTTCATCAGTTCGTCTGATTCCACATAGGTGTCGCCGTATTTGTTCATGTATTCTGTCAACAGGAACACGATGATCGCTTCGATTCTTAGCGGATCGTCGTAAGCAAATCCGATTTTCAGGGCGATCTCGTCAGCCCTGCGAAAACCGATTCCTTCGATTTCGTCAATCAAAGAATAGGGATTGTTACGAACGGTTTCGATTGTGGCGAATCCGAAGCGTTGATAGATCTTCATCGCCATTTTGGGCGATATAGAAAATCCATACAACCAAACAAGCGCCGATTCCATCGCCCGGTTCCGACGGATCGTTTCCGACAGAATCGCTTTCTTCTCCGCGTTCATCCTGGGTATTTCATTCAGGACACTTGGATCATCCGCGATTTTATCCAAAGCTTCAATGCCGAGAATTCCGACGATCGCTTCCGCCGTCTTTGGCCCGATTCCCTTGAAAAGATCGCTCGAAAGGTAATCGATGATTCCTGATGCTGTCTGTTCCCTGATCCGTTCGAACCGATCAGCACTATATTGGATTCCATATTTTTGATGTTCGCTTACTACCCCGTGAAATCTGTATGTCTGATAAAGTTCCAAACGAGGAAAAAACCCACAGATCGTGATCGTGGGTTCAAAATGGGAAAGTTCCGGTTCGTCGGTGTCGATGATTTCGACTTTGATCACCGAATATGAATTTTCTTCGTTGTAAAACAAATATTGCCTGATGTTACCGTCAAGAAAACCCATGTTTTTTCCTTCCAAAATCTATTTTGCCAAAAGACGCTCGATTTCCGCGATTTCTTTCGGGATGCTTTCGCTCAGGTTTCGCGATCCTTTGGCTGTCACCAAAACATCGTCCTCGATACGGATGCCGATACCCTCTTCTTCGATATAGACGCCCGGTTCGATTGTCAAAACCACACCGGGAACCAAGGGCAACTGATAAGTGCCGACATCATGGACATCGAGGCCCAGGTAATGGCTGACACTATGATAATAATATTTATCGATTTCGGACATGTCCCTCATCACGCCGAGGCGGATCAGTCCGCGGGCAAGTTCGTCTCTTGCAAAACTGAAAAGATCGGCCATCACCAGTCCGGGATGGACTTTGGCGATGCAAGCCTTGTTCACCGAAAGAACTAGCTCGTATATTTTTTTCTGCCTGGTGGTAAATTCCCTGCTTGCCGGGAAGGTTCTGGTAATGTCGGCGGCATAGGGCCCGGACAAAGCGCCAAGATCGGTAAGGACGAGATCGCCACCGTTGATCTGGCAATTGTTATCCTCGTAATGCAAAGATGTCGCATTCATCCCAGAAGCGACGATGGTATCGAAGGAAATTCCTTCGCTGCCCTGTCTTCTGATTTCATAGGCAAATACGGCTTCCAGTTCGCGTTCATTCACTCCCGGGCGAACAGTCTTAAAAATCGCATCCAAGCCTTTTTTTGTATAAGCAATGGCTTTTTCTATTTCGGCTATTTCCGATTCGTCCTTGACCATTCTTAACAAATCGATGATCTCGCAGGCGTTTTTGATTTCCAGTTCCGGATAATTATCGATAATGGTTTCGAAATAAGGATGGTTTACCGGTTTGGCCAAAGGCTCGGAACGATACATATCGAAATAAGCGATTTTTATCGAACCGGCCAAATTCTTACGGGAATCGGTCAGAACGCTTTGGGCAAGGAATCCGGAAAATTCACCCTTGTAGCGGATGGATCCCGAATCAATTCCGCTGATGTTCGCAGCTTCTTCCTTCGACATTCTCGGACCATACCATTTGGTCATGTAGTCGCTTGGTTCCTCGATAAAAAGATACTCATGACCGACGCTTTTTCCTTTGATCAAAAGCAAAATCATGTTTTCCCGACCGATACCGGTCATGTAAAAGAAATTGCGGTTAGGAGTGTATTGGTACTTCTGGTCTGCCGACTTATGCGGAGCCTTGCCGGAAAAAAGAACCATGAACGACTGACTGTCCATTCTGGCAAGAAAATCTTCACGGTGTTTTTTATAGAATGCTCTGTCCATATGTATCACCTCGTTACTTTTTTTCATTATATCACAGAATCAGGCAAAAAACACCGTATTGCGGCTTTTTGCATTATTTCGAAATCATTTAATGTTTTCCTTTTTCCGACGTCTGATCCTGAACCAAATATACCATAAAACAAACAGGAGGGAATAAGCTAATGTGAACCAAACTATGTTGATGAGATGATTTTGCACGTCGAACAGACTTCCAAGCAAGATCAAAAACATCATGACAAAGAATCGGGACACGATAGTAAGCCAAATATATCTTCCCGTTTTGATTTTTGTCAGACTCAGGGCATAGTTGATGATTGAAGATGGCAAGAAAGGATTGCTCATCAAAAGCAGTATGGGAACCGACTTCGATCCTTCGGCGATTTCCAAAAACATTTTCCCGTACTTATGGTTTTGCACCTTGCGGGCAAAATAAGGTTCCAGGGTCAACCTGATCAATCCGAAAATGAGAAACATGCCCGCAAAAGATCCCAAGACCGACAAAAAGACGGTGAGCCCGGTTCCGACGATTTCTCCGTAAACCTGTTGCATGATATTGAGATTGAATGCAACAAGGACGGATAGTGGCAACGAAGGTATCAAAGCCTCGATGAAAGGTAGGATAAAAGCCGACAACGGCGCAAACCATACGTTGCTCGATATGAATAATTCAAATTTGTCCAACAATGCGTAAAGCCATTCCATCTAAGTATCTCCTTATTGACAAAAAGAGCATCCCGAAGGATGCTCGCAGATTGTTTCCTATTAAAGTTCAGCGAGATATTTGAGAGTGCGAATCATCTGGGCAGTGAACGAATACTCGTTATCGTACCAGGTGATCACTTTTACCATCTGCTTGCCGTCGACTTCCAAGATAGTGGTGCTGAGGGCATCGAACATCGTTCCTTGGGTAATACCGATGACATCGCTCGATACGATTGGATCTTCGGTATATCCGATAGTGTCGGAAGCGGCGTTCTTGACAGCCAGATTGACTTCTTCCTTGGTAACAGGTTTTCCCAGTTCGACAACAAGGTCGACAACCGATCCGGTGATAACGGGAACGCGGAGGGCGATACCGTCAAGTTTGCCCTTGAGCTGCGGTAAAACCAATCCTACGGCTTTGGCAGCTCCGGTCGTCGTCGGAACGATGTTCGCAGCGGCAGCGCGGCCGCGGCGGGCATAGATTCCCTTCGGATGCGGAATATCCAAGGTGGCCTGGTCATTGGTATAGGCATGGACTGTCGTCATGAATCCTTTGACGATCTTGAAGTTGTCATCAAGAACCTTGGCGATCGGTGCCAGGCAGTTTGTTGTGCATGATGCGGCGGAAATGATGGTTTCTTCGCCGGTAAGCGACGTTTCATTGACTCCGAATACGACAGTGGGGATGTCCTTGTCTTTGGCAGGAGCGCTGATGATGACTTTTTTGGCTCCGGCTTGGAGATGCAAAGAAGCCTTGTCACGTGATGTGAAATGTCCTGTGCATTCGAGGACGACATCGACATTGTAATCCTTCCAAGGTAGATTCGAGGGATCTTTTTCGGCAAACACCGGTACTTTGACGCCTTCCACTACAAGCATGTTTCCTTCGGTGGAAATATTTTTTTCATAGCGGCCTTGACTGCTGTCATATCTCAGTAAGTAAGCAAGTTGAACAGCATCGGTAAGATCGTTAATGGCAACGATTTCAAAATCAGGTTTCCCGAACATTTCGCGAAAAGCGAGGCGACCGATACGCCCAAATCCGTTTATTGCAACTTTTACAGACATTTTCATATCCTCCTTATGTATTTCATCAATCATATTTTACCGCAAATTCCATCGATTTTCAATATAAGCAACACATTAAAACGCTTTCAGAATGCCTTAAGGGCATCCAAGGTTAAAAAAAGGGGAACCATAGGTTCCCGATTTCTCATTTTTTGTTTTTTTCGAATGCTTCCTTGATGCATTGTTTGTATTCGCAATCCTCGTCGCATTCCGAGCAAACGATGTTTTCACGGAACTTCCTCGGAATGAAAGCGCGGATTTCATCCTCGTTATATCCCGTCTGCATGATCTTGTCATTGATGATGATCGGGCGTTTGAGAATGGTCGGATTATCGATGATGAAATCGGCCAGTTCGCCAAAACGCATGTCCTCGGTATCGAGATTGTTGTCCTTGAAAACTTTTGAGCGGGTCGAGATGATGTCTTCGAATCCGTTATCCGAGTATTTCAGCATATTGATGATATCGTCACGCGTCAATTTCATGCCGACAATGTTTTTTTCTTTGAAGGGAATGCGGTTTTCCTCAAGCCATTTTTTCGCCTTGCGACAGGAAGAGCAGCTGGAACTTGTATACAAAGTTATCATATTTCCAACCTCACTTTCGTCCCTATATTATACCATATAGATAAATTATTGTAATCATAATTTTGAAATGATGATATAATAATCTCGAGAAACTGAACAAGGAGTGTGAATTATATGAATGTGAAATGGGACCTTACTTATCTGTTCCCGAACGTCGAAACATACGACAAAGCTTACCGCAAAACCCTGGACCTGATCGACAAACTCGCCACTTTCAAAGGAAAGCTTGGCGACGAAGCTGATTTCAAGGTTTATTTCCTTCTTCAGAAAGACTTGCAGAAGACCGGCTGGAGGGCATATCAATATGCCGCCTTGTTAAGCGATCTCGACAAAAAAAACACCGAAAACGCCAGCAGACTCCAACTGATGCAGATCGCTTTTGCAAAACTGCAACAGGCCGTTTCCTTCGAAGAACCGGAACTGATATCGATCGGCAGAGAAAAAGTGCTTTCGTTTGTCGATAACAATCCGGAATTGAAAGAATTCCGCTTTGGTTTCGAAAAACTGTTCCGCCGTCAGGAGCACATTCTAGATGATAAATCAGAATCGCTGCTGGCCGGCTTCGGCAAACTGGCCGATGCCGGAAAAGATCTTTACGGATCATTGTCGGTCGCGGATATCGAACACCAGGATGTCATGCTGGATTCCGGTGACATCGTCCAGATCACCAATAGCAACTACCGCGCCTATATCCAGAAAAGCCAGAGTCCGTCGGAACGCAAGGACATCTTCGATTCCGTCTTTTCCTATTACGATGTCCACAAAAATACCTACGCCTCGATCTACCGTTTAGTGCTTGATTACGATATCGCCATGATGAAGGCAAGAAAGTATCCCAATTCGCTTGAAAGCTATCTGTTCAAGGATGCCATTCCGGCTTCCGTGTACAAATCCTTATGCAACGTGGCGAGAAAAAACACCGGCGTCATCAAGAAATACCTGAAAATTCGCAAGGATTATCTCGGATTGGAAGAATACCATACATACGACCGTTTCATCCCGCTTGCGAGATCCGACAAGGAATACGGCTACGACGAGGCAAGAAACCTGTTTTTCTCTTCTTTGGAAAAGTTCCCGGCCGATTTCAAAAACAAGGCTATGGATGTACTTAAAGAAGGATTCGTCGATGTTTACGAGCAACCCGGGAAGCGAACAGGAGCCTATTCATCCTCGATGCCAGATACACATCCGTATATCCTGCTGAATTATTCCGGGACTTTGGAAGACGTGTTCACGGTCGCCCACGAAGCCGGACATTCGATTCACTCACTTTACTCGGCGGAAACCCAACCTTCGGCGCTTCAGGATTACACGATCTTTGTGGCCGAAGTCGCTTCCACCTTCAACGAACACAATCTTCTCGATTACTTCATTCGTGAAAGCAAAGCCACGAAGAACGAGAAAATCATGCTATTGCAAAGAGCGATCGACGATATCATGTCGACATTCTACCGCCAGACGCTGTTTGCGATCTATGAGGCCGAAGCCCATGAGAAAGCGGAGAACGGCGAAGCCATCACTGCCGATGTCTTATCAGATATCATGATTGATCTATACAAGGAATTCTACGGACTTGACATTGTCAAAGAGGAAGTCAAACAATATGTTTGGGCTTATATTCCGCATCTCTTCTACACCCCGTTCTACGTTTATCAATACGCAACCAGTTTCGCCGCATCGTTGAAACTTTACGAAAATGTCAAAAACGGCGTTCCGGGAGCATTTGAAAACTACATCGGCTTGCTTAAATCCGGCGGTAGCGATTATCCGGTCAACCAGTTGCAGACAGCCGGAGTCGATCTGACGGCAGACGACGCCTTCTTGGCGGTCGTTAGAAGAATGGAAGAACTTGTCGGCGAATTGGAGGTTGCCATCGCCGAAAAATGATGATATAATATTTCCAAACGAAGAATCGGAATAGTAACCGTGTTTCTGAAATGAAGCGATCCGGCGGCTGGTGCGAGCCGGACAGAAGACAGGGTGAATGGACCGAGGAGTGATGTTAATAACATCCGTTGCCCGCGTTAAGGGATGAAAGCGCCGGTCATATGGCCGGAATAAAGGTGGCACCGCGATAAAATCGTCCTTATACAAGGGCGATTTTTCTTTATAAAGGAGGAATCTGACATGAAACGTATGTTATCGGGAATTAAACCTACAGGTATTCTTACGCTTGGCAATTACATAGGGGCGATCAAGGAATTCGTTCGAATCCAAAATGAACTTGAGGATACGGAATTCTATCTTTTCATCGCCAATCTCCATGCCATAACGACAGAACAGGATCCGGCCGAACTCCGCAAACGCTCGAAAATGATCGCAGCCGCTTATCTGGCGGCCGGAATGGATCCAAAGAAAACCGTTTTATTCAACCAATCCGAAATCAAGGAACACGCCGAACTCGGATATCTTTTGCAATGCTTCACCTATATGGGAGAATTGGAAAGAATGACCCAGTTCAAGGACAAGGCCGCCAAGCAGGAGACCGGAATCACTTCAGCGCTTTTCACCTACCCGGTCCTGATGGCAGCCGATATCCTCCTATACGACGCCGACTATGTCCCGGTAGGAGAGGATCAGAAACAGCATGTGGAAATCACGAGAAACATCGCCATTCGCTTCAACAACCGTTTCGGTGATTTCTTCCGGGTTCCCGAGCCTTTGATTCCGAAGGTGGGCGCAAGGATCATGGACCTTCAAAATCCCCTGAAGAAAATGAGCAAGTCCGACGAGTCGGACAAGGGATACATCGCCCTTTTGGATGACGAAGCGACGATCGCAAGAAAAATTCGATCCGCCGTCACCGATTCTATCGGCATCGTAAGATATGATCCGGAAAACCAACCTGGTTTGGCGAATTTGATCGATATTTATGCTTCTTTGTCCGGATTAAGCTCGGATGAGATAGTTTTAAAGTACACCGGGTGCAATTACAAAATCTTCAAAGAGGACCTTGTCGGTGTCGTCACATCTGTCCTGAAACCGTTCCAGGAGCGTTTCTATACCATCATCAATTCCTCCGAACTGGACGAAATGCTGGATAACGGAAGAAAGATTGCCGGCGAATATGCTTTCAAAAAAGTGGAGAAATGCAAATACAAACTCGGTCTCTCGCGTAAAAGATAAAAAAAAGGCCATCTTTGATGGCCAATACGTTTGAATCATTTCATTTCGTTGATATCAGCGATTGCTCTGGCGATCGCCTGCGATGCCTCTTCTTCGTCTGACCCGGTGATCATGATCCTGAAAGACCTGTTGGCAGGGACGGCCAGGGAAAGCACACCCATGATCGATTTCAGATTTACCTTCCTATCATCGAATTCAATCACCATTTCCGATTTGAAGCCGTTGGCTTTTGCCACCAGCATCGTACCGGTACGGGCATGAAGTCCGTATGGATAAGTAATCTTGTATTTATTCTCGATCATTTTGTCGCCTCCTTCTTGCCTTCTTCAATCCGGTTCAATAAAGCTTCCGACATTTCCGGCAATTGGAATTTAACCTGTTTACCGGCTACGAAAATGCCTTGGACGCCATCTTCCTTGATGGCCACAAGATCGCATTTCTTCAATTCCTTTACGGTGAATTTCAAACGATTTCCGTCGCCTGACGTTTCCAAGATATTTTCCAGGCCACCAAGTTTGGCGATGATTCGGTCAAGCTTGGCCATATCAATCTCCGGTTTATGTTCGCTAGCCTTCTTCAAAACATTGGCGA
Organism: Bacillota bacterium; assembly: GCA_035379945.1. Classification (GTDB taxonomy): domain Bacteria; phylum Bacillota_I; class Bacilli_A; order Izemoplasmatales; family Hujiaoplasmataceae; genus JAAYZB01. The sequence continues at coordinate 92,047 of DAOSWG010000002.1, forward strand.
GATACAATACTATCATCAATACGGCAAGAAACGACGGTAAAAGCCACCACCAGTTGCTTAAGAGCCATCCGGCTTGAAAGCGAAACAGTTCATGAAGATTCATCCATAACACCTCTTAAAGATATTTTATCATAACTATCATTTAAAATAAACACCACAGCGCGGTTTTTCCGCCCTGCAAGTGATATAAAACAAGGAGAATAATGAGAATGAAAAACGTCGTCGAAGCTGTCATCGAGATCCCGATGGGCACCCAAAACAAATATGAGGTCGACAAACAGAAAAATCGGATCAAACTTAATCGCGTGCTGTATTCGAAAATGACCTATCCGGCCGAATACGGTTTCATCGAGGAAACACTGGCAGAAGACGGCGACCCGCTCGACATTCTGGTGCTTGCCACCACCCAGACATTCCCCGGGTGCATTGTCGATGCGAGAATCGTCGGATTTTTGGATCTATACGATTCCGGCGATCATGACGAAAAAATCATTGCAGTCGTCGACGCGGATCCCAGATTCGAGGATGTGAATGATATCAATGACATCAAGGATCTGCAATTGAAGGAAATCAAGTTGTTCTTCCGTAATTACAAAGAATTGCAACCAGGGCACCATGTCGAGGTTCTCGATTATTATCCCCTGGCAAACGCGCTTGAACTTATTGAAAGTTGCCGCCAAAGATATCGGGAAAGCAAGTGAAAACTTGCTTTTTTATTTGTTTTCGACAACAATCTCGCCATTTACGAACACATATTCCGGTTTGGCGAGATAATGAAGCGGGTGATTGTTCCAAATAACGATGTCGGCATCTTTGCCGATTTCAATGCTTCCAACCCTGTCGCTGATGCCAATGAGCTCGGCGGCGTTGATTGTCACAGCGCGAAAGCCTTCAAGTTCAGGCAAGCCTTCGCGGACGAAAAGTCCGACCTGAGTCAGGGCATTCGCCAGATTGATGACCGGATGATCGGTCATGATCGCGAATTTGATCTGATTGTCGAAAAGAACTTTTGCAGCTTTGAAACTCTTGTTACGGAGTTCGTATTTCGACTTTGATCCTAGTGTCGGACCGATGATGACCCTCTGGCCGTGCTCATGCAAAAACTCAGGGATCAAATAGCCTTCCGTGGCATGTTCGATCGTTCCATCCAGCCCGAACTCGCCAATGATCCGCATCGCGGTGGCGATATCGTCTTGCTGATGGGCATGAATCTTTACGGGCAATCCCTTGAAGACCCGGGAAAGCGATTCCCATTTCATATTGAAATCAGGTTTTGACGCTTCCTTTCCAGCACTTATATCATCTTCGTATTTTTGCTTTTTTGCTAGATACTCCCTAGCTTTTATCAAGGCTTCCCTGATCAGCGCTGCGGAACCCATTCTGGTTTCCGGAGCCTGATTTTTACTTTTGTAGACCCGTTTCGGATTTTCACCAAGGGCCATTTTCATCGCTGATTCTTCTTTTACCAGCATGTCGTCAAGTGTCTTGCCGTAGGTCTTCAGAATACAGAAAGTACCTCCGATTACATTGGCGCTTCCGGGGCCGGTCGAAACAGTGGTGATGCCGGCTTCAAGCGCATCTTTGAATGCCACGTCCTGAGGCTTGATGCCGTCGATCGCTCTAAGTTCCGGTAAAACCGGATTGGTCATTTCGTTGACATCCAAGCCTTCGAATCCGATCGCTTCCTCGTAAATGCCCACATGGCAATGGGCGTCGACGATTCCTGGCGTCACATAGTTGCCTTTGGCGTCAATCACGACACATCCCGGATACTTGTCCGGATTCAGTTTGCCGATCGCTTTGATTTTCTGTCCTTCGGTCAGAATGTCGGTTTTTACGTAATTCTGGTCCTTCATGCCGATTAGATTGGCATTTTTAATCAAATACATCATTTGTCCTTCCTTTCAATGCCGGTTGCCAGGTTTGCCAACTGGACGGCTCCGTATTTTAGAACATCCTCGTCAAGATCGAAAAACGGACTATGAAGACTATAAGCGGTTGATTCGTCCTTTCTCGTACCAAGCCAGGATATGCAGCCTTTCTGTTTTTTTATGTAACGGAAGAAGTCTTCTCCCCCCATGAGCGCTTCGGGCATTTCCATGAAATGGTCTTTGCCGAATGCAGCAACTACCATGTTTCTAAATCGAATGAAAGACGATTCGGTATTGGCAGTTTCTTCATATACGTCACGAAACGAGAAATCGAATTCGACACCGGTTATGCTAGAAACGTCTTCGATGATTTTTTCCATGGACTTTCTGACATATTCCCTGGCTTCTTTCGAATAGGCCCTGATCGTCCCTTCCGTCATCGCTGTTTCGGGAATGATGTTATGAGTGGTGCCTGAGTGGACTTGAGTCACGGAAACCACGAGTTTTTCATTTTTGTTTGGCCTATTCGGAACGATATCCTGAATCTTTTCGACAATCCTTGCAAGTGGAATGATCGGACTTTTACCCATTTCTGGATAAGCCGCATGGCATCCTTTTCCTTTGGCAGTGATGCGAAAAATGGCAACGGATGCAAAAATGTTTCCTGATTTTGTCACAAAAACACCAGCTGGATTGTCAGGCGAGACATGCAAAGCGTAGAAATCCTCCACATCATCCAAGAGTCCAGATTCAACAATGCCGTAGGCTCCGCCGGGATCCGGGCCTTCTTCCGCTTCTTGAAAAATCAGTTTGACGGTTCCCGACCACTTAGTTTTGTTATTACAAAGCAATTTAGCGGCGCCAAGAAGCATTGCCGCATGGGCGTCGTGTCCGCAGGCGTGCATGAATCCGTCGCGCTGGCTCTTGAAGCCGCGATCTCTTGTTTCCTCTTGCAAGGGAAGGGCATCGATATCGGCACGAAGACCGATAATCGGAGCCGTACCGTTTCTGATTATCCCGACAATTGAATTGGTTCCCACATGAGTATGGACTTCGATTTCTTCATTTTCCAGCTCCGTACGGATATAATCATGGGTCTTTATGGTATCAAATCCGGTTTCCGGCCAACTGTGGATTTTTCTTCTCCAGGCGACGATTTGATTCTCGTATGGCCTGATATCATCTAACGTGAACATTTTTCACCATCCTATTTATAAATATGCTTCAAGCCAAACGGCGTTTCACTTTCACAGGCAAGAATTTCTTCTTTCAGCTTTTGATAATACGTTTTGTCCTTTTTGATGAATATCTTCCGATAACCTTCATAATACTCCGGAAATCTTGTGGCGATGAAAGCCATGACATGGCGGATGTGTTCCGGGTTTTTGAGATTCAGGGTATCGAGCATCACGCTGTCGGCATATCCCCTGATCTTGTCGATGATCGAAAACACATCCGAAAGATACGGAAGAATCGGAGCCATCAGAACTCCGGTTCTGATGTTTTCGCCGTGCAAAATCTTCAAGGCCTCGATCCGCTCCGACGGACGAGAAGCCCCGGGTTCGATAATCGCTGACATTTCATCGTCAAGGGCGATGCTGAAAGAAACACTGACATCTTTCATCCGTTTGAAAAGATCGATATCTCTAATAACATGTTTCGACTTGGTGAGAATGGAAACGTGGAGATCGCTGTCAACAATCGCTTCCAAAATCTTTCGTGTCACTTTTTCTTTCATTTCCAACGGTTGGTAGGGATCGGTAGCAGTCGATAAAAGCAACCTGGCCGGACCGGTTCCCTTTGGAATATCATAATTGGAAAATTCCTTGACAAGGATGTCTTCATCCCAATTTTTGGATGTCACCGGTCCTTGCATGATATATTTGGCATAACAATAAATACAGTGATGCGAACAACCGTAATAGGGATTGCAGGTCAAATCGCCATCCAATTCCGATTTGTTCATGAAGCTCTTGGCTTCGATCCGCTTAACCGACATCTTCGGGATCAGCTTTTTTTGGTCTTATCATGAAATACGCAGCTAAAAAACCACCCACTCCAAGCAGAATTCCACCGACAATCGATCCGATGTTCGCTCGAGCAAAATTCCAAAAGTCGAGATAAACCGGCGTTTGTTCGACAAATTCCGCATTGGTTGCTGGATCGCGTATTTCCAGGAAAATCATGATTACAGAAGCCGCAACGAAACCGATGATGGCTGCCAGGGTTTCCCGGCGGTGATTGGTAAGCAGATAATCAAGCGGACGAGAGAAAAGCAATACTCCGACCACCGCTCCGAATCCATAGGACAAAATAACATAGATGTTATATCCGAAACTTGCGTAATCAAACAAGTTTTTGAAAACTCCGGTGACAATGGCCGTATAATAACCAAGAACCATGAGAAGCGCCGATCCCGATATGCCGGGAACGATCATCGTGATCGCCGAAATGGCTCCGAGTAAAAAAAGCAACCAGAAATTGGCGAAAGAAATGTCGATTGAAGCTACTGCGTCACCGGAAGCTTTTCTCTCTGCAACCAGTAAGACCATAACCAAAACGAAGCCAACAATCATCGGAATCAACGTCCTGGTCTTTTTGAACGGTTTGTCATCCATTTGTCCGATCAGTCCGGGAATGCCCCCCAGTAACAAACCGATGAAAAAGAGCATTGTCATGAATGAATTGACATTTAAAAGCCAAGCCATGAGTTTTGCCAACATCACAACGGAAATCATGATGCCGAGAGCTACGGGGATCAAGATTGACATGCTTTTCTTAAATTCGGAAAAGAGATGCCCGATGGCGTGGATGATCCGGTCATAAATACCCAAATAGAAAGCTACTGTTCCCCCGGAAACACCTGGAATGATAAAGGCGATTCCGATGACAAAGCCTTTTAGTAACAGTAAGATGAATTCCATTGTTTTGTCCTCCTCATCCGATTTCATCGCCGATTAGATCGTAACCGATACATTCCTTGATCAGCACATCAACTACCTCGCCCATTTTCAACTCGCGTTTGGATTTGAATACGATGTAACCATCCACATCGTCAGGGGCGAAGGCATAGCTACGCCCGTAGTAGAATCCGGTTTCCGGATCGTAATTTTCCACTAACGTTTTATGGATTAGTCCCACTTGTTTCTGATTTTGTTTTCGAGAAACGCGTCGCTGGATACGCATGATGTTATCATAACGGTTTTGCATGACTTCCGGCAAAACCATGTTCTCCATGGAAAATGCTTTGGTGCCTTCTTCTTTCGAATACATGAAGGCGCCAAGCCGGTCGAAACCCGATTCAAAGACAAAATCCGCCAGTTTGGAATAATCGGCATCGGTCTCTCCCGGAAAGCCCACAATCAAAGTGGTTCTGATGATCGCATCGCTCTTTTTATCCTTGATTTTCTTCAACAAGGCACGAATGTCGTTCTCGTCCCCTCTTCTGTTCATTAGTTTCAGAAGCGGGGTCGATATATGCTGGATCGGCAAATCGAAATAGGGGGCGATCTTTTCATTCGAAACCATTGCCTCAATCAATTCATCCGTCACTTCATCGGGATAAAGATACAAAACCCGGACCAAGAAAACATTTTCGATGGCAGCGATCTCTTTCATCAGGCTTGCCAGGGTAACATTGTCATTTAGGTCGGTTCCGTATTTCGTTGTATCCTGACCGATCAATGTGATTTCTTTGGCACCGTTTTTTATTAGCAACCTGCATTCGTCGATGATTTCTTTGTATGGACGCGAGCGGAATTGTCCGCGGATCATCGGTATCGCGCAATAAGCACAACGATTATCGCAACCTTCGCTTATTTTGACATAGGAAGAATATGGGTTCCCAGTCAACATTCTATTGTGATAATCGAGTTTAGCGAAAGACAATGAATCATCCTTGAAAAAATCTTTCATAATCTGGGCAAGATCCGGATATTCGTCCAGCGAGACCACTTTGTTCACATAAGGCATTTCTTTTTGTATGCGGTCCCGATATCTTTTTGCGTAACACCCGAGCATGACGATTTTCTTGCCATAGGCATGCATTTCAGCGATTGTTTCCCGGGTTTCCTCACGGGCAGGTTCGATGAAAGCGCAAGTATTCACGAAAATAACATCGGCTTTTTCCGGATCGTTGACGATCGCAATGCCAGATTTTTCCAGAAAACCGAGAATAAACTCGGAATCCACAAGATTCTTGGCGCACCCAAGCGATATGAAGGCGGCTTTCATGACATAGCCTTCTGAACCGGGGTTACAAAATAATGGTCATTTTCAAGATACAAACGAATGTCTTCGTTTTTCCGGGCGCAAAAAAACGCCTGATCGAATCGATAAAGCTCGCATGACGGCGTTTTATGATTATCATAAGTTTCGGCCGAATGCTTTTTCTCAAAGCACTCGGGAATCATCCGCAATTCGCTAGCTTGTTTTTCGCCTTCGTTTATGCTGCTTGAACGGGATAAAGTTAATCCTCCCGGGATCTTGGCAAACAATATCGGATTGAAGTGTAATATGTTTCTTTTCATGGTAGATCCTTCTTTTGCGATGATATTCATATTATACGCTGCGGAAGGAAAAAAATAAAGTCGCATGAAAAGAAAAAAGGCTTGCGATTTACGCAAACCTTATTTTACGATATAAAGTATTCCGATCGTTCCCGGACCGCAATGGCTGGATATCACACAACCAGCAAACGTCTCATAAATGTTTTTGACCGGAATCTTGCCAATCAATTGTTTCTTGATATATTCGGCGCTTTCTTCCGCATGCGAATGGGTAATCATCAGGAAATCGTCGTCGATCTGGTCTCCTAAAGCCAACACTTCGTCCACAAGAATCTTGACGCCGTTTATGATGCTTCCACGCGGTTTCTTTCCGACTTGAAGGACTCCGTTTCGAACCCGGATGATCGGTTTGATTTTCAGAACAGTTCCCATGAAAGCGGAAAGCGCGCTTAAGCGGCCGCCTTTGTAAAGGTATTGCATCGTATCAATGACAAACTGGGTGCTTACTTTGGGAGCGATCGCTTCCAGTCTGTCGGCGATCGTTTTCGCATCCATGCCCTCGTCCCGGAATTTGACCGCTTTCAGTAGCAACAATCCGATTCCGGAAGAAAGATTCATCGAATCAACGATATATACGTGGTCGGCCCCGGTTTCCAACATTTGTTTGGCCATATAGGCAGCCTTCATCGTTGCGGACAATTCGTTGCCAATACCGGTATAAATTATGTCGTACCCTTCACTCAGATATTTTTTAAAAGCTTCGTAAAAGACTCCGGGAGAAGTGGCTGACGTTGTAGGCAGATATCCGTGTTCTTCTACTAGTTCGTAGAGTCTGTCGGTATTGATGTCAACATTGTCTTCATAAGTTATATCCTTGAAACTTACATGCAAAGGTAATACGGCAATATCGTTCTTTTCCAACAGATCAGGCGTCAGATCGCATGTGCTGTCGGTAATAATTTTGATTTTTGGCATTTCTCCACCACCGATCATGTATAAATTATACAAAATACGAACAAAAAAGTAAAGCGGGGTTTTCAATGATGACCGCTGGCAAAACACTTTTGCAACACTTTCAAGATTGAATACGGAAAAAAGTTAAGTCCTATCGTCACACAAATGATATAATTAAATTAGGAAGTGGTATGATGTATGCGATAAACCGAATGATTCTAATATCCAAAATCAGGGACATGATCATCGAAGCCAATACCAGGCTGTCCGAAGAAGTGACTTGCCAGATCGGTAACGCATTAAAAACGGAAAGCGAACCGTTGGCGAAAAACGTCCTCGAAAACATTCTCGAAAACCAAAAAATCGCTAGATCGCTGGATCTGCCTTTGTGTCAAGATACCGGAGTAGCGGTCTTTTTTGTCCGTGTAGGACGCGAACTTTATTTCGATTATTCCCTGACAGAGGCCTTGAACGAAGCAACAGCCAGAGCTTACAGGGAAGGTTATCTCCGGAAATCCATTGTCAAGCATCCTTTAGACAGGATCAACACTTCCGATAACACACCGGCCATCATCCATTTAATCGAAACCGAAGGCAATCAGTTGGACATCATGTTCGCCCCCAAAGGCGGCGGCAGCGAAAATATGAGCCGGTTATGCATGCTGACTCCGGCCGAAGGACGCCAGGGAATCATTGATTTTGTATTGGAAACAATCAAACTTGCCGGAGGCAAAGCTTGTCCTCCGTTAATTGTCGGCGTAGGCATTGGCGGCAATTTCGAAATGTGTGCCTTGATTGCCAAGGAAGCGATATTCCGGCCATTAAGCGATGAAGCGTCAAATCCCGTCGATAGGGAACTTGAAAACGAATTAAAAGAAAAAATCAATGCTCTCGACATCGGTCCGATGGCTCTGGGCGGTAAAACAACCTGTCTTGCCGTTAAAGTTAATTCTCATCCTTGTCACATCGCGTCTTTGCCGGTGGCCGTCAATCTCCAATGCCATTCGGCCAGAAAATCCCATCTTGTGATTGAAGGTGAGAAACTATGAAAAAGATAATCTCGCCCATATGCAACAAGGATCTTTTATCGCTTGAAGCAGGAGATGAAATATTGCTTACCGGCACCATCTATACCGGACGGGACGCCGCTCACAAACTCATGTGTCAGGCTGTGGAAAAAAAAGAGAAACTTCCGTTCGATATCGTAGGACAGACCATATATTATGTCGGCCCGACGCCCGCAAAGCCGGGAATGCCTATTGGTTCATGTGGCCCCACATCGAGCTACAGGATGGACAGATATTCACCGATTCTCATGAAACACGGATTGAAAGTGATGATCGGAAAAGGTGAGCGGTCGGAAGAATTCAGAAAGCTCATGGAACTGCATCAGGGTCTTTACCTGATCGCTATCGGTGGCATCGGCGCCAAACTCGCAAGCACGGTGAAAAAGGCCGAACTGGTAGCCTACAGGGAACTGGAAAGCGAAGCGATCTATAGACTGGAAGTTGAGGATTTCCCATGCATCGTCGCTTACGACATGCATGGCGGCAATGTATTCAAACAAAAATAGAGGACTTCTTATGAAGTCCCTTTTTTTTAACTGATAATGTAACTATCCTGGGCAGCATCCGTAAAAAGCACGGATGCGTCGACGATCGGTAAAACAATCGGCGGATTCATGGACATCGCCGTCAGGCTGGTGACGGCCGAACGGACATACGGATAAAGAATATTGACCGCCGGAATTTTTAAAAAATCATAGATTTCGTTTTCGGGCGGAAAATCCTGAAACTCGAAGATAGCCCGCAAACTAACTTCCAGATTAAAGGGGAAATGTGCCGGTTCGGAATCCTTTATTTCCACATTGATCTGGGTGAAATAGGTTTGAGGATTGATTTTTCCGACATTGCGGGTAATCTTCGGATTGACCTTGTATTGTCCCTTGGCCAGATGATTGCTGGCGAATGTCAGTTTGTCTGTCAGAATGATTGTCTTGTAACGCATTTTTACATACCTCCTTCAAAACACACATCAATATGCTTTGGCAAAATAAACGATTTTCGTCGCTTTCTTTCCGCATACCGGACATGTTTCCGTAATTACTTCCTGGGTGAAAGGTATGCATCTTGCCGTTGCCTGGGTTTCTTCCTTGATCTTGTCTTCGCAAGCACGGTCTCCGCACCACATCATGCGGACATAGCCGCCTTCTTTCGCCATTATTTCCTTGAATTTTGCGTATGTATAAGCATCATGCGTATTGGACTTGACATTGGCTAAGGCCTTGGCGTACATTTC
>DAOSWG010000002.1:101777-122282 GCA_035379945.1 Bacillota bacterium
GCTTTGGCGAAACCCTGGCCGAAATAATGGGTGGTTCCGCTCTGGAGGGCTTTGTTGTCGTGCATCAAGGCTTCGATCGTGTAAGTCGCTTCGGCTCCGGCAAATTTTTCTTTCTCAGTCTTGATACCGGTAACGAATGGAATCGCCAACAATTCCTTGCCGAGTTTTTCATAGATAGATAAAATATCGAGCGTTTCTTTCATGGCTTCCGCTTCGGTCTCGTGGATCGTATGGCCTTCTTGCCATAAAAACTCCGAACCGCGGAGGAATGGCCGTGTCGTTTTTTCCCATCTGACGACGCTGCACCATTGGTTGTACTTCTTCGGCAGGTCGCGGTACGAGGAGACGATTTTGGCATAATGGTCGCAGAACAGGACTTCCGAGGTCGGTCTGATGATCAAACGGTCTGTAAGTTCCTCATTTCCACCGATAGTGACGATGGCCGTTTCGGGAGCGAAACCTTCGACATGCTCTTTTTCCTTTTGAAACAGGCTTTCCGGAATAACCAAAGGAAAATAGACATTTTCATGTCCGGTTTTCTTCAGTTCGTTGTCCAAATAGGCCTGGATGCCTTCCCATAGTTTGTATCCGTACGGACGGTAGATGATAAAGCCCTTGGTTTCGGTATAATCCATCAGTTCCGCTTTCTTGCAGACATCGGTATACCATTGGGCGAAGTCCTCGTCCCGGCCGGTTATGGCTTTGACAAGTTTGTCTTTGTTGGCGTTCATTGTCTCACCTCGTGTCGATAATATATTATATCACTTTTCTTTGTTAGTATATGGCTTTTTCGACGAAACGGAAAAACGCTTCGGTGTCTTGAGCCTTGAATACACCGCAATCTTCGATCGCGCTTTCGAAAATCCGGCCGACTTCTTTTTCGAAGAAACGATCAAGGTTGTCTGTAGCGGTTGCTTCACCTCGGATACTTTCCAGCCACGAAAGATGTTTTTCCAGTTCGGGGTAATCTGAGAATTCCCTGTTTTCACGGATGCATGCCTTGGCTAGGGCCAGTTCGCTTAAAAGCCGGCCCGGAAGGATGGCGAGACCCATGACTTCGATCAAACCGATATTCTCTTTTTTGATATGGAAATATTCTTCCCTTGTATGAAAAACTCCGTAAGGACGCTTTTCGGTTCGCCGATTGTTCCGAAGTACGAGATAGAGATTGTACTCGGCGCCATCCAATTTAATTATCGGAGTCACTGTGTTGTGGCAGCCATCTTCTGTTTGAGCCAAGATACCCAAATCCCCGTCAGTATATTGTTTCCAGGCTTCGAAGATCTGGTTGGCCATGTCTTCCAGACGATTTTCGTTGTTACAGACGAGCCTGATGACGGAAAGCGGCCAATCAAGCACTTCGGCTCTGATTCTTCCGGATTTGAATGTCCTCAGGATTCTGGCTTTCTCGATGGGAAAGTCATAACGGCCTCCCTGAAAATGGTAATGGGAAAGAATCGATCCGCCGACAATCGGTAGACCGGCATTGGAACCGATCAGATAATTAGGAAATTTATTGATGAAATCGATCAGTTCCGCAAAGGTATCTCTATCCACTTTCATCGGAAAATGATCTTTGCGAAGAACTATGCAATGTTCATTGAAATAGGCATACGGGGAATATTGGAACGCCCACATGTCTTTTTCGTTGTTGATAGTCATGGAAATAGTCCGGTGATTGCTTCTCGGAGCCAACTCATCCGTTCCGTAAAAGCCGACATTTTCCACGCAAAGCGCGCATTTCGGATACTTTTCATCATCGGTGTTTTGCGCTTTGACGACAATATCTTTCGGATCGTTTTCCGGTTTCGAAAGATTAACCGTTATCTGCAATTTGCCGTATTTTCCCGCATATTCGTAAGATACGTTCTTGGCGATTCTTCTGGTCTTGATATAATTGGTGTCACAGGAAAACCTGTAAAACCAATCGGTAGCCGTACGGGGACCAATATGATATTTTTCCCGAAATATACGGTTTACTTCAGCCGGTCGCGGTATCAGACAATCAACGAGCTTGGCTTCAAAATTGTCGCGCGACGAAATAGTGTCTTCGATCAGACCTTTCGCGACAGCCTGGTCCAGCAATGTTTCCATCACGATAAAGTAATCGACATCTTCTCTGATGTCTTCTTTAACGAAAGTGTCCAGTTTAAGAAGATAAAGCATCCCGTTGATCGCATATTCATAATCATCCTTGGCCAAAAGCCCATGTGTCAAAGCGTATTTAGCCAACTGGTTTATCAGTGTGTTCACCTGTCATCACCTTCGTATCCGTACGGATGTTTTTGATGAAATTCCCAAGCGGAACGGATGATTTCCTCCAAACCCTTTTTCGGAATCCAACCCAATATTTTTTCTGCTTTTAGGTTCGATGCTATCAGTCTGGCGGGATCGCCAGCGCGCCTGGGACCGAACACGTGTTCGATTTCATATCCAGTCACCCTTGACGCCGTCTCGACAATTTCCAGATTGGAAAATCCTTTGCGGTTTCCCAGATTGAATATATCGGATGGCTTTCCGCTTGCCAGATAATCAAGTCCTTTGAGATGGGCGCTGACCAAATCTCCGACATGGATGTAATCACGGACACAGGTTCCGTCCTCAGTGTCATAATCGTTGCCATAGATAACGATATTTTCTCTTAAACCGAGTGGTACTTGCAAAACGATCGGTATCAGATGGGTTTCCGGCCGGTGGTCTTCTCCGATCGATTGATCGCAGGATGCGCCGGCAACATTGAAGTAACGCAAGCTGACATAGCGGATGCCATACGCGGCATCGGCCCATTTCATCATTTTTTCCATAATCAGTTTTGATTCGCCATATGGATTGGTAGGCATCGGGATGTCATCTTCCGTTATCGGCATTTCCAATTTATCTCCGTAAACAGCTGCGGACGAGGAAAAAACGATCGTTTTTGTCTGATGTCTTTTCATGGTTTCCAAAAGACAGAGCATCCCGTTGACATTGTTGTCAAAATATTTGAATGGCTTTTCCATGGATTCCGGAACCAGAGAACAGGCGGCAAAATGGACGCAAGAATCAAATTGATTACCGGCAAATACCGTTTCCATGAAATCGAGATCGCGGATGTCTCCCAAGTGAAAAATCGCTCTTGAATCAACGGCCTCTCTGTGTCCGGTTGTCAAATTGTCCACCACATGGACTTCATGATTCGCGTTCAATGCGGCTTTGACGAAATGGCTGCCGATATAACCGGCGCCGCCGGTAACTACTATTTTCATGTTTGTTCCTCCAATCTGTAAGAAATTCTATGATGATACCTTTGGCCTTCCATCAGGGCATATCCTTCAAACCTTGTGTCATTCACGGCATTGGTCTGGAAGTGCGGTTCGATGGCAAGAGCGCCGTGAAAAGCCATGGGCTTCCCGTTTGATAAAATCGACATGTCTGGATAATTGCCGGTATAGAGATTTAGGCCCGGGTAATCACTTTTTATCGTGAGCGTTTTGTTGTTTTTGACAGAATGTATTTTGGCGTCAAACAATCTAGTTTTGGATAGTATGTAGTAGTTGTCGATTCCCAGATTGCCAGCGTTTGTCAAGACCAAATCGTTTAACGCGTCCGCCAACAAACGCGGACGTCTAAAATCGAAGCCGGTTTTGGCTACTTTAATGATATCATTGCCAACCATTTGCCCGTCTGTCAACACCACATGCGATGCCGGTATTTCCAAAATATGTGTCTTTGACAAATCATGGGATGGATCGCCTTCCAGATTGAAATAAACATGATTCGTCATATTGACAAGCGAATTCTCCCTCGCCAGCACATCGTAGTCGATTTCCAGGATTCCCGGTTTAACCGTATATCTAACATAAACATCCAAACTGGCCGGAAACATGGCATGCCGGTAATCTAGTCTATAGATGACAAATTCGCCTCGGTCGTCCTTGCCAATCCTGACGATTTCGAAATACATAAAAGCCATGCTTTGTTTTCCGCTATGCAGAAAACCGGCATAGTCGGGATCCATGGCATAATGCCTGTTACCGAAATCAAATGCGGAATCGCGGATTCTCCCGGCTATGGGACCAATGGTGGCTCCCAGATACATACCGGGTTCAAGAGGCATTTGATACTGGGAGAATTCACGATATGTCGGAACAATATCGGTTCCGTCTTTTGTCCGCCAGCGAGTGATCGAAGCTCCCAAATTGATAAATGATATCAATTGTCCTTCCGAATCGATGGTGGTCTCGATTATCTTATCGTCTAAGTCAATTGATGTTATCATCTACCGGTCCTGTTTTTACGATAATATCTTGGAAATATGCGAATCCTCCGATTGAAGGAAGCGATTGAAATGACAGTTTCTCGCCTGTAACCGGATGCAAAAAAGCCAAGTGATACGCCCAAAGCGACAAACTGTTCGATCCAATTCTCAATTGCGACCCGTATTTCGTGTCGCCCATGATCGGATGATTTCGACTGGAAAATTGGACTCTGATCTGATGGAAACGTCCCGATCCAAGACTTATTCTAACTAATGAAATCCATTTTTCATTGATCTTTTTGTTGGCAAGACATACATACGACAAACTGGATTTTTTGCCTGATTCCGAAATCTGGCCCTTCAACGAAACGCTGTTCTTGACGAGATTATCTTCGAGAACAATTCTTGTTCCCGTATCGAGTTTGCCTTCGACGACAGCCAGATATTCTTTCCAGAAATTTCTTTCCCTGATCGCTTCGGAAAGACGCGAGGCGGCTTTTGAAGTTCTGGCAAAAACCATGACACCCCCGACATTCATGTCGAGCCTGTGAACCAGACCGAGGTAGACGTTGCCCGGTTTTCCGTATTTATTCTTGATATACTCTTTCAAATATGTCAGCATGTCCGCGGTGTTCTTTTTCCCGGGTTGCGACAAGAATCCCGGAGGTTTCAAAGCCACCAGGAGATGATTGTCTTCGTAAAGAATCTCCGGTTTGTTTTCCATACTAATCATCCCAGTGCCACATCAAGAATCATCATGATGATAAATCCGGCCATGACGGCCAGAGTACCGATATTCGAATGCTCACCGATCGTCGACTCAGGAATCAGTTCCTCAACCACGACATAGATCATCGCTCCGGCCGCAAAAGCCAAAAACCATGGCATCAAAGCCGTGAGCTGTGTGGCAAGCACGATACCTAGTAATGCAAAAACCGGTTCGACAGCACCGCTCAAGACTCCGTACAAAAAGGACTTCCCGGCAGATACTTTCTCCTGACGTAAAGGAAGCGATATTGCCGCTCCTTCGGGAAAGTTTTGGATTCCTATACCGAGAGCGAGCCCGAATGCCGCGGTAATGGCGATCGCCGATCCGTTATACAATGCCAAGCCGAAAGCCAAACCGACGGCCAAGCCTTCTGGGATGTTGTGAAGCGTCACCGCAAACACAAGCATCGTCGAACGTTTTAAGGAACTTTTCAGTCCTTCGGGATGATCTTCACCCAAATGCAGATGCGGGATCAGGTTGTCCACCAAGAGCAAGAACAGGCCGCCACATGCAAATCCGACGGCGGCGGGAATCCAGGCGATGACACCGTTCGCTTCCGATTCTTCGATCGACGGTATCAGAAGGCTCCATACCGAAGCGGCGATCATGATGCC
This sequence comes from Bacillota bacterium, assembly GCA_035379945.1. GTDB lineage: Bacteria > Bacillota_I > Bacilli_A > Izemoplasmatales > Hujiaoplasmataceae > JAAYZB01. Next base: position 107,398 of record DAOSWG010000002.1, read on the forward strand.
GGCGGCAAAACCCAAAAAGAGCTGTTTGGCTAGGGTACTCATGGTTTTCCGGAAAAAGAAAACCATTGCGGCCCCGGCGGATGTCATCAGGAATATGAACGCTATCCCTATGACTGTTGTTATCTCATCGGGAAGATTGAACATCGGTTTCCTCCTATTGGTAATTCATATTGTTTGTCCAGACAAACGGGATCGGGAACACTTCGCTAAAAGAAACCGGAATCCCGGTTCTTTCCGAATTGGCTTCGCCGAAAACGATGCTTATAAGATCTCGGCAATTGTCGGTTTCGAAACGTGAACCATTAACTTCTAGCGTCTGTTTCCCGTCTTTTTCCGCAATTGTGACGATGCATCCTTTCGTCTGGAAATATGGCTGTAATTTTTTGAAAAATCTTTCCCAGTTCAGCACCGTGAAACTGGCATATTGATCGGTCTTCATTGCCGCGTCTTTGTCCATCAAAGAATTGATCGGATCTGATATATCAACCGGTAATATTATTTGTCTATGGCCGTATTTGGCCATTATCTGACGCAATGACGACAGAATATCTTCTCGCGGTCCCGCTATTTCTCGTATCAGTAATTCGTCAGGATCATCTGATTTTTTTAAATTGACGTATGCCACCGGTTTTCCTTTTTTGAATATTATTTCTAGATGGGTTTCGGCAAACGGCTCTGGATAAGTACTGCCTTTTATCAACATGGCGAATTCCTGATCATTTCTCAGATAACGGATTGGTTCTCTATCATATATCGTTTTCAAATCGAAAAGATATTTTTCGTCATAATCTTTGATTGTGACAACATCGTTTAACGGCAAGTTGTCGATGTCGATCAGATAGCCATTGACATTTCCCGCCCTTTTGGCTCCGAAACGATCGTAAATTCCGCCTTCGCCGGAAATTATCACGAGATCGATTCCTTCTCTTTCCATTTGTGTTTTGGCAATCGAAAGCAACTTTGAAGCCAAATCACGGCGTCTATACAAAGGCGATGTGGCAACCGATCCGATCGATGCTGCCATAATGTCACAATCTATCAATCTGACGACGGAAGGATAATAATTGACCATCGAACACACTTCGTTTTTGTAGGCGGCTACGAACATATGATTGCGATTAGCCTGTGACAAAAGCAACGGAAACAGCGATCCCATGCTTTTATCGAAAGTTTCCGATGCCAGAACAATCGCTTTTTCCACATCTTCCGCTTTTGCAGATCGAAGGCTCAAATCGCTAAACGACGAACAATACTTTGAAAAATCGACGACTTTGTCGTAACGTCGGGAAATTTCGGCCGCAAATGCCAACAGGTGACTTTCAACCGAAGCTTTTACATCGGCTTTTTCCAGTTTTTTGCCTTCTGACACCATTTTAACGAAATCATGCATAATTCCGTGATCGCCGCCACCATGACCGGCGATATCGTCACCATTGAATCTTACGGTTATGGGCTCCTGACCGAATTTGGCCAGTATTAACTCGTTTTTCTCCATATGGCCGCGGATCTCGCCCTTGGTTCCCATCAGTTTGATCGTTCGCATGTTTTCGTTAGTGAATGCCGACATCGTGAAACAGGCGGTAACGCCATTTTCGAATTCAATGGTCGTCGACTGGTGATCTACCACATCGTTGTCACATCTGTATACGCAGCGTCCATAGGGACTGGTAGGAAGCACTTTCAAAAGGCTTTCGTCCGACATGTCGTTCGATACCGGCAATTTCATCCATATCGGGGCATTCAAGTATACTTTCGGCGCAAAGAACACGCATTCGTCCTGAGCCGGACAACCATTCATACAGTAATCGGGACTTCCTTCGGGAGCGTTTTTTTTACAGAAATGCTTTAGATTTCCAAAAGACGCTATCTTTGTCGGATGAGATGCGGCAAACCATATCAACAAATCGAGATCGTGGCATGATTTGGCCAGAATCATCGGACTTGACAGCGCTTCGTTCCGCCAGTTGCCGCGCACATAGCTGTGGGCATAGTGCCAGAATCCGACGTTCTCGTTGTGCTGTATGGCCGTCAATTCGCCGATTTCTTTGGCTTCCAGCCATTCTTTGATTTGAGAAAAAAATTCGGTATAGCGGAGAACATGTCCGATCATCAGAATAACGCCGTTTTTCGTCGCGGCTTCTTCCAAGGCAATACAGTCTTCCGGTTTTACGGCCATCGGTTTTTCCAAAAAAACATGATAACCTTTTTCCATAGCCATGATCGCGGGTTCCAGATGCATGGAATCCTGTGTGCAGATGAAACAAACATCCGCAAAACGCTCTTTTTCCAAAATCGGAAGGTAATCAGAAAATTGGTTTTCCAAAGAAAGCCGGTGTTGCAAGGCAAAATATCCCCTTCGCACGGGATCCGGTTCGGCCACGCCGACGAATGTAATCTCATCTTGATGATGAAGTGCATAATCTCCGTATACTCCGATGCCTCTTGCTCCGGCTCCGATCATGATTGCCTTGAACATAATTTATCACCTGCTCGATATCCATTTTATCACAATTAACCGGATTTATGACCACGCTAAGAAAAAAACCAGGCAATATGCCTGGTTCAAGGATTGACTCGGTTGGGGCCGCGATACAGGAAGGTGACATCCCGGATTGATTCAGCCTCGAAAAGGCGCATGAGGAAACGGGTGAGTCCGTATCCATAGCCTCCGTGGGGCGGTACGCCATAGCGGAAAAAGTTCAAATAGAAATCGATTGATTCGAGACTTAGTCCTTTTTCCACGGCCTGTTTTTGTAAGATATCGATCCGATGTTCTCTTTGGGCTCCGGTCGTGATCTCGATGCCTTTGTAGATCAAATCGAAACTCTTCGTATCGCCTTTTTCATCCAGCATGTGGTAAAACGGACGGGCAGCGAACGGATAGTCGATGACGAAGACGTAATCCGACTTGAATTCTTTCTTGGCATAGATTCCGATCAGTTCTTCCTCACGGCGGTCAAAATCATAATCCTTTTCGCCGATGTAATGATATTTCTCGTTGATGATTTTCTTGGCATCGGCGAATTTTATACGCGGAAAATCGGGGATGTCTTTCTCAATCTTTTTTTGGTACAAGCGTTCATATTCGTCGCCGATTTCATCGGCTAGTTTATTCATTACCGCCTTGCACACAGCTTCTTCCATGTCCATCACGTCGTGATGGGAGTCGATCCAGCTGATCTCGCAGTCAACACTAGTGAACTCGGTGGCGTGGTATGCCGTATGGGAGTTTTCAGCCCGGAATGCCGGAGCGATCTCGAAAACATTGTTGAAGCCGGATGCCATCGCCATCTGTTTGTAAAACTGGGGCGATTGAGCCAGATAGACAGTGCGTCCGAAATAGTCTAGTTTGAAAACTTCGGCCCCCGATTCGGAAGCGGTTCCCAAAATCTTCGGTGTGTGGATCTCGATGAAATTATGGTTTGTCCAATACTCGCGCATCGCCATTTCAGCAATGGTCTGGGCTTTGAAAATCAGATAGTTCTTTTCGAGGCGCAAGTCCAGAAAACGGTTATCGAGCCGTAATTCCTTGTTGGATTTGTTGGTATAATCCAATATGTCAATCGGCAATTCGTCGGCTGCCAGGCTGGTGATGATGAAATCACTGGGAATGACTTCCATTCCCCGAAGTTTCACATGCGGATTTTCCATCAGAAGACCTTTGACGCTTACGGTGCTTTCCTTAGTCAGACCGGATACAACCTGATTGATTGCAGTATTGTCCTCGTTTTTCTCGATCGTGATCTGGATCTTGTCGGTGGAATCTCGTAAAACTACGAACTGGACATACTGAAGATCGCGGACTTTGTCCACGAATCCATCGATTCTCACCTCTTCGCCATAATGGGAAGGAAGATCTTTAAAATATAATTTCTGCATTGTTTTCACCATCCGTTGTGCCTTTTTGTATTATATCATGCCAACCGGTCGCAATTCAACATCAAAACGGCTGAAAATTGCCTTATTCTCCGCTTTTTGCCTGATGGACAACAACCTGTGGGAAAGGAATCTCGATGTTGTTTTGATCGAGCAGTTCCTTGATGCGTTGTCTGGTCTGTCTTTCGACTCCGTAATGTTTTTCGGTCATTGTTTTGACAATGACCCTGATCACGACGGCGCTGTCGGCTAGGTCAATGACGCCAAGCACCTGCGGCGCTTCGATTATTTCTTCTATTTCGTCTTTCAGTTTGGGCAGTTCCGCCTTCATCAGAGCGACGGTCTTCTCGATATCCTCGCCATATGCGATACCAAAATCGATGATCGCCAGCGACGGATTGCGGGAATAGTTGATGAGATTAGTAATATTGCCATTGGCAATTATCTTCACTTCGCCTTTCCAGTTCCTGATTCTGGTTGTTTTCAAGCCGATCTCCGACACTTCTCCTTTGAAACCTTCGATCTCCACGATATCGCCGACATCGAAATGGTGTTCGAAGATGATAAAGAATCCGCTGATTAGATCATTGATGAAATTCTGGGCTCCGAGACCGACAACCAAGCCGACAATTCCAAGTCCGGCCAGCGCCGGTACGACATTGACACCCCACAGGGCAAGAATGACCAAAACAACGATGATGACGACAGTGTATTTGACAATACTTAAACTGACTTTGGCGATTGTCATCCGGCGTTTCTGTAACGGTCCGGCCTTAAGACCGACCTTTCCGAAAGCATGCTTGCTGAAGGATACAATGGCAACAGACAGGAAAACAGTGATGATCGATCCGATTATCGCCCCGATCTTGTCAAGCAAAAAGGTGGCGGTGTTCGTAAAAAAGTCGTCAAATAAGGTGGCAAAATCGAAGTTCCACAATAACATCACGCCGGCAAGTGCGGCAAAAAACACCACCGCATCAGCTAAATATATCAGAATGAACCAGCCCTTGCGAAATGCATTTTCGCTTTTGGAAACCAGTTTTTTCTGCCAAAGATAAGCCAATATCAGCGTGGCTGCGATTGCTCCGCTCAAAAAAGCGCGTTCCCAGTCAGCAAGAGCCAAAAAGACAGTCATTGCGATCACCTCAATTATAATTATAAAAAAATTATAACATAGAAATATTCAGAATGCCACATCTTCACCTTGTTTGATTGATTATAAATTATAAAAAAAACACCCGTTTATACGGGTGTTACGACCAGCTGGTCGAGATGATGGGATTCGAACCCACGACCTCTTAGTCCCGAACCAAGCGCGCTACCAAACTGCGCCACATCTCGTCTGGCGGAAGAGGTGGGATTCGAACCCACGTGCCCTTGCGGACAACTGCATTTCGAGTGCAGCTCGTTACAGCCACTTCGATACTCTTCCTGAAAACAAAACCCTATGCTTGTCATAGGGCCACAATTTCTATGGAGCAGGTAAAGGGAATCGAACCCTCATAATCAGCTTGGAAGGCTGATGTTCTACCATTGAACTATACCTGCGTGACCCGGCTTTGGTCAGATGCCGGCGATTTCGTTGTTTTGCGGGAAATCGCAAGGATATGATATCACAAAGCCACCTTGACTGTCAATAAAAATATCGTCTGTCACAAGGTTTTCTCGACGGCTCTCAGTTTGGCGCTGTGAGCCCTGTTGTTATCGTTTATTTCGTCATCCGACGGTTTCACCACATGCCTTGTTACCAGTTTCAATACCGGTTTCTCGTCAGGTATCACCGGCAGTCCCTTCGGTATCTCGATCGTGGATAGACGTTTGAACATATCCTTGCAGATGCGATCTTCTAGAGAATGGAAGGTAATGACGACGATTCTTCCGCCCGGTTTGAGAATGTCAACAGAATCAAACAATGATTTTTCTAGAACCCCGAGTTCGTCGTTTACAACTATTCTCAACGCTTGGAAAACCTGTTTGGCGGGGTGTCCTTTTTTATGTAAGATAGCCTGTGGCAGGGCGCTTTTGATAATATCCACCAGTTCGGACGTCGTTTCGATTGTTTTTTTCATACGGTATTCGACAATCTTTCTGGCAATCGGGCGGGCAAAAGGGTCTTCTCCATACCGATAGAAAATATTCCCGAGTTCCTTTTCCGGATAGGTGTTGACGATGATGGATGCGGTAATTGGATTAGTCTTGTCCATCCGCATGTCCAAAGGTCCTTCCTGACGATAGGAGAATCCGCGGTCCGGCATGTCGAACTGATAGCTGGAAACCCCGAGGTCATACAAAATCCCGTCAACCTTTTCGATTCCAAGTGATGAAAGTTGCTTACGACAATTGACAAAATTGTCATTGATAAAAGCGACATTGGCGTATCTGGCCAGGTTTTTCTTAGCTTCGCCTAGAGCGAATTCGTCCTGATCAAAACAAAAAAGATGTCCTGTGCCATCAAGTTTTTCCAAGATTCTCTTGCTATGGCCGCCGCCGCCCGTCGTCATATCGACATAAATGCCGTTATGTCTCACTTCAAGATATTCGATTGCTTCTTCCAACAACACTGGAACATGTCCTGCCAATTTGATCACCTTTGTTATTATATCATAAACAAAAAGAAAAACGCTGTATTCCAGCGCTTCTTTCTTTTATTTCTCGTCTTCGGTTTTTTCCGGTTTTGGTTCTTTCACCAGGACACCCTTGTAGTATCCGCATTTTTTGCAAACCTGATGAGCCAAGGTCAGTTCGCCGCAATTTGGGCATACGACCATTGCCGGAGCGCTTAACTTGAAATGAGTCCGTCTTTTGCGTTTTACCGACTTACTAGTCTTTCGAAATGGTACAGCCATGTTTTCACCTCCCGAGCCGTCAGTTCTTTTTTTGGAGTTTTGCGAAGGGATTGTCGGCCATTTTTTCCGCTTCGTCCAGTTCTATGATCTCTTCGCGATAATTCCGATAGGCATTCTCGCTCAAAACCCGCATTGGTTTTTCAACCATGATCTCTGCCCAGATAAAAGGATCGAGATCGATGGTGGTTCCTTCGATCGGCAAAGTGAAATCATCTTTCACGACAGAGGCAAACTCCAGGATCGAGTGGAAATTTAGCGGTACGTCCACTTCATCCAAAGTTATGGCACAAAGCATGGTTAAATGACAGGCGATGTCGATAGAAAAGATATAACGTTCTCCGATCTCGTCATATTCGAAGGTCCCGCTGACATTCACCGGCGATACCCCCGCCAAATCTTCATCATTTTCGCCGATCAGATCGGAACAATCACAGACATAGGCGAAACGGTTGTCTGTCCGATGAAGTTTGCGCAGTTCAAAAGTCGACCACTTCATACCATCACCTCAGCACAGCAAATAAATTATACTTGTTTTGACATGGGATGTCAAGGAAAAAACGGTCAGTAACGGTTGATCTCCGTAAAGCAATGTTGATGCACAGGACCGAGCACAAAGAAGCCCTCGCCCGAACATCTCAGGCGTTTGAATCCCATCTCTTTTTGCCGCAGTTTCAGATACATCGACAGAGTGCCGAATTCCTCTTTGTTCTTGAATTGGCTTTTGTGTAATTTTAAAGAATCAAGTTGATTAACAAAGTCCGTCTTCGTCGTTTTCATGATCCGGTTGGGACGGTTCGTGAAATAATAAGCTAAAATGCGATAACGGAAATTACCTGTGTTTCCATAAGCCACGCCATTTTGGCTAGCCATCAACGGAAACGAGGAAAACAAAGAAGCCGTCCCGGCCGCTTCTCCCGTTTTAAGATGATCGGGATGAATCTCGGAAGGCATCCGCGGATCCGGACAGAAAACAACATCGGGATCGAAATCAATCAGGACTTCAGCTATCTTTTTCGCTACATTCCATGCCTGGTATTCACCGCCATCCGGAAATCCGAGATGGACAACTTTGTCCACGCCAAGTTTCTCGGCCGATTGTTTTGCCTCTTCTTTTCTTGTTGCTACAAGCCGGTCTACGGATATGCTCGGATCGTCGGTTCCGGAGCCGCCGTCAGTAACGATGACAAACATTATTTCCTTCCCAAGTCGCTTAAGCATTGAAACCGTCGATCCGGCTCCGACTTCTATATCGTCCGGATGCGGTCCGACAAAGCAAAAGCGCGAGGACTTTGTAATATCCGGGATCGGTACGAAATGTTTCATGATCTTAATCAGCATTCTTTCACCTTCGTTTCATTCAAAGGTATTATAAAACAATTTCCGAACCGCTGTAAAGGCATCAAGCCGTATCCGGGTCGTTTTTCTGGCTTTTTCCATCAAATATTGTATAATAAGATATGGTTTGCAAGGTATAAGGAGGCATGACTGTGAAATATACCAAGGAAGAAATATCGGCTAGGATCGGCGAGCTCACCGATCCTAGCCGTAACGGTAGATCGCTTGCGGAACTCGGAGCCATCAAACATATCGGATTCGACGAAGATAAACAAGGGGTTGTACTGCTGATAGAAGTTGGCAAGAAAGACAACGAAACAACCGCGCCCATTACAAGACAGATCGCTAAAATCATTAAGATTGACATGGGATATCCTTCGCTTGTGGTTGAGTTCGAACAGGCAAGGCCAAAAGCGCTCACGAAGACGGTCAAGATCATCGGAATCGCCAGTGGAAAAGGCGGAGTGGGAAAATCCACCGTCACCGCCAATCTGGCTTACGCACTGACATCACTTGGAAAAAAGGTCGGAATCATCGATGCTGACATTTACGGGGCAAACATGCCCAAGATCATGGAATGCGTTGACGAAAACCTGATGCCCGCGCCAAACGAGAAACTATATCCGCTGGAAATAGACAAAATCGAAATGGTTTCGACTGAATATTTCGTAGAAAAAGACCACGCCCTCATGTGGCGCGGACCGCTCCTAAGCAAAGTATTAAAACTGTTTTTCGAAGACACTCTTTGGAATCCAGAATTAGATTATCTGTTGATAGATCTGCCACCGGGAACCGGAGATGTCATGATGGATATCAAAAATTTTGTTCCCGACTGCAAGATGGTTCTTGTGACCACTCCCCATCCGGACGCATCACACGTGGCGATCAAAGCCGGATTTGCGGCCATAAGTTTGAAAGAGGATCTGCTTGGCGTTTTGGAGAACATGTCCTATTTCGAAACCGAAGGCAAGCAATACAACATCTTCGGCGAAGGCGGAGGAAAGTTGGTAGCCGAAAAACTCGGTGTGCCGCTTATCGGAAGAATACCGATCGGACAGCCGGCGGGAAAAAAGCATTCCGTATTTGGAGAGACCGAACCGATCGGCCTGATCTATCTCGGGATAGCCAAAAAAATTATGGATTTGTACGAAGACAACTAGGTTTATCCCTGGTTGTTTTTTATTCCCTGCAATTTCTGAACGTAACTACGGTATTTGTTCCGATATCCCAAAGCATCCTTGTAACGCTTGTGGTTGTGAAGAATCTCTATCACCCTGTCTGTCACGACCCCGGTGTAGCAGATATTTTGCAGGTTCATCAGATACGGCAACACAAAGTTCACTAGATAATCTTTATAGGCAAGGCTATTCTTGTCTTTTTCCAATTCGAGACACCGGATATAATCTATCGTTTTTTCCGTTTTGTAAAAAGCTGTTGCATTTTCCAACTCCGCAATTGTTTTTTTGTATTCGTCATCCAATTTTCTTTCCCGGTAAGATGCTGCAAGAATATAAAGATAATCGGAATAAAAACGGGTATTCCTGTCTGTGAATTCCCTAAATCGTTCCGGTTTGTCGTCACAGATCGACAATACGGTAAGATAATAGTTGATGATCCAGCCAGAAAGAAACATCAAATCCTTTTCATCAAAAGCCACCTTGTCAAAAGATCCACCATAAATTAGAAATATGTTGCGAAATACCATGAGGTCGGCTATTCTCGAGAGATTGTGCGTCTTTATGAAATAAGACATCGCCGCCTCATAACTGTCCCTAGCCGGAGAAAAAAGATAAAGGTGGCCATAAATAATATACTTGACAAAAGCAATCATTGCTCCGGCTTGTTGATTGACACAAGATATTTTTTCCACGGAATCAATGATGGCTTTCGCCTGTTCGAAATTGAAGAGAAGGACATTGTACATAGCGGCATAAATTGAAAATATGGCCAGTCCATATTCTTCCAAAGAATTCAGATACTTGAAAATCTCGATATATAGCGGCTTTGCCTCTTCTAATCTTTCCGTCATCACGAGATAACCAAATCTGGCCAGGACAACCAAAATTCCAAATTTGTATTCGGAGATTTTTTCATAAAGCCGGCGATACTTCTCCTTTTCGTCCCTGACAAAATAATCAAATGATTTTTCGAGTATCGACACCATGTCTTCTGGAAAACCGATCGTATCCTGGGGCAGATCCATTTTCTCCATGATGAGATAAAGATTTTCGCGGTTGACTACGATGGCATTGTTTTCCAGTTTCGATATGTAAGTGTTCGAACAGATTCCCTTAGCCAGAGCCTCCTGTGTCATTTTGAGTTCCAGTCGCCTTTTTTTGATCGAAACTCCGATACCACGATAATAAAACTGATACATCTCTTCTTTTCTTTTTTCAACTTCGTTTTGTAACCTGTTTTGCATGATTATCCTCTCCTCTTCCAGGCAAAACAAAAAATTACGCCTTCAATAAACATTGTAATTATAAATCTTCATATTGCAGTTGGCAAGAGTTTTTTTTTGAGAAATATTTTTACTGTTTCTTTATGACATTTTTGTTTTATGAGAAAGATAATAAAAACACCCGCCTTGTTATAAGAGCGGGTGTTTGCATTCTTTTATCAAAATACATTCCTTGCAACGTGGATTTCTGGCCGTGCAATGATATCTTCCGAAAAAAAGGAATCGATGATGCGCCGTTATCCATTCCGACGGATCGTACAGTTTCTCAAGTTTGGCTTCGACTTTATCCGGATCATCCTTTTCCTTGGAAAATCCTAACCGCCATGACACTCTTTTGACATGGGTATCGACGGGAAAATGTGGTTCATGCATCCATTCCGCCAAAAAGACTCCTGCAGTTTTACGGCCGATTCCTGGCAATTCTTCCAGCAATTCGCGATTTTTCGGAATGATTCCTTCATATCTGGCAATCACTTCTTTTGACATCGCAATCAGATTCTTCGCTTTGTTCCGATATAGTCCGATGGTCTTGATATCGTTTTGCATTTCGGTTTCCGTGGCTTTTGCATAATCTTCGATTTTTTGATATTTTTGAAAAAGCGAAGTCGTCAACCGGTTGACCGACAGATCGGTCGCTTGTTGGCTCAGCATGATCGATACCAAAAGTTCAAGCTCATTTCTGAAATTCAGTTCGCAGCCGGCGTCGGGATAAAGTTCGCCCATTTTGTCATAGACAAAACGGGCTTTTGATCTAGCATTCATTTTTTATCCCATGAATCATAAAATTGTTTCAAGGCTTCGGAATTTTCCGCTTTGTATGTGGTCTCGACGGCTTTTTTGGCTTTTTGCCTTCTTCGCAAAAGAATACCGTCCACATAACTAAGCGATGATTTGCCGGCTTTGATCGAATCCAGCACGGCTTTCTTGATATCAATTATGTCAAATTTGTCCTCGTCCAGCCACTTTTGGATTATTTCGATCTCTAGCGGAGTGAGCTGCTTCTTGAATTCCGTTTCCAACAGATCAACTATCTCTTCGGCATTGGTAGCATATTTTTTTGGTTTGTCGATGATTTCGTTTTTTATCTCTTTCTGATAATTCGCCATGATCGTCTGAATGGTGCCGTCTAAGAGAAACACTTCGGTTTCCTTGCCATTTTTTCCTTTTTTCAATTCGATTGTCACGTATTGGCGTTTGATGAGGTTGTCTAAAATTCCGAGAAGGTCTTCTTTTTCCAGGCTTAAGTTTTTGCCTATTTTGGCAGGGCTCAAATAAGTATTGCCTTTCAACATCTGCCGATATAGTTCGATTATGACGAATGCTTCCGTTTCGGAAAGACCGGCATCGAGATAGTTTCGCAAAATCAATTTTTCAAAATCGATGATGCCTTCATCAATCAGACGCTTTATCAATGTGATGTCCAAATAGATCACTCCTTATCGATGATGCCGGATGCCAGTTTATCCAAAGTTTCTTTGGCAGCGTTTTGTTCGGCTTCTTTTTTCGATTTTCCTTTTCCACAGCCCATGATGATATCGTCATCCATATAGACCCTGGCTACAAACTCCCGGTCATGGGCTGGTCCCGATTCGGATACAATCACATAATTCAAAGTGCGTTTGTCCGACTGAACAAGTTCCTGCAGTTTGCTTTTATAATCTGAATCTTCCCGATCGAGGCTTTCTTTGATCCGAGGATATACAACTATTTCCAGGACTTTCTGGACTTCGTCAAATCCTTTGTCGAGAAAAATGGCGCCGAGAAAAGCTTCGAAAGCATCGGCCAGCAAAGCTGGTTTTTCTCTGCCGGAGTTTTTCTCCTCGCCTTTTCCGAGTAAAAGATAGTCTCCTAGAGAAATGCTTTTCGCATATTCAAAAAGACTTCCCTCGCAGACATCCTGCGCACGTTTCTTGGTCAGGACGCCCTCATCCTCGTCCAAGTGTTCAAAAAGATACTTGCCCACTGCAAGATCCAGAACGGCGTCGCCGATGAATTCCAGTCTCTCGTTACTTCTGGTGTTATGCTCATTGGCATAGGAAGAATGGGTCATGGCGCGGATCAGCAAGCCGAAATCATTGAAACGTAATTGGAATCTGGCTTCGAGTTGTCTGATTTTGACTTCATTCATCTTTTGCTTCACCAGTCGTTTCCTGAATGTATTTTTCCACTTTAGGAAATACGCCGTTGCGAACCACGGCAGCGGCTTGGCGGATCGCATTGGAGAATCCGTAGGCTTTGGACGCTCCCTGCGCCTTGATGACCGGACGGTAAAGGCCATAAATCAAAGCGCCTCCGATTTCCTCCGGAGAAACCATCTTCTTAAAATGAGCCAGATTTTTTCTGGCAATCAAGGCAGCAATTTTACCGGTAAAATTCTCCATCAGGGCCATTTTCAGAAATGTTCCCATGCCTTTGGCCGTACCCTCCATCGTTTTCATGACGATGTTCGCGGTGAATCCATCGCTTATCAAGATATCGCATGGCGGATCGAAGATCGATTTTGGTTCGACATTGCCGTAAAAAGGAAACAGATTCGTCTCCTTGAAAAGCGAAAACACTTCATGGTCGATCTCACGGCCTTTTCCGTCCTCGGTCCCAATATTGATGAGGCCGACTACGGGTTCTTCGACTCCGAGAATCTCCTTGGAATACACATAAGCGAAATAAGCCTGTTGCAACATATGTTCCGGTCTTACTTCAAGATTGGCACCTGTATCCAAAAGAATCGTTTTTTTGCCGGATATGGCAGGAATCACCGGTGCGATCGCCGTGCGTTTGAATCCCTGCATGCGATGAACGAGAATGTGGGCTCCCGCGATCAAAGCCTGGGTGGCTCCACTCGACACCACGGCGTCGTTTTCGTCTTTTCTGAGACTTGCGAGCATGGTGGCCATTGATCCTTCCGGATGTTCCTTGATTGCTTTGATCGGATTCTTCTCGCCCATTCCGATCACATACCTAGTCGGAACGATCGTTATTCTTTCGGTATTGGTCAGATACTTGCTGATTTCCGCCGGGTCTCCGTACAGTTTCACTTCGATGTCAGGAATATTCTTGATTGCCAGCATCGTTCCTTCCACTTGTTCTTTCGGGGCGTAATCCCCGCCCATGGCGTCGATTCCTATTCTGATCATTTGTCTCACTCCTGTTATCCTTTAGTATATCACAAATCAATCCAATGTGAATGTGTCGATCGATTTCAAAGCTTTTTTCATCAGGCATTGGCTCAATTCATCTTTAGAAGAAGCAACTTTGGCGACATCATCTCTGGCCTTTTCCAAAAGAAAGGCATCTGTCACGAAATTGGCCATTTGGAATCCGGGTATACCGGATTGCTCATTTCCGAAAACTTGTCCGGGCCCGCGGTTTTCCAGATCTGCCTTGCTTATTTCGAAACCGTCGTCGGTTTTTTCCAATATCGAAAGGCGTTCGTAATCGTTTGAGGGATCGTCGACAACAAAGAAACAGTAGGATTGTTTGTTTGATCTGCCGACCCTGCCACGCAATTGATGAAGCTGCGACAAGCCGAAACGGGTGGCATTCAATACGACCATCACGGTTGCACTTTTCACATCCATGCCGACTTCAATTACGGTCGTGGAAACGAGTATCCGGATTTTTTTGTCCGCAAAATCTTTCAGGATCCGTTCTTTCTCTTCGCCTTTCATTTTGCCATGCATCAATCCGGTATTAAGTTCACCCGGGAAATTCTCCTTAATTTCCGCATAGAATTCTTCCACGGAAAACAATGAAGAATTGTCATTTTTCTCGATTAGAGGCACAATGAAATAAGCTTGGTTGCCAAGCTCAAGTTCCGAAGAAACCAGATTATACACTTTCTTCATTTCATCATAAGATACGATTTCGGACAGAATCTTTTTCCTTCCCGAAGGCATGGTATGGATCGAACTAACATCCATATCGCCGAAAATCGTGATCGCCAAGGTACGCGGAATCGGAGTCGCGCTCAAGAAAAGGACATCGGGAGTTATGCCTTTTTCCCGCAGGGCTTTTCTTTGATCGACACCGAAGCGCTGCTGTTCGTCGACAATTACCAGACCGAGTTTCTCGAATTGGGTGGCATCCTGGATCAGAGCATGCGTGCCGATGATGACAAGTGGCGAAACTTTTTTGATTTTCTCCATTATCTCGCTTCGATCCGGGTTTTTGACACTGCCGGACAAAAAAACCGTCTCGCAATCTATTTTCGCTTTTTGGAACATGGCAAGGAAATTCTCATAATGTTGGAAGGCGAGTATTTCCGTCGGAGCCATGATCGCAACTTGCCTCTTCGCACTGATGGTCGCGACTGCGGCGATGGCGGCGCACACGGTCTTTCCGCTGCCGACATCCCCTTGCAGAAGGCG
>DAOSWG010000003.1:0-2949 GCA_035379945.1 Bacillota bacterium
TTGAATTCATCCATTTTTTCGATCTGCATGATGAATTCGGTGCAATATCCGAAATCACGGCCGCCGTGAATATCATTGAGATCAATCGTCCTGTTGTCAAACGGGGCCGGCTTAACGGTTTCCTTTTCCTCGTAGATGTTGCCGAGGATGGCATCGTACATTCCCTGGGCGACTTCGATATAGCCGGCTCCGCCGGAATCGATGACTCCCACTTCTTTCAGAATCGGCAACAACTCCGGAGTTCTTTCCAGGGATTCGCGCAATTCTTTTAGATAGATATCAAACAATTCGGCGAAATTACGGACATCGGAAGCAACCGAAATCGCTTCGTCCGCTCCTTCTCTCGCAACGGTCAGGATCGTTCCTTCAACCGGATTGATGACAGCCTGATAAGCTTGTTCCACGCCTTTTCTGAGTGCCTGGGCAAATTCGACAGTGTTAACCTTGTCGTAACCTTTCAAAGCGGTTGACATACCGTTGAAGAGTTGCGACAAAATAACGCCAGAGTTACCCCGCGCTCCCATGAGCATTCCCCGGGCCAGGACCTTGGAGACGATTCCGATCGATTCGTCCTCGACGTTGCGGATAGCATTCGCTCCCGCCGACATCGTGGCCGACATGTTCGATCCGGTATCTCCGTCCGGTACGGGAAATACGTTCAGTTGATTGATTCTATCGGTATTTTCTTTTAGTTTTATGTTTCCGTTGAAGACCATTGTTTTAAGCATATTCCCGTCAAGGTATGCTATGTCCATGATTTCCTCCTAAAGCATTTCGAGCATGCGGATATATCTTACTTATGGGCATTAAATATTACCCGACATTGCTAGCCAAATCGCAAAAAGCAATAACATTCTATCACATCCCAAAAGAAAAAGCAACCAGATTACTTACGATACATATCGGCTGGAAAGCGCGAGAATCTGTGAATCAGTTTTTAGTTTTCACTAATATGATTCATTAGTGATACACCGGCGCCTTTTTGTCTATTTTTTACGTTTTGCCTGTTTTTTATACTGTTCGATCACCTAAAAAATAGTAGGTGCCGGTCTTTTGATTGACGGCTTTCGGAAAATGTTTTTTTTGCTTGCATTTATTATAAGATATGTTAAAATAGTATATGCTGAAATCAAAACAGAAACGGAGTGATATCATGCCAAGAGTATGCGCAGTAACCGGAAAGAAATTCATGTCAGGAAATCAGCGCTCACATTCTATGCACGCGACCAGAAAACTTTGGAAAGCCAATCTTCAGAAAGTCCGGATCGTTGACGAAAACGGGCAGACGAAGAGAGTGTACGTTTCTGCTAGAGCCATGAGGAACGGAAAAATCAACAGAGCCTGACAAAAAAACTGCCAAAAACAAAGCCCTCGGAAATCCGAGGGCCTTTTGTTTGTAATCAGTTTGTCGGTGCGATGGTGTTGACGATCGTTTTTACCGTGTTGATTGGAATGGAGAAACCCATTCCCTCGATATCCGTAGCGACAAGCTTGCTGACATTGATTCCGATCACTTCGCCGTCCAGATTATAAAGCGGACCGCCGCTGTTACCGGGATTAATTGGAGCGTCGTGCTGCAAGCACAGTGCCGTCGAATTGCTAAGCGACCGGTCAAGTCCCGACAGGATTCCCATAGTAAGCGAACCGTAGAAATTATATCCTTCGGGGTTACCGGCAGCTAGAACGATCATGCCGACTTCTACTTGGGAAGAATCCCCCAAGGGCGACACTTCGATATCGTATTCCAAATTGGTTCCTCTGAATGACAGAACGGCAATGTCAACATCCTCGTTGGCTCCAAGCAATGTTCCGACGACTTTGCTTCCGTCACAGAATACTATCTTATAATTGTCGCCATCTTCAACGACATGATGATTGGTGATTAAGTAATAAGTGTCGGTGTTTTCATCATAACGATATACGACTCCGGATCCTAAAGATTGTCCTTCAGTATCCAAATAACTGGTGATCCCGACCACTGATTTCTGCACAAGGGAAGCCACATTGTATATCTTGCTTTGTGTTGTATCAAGCAAGATATCGATCTCTCCGCTGGCAACGCTGTCTTCCAAAGCATTCGCCACACTGGCGTAAATCTCCTCATAGAGATCGCCCATGTATTCGCTATCGTCCTCATTAAACAGAGCGCTTTCGATATCCGCATACAGTTCGGCATAGAGGTCGGCATATACTTGGTCGTATAACGCTTGTTTCAGACTTTCATAATCGGTATATGCAAAAGTCGAATCTTCGGTTGTGGTTGTTTCCTGTGTTGTCGTAGTCAAAGTCGTTGTCGCCACTTCTGCCAGGTTACCGAAAATGAAGCCGGAACCCGTGCAGGCAGTCAGGGCAAAGAATGTAAAAGCCAATATTCCCAGTACAAGATATTTTTTCATGTTTTCATCTCCCTCAGGATGTCTTGGACAGTAATTCTATATTTTCCAAAGTAATGTAACTGCCGTTTCTGTAGACAACGATGCTTATGACATCTCCGACATGGTACAACTCATAGAAATCTTTCGATGTTTCGGTTTTGTTCGATATTACAATGTCACCGATCTGGGTTATGATGTCTCCCGCCTGAACATATCCGTCCACCGACGAACCGGACATAACGGCTATAACATAGTATCCCGCCTCGATTCCTTCCGGAATGGTAATGCCTTCTTGTGCGAATTCCTCCGGCGTAACAGTCGCAATATCAGCTATCTGCACTCCCAAAACCGGAGTTTGTTTGGAAAACCCGTACAATTCGATGTCAGCGCAGACCGCCGCGACAAGACTAATGGGAATAGCAAATCCCATGCCTTCGATTTCCGACGAAGATATCTTGATGGAATTAATTCCGATCACTTCTCCGTCAAGGTTGAAAAGTGCGCCGCCGCTGTTGCCGGAATTGATGGAAGCGTCGTGCTGAATGAAACTGAAATACATTTCTGTGATCCCGTC
>DAOSWG010000003.1:3049-100685 GCA_035379945.1 Bacillota bacterium
TGCAACAAGCCGGATGAACTGTAGTTGGAAACCCCTATGATGGATGACGCCTCGTCAGTCGCCACTCGCAAAACCTGTTCGGCAAGCGAAACGGCTTCGAGCGACAAGGTCCCTTCATCCAGATCGCCATATATTTGGGTGATTATCTGATCGTAGATTTCCTGGAATCTTTCTTCCGTTATGTCACCTATCACTTCTTCGCGGATCTGCTCATAGAGATCGTTATAAAGCATGGCATAGACTTCCGATACCAAACGATCGGTATCGATTGTTGTCGTAGTGGTGTTGGTATTGGTGGTAGAAGACGTCAAAAAAGTCCTCTCCGTCGTGGTAGTGCTGGAAATACTGAAAAAATCACAACCGGCAAAGACAAACACCAGCGTCACCAATAAGATGAAAATAAGGCCTTTTTTCTTCATGTACTCAACTTCCTTCCGGATATGTGTTTCCGATATTATATCACGATATTATGAGAAAGCGGTGAAAAATGCATTTGTCGCATTATTTTTCGTCGCTCATCACGACAAGCAAACGTCCCTTGGAAAAGCCGACTTCTCCGGACCCTTCGTTCGATACGCAAAGCGAATCGCTGGTCGACAGATAATAATTGTTCAGACTGTATTTAAAGCCTGTCAGAGATAGGTTATAGCAATCTTCGATGGCAAAAAAGGAAATGTATCTGTGGTAGTTGTCAATATGGTGTTTTCCTTTGCCAAGAACAAAAATATGATGCTGGTTATCGCGGAATGACAGGTCGAAACGTTTCAGCAGGTTGATGTTTGCCAGCAAATGGTCTATTCTTCCTCCGATACCGCCGTAAATTTCCAAAGAAGTGTAATCGGTATTGTTGTACAAGTAATCGATGGCATAAGCAAGATCGGTCATCGACTTTTCCTTGGACAGAGTGATGAGTTTCCTGCTTTTTTGTTTTACGGAATCGAAAAAGAGCGGATCGAGGGAATCGAAATCGCCGATCGCTAGATCAATCATGATGTTGTTTTCCACAAGATATTTCAGACCGGAATCAACTCCAACTATGAATTCATCGGCTTCTTCAAAATAAAGACGGGAAAAATCATAGTTGTTGGGTCCGGCAAAGATTTTGATCTTTCTAGACATTCTCCAACACCCCAATCGCTTTTTCCCGGTCTTTCTGATTAATGATATAGGATCCGGCCACCACAATGTCGGCCCCGGAAGTTTTTGCCATGGCGGCGGTTTTGTCATTGATTCCGCCATCCACTTCGATAAGGAAATGATAGTTGTTTTTGCTTCTCTGGTCGGCATAATACCGGATCTTGTCCAAGGCCTCCGGCATGAATTCCTGACCGCCCTTGCCTGGTTCGACGCTCATGACTAACACTAAATCCAGATCTTTCAGGAAAGGATCGAGCAAATCGGCTTTGGTGGCCGGTTTGATTGACATGCCTGACAAACAGCCCCTCCCTTTGATTTTTGCAATCAGATTGGCGGATTTTTCCTTTGCGGCTTCGTAATGGAATGTGATCATATCAGCGCCGGCATCAATGAAATCACGATACCTTTCCAGGGGATTGGCAATCATCAGATGGCAATCGAAAAACTGATTGCTAAAGGCTTTTACTCTGTCTAGCATTTCTTCTCCGTAAGTCAGGTTGGGAACGAAAATTCCATCCATGACGTCGAAATGAAGCCATTTCGCTTTTTTCAAAGAAACAATCTCGGTTTCCAGTTGGGAAAAATCGGCGGTTAGAAAAGAAGGAGCGCAGATCATGATGTCATCACCCTTTCAGTATTTAGGCTTGATTGCCTTTATTTCCGCATAAAAACGGCAATAGTTGTCATATCTTTCTTTAAGAATGGAGCCGGCTTCCACGGCTTCTTTCACCTTACAGTCCGGTTCTTTCAAATGCCGGCATCCGGAAAAACGGCACCCTTCGGACAAATTGACAAAATCAGGATAAAGGTTTTGAAGCGAATCCGGTTCGATATCGATGAAATCCAGTTTGGAAAATCCCGGCGTGTCCGCGATCCATCCGTCTCCGAACTCGATAAGTTCCACGTGTCTTGTCGTATGCTTGCCTCTTCCCAAAGCTTCCGAAATATCGTCTGTCTTCAATTCCAGTGTTGGGTTTAAGGAATTCAACAAGCTACTTTTTCCCGCTCCGGTCTGACCAGCAAGAACATTCGTTTTTCCTTTGGTCAGTTTCTTTATTTCCTCCAGGCCTTCATTGGTTTTGTTGGAAACAAAAACGGTGGGGAAAAAAGATCGGTAATATTCGGCCGTTTTCTCCAAGGTTTCCCTTTCATCTTTTGTCATAAGGTCGGTTTTTGTTATTATTATCGCTGGCGTTATTCTGCTGTTTAAAATCAGAATTAGGAATCGATCGAGCAACTGTAAGCTGAATTCCGGACGTTTGGCAGACATTATCAGGAGCACCTGGTCGACATTGCATATCGACGGACGGACCAAATCGTTCGTCCGTGTTTCGACCGACAGGATCGATTCATCGTCGAAAGAAACGATATCGCCCACTTTTGGACGCTCGTTCTGATAGCGAAAAATACCCAACGGCTTGACATCACGACGTTTTCCGTCGCAACCGGCGACCGTATACCAACCGCCGATCAATTTGATGATGCGACCTTTCTCCAAATGCATGCCTCCTTGGAAAGATACCATAATTATACAGGAAAAAGCAAAAAAAAAGAAGACTTGCGTCTTCTTGAATCAGTAATTTTTCACGTAGCGTTGGAAATAGCTCTGGTCGTGATCGCAAACCGGGCAAACCTTGGGAGCCTTTTTCCCGACATGGATGTGTCCGCAATTCGAACAGATCCAGATTTCGGAATCGTTGTCCGATTCGAAGATCCTTTGGTCCTTTATACTCGCAAGCAGGGCAAGATAGCGCTTCTCGTGTTCCTTTTCAATCGCCGCCACAGCTTCGAACAGATAGGCAATCTTGGTAAAGCCTTCCTGTTTCGCTACTTCGGCGAAGCCTTTGTACATGTCGGTCCATTCGTAATGCTCGCCCGCCGCTCCGTCTTCCAAATTTGCTTCGGTGGCGGGAATGCCACCGTCATGAAGCAGTTTGAACCATACTTCCGCATGTTCCTTTTCGTTGGCTGCCGTTTCAAGGAAAAAGTTCGCTATCTGTACGTAACCTTCCTTTTTGGCTTTTGAAGCATAAAAAGTGTATTTGTTCCTCGCCATCGATTCGCCGGCAAATGCCTGTTGCAGGTTTTGTTCCGTTTTACTGCCTTTGAGTTCCATTATGTTTCCTCCTTATAAAGATTGTCGGATTTTCAGTCTCCGAATGATATTCCGATATTTCTGGCTGCTTGGACAAGATCGCCTTCGGGATCAACGAGCCTGGCTCCGCCGCGGCTTGTTTCTCCGGTTTTTCCGTGCCCGACGACATCTTCGATTGGAACCATGGTCATTTTGTCATTCATGATCGTTACCATGTTTCCGAATTCGCCGTTGGCGATCATATCGACGGCATGCGATCCATACTTGGTGCCAAGGACGCGGTCGAATGTGTCGGTGACGCCGCCCCTTTGAATGTATCCCAGATTGGTTGAACGGATTTCCTGTCCGGTAATCGGCTGGATCAGTGTTTCCAGTTGCGATGCTATACGGGCTCCGATGCCACCGAGTTTGACACTGTCGGGGCTCTTGTTGTCGATTGTTCTGATCGTCAGTTCTCCGTCAATCGGTTTAGCGCCTTCCGAAACGCAAATGATCGAGAACTTGCTGCCGTAATTGTATCTGTCGATGATCTGTTTGGCAACCTTTTTGATATCATAAGGAATTTCGGGAATCAGAATGACATCAGCCGATCCGGCGATTCCGCCTTCAAGAGCCAGCCATCCGGCGTGGCGTCCCATGACTTCCAGAATCATGACGCGGTCATGGGAAAAAGCTGTCGTATGTAAAGCATCGAGCGATAACATGATATGGTCTAGAGCGGTACGGTAGCCGAATGTGATCTCGGTGTCGGGAACGTCGTTGTCGATGGTTTTTGGAATGCCGACGACATTCACGCCCTTGCGGGAAAAATCGCGGGCGCTTGTCAAAGTGCCGTCGCCCCCGATGATGATAATCGCATCGACGCCGTTTTTACGCAAATTCTCGATCGCGATATCGGAAACATCCAAATAGACATAGTTCCCGTTGCTGTCCATGGTCCGGTAATTGAAAAGGTTGTCGCGATTCGACATTTTGAGAATCGTGCCGCCTTGATGGAAAATACCGGTGACTGCCGAGAGCGTCAAATCGATATAATCGTCCTTGAAGAGTCCGTAGTAACCTCCCATGTAGCCGATCACTTCGTATCCGTATTTGAGAATTGCCGTCCTGACGGCGGCTCTTATCACGGCATTGAGTCCGGAGCAGTCGCCTCCGCCTGTCAAAATTGCTATCCTTTTGATTTTTTTATTCGCATCCATTGTTTATTCTCCTGAAAAAAATATCTTTATTAGTGTATCATCAAAACCATATTCAGTCAAATGGATTGATATCATTTTGTTTTTGATTTCATCCTTAACTGACCGCAAGCGGCATCGATATCGCCGCCTTGTTCTTTTCGCATCGTCACATTGATTTTTCTTTTCATGAGACAATCGAGAAATATGGATGTCGCGTCATGTCCGCTGGGATCGAATTCGAATTCATCCACAGGGTTATAAGGAATTAGATTCACATAGCAATTCACATCTCGCAAAAGATCAGCCAGTTTGTTTGCCTGTTCCAAAGAATCGTTGACGCCTTTTAGAAGGATGTATTCGAAAGTCACCCTTCTGGAAGTTTTTTCGAAATAATCCTTACACGCCCGGATCACCTCGGCAACCGGATATTTCCGATTTATCGGCATGAGACGGTTACGAAGAGTATCATCTGAAGCATGCAGGCTGACGGCCAGATTGCTGCGAATCGGTTCTTCGGCATATCGTCTGATCATCGGAACTATGCCGCTTGTCGATACGGTAATGTGCCGTTGGCCGATCGCCAGACCTTTGCTTTCATTGATAATGCCGATAAACTTGATGACATTTTCATAGTTGTCGAACGGTTCTCCGGTTCCCATGACGACTACGTTCGTGATCCTGACTTTGGCTTCCAAACCCGCCATGATAACCTGGCCAACTAATTCCGCTGTATCCAGATTCCTGATTTTATTTTTTAAGCCGGAAGCGCAGAAAGCGCATTTCATGTTGCAGCCAACCTGGCTGCTCACACAGACACTGTATCCGTAATCATGGGTCATCAGCACTGTTTCGATCAGACTTCCGTCATTCATCGCAAACAGATATTTTCTCGTTCCGTCCGATGAATTCTGGATCGTCGCGATTCCCGGGAGACCAAAACCGAAATGATCGCTTAGATATTCCCGCAATTTCAGCGACAAATTGGTCATCAAACCAAAATCGCGGATGTTTTTCTGATACATCCACTCGAATATCTGTCTTCCGTTGTACTGTTTGAAACCGGCTTCCGACAACATGATTCCTAGTTCTTGCAAGGAGAGGCCGTATAGATTGGTTTTTTCCATGGGGTTTCCTCCGAAAATCCGATGGCTGAATGTTACGTAATGATTATATCACATCTTTGATATGTCTATGTTCCGATTCGCTTCACTTCTTAATAAGAAAACGGTCCCGGAAAGGACCGTTTGTGTTTTGTAGGTTATTCTCTCAATGTGGCCTGACATTTCTTGGCAAGTTCGCCCACTATCTTGTTCACGAAATTGTCGACATCGGTTGTCGAAAGGGTTTTTCCGTCATCTTGGAAAACCAGGGATAGAGCAATCGATTTCTTGTCCTGGCCAAGTTTTTCTCCTTCGTAGCGATCGAATATTTCCACAATCCGAACGGATTTCATGTTCATCTTGCGGATGGTTTCCACCAAATCACCGGCCGGGAGATTCTTATCCACGATGACTGCCAGATCCCGTGAAACCGACGGATATTTCGATAATGGTTTCATAACGATGTTCTTATTGCCACATCCAAATATTCTTCCAAGATTCAATTCAAATGCGTATGTTTCCCCGATTTCCTCGCTATGTTCTAACTCAGGATGGAAACGACCTAACACGCCAATCTTTTTTCCCTTTGATGTAACATTGGCGACGACTCCCGGATGGAAACCAGGTAATTTTTTGTCCGGTATATGGAAGTCGATATCCTCTAGACCAAGTTTCTTAAGAATTGCGATGATGATTCCTTTGGCCAGATAGAAGTCGATATTTGCTTGATCGTGTTGCCACTTCGACATCCGATAAGAACCGTTCATGATGCCCGATAAAAATTCTTCCTCGCCTTCATCGAAATATCCTTTGCCGATTTCAAACAGGCAAGCCTCATCTTGCTTATGATCCTTGTTATATTTGAGGACACTTATAAGCGATGGCAACAGTGAATGTCTTAAACTAGCCCTTTCCTCTGAAATTGGATTGAGTATTTTAATTACTTTTTTGTTGCTGTCATCGAACATTCTGGCATTATGTTCGTTTGTGAGAGTGTAAGTCGTTACTTCGTCGAATCCCAAATCCAACATGAACGATCTGAGCATCCTTCTTTGTTTTTGGATATCGGTCAAAGTGCCTGTCGTTATGGTTTTTGGTAATGTCATCGGGATATTGTTGTATCCGTTTATGCGGACGATTTCTTCGATGACATCCTGGTATGTCTTGATATCCTGCCTTCGCGAAGGAGCGTAAACGGTAATGTCGTCATCGGTAATCTTCGCCCGGAAATTCAAGCGTTCGAAGACATCTTCCAGTTCTTTTTCCGTATATCGCTTGCCGGTGACTGACTCTATTTTTGCCATTGTCGTCAATATGACGGTGTCGCCAGCGTCGTTGACATCAAAATAATTGATTCCGCGTAATATCCTGCCACCGCAATATTCCCTGAACAGTTCAGCGGCACGATTAGCGGCCAATCTGGTACGAGCTGGGTCCAAGCCCCGTTCGAAACGGTTGGACGATTCGCTCTGGAGAGCGAGACGCTTGGATGTTTTTCTCACCGCATAAGGTGAAAACGTCGCCGACTCAAGAAGAATCGTTGTGGTATTGTCGTCAATCTCGGTTTCCAAACCGCCCATGACTCCGGCCAGGGCGATCGGAACATTGCCATCGGTGATGACGACATCCGCGGGATCAAGTTCTCTTTTCTTGCCGTCCAAGGTGACGATCAATTCGCCTTCTTTGGCATTTCTGACCAAGATCTGTCCGCTTACCAGTTTATCGTAGTCAAAAGCATGGAGCGGTTGTCCGTATTCCAGCATTACATAGTTTGTGATATCCACGACATTGTTTATGGGACGGATGCCGCATGCTATGAGACGAGATTGCATCCATCTGGGGCTCAATCCGACCTTGACATCCTTGATCACCCTTGCATAATATGATTCGCAATCGGAAGTCTCCGTAAACACGCAAACCGGATTCTTCTCCTGATCCTCTTCGGGATCCGGATTTGACACATTGACAGATTCATTTAGAACGGCCCCAAGTTCATAGGCAACTCCCAAATGGGACAAGAGATCGGCCCGGTTGGGGGTAAGATCCAAATTGAGAATATAGTCGTCAAGGCTTAACCATGCCAAAGGATCGCCGCCCAGCGGCGCATCCGAGGACAGGACATGGATTCCGTCCTCCTGATGATATTTGTGATCGATTCCCAGCTCCGACAAAGAACAGATCATTCCGTTGGATTCGATACCCCTGATCTTTGCCTTCTTAATTTTCAGGCCTCCGGGAAGGTTGGCTCCCGGCAAAGCGACTATCACTTTCTGACCGGCTTCAACATTGGGAGCCCCGCAGATAATATCTAATTTTTCGTTTCCGGTATCAACCACGCAGACATGCAGATGATCGGAATCCGGATGCATAACACAGGTTTCCACGAAGCCGATCGCCAGGTTGGTGGCTTCGACCATTTTTTCGAGTCCTTCGACTTCGGCGGACATCAGATTAAGTTTTCTGACCAGTTCGTCCTTATCAATATCGATATTTATATAGTCTTTCAACCAATTCATTGACAACAGCATTTTATCACCCCTCTACCGAAACTGGCGGTTGAACCGCAGGTCGTTGGTATAGAAAGCCCTGATGTCGTCGATTCCGTATTTCAGGATCGCGACTCGTTCCACGCCCATTCCGAAAGCAAATCCCTGGTAACGGGAAGAATCATATCCGCAAGCTTCCAAGACATTGTTGTTTACCATGCCGGCCCCAAGGATTTCGA
The DNA here is from genome assembly GCA_035379945.1 of Bacillota bacterium. Classification (GTDB taxonomy): domain Bacteria; phylum Bacillota_I; class Bacilli_A; order Izemoplasmatales; family Hujiaoplasmataceae; genus JAAYZB01. The sequence continues at coordinate 11,285 of DAOSWG010000003.1, forward strand.
TCCATCCGGTGCCTTTGCACATCGAACATCCGGCGCCGCCGCATTTATGGCAGGAGACATCAACTTCCACGCTCGGTTCGGTGAATGGGAAGAAAGACGGGCGTAAACGGATTTCTCTTTCTTCGCCGAACATCTTTCTCGCAAGTACCAGAAGAGTTCCTTTGAGGTCAGCAAGCGAGGTGTTCTCGTCGACGACCAAAGCCTCGATCTGAGCAAATTGATGCGAATGTGTCATATCGTCATCGTCTTTGCGGTATGTCTTCCCCGGACATATGACTTTGATCGGTTTGTTTCCCCCGGCCTTGAGCATGGTCCTGATCTGGACGGGCGAAGTATGCGTTCTCAGAAGATTGTCTTCGGAAATGTAGAATGAATCCTGCATATCGCGGGCGGGATGCATTTTCGGAAAATTGAGCATTTCGAAGTTGTATTTGTCCGATTCGATTTCCGGTCCTTCTTCGACCGTATATCCCATGCCGACAAAAAGATCCTCGATTTCTTCGATAACCTGGCTGATCAGATGTTTGGCTCCCACGTACATTTGGCGGCCGGGCAGGCTGATGTCAATGGTCTCTTGTTTGAGTTTGGCATCGACTGCTTCTTTATCAAGCCTCTCCTTGGCACTATCAAAAAAAGCCGTCACTTCGCTTTTTGCGGCATTGATTATGCCACCAAAAGCCGGACGTTCTTCCGGTGTCAGATCCTTCATTTGTTGCATCATTGTATTGAACTCGCTTTTCTTGCCGAGAAAAGCAGCTTTGAGGTCGCCAAGTTCGGCAGGAGTTTTGATTCCTTCGGCCGCCGATTTCGCTTCAGCCACGATCTTGGCCAGTTGCTCTTTGATTTCCATTGTATCCTCCCCTTGATAAGACAAAATAAAAAAATCGCCCGAAAAAAAGGGCGATTTTACAAACCGTGGTACCACCTTTGTTCCGGGTAACCGTCCCGGCACTCAATGCCAGATAACGCTGGCGGCGGAGATGATTGGTCTCACTTGGGAGATGAATTTCCCGGTCTTGACAAGAGACGCTTTCACCATCCGCGTCCTCTCTTGCTTGTCTTTGGTTTCGGGTACTTGTTCCCCTTCATCGCGATAAGATTTCTTGTTTTGATTATATCATAAACAAGGTATGAATAACAAGACTAATTTCTTCTTCCGAATATCAGTAGCAAACGCAAAATTTCCACATAGATCCAAACTACGGTAACAAGCAATCCGAGTGAGAGAATCCAGCCCATTTTGGCATCGGTTCCCTGATCAACGCAATTCTTGATGCTTTCAAAGTCCAAGAGCAGGAACAAAGCGGAAAGCAAAGCTGACACGCCGCAAACCAGATAATAAATCGTAGATGTCATTGTGAACGGCAGAATTATGGATAGAAAAGCCATGATGATTACTGAAATGAGAGCCACCACCATTACCGATGCGAATTTCTGCGTAACTTTGATAATGCCAGTAGAATAGAACAGCAGCATAATGACAAAAACGATTCCGGTCGTCATAAGAGCCGTAGGAATGATGCCTTCGGCCAAATACGCGTATATAGCCGATATATAACCGAGAAAAACTCCTTCGCAGATTGCGTATATCACAGAAAAAATCGGGGAAAGGGTGACTGAACGCGTCCCGATAATCACGCTTATAAAACCAAGTAATATGGCGCCGATCAGGATACCGATTCCAATCTGAGCCATATACAATATTGTTAAATAGGCGCTTACACCCAAAATACCGATGAGAAATACCGTCTTCATCGCCACATTGGAATATGTGACCGGGCGATCGCTAACGTAAGTGTTGGCACGCACGGTACGGATAACCGGATTTGAGCTTCTTAAGAGTGGCATTGCAATACCTCCTGAATCATTGTTAATGTAGATATTATAACGCTTTTTTGTGGGATTTATATGATAAATGCAATTTATTTTCCCATATCCAAATCAAAAAGCGAGATTTGGTCTTCTTCAATCATTCCTTCAAAAACCCCCAAGTCTTCAAGCCGGTCGAAAATGGTCTTAGACAGCTTGGTTCGTGTACGGATGTCTTGTTTCGAAATGAACGGCTTTTTCTCCCTGGCTTCGACAACCGAATTGGCGGCTGCCAAACCGAGAGAATCCACGACGATAAGTGGCAACAGCAATGATTTCTGATCTTCGTCGATCACGAATTCCGTGGCCTGTGAGCGGTTGATGTCAATCGGATTGAACCTGAATCCGCGCATGACCATTTCCAAAGCCACTTCTAAAACGGTTTCCAGGTTCTTGTCACGATCCGAGGAATCGTTGGTGATGGAAGCCATCCGTCTCTTTATTCCCTCTTCGCCCTGATAGAAGGCATCGACATCGAAGAAAGGCGCCCGTTTGGAAAAATATGCCGCATAGAAATATATCGGTCGGTATTTTTTGAACCAAGCGATTCTCATTGCCATCAAAACATAAGCCGTCGCGTGAGCCTTCGGAAACAGGTATTTGATCTTGTTGCATGACCAGATGAACCATTCAGGCACATCTGACTGTCGCATTAAATCAGTGTAATATCCCCATTTTTCGGGATTTACATGCGTTTTACCTTTGCGGACGAATTCCATTATTTCAAACGCCTGTGTCGGTTGCATGCCGTAATCAATCAAATCGGTCATGATGTCGTCGCGGCAACCGAACACTTTCTTGAAATCAACTCGTCCGAATTCCTTTATCTTGCCGGATATCAAATCCTGAACGTTGGAATTCCATACATCGGTTCCGTGCGATAGTCCGGATATTTTGACCAGTTCGGCAAATGTTTTCGGGCGCGAATCTCTCAGCATCCCGCGTACGAAGTTGGTTCCGAATTCCGGAATTCCGAATGACGCCACATCACTGTTGATGTCTTCCGGACGCAATCCGATGGCTTCGGTTCCGGCAAGCAGTCTGTAGACTTCCGTATCATCAACCGGAATGTCTTTGGGATCAGAAAACGGAAAATCGAGTGGATCTTTCTTGACAAGATCCATCAGATATTTTATCATTGTCGGATCATCATGGCCCAGAACATCGAGTTTGAATAGGTTGCTTTCAAACGAATGATAGTCGAAGTGCGTTGTTTTCCAGGTAGTATCAGTTGAGTCGCCGGGATATTGGATCGGGGTGACATCGTAAATTTCCTTATTGTTGGGAACAACGACGATACCGCCGGGATGCTGGCCGCTGGTACGCTTGGATCCTTCGATCTTTTTTGCCAGTCTTTCCATTTCGGCACGTCTAACGATCAAAGCAGGTTCTCCTGCTTTTTCCCTGAGTTCGTTTTGTTTTTCCACATAATCCCTGACCATCGCAAAAGCCGTTTTCGATCCGCATGTGCCGATCGTACCGGCTCTGTAGGCATAATTGTATCCGAAAAGTTTACGGATGTATTCATGCACTTTGCTTTGATAGTCTCCGGAAAAGTTCAGATCGATGTCCGGAATCTTGTCTCCTTTGAATCCGAGGAAGGTCTCGAAGGGAATGTCATGACCGTCCTTAATCAGTTTGGTTCCGCATACCGGACAAAATTGATCCGGCAGATCCCACCCGCATTCGGCGCGGTCGAACAACCGGTTGATCTTGGTTTCAAAATCGGTTGATCCGAATTCACGTTCCTGCTCGTCGTTTTTCTTGAAAGCGGAAAAATGGCATTTGGGACAACGGTAATGCGGCGGCAAGGGGTTGACTTCGGTTATGTCCATCAACATGGCGACAAAACTGGATCCGACGGATCCGCGTGAGCCAACCAAATAGCCGTCATCAAGCGATTTTTTTACTAACAGGTGCGATATGTAGTAAATGGTGGAGAACTGGTTGTCGATGATGCTTTTCAGTTCCTTGTCGAGTCTGGTCTTCACCAAAGAAGGCAATGGACTTCCATACATGTTTTCCGCACGTTCTCGTACCATCGTCTCCACTTTGGATTTTATGGAAGGCACTCCCTGTTCTGCCAAAAATTCGTCCGACGGGGCGAACAACTCGTTCGGGAATATCTGGATCCAATCGATCGAATCGGCTATCATGTTCGGATTGGTAATGACAATCTCGCAAGCGACATCGTCGCCCAAGAAGCGGAATTCGTCCAACATTTCCGATGTCGTCATCAAGTGTTGGGACGGTTTGGTTTTTTCGTTATACAGATAGTGGTGCCCGCCTCCCACCATCGGAGAGTTGATCAATATTTCCCGACTCTTCAAATCTTCCGGGTCGAGATGATGGACATCGCCGGTTGCGCATACGGGTATGTCAAGTTCTTTTCCCACTTCGACGATCCGGCGGATAACATCCTGGATCATCGTCTGCCATTCGGGTATCTGATCGACCAAATAACCGAATGATGACGGCGGTTGGACTTCCAGAAAATCATAATAGGACGCGGCTTCTTTCAATTCTTCCCTTGTCTTGACCATGGCGATTTCGAAAAAATCCGAGTTGCGGCATCCGGAAGAAACCAAAAGACCTCGACGGTATTTGTCGAGAACTGTTTTGACGACCTTGCCATCCCGGTCATAAAAATCGGTCAGAGCCATTGATAGAATCTTATAGAGATTTTTGAGCCCTTCCTGCTTTTTGACAAGCAGGTTGATATGCTTCGGATATGGATATTTGTATACTTCCTTGTGATCTATGATCAGGTTGATGTCCTGAAAACGGTTGATGCCGTCTTTTCTGATCTTTTTCAACATATGCAGGAAAATCTCGGCGGTTGCTTTGGCATCCGATGCGGCACGGTGATGTTCGTCCAGTGTCACTTTAAGGAAACGGCAAAGCGAATCCAGCGAGTATCTACCCCGATCCGGGTAAACAACCTTGGCAAGCGTTAAGGTGTCTATCGAAGGCTGAATCCCGGCAAATATGCCATTTTCGCGATAACCATGATAAATATGCCCCAAGTCGAAATCAGCGTTATGGGCAACCAGAACGGAATCCTTTGTGAATTCATAGAAATCACGCAAGACCTTTTCCACTCCCGGAGCATCCTTGACCATTTGATTTGTGATCCCGGTGAGATTCTGGGTGAAAGAACTGATCGGTTTATTGGGATTGACAAACGAATGAAATTCGCCGATGTTTGTTCCACTTTTGATCTTGACGCCGGATATTTCGATGATCGAATCATAAAGCACGGACAATCCGGTGGTTTCGATATCGAAAACCACATAGGTCGCATCGCCCAGCATTTTGGCAGATTCCCCTTTGGCAATCGCCACTGTCTCGTCGTTGACAAAAACCAGTTCCAAACCGTAAAGCGGTTTGAGATTCTTATCGTGGGTCAGTTTGGCAAAATCAGGATAAGCTTGGACCGATCCGTGATCGGTGACGGCTAAGGCGCTCATTCCCCAGGCCTTGGCCCGTTCGGCATATTCGTCAATCGAATTGACGCCGTCCAGGGAAGACATCTTTGTGTGGACGTGCAATTCAACCCGCTTTTCGGCACAGTCGTCCATTCTTCCTGTTTTCGGCAGCACCCGGTCTGATTTAGCCATGGAAATGGCATTAACAAAGACTTCGTTGTAATAGGTGTCAAACGAAGCATAGCCGGATACGCGCAAACCCATGCCTTCTTCCAGGGTTTGGCAGAAATCCTTCTCGTCGGATGAAGACAATCTCTTCTTTACTAAAAGCGAATCGGTGCCGTCGGTGATGATGATATTGGCCTGGGAATTGCTGCGCATTTCCCTCACTTCAATCGAAACAACCACTCCGGCCAGATTGAAATTGGCTTTGGCCCCGTTTTTGGCTTTGTATTCCTCCAAACCGATTTCATCATGGGGGACCTTCTCAAACGACATGAAATCAGTGTCTACCGGTCTGTTGTCGTATAGTTCCCTGTATACAACCGTTGATGAATTGGCCGATGTCTGGCTTGATATGACAAACGAACGGTTGGCTTTCTCGATCTCTTCGCTGATCGTTTTGCAATTCTGGTCTATCGATATCGCCACTGTCGTCGCAAACCCGTTGTGTTCGAGTTCGGCCTCGATATCTTTGCGGAACATACTCGCTGATTTGGCTCCCTGGGGAACCATGATCTTGATCATTCCGTCGACAATGTCGGTCGGATAGTCTTTGAGCGGCAAAATTCTTTTGTCTTCTTCTGTTAATACATCAATGACGAAATCATAATAATCGAGCAAATCCTGGTCGGAAGTCATGCCAAAAACAGTCTGATATTCAACCGACTTCAGACTGTCAACTTCCTGCGGTAGTTTTTTCAGATGATCAATAAAATTCCGATATCTGACAATCGGAACCGGACGATCGAAAAATAAAGAAAAAAACCAGCTGTTTTGAACGGTGTCGACTTCCATTTTCTCGATTGTTCCGTACTCCAGGATGATATCGTCATGGATGCCAAGACGATCAAGAAGTTTTTTCATTCCGTCGTTCAAAAGTATCATCTCCGATTCCAGATTTCATATTCTATTATATCACATGAAAAGCGTTAAGTGAGGCAAAAACACAAATAAAAACAGCCTTTCGGCTGTTCAGAATTCGGCTTTGACTTTCCCGGCGAGGATTTCCTCAAGCGCCTGCCCCACAGGCTTAACGCATTTGTTTTCGACAGACGAATAATCGTCTTCCTTGATGATTTTTGCCCGTTTCGCCGCGATATATGCCAGTTTGTATTTCGAGTCAACGACTTCCAAGAGATCGTCGATTGACGGATAACGCAATCCTTCCTTGTTTCTATTGGACATTTATCTTTCCCTCCATGAGTTTGTTATATTTGTAAATCGATCTTTCCGTCTTGGCATGCTCGGCCCTGATGATGGCGTAGATCCGGTCGGCGGCGTTTTCGACATCGTCGTTGACGACGATGTAATCATACTTGTAGGCCAGTATGAATTCACGTTCCGCTTTGACTATCCGTTTCTGTATGACATCATTGGCTTCGGTGCCGCGTTTGATCAGACGGTCATATAAGGCTTGTTTAGACGGCGGTACAATGAAAATAAATACGGCCTCCGGCATCTTTTCCCGAACTTGCAGGGCGCCTTGGACTTCGATTTCCATGATGACTTCCTTGCCTTCGGATAATTTCTTCTCGATAAACGATCTCGGAGTCCCGTAGTATTCGCCGACGAATTCGGCATACTCGAGCATTTCCCCGTTTTTGATATGTTGTTCGAATTCTTCGCGAGAAACGAAGAAATAATCGATTCCGTCCCTTTCGCCCTCCCGCGGTTTGCGGGTAGTCATGGATACGGAATAACAGAAATTGTTATCGGGGATTTGAAACAGGGCCTTGCGGATAGTACCCTTTCCGACACCGGAAGGGCCGCTCATGACAACCAATAAGCCGCGTTCGTTAAGCTTCACAGCCTATATCCCCCCTTGAACGTATTCATTATGCAATATAATACCACAAATCCCGAAAATAGTAAAATTTTTTTTCGTTTTACCACGATATGATATAATGTAAACGGTGATTCAAATGAGTATGGACGGCAAGTTCATCGAAAGGCTATGCATTGAACTCGACAACAATCTTGCGGGCGGTAGAATCCAGAAAATCTACCAACTGAGCAAAACAGATTTTCTGTTCATTGTAAGAACGCCGGGAGAGACCAAACAACTTTATGTTTCCGTATCGACTTCCCTGACCAGGATCCACCTGTCCGCCATGCGTTACGACAGGCCGGAAAATCCCGGCGGTTTTTGTATGCTTCTCCGCAAGTATCTTGAAGGCGGAATCATCACGAGCATCAAATCGCTCGAAGGCGACCGGATCATCAAAATCTTGGTGGAAAACCACGACGAACTCGGCGACATCGAGGATTATGGCATGTACATGGAAATTCTCGGGCGTTATGCCAATATCGTTATCACGGAAAAAAATGACATCATCATCGATGCATTCAAACATATCAGCCCATTCGACGAAGTCGGAAGAACGATCGAGAAGGGAGCAATATATCTTCCGCCTTTCGATGGCAAGACAAAAACATCTGACAAGGAAGGAGTAACTGCTATTTTCAGTTATGCCGGACAGCTTAACAGACGATATCTCGTTGACAATATCCGCGGCATTTCACCGGTATTTGCCGAATATCTGTTAAGAGAGATGTCAAAGCCGGGCGTTTCCGGTTTGACATTGCTTGACGATGTGCAAAAACTGCCGATCAATCCGGTCATGATGGAAAAATCCGGAAAACGGGAATATTATTATTTCGATATTTTCGATATTGGACAGAAAACTTTTTTTCCTTCTCTATCCCTCCTTTTAGACGCATATTTCAACGATCTGGGAAGAGAAGAAAGAAACCGCCAAATGTCGAAATATCTGATTCAATTCGTGAAAAGAGAAACCGACAAGTTGGCCAACAAGCTGGAAAAATTGTCCCAAGATCTTGCGAAAGCCGATGAAGCGGACATCTACCGCATCAAAGGTGATTTGATATTGCAGTGCCAGAATGAAATTGCCAAGGCATCTTCCAGTCACGAATGCTTCTCTTACGAGCTTGACCGGAATATCAATATCGAATTGGATCCTTTGTCATCTGCCGTCAAAAACGCCAATCAATATTTCAAGAAATACCGAAAACTGAAAAATTCTGTCGCCTATATTGAAGAACAGATCACTATCGCCAAGGAAGAATTGGAATACTTCCGACAACTTGACGATCAAATCGAGACCGCTTCATTGATCGACCTGGAAGAAATTCGCCAGGAGTTGGCCACTAGGGGAATGTTACGTCAAAAAACAGGCAAAACAAGAAAGAAAACCCCGAATTACGAAACCTATACGGACAATGAGGGAATGGAAATTCTGGTTGGAAAAAACAATATCCAGAACGATTACATCACAAACCGCGTAGCAAGACCAAACGAATGGTGGTTCCATGTCAAAAACAGTCACGGCGCCCATGTAATAGCGAGAAGCGAATCCGAACTGAAGGAACCCCAGATCAGGACTGCCGCCAATCTCGCCGCATTGTTTTCGGAAGCCAGAAATTCTTCATCGGTTCCCGTCGATTATACAAGAGTCAAACATTTGAAAAAGGTTCCGGGAACCATCGGGTCTTTCGTGACTTATACAAACCAAAAAACGATCTTTATCGATCCGGACAATGCCGTGATCGAACATCTGAAAAGCAAGAAAAAATAGGTTGGAAATCCAACCTATTTCTTTTCGATATCTTCTTTTATCAGGGAAATGAACTCGTCGACTCCGATTGTCACCTGATCCTGTGAGCCGTATTTGCGATATGTGACTTCGTCGCTTGACACTTCCTTGTCGCCGATTACCAGCTGATAGGGGATTTTCTTCGTCTGCGCTTCCCGGATCTTGTATCCGAGCTTTTCGTCGCGCAGATCGGTTTCTACCCTGATGCCGGCATTTTGCATCATAACGGCTAGTTCGTTCGCCTTTTCCAGATGGAAATTGAGATTTACCGGAATGATCTTGACCTGTACGGGGGCCAGCCAGGTCGGAAAAGCACCGGCATAGTGTTCGATTAGAATGCCGATAAAACGCTCGATCGAACCGAACAACGCCCGGTGAAGCATGACGGGGCGCTTTTTCTCTCCGTTTTGATCGATATAGGTGAGATCAAAGCGTTCCGGCAGATTCATGTCAAGCTGAATGGTGCCGCATTGCCAGATACGATTCATGGAATCACGAAGCTTGAAATCCAGTTTCGGACCGTAGAATGCGCCGTCACCCGGATTGACTTTGTATGGGATTCCCTTGGAATCAAGGGCGTCGGCCAAAGCTTTTTCCGCTCTGTCCCAGGTTGCGATTTCACCGATGTATTTGTCTTCCGGGCGAGTCGAAAGCTCGATCGAATAATCCAGTTTGAAGATTTTGTACATATAATCGTAAAGCCTTACAAGTTCCTGGATTTCATGAACGATCTGGTCTTCGGTCATAAAGATATGGGCGTCGTCCTGGGTGAAATTCCTAACCCGGAAAAGCCCAGCCAAAGCACCGCTAGCCTCATGACGATGGACCAAACCCAATTCGCCGACTTTCAAGGGAAAATCCTTATAGGAATGAATATCGCGTTTGTAAACGAGCATTCCTCCGGGGCAATTCATCGGCTTGATGACAAATTCCTGTTCGTCGATTTTTGAAACATACATGTTCTCGCGGTAATTTGCCCAGTGTCCGGATATCTCCCATAATTCCTTGCTTAGCATGATTGGAGTCTGGATGAGTTTATATCCTTCCCGGAGATGAACTTTATACCAGAAATCTTCGAGTTCGCGTCTTACGATCATGCCGTTTGGAAGCCAGAACGGAAATCCGGGACCATACTCGCTGATCATGAAAAGATCAAGTTCGCGGCCAAGTTTCCGGTGATCGCGTTTTTTTCTTTCTTCCAGAAGTTCCAAATGATCCTGAAGCTCCTTGTCGGTGAAAAACGCGGTACCGTATATCCTGGTAAGTTGTTTGTTTTTGGAGTCTCCGCGCCAATAAGCCCCGGCTAAGCTCAGCAACTTGACATTTTTCAGCCATTTGGTACTGGGGACATGCGGTCCCCGGCAAAGATCGGTGAAGAGATCCTGGGTATAGACCGTAATCTGTTCTTCTTCCGGCAAGTCGTTGATCAGTTCGACTTTGTACGGATCTTTGGCGAAAAGTTTCAAAGCTCCCGCTTTATCGACTTCACGTCTGACCATCTTCTGATCGAGAGAAGCTAGTTTTTTCATTTTCTCCTCGATCGCCGGCAAATCCGATTCACTCAAAACGACGTCTCCCAAATCGATGTCGTAATAAAAACCTTCCTCGATCGCCGGGCCCACTCCGAAGTGGGCTTCGGGATATATCTGCCTCACCGCCTCCGCAAGTAAATGGGCTGCCGAGTGACGCAATATATCCAAGGCCAGAGGATTGGCAGTTGTGATGAGTTCGATAGAAGCATCTTTTTCAATCGATCTTGCAAGATCGATTTGTTCGCCATCCACTTTGATGGCGATGCTTTGTTTCTTGAGTGATGGCGAAATCGCTTCGGCGATCTCGAACCCGTTCACTTTGGCTGGAAATTCCAATTCTTTTTTGTCTGGCAATTTGATTTTAATCATGATAATTCCTCCTTTATAAATAAAAAAGTCGTCCCTTATCTAAAGGACGACATTGATCGCGGTACCACCTTTGTTCCGGCAAAATGCCGGCACTCGATCCGTTAACGCCTGGTACGGGATCCTTTCATGGATCCGGCTCGAGGGTGGTAACCGATTCTGTCCGTCGGATGGTTTTCACCAATCCATCCTCTCTTCAGGCGGATATGGAATCGATCGTGTCCCTTTCAGGGCCTTTTTCTTATAACCAATTATAATGCAATTTTACCATTTGTCAAGTTCTTGCGCTGGGTTTTTCCGATAATTCGAATTCAACCGCCAATTCTCTGATCCTTTCGAAGATCCGGAATGCCTTAGTCTTCTCGATGTCGTTCTCCTGGATCTGCATGGCAGCCATCAGGACCTTCATTTTCATGTTCGAGGAAAAGAACGTGGGCAATTGATCCAACACCCGGTGTTGGAGAATCGGACCGAGAATTTCGTCCCTAACGAACGAAGTCTGGTTTTCGCCGCCGATATCGTCTAGAAACAGAACCGGAATTTTTTTTAAATTTTCGATTTTTTCTTCCAAATCGCCATTCGAGATCGCCGATTTGAGTTCCCTCACAAGGTCGGGATAATATGCAAAAATGCTTCGGTATCCCTTTTTGGCGAGCTCGTTGGCAATAACGGCGAGAATATAGGTTTTGCCTGTACCGAAAGCTCCCGTTAGATACAAGCCCTTCATGGGATTCTCGGGTGAATATTCGTTCAGAAATTTCATGATGTAGTTATGAACTTCCTTACGCTCTGAACCGATAAAATCGAAATCTGTGATGTCGGCGTTCAAAACTTTTTTCGGTAAGTACATCATGTCGATCTTGTTCTTGCTTTCATCGAAATTGTTGAAACGACACTTGGTGTACTCAAGTGTGATTTCATTGGCGTAATAGCGCAAAATCGGTGTCATTCCGATGGTCGATAGCTTGCACTCGTAGATGCCTTGACATTGGTTGCAGATGTTTTTCATGTCGCGGTAAGAAAGCAACTCGTTGATACCGCCAACGATGGTTTCGTGTTTTAAGTCGTGTTTCAGCACAAAAGCCCGGATGATCGGATCTTCCAGGAGTTGCTCGATGGTTTCGTCCGGCTGGACGTCCTGGGAATAGGCGCCCAGATATTGATTTATCTTTTTCATCGCGCCACTCACTCCTTCATTTTATTGATTGGATGTATTCGTCAAGCCAATCGATTTTGATATCGTCGGCCGGTTTGGTCCGTTGTTTTCTATTGCCAATGGATTCCTTGGCTTGTTGGTATCTGGAACTGATATGCTGAACATAGGCAATGGCGGTTTTGACATCCGTAACCTGGTTCTTTTTCCAGTCCAGCGCCACTTTCTCGAAATATTCATACCCGGGAAGCGAGCCGTCCTTGATCTTGGCAACATATGCCAACAAGACATTAAGAACACCTCTGTCGATGCCAGTCTCTTCCAGAATTCTTTCGACAATTCTTAGATCAGCTGCGGAGAATTTTCCTCCGCTCATTTCGGCCAAAAGCTGACGTGGAGATACGACGGTGAAATATTCGACGGGATCGGAAGGAAGATTCCTTTCTTCCGGTTTCTCGATTTCTTTGGCTCCTTCCGGTATGGATGATGCCATTTGCTTGTATTCTTCTCTGGCGTTTACGGCCATTTTATTCACATTGATTTGCTCGTTTTCATCGATGGATTTTAACAATACGGATCGCATCGTCAGCTCATCCAAGCCATATACATAATGAAGATTGAGTATTTTTTCCTTGATTTGGTCCTGGATCTTGTTTTCCCAGTCGGTATCATCCGTGAGACTTTCGATGAAAAAACGCCAATCGAAGGTTGTGTGGTTCGTATGGATCGATTTGCCTTTGTTATTGCCAAGCAGATCCGACTCCGGAAGACTTTCTGTCACTCCGATCGGTCGAAATACTTCGTCGAACGCTTTGGTCATGCGAGTGTATTTCTTCAGTGCTGGCGGTTTGAGTTTGAACGAATTCAGGATTTTTTTGAATCTGTCCTTGGTGATGGAAGCGATCAGATACTGGCCGAGAATCCCGTCGTTGATGAAACTTTCCGCCGACAACGGAGGTTTTATTTCATACATAAAATGATCGTCGCTGTAATATGTTTCCATCAGTCCGATCGCTTCTAACCGGAAACGATCGTTCTCGATGATGTCAAGCCTGGTGTCAAGCAACGATTCGAGATCGCCTTGGAGATAATCGGACGAAACGAGGGTTTGATGATCAACAAGGCCTAACAAAGTAAAGTAAAGCGCAAAAGCACCGGTTCCGATGATCGGTTGGTAAAGCAACGAGATGATTTGGACATCGGTTGCACAAAGATGGCTTTTGGAAAAGACGGTGAAACTGTCGCTTCTTCTGATTCCGTCCAAAGGAAACCTCCTCAGGGATGCAATGAAACGCCCTTGAAATTGAGTTTATGATCGAAATAGGCATACATTTCCATGACTTTTTTCTTGGGACGGTTGAAGCCCATGGAAGTGAAGAAATTGATTTTGATATCGATCCCCGTTTCAAGCGGAGTCAACTGGGTGATGGTTATGATCGAATCGTATCCGCTTCCCACCATATGAATTTCCCCGTGAGCCTGATTGACGTTGACGATTTCCGTCCCGGCATCGCCGGAATATTCTTCGATTACCGCCAGACATTGCTTGAAACTGTTACGGTAATAGCGTGTTCTCAATCCGCTATCGATATGCAGTTCACGTGTTTCGCACGTTGAAGAGAAAAAACTCATAAATCCCATCTCACTTCCTCATTATTGATTGGAGAATTGCTTGGAAATCCCGCTTGGTTTTGTCGATGGATCCGGAATTGTCGATCACATAGTCGGCCTTTCCTTTTCTATTTTCTGAGGACATTTGGGAACCTATCTTGCTTAAAGCATAATCCTTATCGATATGATCCCTTTCCATCAGTCTTTCGATCCTGACGGATTCCAAGGCATCGACAACGATGACCACATCGCAGACACGTTCGAAACCGGATTCGTATAAAAGAGGAGCGCTGACGACAACCAAAGGCTCGCCTTTTTCGTCGTAAGCATCCAGTTCTTTGAGAATTTCCTCAATGACCACCGGATGAGACAAAGCATTCAATTTTTGTCTTACCGAATCATCGGAGTAAATTTTATGCGCGAGTTTCTGCCAATCGATCGATTCATCCGGGCACAAAGAAACATCAGGCATGTTCCCGACTATTTCATTATACAATACTTCATGCGGTTTTGTCAGCCGTTTGTAGACAAAATCGGCATCAATGATCGGGATGCCTTCTTCCTTGAACCATCCCGATATCAGGGATTTGCCGGAAGCGATTCCGCCCGTGAGTCCGATTACTTCCATGGGCACTTGTTCAGCCATTTGGCAATGCGGGCAAAAATAAGTGCCTCTCCCGCCTACTTTCGTTTTTTCAATTGTCGTTTTGCATATGTGGCACGGTTCGCCTTCTCTAGTATGAACCATCAATTCATTTTGAAATCTTCCGGTGACGCCAAGACTGGAAACATAACTTCTGATCGTTGATCCGCCCAGTTCGATTGCTTTGTCCAAAACAGTTCGACTGTTGCAAACGATCGCGTCCATTTCTCGCATAGACAGGTTTCCGGCCGGCCTTTTCGGATAAATCCGAGATCGGAACAAAACTTCGTCAACATAGATATTACCAAGTCCGGAAACAACCGTTTGGTCCAGAAGCGCGCTTTTGATCGGTGTTTTCGAATTATGCAGTTTTTCTCTCAGATATGCGGAAGTGAAAGCTTCTGCAAAAGGTTCCAATCCAAGCTTTTCCACTCCGTCAGCCATGATTTCCCGACCAAACCCCACCAGTTGCATAGTACCGAACTTGCGCATATCATCATAACGCATGGTCGTCTTGTCGGTGAAATGAAAGATGATATGTTCATGTTTTTCGATAGGCGACGACTCCGGTTTAAGAAAGAATTTACCTTCCATCCGAAGATGAGTGACTAGGGTATAGTCATCCAAGTCGAAAAACAGGTATTTTCCCTTGCGCCGGATATTGCGAAAGCTTTGTCCCGTCAGCTTGCTGGCAAATTCATCCGATGAAAGATGTTTGATTATTTTATCGTATCTTGTTTCGACAGAAGCGATCGTTTTCCCTAGTATCTGTCTTTTCAGGGTTTCCTTGATCGTTTCCACTTCCGGCAATTCCGGCATATCATTTCACCTCGTAAAGATTATTTCCGAAACTGCTTTCGACTTCCAGCGGAACCGAGAGCTCCACTGAATGTTCCATCAGTCTGATAATGAGATCCAAAGCTTTTTCCTTTTCTTTTTCCGGAACGGAAAAAACGACTTCGTCGTGGATCTGCAGAAGCATTTTAGTTTTCAGATCCCGTTCTTTGATGGCTTTGCCCATATTGACCATGGCGATTTTCAGAATATCGGCCGCGCTTCCCTGGATCGGAGCGTTCATTGCCATCCGTTTTCCGAATTCGCGGGTTTGATAATTGTTGGAGGCGATTTCGGGAATGTAGCGCCGGCGATGGAACAAGGTTTCCACGTATCCGTTTTTCACGGCTCCTTCGATTGTTTGTTCCATGAATCTTTTTATTTCCGGAAAACTGTCAAAATAATCGGCGATGAATTTTTCCGCCTGTTTGGGACTGATTTTCAAATCCTCCGACAAACCCCAGGCGGTCTTGCCGTAGATGATGCCGAAATTGACGGCTTTGGCCTGTCTTCTTTCCCCGGATGATACTTCGGAATTCTTGAAAATCAATTTGGCCGTATGGGAATGGACATCCTCTTTTTCCCTAAACGCCTCTTTCAAACCTTCGACATCCGCCATTTCCGCCAAAACCCGAAGTTCGATCTGGGAATAGTCGCAGGATAAAAGCTTTGTACCCGGATCGGCGACGAAGACTTTGCGTAGTTCTTTCCCTTCATCGGTTTTTACCGGGATGTTTTGCAGATTCGGTTCGACAGATGATAATCTTCCGGTCTGGGTCAATGCCTGTTTGTATATCGTATGGATGCGGCCGTCTTCTTTGAGACGCAAAGCGGACTTAAGTCCTTCATAATATGTGGAATAAAGTTTGGTAAGTGTCCGGTAGGAAATGATCCGGTCGATAATCGGATGAAAATCATTCAGTTCCTTCAGAACAGATATGTCGGTAGAATATCCGGTTTTGTTCTTTTTCCTATACGGCAACCCGAGTTTCTCGAACAAGATAGCTCCGAGCTGCTTGGGGCTGTTGATATTGAAGTTTTCACCGGCAAGTTCATAGATGGATGTCTCTAGTTCGTCAATTCTTTGTTTCAGCTGAAATCCGAAATCATCCAGTTTTTTTTCATCGACGGCGATTCCTTCTTTTTCCATGCCAGCAAGAATGCTTGCGAGCGGAATCTCTATATTGCTAAGTAATTCCTCTTGTCCGCATTCTTTGTTCATGATAAGCATTTTTTCGTGCAAGGCAAAGATTGCGGCGGCCTTGTCAATGGAATGTCTGGCGATGACATTGTCTTCGGGAAGGGCATAGCTCGCTCCCTTGCCATAGACCTCTTCGTCATAAGCCACGTCAAGATAATCGAAATTGGATACGACTTCCCGGAATCCTTCTTTTGTCATATTGGGATTCAAAAGATATGCGGAAAGCATCAGATCGAACGAAACTCCTTCAAGATCATATCCGTCCCAAAGCAATGCCACTTTGGTTTGTTTCAAGTCATAGACAAACTTTTCCTTATGGCTATCCATAAGCCAGTTCTGCAAATCGGGGGATAAAGGCAAAAGAGAATAGGGAATGTAATAGGATCCTTTGGCACCAACGAGGGCAAATCCCAGTTTTTGCGCGATATGGTAATTGGAACCGAAGATTTCTAGATGGAGTGCTACCGGCGAAGTAAGAATCGAAGCGATTTCCTCCGGACGGCCAATAACCTTGAAACCGGAAACATCCTCTTTTTGTTTGGCTGTATCTAGTTTACGCAAAAAGGAATGAAATCCCATCTTTTGGTAAAACCGTTGAAGCATTTCCTCATTTGGTCCGTGGTATTCAAGTTTGTCTATTGATATGTCATTGGCGAAATCGGTGACGATTGTCGCCAAACGTTTGGAGAATTCCGCTTGTGCGGCATTGTTCTCGATTTGCTCTTTCGTCTTTCCTTTGAGAGAACCGACATTCGCCAACACGTTTTCCAACGTTTTGTATTCGTCAAGCAGTTTGGCGGCCGTCTTCGGACCGATACCGGGAACACCGGGAATGTTGTCGGACGGATCGCCGACCAAACCCTTGTAATCCGTCATTTGGTCCGGTCTGATTCCCATCTCTGCTTCCATTACGGAAGAAGTGACAACGTCATAGTCGCTGAATCCTTTTTTGGAGATCAATTGACTGACTTTTTCGTCTAGCAATTGCATAAGGTCACGATCATTGCTTATTAGTAAAATCTGATCGAATTCTGGCGCAAAATGTTTAGCGGAAAACCCGATTATGTCATCGGCTTCGTATTTTTCTTTCTCGAAATAAGGAATTCCGGCAGCGCTGAGAAATTCTCGCATCAGAGGAAATTGCATAACCAGTTCCGACGGAGTCTCCTTGCGGGTTCCTTTGTATTCCGGAAAAAGATCGTGTCGGAATGTTTTTCCTTTGGCATCTAGCGCCACCATGACATGGGTGAAATTCATTTTGAATATCTGTTGGAAGGCGCGGACAAAACCATAGATTCCGTTTGTATAGACTCCATCCTGGTTTTGCATCAAATTGCCTGTTGCGGCAGTTGCGTAATACGATCTGAACATAATGTTGTTTCCATCTATCAGCAACAGTTTTTTCATTGTTCACCCCGCCTTTTGCCAATATTTTAACATAATGAGGTCAAAAAAGCACATGAGCATGTGCTTTTCGGTTTTTCGGTCTATTTTGTCGCATTCATTCCGGCCACCAGCAATAAGCCTTTGAGAATCAAGTCCTCGTCCAAAGTCATTTTCGCTTGGCATTCGGGATATATGATCTTGGCGTTGCCGCCGGTAAGAACAACCGCGAGATCCGGATTGCCAGTTTGTTTCCTAACTCTTGCGACAAGCCCGTCGACCATCGATGCATGGCCGTAAATAAGACCTGATTTGATCGAATCGGGAGAATTGGTTCCCAGCAGTTTGCTTGGTTTCTCCAAATTGATATGCGGTAAGAGTGAAGCTTTGGAAATCAGGGCGTTCAGGCTTGTGGCGAGACCCGGAGCGATGATGACTCCCTTGATGCCGGAATTTTCGATATAAGTCATCGTTGTGGCGGTTCCCATGTCGATAATCAGGCATGTATGACTGTAAATTTGCGATGCGGCGACGCAATCGGCGATTATGTCGGCTCCGACCTCTTTCGGGGTATCGGTGAAAATCCGGATTCCGGTCTTGACGCCGCTTGCCAGAAATATCGGTTCGAATCCGAATCGGGAAGAAAAATAATCGCGAAACACTTCATTAAGTTCCGGAACAACCGACGCTACTATCGCCTGATCGGCATTTTCAATCAATTCATCCAGAATGATCGCATATTCATCGGATGACCGGGATTTCCCGGTACTGATCCGGAATTTCTTGACTATCGTTTTCCCGTCGGTAGACAAACCGATGGCAATCGTCGAGTTACCGATGTCAATCAGTACTAGCATTGCCGGATCATTCCTTTTCTTCGGTCTGTAACGATTTGTTTCTGACTAGAGATTCTTTGAGCCTCGTTGTCACAGAAGCGCCGACCAGACCGGCCAGAATCGCTTCGGCCGGAGCCGAAATCGGAATGCCCCATAAGACAAGGGCTTCAAGATAGGGAATGAACGCCTCTTTTAACGTGAAATGATTGACGAGGGCGAATGAAGTCCAAAACATGGAAAGCACCAATATGGTGTGGATGAGCGTGAGAATTAAGAAACTGATTCCATAGGCCAAATGACGGTTTTTGATGAACCGCTGGAAGAATTTTACCACATCAAAGATTATCAACCCGAATATTATCCGGGGAAGAACCGAAACCCAGGGATAGATGAAAAACGGGCTGCTGTAGATAAAAGCGGCGATCATCGACACAATGCCGAAGGCCGTACCGAGCCAGAATCCCATCTTTCTTCCGAATAAAGCGGCTCCGATCAATACCGGAATATGAATGATCGTCGCTTCCAAATCGGGAGCTATCTTGATGAATCCGATCGTGGATGCCCCCCAGCCGGACGGAACCAGACCGAGAAGGGCGATAATGGCGATGAACATCGCCATCATGGTAAGTTCGCGGGTTTTCTCGCGATTGCTTTTATTGCTTTTTTCGTTTGTCATTTTCATTATCCTTTCCAAGCCGCATTAGACGGTCTCATAAGAATCATGCTTATTTGATTTTTATACGTTTTTCTTTATTTGTTCTATCATGCCGTGATCAAGTTTTTTTATCATGGCCATGATCACTTTTTTCACTGCTTCGTAATCATCTTTATGAATCATTGAAGCAGACGAATGGATATATCTCGAAGGCATGCCGATTGTGCAAACGAGCACGCCGTCGCGGGACAATTGTACCTCGGCTGCGTCGGTTCCTCCCAGTGATTTGTAATACTGGAAAGGAATATTGTTTTCTTTGGCGGTTTCTTCGACGAACATTCTCACACCACGGTGCATGATACAGCGCGGATCGTAGAAACGGATCATAAATCCGCCTCCCAGCTTGCCTCCGGTTTCCGTTTCCTCGAAAGTATCGGAACATGGGGAACAATCCACGGCGATGAAAAAGTCCGGTTTGATCATGTAAGATGATGTCTTCGCTCCGCGAAGACCAACTTCTTCTTGCACGTTAGCGCCGCAATATAACCGGCAAGGAATATTCTCTTTGTCAACCGACGACATTATGTCAAGCGCCATCGCGGATCCGAAACGGTCGTCCCAGGCTTTCGAGATGATTTTTTTCTTATCGAATGTCTCACGGTAAATATTCTCAAATACGATTTGTTGTCCGACTTTGATGCCCATTTCTTCGGCATGCGCTTTCGAATCGGCGCCGATATCCAAAAGAAAATCGTCGAACGAGGTCACCTGTTTGCTCTTGTCGTCCCGTAAAAGGTGCGGCGGTTTGGCTCCGACAACGCCGGGAACGGATGAACCGTCATCCATGATGATATTCATGTTCTGGCTCAGCATGATTGGCGGATTGATCGAACCGATCGGAATCATTTTGATGAATCCCTTGTCGGTGATGGATGCCACCATCGCGCCGACTTCATCCATATGACCGGCTATCATGACGGTGGGTCCGTCCTTGGTTTCGTTGACAGATCCGAAAATCGATCCCAGTTTGTCCTGATAGATGTTTTCGGCCACATCTTGGTATTTTTCCTTCAGATAATTGCGGATGAAACGTTCATTCCCGGAAATGCCGGGAAGATTGACAAGTTCCTTGTAGAATTGCTTCATTTCCGACTCCTTTCGACGCTTGCTTCAAGATAAAAGATTGGTAAGCCCATCTTTCGATATTTGATTTCAAATTCTGTTTCCACGTATCCGTCCGATTCAATGCCTTTTCCCAGAGCGATATCGGTTATGGAAAAATCATCGCTTCGGTTGATGCTCATCATACTGTATTCGAACATCGGAAAATTGTCTGTGCGCAAATAGACTTTGCCGTTTTCAGAGAGTATCTGACGATATTTCGGTAGAAACGCTTCGTTTGTCAACCGGTATTTGGCTTTTCTGGTCTTTGGCCAGGGATCGGGAAAATTAATGTAGATATGTTTAATTTCATCCGAATCGAAAAACAAATCGACATCGGCCGCATCCGCCAATACGAATAAAAGATTTGGAAGCGGATCGATGATGAGTTTTTCTAACGCCCTGACTAAAACGGAATCGAATTTTTCGATACCGATCAAACTGACATCCGGATTTTTCCGGGCCATTTCCATCAGGAAAAGACCCTTCCCGCACCCTATTTCCAGGGATATCGGGTTATTGTTTCCGAAAGTTTTGTTCCATAAACCCTTTTTGCTTTCCGGATAGGCAATCACATATTTCGGATTGTTTCTGATAGTCTCGCCGGCATGTTTGACTTTCCTTAGTCGCATTATTCGCCAAATCCTGCCAGTTTTTCGATAGCTTCCGCGTAAATTGCCGCGGTAACTAGCAATTTATCGATTTCCAGATATTCGTCAGGCTGATGAGCAAGATCGGGATCGCCAGGGAAGGCGGCACCAAACGCGACCGCTTTTTTCAACACCCTAGCATAAGTTCCTCCGCCGATCGTCATCATCGGGGAAACGAAGTCATTCGTGTATTTCTGGTATGCTTTATACAATGTCTGCACAAACGGATCGTCAGGTGAAACAAAATGGCTTGGGGAATTGCTTTCCGTCTCGAATTTGAGTCCGTATTTCGTCGCTTTTTCTGTGATTTTCACGACTCCGGCCTCAAAATCATAATTGCGGGGATAACGGATATTGCATCCGACATAGAAATTGTTGTTTTCCATTCTGACAAGCGCTGTGTTGATTGTCAATTCCTTCATCAGTTCGTCATAACAGTCAATTCCCAGTTTTTCACCGGTATGGTCGAACAAAAGACAATTGTCGATGAATCTGATCAATGGATGGTTTGTATGTTCACGTAGAAATTCAGTCATTAAAAAGACGGCGTTGACTCCGTGTTGCGGCCACGCAGCGTGGCTGCTCTGCCCATAAATCACATATTTTTTCCCGTCTGTCTCTCCTTGATATCCTTTCAATTGCAAGAAGGCGGTAAATTCGGTTGAAAGGTCTTTTTTAAGAATTGCTACGCATTCATCAGGAACGATGTTGTAACGTTCTCCGGCACGCATCGATTCAAGCAAATCGTCGTCGCCGTAGCCAAGAATGTCGAAACTGAAGATTCCCTTTTCTCCATAGATCAAAGGAAAATCAGCGTCTGGAGCAAATCCGATATCCGGCATGGTTTCTTTTTCGATATATCTTTTTACGCCACGCATTCCCGATTCTTCGTCACATCCGAAAATCAGACGGATTCTTTTTTTCAAAGGAATATTGGCGTCATCGATCATTTTCATCGCAATCAGCGCGGCTACCGAAGGACCTTTGTCATCCATCGAACCACGGGCATAGATCTTTCCGTCTTTGACAGTCGCCGAAAACGGTGGATATGTCCACTTTCCGCCTGCCGGGACAACATCAAGATGGCCAAGGATCCCGATCTGTTCTTCTCCCTCGCCTTGTTCGATATACCCGGCGTAATGATCGATATCCTTGGTTTTGAAACCGTACTCTTTTCCTTTGGCCAGAACAAAGTCCAAAGCTTTGCGAATCGGTTCTCCGAAAGGATATTCCTTGTCTTCTGGATCGTATTTCTCCAAGACCGTCGGAATCTGTAACAAAGGCACTATTACATCCAAAAATTCCTTTTCGTATTTTTTTGCCTGCTTTAGCCAATCCATTGTATTCACATCCTTGTATTATCCTTTATAATTGTATCACATCATTCATTTTTTTCAAAGTAGTAGAAAGTGTCAAACCTTTTCATTATCTATTATTTAGGTTTTGTTTGACAAAACACAATTTATAAGTATAATGTATATATATTATATAATATATCATAATAATGTGAGAATCTGGCCATTATTTTAGTATAGCAGGTACTGATGATGATACGTAAAATTATAATGAAAAACTTGACCTGTTCGAACTGCATTGCGAAGGTTGAAAGAAGAACTGCAAGGTTGCCATATGTCAACAGTGCGAGTTTTAACTACGCCAATCAGACCCTTCTCGTCGATTTCAAGAATGATTACGACCAAGATGTGGCGTTAAAGGAAATTAAAGGAATTGTTGATGTTTTAGAAGATAACATCGATACATATTATTACGAACAAAAACCAATGGAAAAGAAAAGCAATTTCATCCGAGAATACATTTTGGTATTGATCGGAATGTTGATCATCTTGCTGACCTTTTCCTTTTATCATATTCCCGAATATGTGAACAAAATATTCGGAACCAATCTGCATGAGTATTTGGGAAACGAAGCGGAACTCAGATGGTTAAGAATAACCTTGTATTGGGTCGGATATGTTTTATTAATTTCGAGACTTTTGTATTCCCAAGTCAAAAGCATCCGCAATTTCAATTTCTTTGATGAAAATACGTTGATGATCATTGCGACTTTGGCGGCTATGTTGATCGGAAAGCACGAGGAAAGCATCGGCGTCGTCATTTTGTATTCAATCGGAGAATATCTTCAAGCGCGAGCGGTCAGAAGATCAAAAAGTGAGATTGCTTCTCTTATCAATCTAAAAATCGAATATGCCAATCTTCTGATAGGCGATTCGATTGTCATCAAAGATCCCTCCCAGATCAAAGTTGGCGACACGATCGTTATCAAAAACGGCGAGCGGGTTCCGGTAGATGGAATCATTGTCATGGGATCCACCAGCCTTAACACCAGCGAACTCACCGGCGAAGCAAAACTTCGCAGCGTCGATGTCGGCAGCAAAATTCTTTCCGGAAATATCAATGTCGGCAACGTGATCCATGTCCGAGCTACCAAAGAATACAAAGATTCCACCTTGGCCAAAATCATCGATCTGATCGAAAACTCAACCACAAACAAGTCAAAAACCGAGCTGTTCATAACCAAATTCGCGAAAATATACACTCCGATAATCGTCGGTATGGCCGGTCTTCTCATTCTGTTCGGAGCTATCTTCGACAATGCCAACCTGATGACGGAAGGCGGATATGTATACAGGGCCGCAATTTTCCTTGTGATATCATGTCCTTGTTCGCTTGTCCTTTCGGTGCCGCTTTCGTATTACGCCGGCATCGGCACGGCCGCCAAGAACGGAATTCTGTTCAAAGGCTCCGCCTTCTTGCAGAAAATCACCGATGTCCAGACAATTGCCCTCGATAAGACAGGAACCCTGACCTATGACGACTTCTTCGTTCAGGAAGCCACATCGGACGATGTTTTACAGAAGATCGCCTCAATCGAACAATATTCCACTCATCCGATCGCCTTATCGATTGTCAAATACAACAAGTTGCCGCTATCCGAAGTTCAAAGTGTCGAGGAAGTTCCCGGATACGGAATGAAAGGCATCTTGGACGGGAAAGTGATCCTTGCCGGGTCTAAGAAATTTCTCACCAATAACAACATCTCAGTCACCGATAAAGTGATGTCGGTCGGCTCCCTGACTTTTTTGGCAATCGATGGCAAATATCTCGGATATGTCATCGTCAAGGATGAGCTCAAGGAATCTTCCGTCGATACCGTACGCAAGTTCACAAAACACTTCGATACGGTGATGCTGACGGGAGACAATGAAGAATCTGCCGGTGAAATCGCCAGTAAACTTGGCGGAATCGAATATTACGCCGATCTGTTACCGGACCAAAAGTTGGATAAATTCAACGAAATCCGCACCAATTCGGTCTCTATGTACGTGGGAGACGGAATCAACGACGCTCCGTTATTGAAAAACGCCGATATCGGGGTATCGATGGGTTCCGCAAGCGATCTCGCCATCGAAGTTTCCGATGTCATAATCATTGACAACGATATCAGATTGTTGGAAAAAGCCATCAAGATCGGACGCAAAACCAGAACTATCACCATCGAGAATATTGTTTTCTCCCTAGTTGTAAAAATCGCTTTCCTGATCTTATCCGCTGTCGGATACATGTGGATGTGGCTTTCGCTTTTCGCCGATGTCGGCGTGGCCTTGCTTTGCGTAATCAATGCCATCAGGATCATATACATGAAAAGATATTTCGAAGATTAAAAACGGAAACCCCGAAGGTTTCCGCTTTTTTTATAAGTGTTTGACGATGGCGTAAGTCTTCTTGCCTTTTCGTAAAACGGTATACATCTTTCCGATAGCTTGGTTGGAATCTGCCATATAATAAGTGTCGGTGACTTTTTCACCGTTTATTGTGATGGCTCCCGATGTGACAAGTTCCCGTGCCTGACGCTTGGAAGAGGCCAATTGGCAGTTAACCAAAACATCATCAATTGTTTCCGTTTTATCAGTCTCGTATTTTATCAGGTTTTTGAACCCGATGCCGATCTCCTCGGCGTCCAGAGTGTGGATTTTACCGGTGAACAGAGCATCAGTGATCCTTTCTGCGCGGAGGCACTCGTTTTCGCCATGGACGAGTGTTGTGATCTGGCGGGCGAGTTCTTTCTGGGCCATACGCGTTTCCGGTTCCATTTTTACAGACAATTCGATTTTTTCTATCTCGTCCTTGGAGAGGAAAGTGTATTTTTTCAGATAGTTTATGGCATCGTCGTCGGCAGTGTTGATCCAGAACTGGTAAAACTCGTATGGAGATGTCTTTTCTTTGTCCAGCCATAAAGTGCCGGATTCGGTCTTGCCAAATTTTGTTCCGTCTGATTTCGTGACAAGCGGAAAAGTGAAACCATAAGCTTCGCTGTCGGCTCCATGGAGTTTTCTGATCAGTTCGAGACCGGATGTGATGTTGCCCCACTGGTCCTGCCCGCCGATCTGGAGCTTGCAGCCATAACTAGCATACAAATGCTCGAAATCCCAAGCTTGGATGATCTGATAGGCAAATTCCGTGAAGGAAAGCCCGTTTTCGATCCGCGATCTGACCGATTCCTTGTTAATCATGTACGATATGTTGAAATTCTTACCAATATCGCGTAGAAACTCGATCGTATTCAGGGATGATATCCAGTCGTAATTGTTTACGACCTGGGCGTCAGGTAGCAACCTGATGATTTGTTTTCTGATTCCTTCGGCGTTATCCAAGGATGTTTGGATGGAAAGCAACTGCCTTTCCTGGTTTTTGAAACTCGGGTCGCCGATCAATCCGGTGCCACCGCCCAAAACAATGATCGGATGATGTCCGTGGTTTTGCAGACGTTTGGCAACGAGACATGCCAAAAGATGTCCGATATGCAAACTGTCTGCCGTCGGGTCGATTCCGATATAAAATGTCAATTTTTTTTCGTCGAGAATTTTTTCTAGATTCGGATCCGTCTGATCATAAGCCAGATCCCGCCATTTCAAATCACTAAATAAGCTCATTTTTTCACAACCTCACCTATTAATATTTTCTATCAAAAAATAAAAATCGCCCTTTTTACAAAGGACGATCGATTAGACCGCGGTACCACCTTAATTCACCATTGGTGCGCTCGTAAGATAACGGATTACCCGTCTGTTCACACAGAAACTCATAAGTGTATTTCGGAATGGACCTGCCTTCGGTTCGCACCAACCACCGAATCTCTGAAGCTGCCGGTTTCATGCCTACTAAGCTTATTCTTCGTTATATTTGGTTGTTTGTCTTTCCATGATGCTGTGGGGCAATACGTTGAATTTGACTTCAACCGGCTCCCCGTCGATTTCCTTTTTAAGCAAAGCCATGGCTTTGGCTCCGATATCGATAATCGGAATATCGACACATGACAGTTTGGGACGGGTCAGGGAAGCGTATTTGGTATTTTGGAAGCCATAAACGGAAATGTCTTCCGGAACTCTCTTCTTTCTTTCGATGATCGAGTTGACAAACGAAACGGCGATCGAATCACGGACCGCGATGGCTCCGTCAATCAACGTCGCGGGATTTTTGAAGAGTTCGGCGAAATGCACGGTATTGATCGTTATGTCGCCGCTCGTCCTCACAACTTTCGGTTGTAATCCGGCATCTTTGATTGCTTTCAGATAGCCTTCTTCTTTGAGGTCGTTAACCATATATTTTCTGGCTGTTGTCAATAAGTAGATGTTTTTCCGTCCTTCGTTGACGAGACGCATCGTCAGTTCGTATGACGCTTTGAAATAATCGATACAGACAGTGACGAGTTTGTTGTCATACGGATACAGGGTATTAGCCAAAACAATCGGAACTTTGTAATCGTCCTGAATCGAATTCAGGAGAGAATACTGTTCCTCGTTGATTTCATCGTTCAAATAGAGAATTCCGTCCACCTGGCTGGCAACCACTTCCTGCAAAGCTTCCGGTTCCTCGATTTTATCATCCTTGAGAACATATAAAAGCAGGGAATAATTATATTTGCGCGCTTCGACTGCGATGCCGTTAAGCATCTCGGCAACCGATGCCCTGGACATGTCGGGAACGATCACACCGACGGTCGTGCTCTTCTTGCTGGCAAGTCCTTTGGCAAAAGCGTTCGGCTTGTATCCGAGTTCTTTGATTACGCGCAAAACCCTTTCTCTGGTCTCCGGTTTTACTTTTTGGGGATTGTTCAGCGTCCTTGATACGGTAGCCAAGGACACATTGGCCGCATAAGCAACATTGTAAATTGTGGCTTTGTTCATGTTATCGCCCCGATTCTGGCTATTTTCCTTTTTTTATTTTACCATTTATGAAAGCGTCTTTCAATGGCTTTAAAACAAAATGTAAAAATTTTCATAAAGTTAGCCTTATACGAAAAAAAGCAACCGGTAGGCTGCTTTTTTCTGAGGTTTTTAGCGTTTTTCTTTGATTCTGGACGCCTTGGCGGAAAGTCCGCGGATATAGCCGAGATGCGCTCTCCTGACTTTTCCCTGACGAACTACCTCGATCTTGTCGATAACCGGCGAATGCAATGGGAATGTACGTTCGACACCGATACCGTAGGAAATTTTCCTTACTGTGAAAGTTTCGCTGACTCCGCCGCCTTGCTTTTTGATGCATAGGCCTTCGAAGACTTGGATTCTTTCACGGTTTCCTTCCTTGATTTTGACCGACACTTTCAAAGTGTCTCCGGGACGGAACGACGGGATGTCATCGCGAATGAATTCGCTTGTTACCATGTTGATGATCTGCTGCGACATAATAGGCCAACTCCTTTTCTCTTGTCCAAGTTCATGGCCTGTTGCCAGCGGAACTAAGAGCATGTGATTCTCATTCTTACAGCGAAAATCATTATAACATAACTCGCTTGGTAAATCAATCTTTTTTGTTTGGCTTTTTGACGAGATCGGGCCGTCTTTCAAGCGTTCTCTTCAAGGCTTGTTCGCGACGCCATTTCTCGATTTCAGCGTGGTTTCCGCTTACGAGGACTTCCGGCACAAACTGGCCCATGAAGTCGTATGGTCTCGTATATTGCGGATACTCCAGTAACCCGGTGAAAAACGAATCGTCGCGGTATGATTCTTCTTTTCCCAAAGCGCCCGGAAGAAGTCTTACGATGCTATCGATTAAAATCATCGCCGGCACTTCTCCTCCGGTCAGGACATAATCTCCCACCGATATTTCCATATCGACAAGATCGCGGATTCTTTCATCAAATCCTTCGTAATGTCCGCATATGAGAATAAGATGTTCGTAACTGGACAGTTCTATTGCTTTGGTCTGATTGTATGTTTCTCCTTGCGGTGTCAGCAATATCTTCAATGCTTTCTCATAGCCGTCAATATTGACAAGTGCCCGGTATATCGGTTCGACAGAAAGCACCATGCCGGCTCCGCCGCCGTAAGGGCTGTCGTCAACCTGCATATGTTTGTTGGTGGAAAAAGCCCGGAAGTTGATCAGTTCGATATCGACGATTCCGGCTTTTTGCGCTCTTCCGATGATGGATTCAGAAAGAAAACAACCAAATATATCGGGAAACAAAGTCAAGACGGAGATTTTCATAAGAGCCCCTCCATGTCGACGATTTCGATTATCTTGGCATTCAAATCAACTTTGATGACAAACTCATCCCTGAATGGAACCAAAGATATCTTGCCTTCACTTCCTGTTATTTCAAGATAGTCTCCCTGGGGCAATTCCCTGATTCCTTTGACATTCCCTTTTTTAGTTCCATTTTGCATGACAAGAAGACCTATAATGTCGTCAGCGTGAAATTCGTTCTCACCGAGAGCTAGATCGTCTTCGTCTTCGACAAAGATATCCGATCCCTTGAATGACTCCACGTCGTTTATGTCGTCATATCCTTCGAGTTTCAATAAGAGCATGTTTTTAAATAAGCGATTACTTTCGACCTTGACTGAAAAATCTTCTTTTCCTTGACGGATCAAAAGCGTTTTTCCGAAAGCGAAACGATTTTCCGCAAAGTCAGTCATGACAACTACTTTGAGTTCGCCTTTCAGGCCCCGGGTATTGACGATTTTTCCTATTTTGATCAGATCCAAAAGACATTCTCCTTCTTCGGGAAAATTGATTTATCCCCTGACTGTTATCTCGCCGGTTTTTCTTAATATTGTTTTGGTCACAACCGGTCCGGATAGTTCATATACGAGAGTGGCAGCCAGCACTATGGCACGGATCTGGGAACCCATATCGGCATCCAAGATCTGCGTGGCCACCAAGCTGAGACCGATGGCTACCCCGGCCTGCGGCAACAGGGCAAAGCCAAGATAATTGGCTATTTTAGGCTCTGCTTTGGAAATTCTGGCTCCGAACCAGGCTCCAAAGAACTTCCCAAAAACCCGCATCAGAGTATAGACAATTCCGATCACGCCGACGACAAGCAACACCGACAATTTCAGTTCGGCTCCGCTTAATACGAAGAACATGATGAAAATCGGCGGGGTGATGAAATACACCAAATTGTTGACCTCGTCGTATTTCTTGCTGAAGTTGGCAAATATTGCTCCGAGAGCCATACAAGCCAAAATGGTTGATCCGTTCACCAGATCCGCCAGATAGATCGTCACGAAGATCATGGTCACGACCAGGCTGATGCGATTGCCGCGTCCGGTAAACCACAGACATGCGTATGTAAGCAAGAACCCCATGGCGGCTCCGATTCCTAACGAAAAGAAAATTTCCTTGAGCGGATTCAAAATCTGAATGATCAGGGAAGCCCCGGCTGTGGACGGTCCGATGGCATTTGCCACGGCAACGCAGATACCGAACAACATTACCGCCACCGAATCATCGAGAGCGACAACGCCCAAAATGGTGTCGGTAAGCGACCCCTTTGCTTTATATTGTTTCACCACCATCAGGGTGGCCGCCGGATCGGTCGCAGCCGCAACAGCCGACAGGATCAGGGAAAAACGGATGCTGGTGATGTCAAGTTGCTTGGTGATGGCGAAATACAAGATCAGACCGGCAAAAACAAACAAGACACCGAAAGAAGCCTCCATGATGGCGATGATAATCGGTTTGGCTCCGACTTTCTTGAAATAAGATACTTTGAATTCATCGCCGATGGTAAAGGCGATGAATCCCAAAGCCACCATCGACACCAAATCAAGGCTTTCGGTATAGGATTCCTTTATTATATTCAATAGACTCGGACCGATCAAAAGACCGCCGATCAAATAACCGGTCACATTAGGCAAATGGGCTATTTTAGCCAATTTGCCGAACAAAAGACCGGTCGCAATCATTATGCCCGCATAAAATAATATCGTCAAATCCATAATTTCATATCACCTAGCACTTATACCCTTTGACATTTTCGATCGGAACCGTGAAAGCAATACCTGTGTTGGGTTGACTGAGGTCGCCGATGGAATCGTTTATCACCTGATAAACGGTTTCCACCTGTCCGTCTTCGACAACCATCATGATTACTTCCGATTCAACACGCGGATTGTCAAACAGGGCTTTCAGAGAACCGATAAATTTCATATCATCGTTTTCGATGAGTTTTCTTGCCATTCCCGAACTGCTGATAATGGTAGCCCCATGGATGCCGTTTTCCTTGAGACTGTGAAGAAACTCGTCCAACTTGGTGACATCATTCAGGACAAAAAAGACCAACTTCATATATTTCTACCTCTCTTTACATACCGGTTTGTATTATACACCCCAGAGGGCGAAAAGGCAAATGCTATCTCACTTGGAAAATGGGAAAAAAGCTGCTAAAAAAGTTGGAAATCTGAATTGCCAAAACAGTTCAGTATGAGTAGCTTTTTTGTCAATTACATGAATTAGCCCGTCTTCATGGATTTTCTTGTTTTTCAATAACTTTTGCAGTTTTTTCGTATCTCTCAAAACCGTAAATGCGGCAAACGGCGTCTCTTTTGCGCCCATATCATGATATATGCAGGTATCTGGCGGTAAATCGGTTTTTTCCAACAAACGGAAAAGAGAATTGCCCACGACATGGATGGCGGGAGAAAATATCCCTGCTTTTCCGTACACATCTGGATAACGGCACAACATGTATAAAGATATGTTGCCTCCACATGAACTACCTGCCACACCTGTATTCAAACGATCCGGAAGGGTACGGTAATGCGAATCAACAAACGGTTTGACAATCTTTGTCACGAAGCCGGCATAAATATCTCCTTCCGGTTCGTTTTTTTCCTCCGGCATTTCCTTATCTAGGCGTTTTCTCATCCATGGCGACAAACTGTCAGAATATTCCAGGATCCGCATTTTCGGGTCATTGTCAATTCCCACTATGATTATCCTTCTCGCCAGTTTGTTATTGAAAAGTCTTTCCGCTGTTTGGCAAACATCCCAGGAATAACCACTAAAAGGGGCCGGATCGACAAGATTCTGACCGTCATGCATATAAAGAACCGGATAGCGTTCTTCGGAATAATCGTAATCTACTGGCAAAAAAACCCGGATTCTCTTATTCCTGCCACCCAGTTCTTTTATCTCGAAGTCATGGATCATCGTGTTTTGCTTCGTGTCCATATCCGATTATGCGAACAAGAAGGCCAGAGCGAGAAGAATCTGAGCAGAATAATATGTCATCAGATTCAAAGCGACAAAACTTTTCGGATGATCTTTTTTAAAATAGATTTCCGAAAGAATCAGGTCGGAAATACCAAACAGAATCGCCCCGATCATGATAATAACGGAAAAAGTATTGAAATTATTTTGAACGGCATTGGCGAATGATTGTCCGATCATTAGGAAAATCATGAACGAATAGGCAATAGTGGGAAAAAGCACTTTGCCGAAATTGAATTTAAGAACCTTTATGGCCACAAAGAAAATTGCGGTTGTCATAATGGCGGTGAAAACAAACGGATAAACCGACCAGTCCGACAAGTGTAACAGAGCAAAATAGTAAAAAACATGTCCGGATGCAAAAGCGATGGTTCCCGAAAGAATGATGCTTTCATTTTCTTCTCGCGGACGAAGCGGTCTCAAAGCAAGCAATATGTCTCCGATCAATCCGGCGATCAAAGCCAAAGTGAAAAGAATTGCGGCCGGTTGGAAAACAATAAAATCAGCTCCAAGGTAATGGGGGGATTCTACCCACACCATCTTTTCATAGATTACGACGGCAAACAGAAAAATAAAACAAAAGCTTGCCAGCGTTTTGCTAAAAAGCGCGATTAGCGGATTATTGTGGTACTCGGAATAAATATAAAGTCCGGCCACAACAACGGCTACGCCAAGCAAAAACCAAATCATTTGATTTTCCCCCTTCATTTAAGGTGATTTCATTATAATTATACATTGTATGAAGGACATTTTATAGGTCCAAACCCAAAAAAGAATATCTTTTCGCATATTATTCGGATATAATAGGGGTAAGTGAATGGGGGGAGTCTAGTGAAAAAAGTCTTAAAAATCTTTCTGATTCTGGTATGTGCGATACTGGTATTTGGAATCGGATTTATTCTTACCCTGCAAATCTTCGAATATCGACCCGATGACATAACAATTCTTGCCATCGACAACGAACCGGAAAATTCCGTCACCAATTATGTGGGTATTGATGAAACCGTCAGTATAATGACGTTCAATACCGGATACGCATCCTTATCCGCCACCGAAGACTTCGTGATGGACGGTGGAGTAAAAGGACGCATGGATTCCATCGAGGAAGTCGAAGTCAATATCGCCGGTATCAAAAGTATCATAACCGCCGCCGAAGCCGATATCTATCTGCTTCAGGAGGTCGACACAGATTCGGATCGATCATACAACACAATGCAATATGACGAGTATTCGACCTTGCTTTCATATTCCGGATCGCTTGGATATAACTACCGATGCATTTTCGTCCCGTTCCCCTTCAAAATGGGTCAAATGATGGGTTCGGTCGATTCCGGAATCGCCACTTTCAGCCGATTTTATACAAGTGACGCCACAAGATACCAGTTACCTGGAAGTTTCTCCTGGCCCGTGAGTCTTGCGAATCTCAAACGTTGTGTCGTTGTATCACATCTGCCAATATCGGGATCCGACAAATATCTTACAATCGTCAATGTTCATTTGTCGGCTTATGATGACGGCACCATGAGAATCCAGGAAATGGAAGCATTGCAAAATATAGTCGAAGCTGAATATGAAGCCGGTAACTATGTGCTTGTTGGCGGAGATTTCAACCAAACATTCCCGGACGCAGTCACAATTACTGAAAACATTGACGGAACCGAAACATACGATTACTTATATCCGCTCAAGGAAGCCGGCCTTTGGGAAGCATATCCGATGAGCGACACCTGGTTTACCGATAACGGGTTTACATTTGTCAATGATATTTCCACTCCGACATGCCGGTTGTTGAACCAACCTTACGATTCGGAAAATCATGACAACAATCAATATTATTCGATCGATGGATTTATCGTATCAGCCAATATCACGGTCGAATCAATACAAGTAATCGATCAGGATTTCTTGTATAGCGATCACAACCCGGTTTTGATCGAGATCAGTTTCATCCATTAATTTTACATTAAAACAATAAAAAAAGCATCCGGCTTATTCGGATGCTTTTCTTTTATTCATGATTTCCGTGATTTCCGTCTTCACCGTGATGATGCTCGTGTTGGCGACATATGATATCGCTCGATACAAGTTCGCCGGCCAAATATTTGGCAATCACATCGGATACTTCGCCGTTTATCCCCATAATCACCTGGATACCGAAGCCATCCATGATTTTCTTTGCCATTTCTCCCATGTTTCCGGCAATCACACAGTTAACGCCGTTTTTGTGAAGAAAGTTGGGCAAGAACCCTTTTTGATGCGGCGGATTCTTGATAATCTCCGAACCTTTTGCTTTTCCGTCCTCTATTTCATAGACAACGAAATAATCACAGTGACCGAAATGCTCTGTCACCATATTATCGGTTACCGCCAAAGCCACTTTCATTGGATTTTCCTCCTCCGTTCATATGTCTGCAACTAGAGTTGTTTGAATGCCGCGGTCTCACACAGGAATTGCAATCCTTTTCGCAAAATACATAATGCCCGCCTTCGATGACCAAATTTT
This sequence comes from Bacillota bacterium, assembly GCA_035379945.1. Taxonomy (GTDB): domain Bacteria; phylum Bacillota_I; class Bacilli_A; order Izemoplasmatales; family Hujiaoplasmataceae; genus JAAYZB01. The sequence goes on from DAOSWG010000003.1 coordinate 45,464, forward strand.
GTCCGGATACGAGCGCATTGGCGATTTTCTTTCTCGCTTCATCATAAATACGTTGAACCGTGGTTCTGGCAACATTCATGAGTTTTGCTGCTTCTTCCTGGTCCAATCCTTCTTGATCAAGCAGTCTAATCGTTTCGTACTCATCTAGATTCAAAACAATAGTCTCCGATTTATCAGAGTTACGATCCAACGGACCGTATTTCTGAAACTCTGGCATTTTGCATATGCAACGCGGTTTATGCGGTCTTGGCATCCAAATCACCTTCCCTTATTACACGGGAATTATAGCATATATATGAACATATGTCAATAATTATGCCGGATTTTCCTGTGGCGTCTGTTCTTTTTCCTTGCGTTCCTCAATTTCTTTATTTATCATTTCGTAATATTTTTCGTCAATGAAATATTTTTTTCTCAGAATATAGAATGATCCTGTAATTAGAATGATCGGGATAATCGTAATGGAAATCCTTAGCAACAAACGCATTGTTCCGGTCGTCTGATCCTTTAATACGGAATCGGCTGCCGTATTGATGACCATCGAATACATTCCGGTTTCCTCGTTCTGTTCGAAAGTCACTTCCTGAAGCGCATCGTAAATGTTGCTTTCTTCGGCGGCAGTGAGATCATACTCGTCAAGAATCGTTTGCCTTGCGGCTACGTTAGAAATGAATGTTTCCTGTTCCTGGACATCCACTATGTTGTCAAAGCTGTTTTTCACTTCTTCCAAGGTACTGACATTCTGGCTCAGCACATATATTCCGGACATGACCAAGACAAGAATATAAATGCCTTGTTGAAGCGCGCTTGAAAACTTGGCGACAAAAGGACGGAGCGAAAAGACTACAGCTTCATTCCTTTGTCCGGAGCGGTACTCGTTATATTCGATGGAATTCGTCATATTGAGAATGATAACCATATAGAAGATTGCTTGTCCTCCGAAAACAAGAGCGCCGAATATGCACATCGAAATCAGGCTTACCGGGAAAATCGGTAAGTATCCCATCAAGAGAAACATCAGATACCCTGCCGTTAAAACGATAAAGCCGGTTCCCAAAAGCTGTTTTCTCGAGAATTTTTTGGCCATCAAAGGATATGTGCTTTGGACAAGCACATTAACAATGAAAAGAACACCGACGAATATCGTGATCGTTGATCCGTTATATCCAAGTTCGATATAGAAGAAATTGTATCCAAGAGCGGTCAATAAACCGGATCCGACGCTGTAAAGCATCAAGGCCAGTGACGCCCATAGCAACTGGTCATTGTTTTTGATGACCTGGAACATTTTCTTAATGGTTACTTTTTCCGGACTCGCCTGCATCTCATCCTGCGGTTCCTTGACTCCGAAAACCGTTAAACAGGTACAAGCCAGGAAAATGATAACGAATGTGATCGCAATTGTTTGGTAACCAGTGACCATGTTTCCGACTGTCACCATCGGGATGATCGCATTTGCCATAATGGCGCCGACTGCGGCAAATACGACTACCATTGTCGCAATTTGATCGCGTTGTTTTTTTGTTCTTGAAAGTGCGGGAAGAATTGACCAATATGGAATGTCATTAAGTGTAAAGGCCATTTCCCAAAGCAAATACATCATGGCGAAGAAAAACACATATCCCCAGTTATTCCAGAAATGCGGTCTGACGATGAAAAAGATCAGAATCATTATACTTGTCAGTATACCACCGATAAGGACCCAAGGACGATATTTTCCCCATCTAGTATGGGTGTTTTCAACAATTGATCCCATGATCGGATCATTCACGGCATCCCATACCCTTCCGAATATCAAGATGATGCCGATGGCTGAAAACTGCGCCGTTGACAATCCCAAACCGGAATATTGCACATAAGTCATCAAAAAAGTGGCTATGAGTTGATAGATCATATCCCGGCCGATGCCACCGACACTGTAGTTCCATTTGTTTCTACGTAAAATCTTTTGTTCAAGTGTCAAGCTGTCTGTTTTCATTTTATCCCCTTTTCAATTTATATATGGCGTTTTAATTATATCAGTAACCAACGCAAAATAAAAGAGTATCCGCTTTTTACATCCATTTTTAGCCATATTGATTAACTGAATAAAGAAAAGCGTCGCACAAAGCGACGCTTGTTTTTATAACTATTTTAATCCTTTTTACGTAAAAATCAGAAGCAAAACTCCGAAAACAACTGCTAGGATCAGAATTAAAACCGGGAAAAACACCAAGAAGGCAGCGATGATCATAGCTTTTACATCATTTTTTTCCGGAGGCGTTTCCTGAAGATTTTTAAGCGCCTGCGCTTTTTTTCTTTCCTTCTCTTCCTTAGTTTCCCGATAACGCATATTACTTCATATCCTTTGTCTTCTCATAATAATGGCAAGCGACGAAATGTCCGGGCAGAACTTCTTTGTATTCCGGAACCAGCTGGGCGCATTTTTCGGTAGCGAGCGGGCATCTTGTTCTGAACTTGCATCCGGATGGTGGGAAGATATTCGAAGGAATGTCACCTTCTAGAATGATTCTTTCCGGCTGAACCTCGTCGGTCGTGGGAATAGCGGACATCAAAGCTTTTGTATATGGATGGAGCGGATTCTGATAGATTTCATCAGATGGTCCGAGTTCGACCATGGTTCCCAGATACATGACTCCGATACGATCGCTGATATGTTTGATGACGCTTAAGTCATGGGAAATAAACAGATAAGTAAGATTCTCTTTTTCTTTTAATTCCGCCAACAAGTTGATGATTTGGGATTGGATGGAAACGTCAAGGGCGCTGACGGCTTCGTCGCAAACGATGAATTCGGGATCCAGGGCCAAAGCTCTGGCGATTCCAACACGTTGTCTCTGACCGCCGGAAAATTGGTGCGGATAACGGTGAAGCATATAATGCGCCACGCCGCATTTTTCCATGGTTTGGAGGACATAATCTTCCAGTTCTTTTGATCCTCTCTTGTAAAGACCGTGTTCCGCGACGGCTTCGCCGATGATCTGGCCGATTGTCATGCGGGAGTCCAAAGATGAATATGGATCCTGGAAAATCACCTGCAGTTTCCTTCTCAGCATGCGCATATCTTCATAACTGAGTTTATTCAAAATGATTCCTGATTCCTTGTACCAATCCAGTTTGGCTTGGAATTCCGGTTTCATAGCATAATCGTTGATCGCAACCAGGTTTTTACCATGGAAGCTGTTGACCTTCTCGAAAGTGGCAATGATTTCCGGAGTGAAATAACTGGCGTATTTTCCGTTTAGTCCGTCGATGACATCGCGGTAATGCTTGGCAAATTCCACAGTTTTCTTTAGAAGTTCTTTGATCTCTTCAATGTTTTGGCACAAAATCAGACTGCCAACCAAATGGGAAGATTCTCTCAGATAGCGAGATGACTGTTTCTTGTAGTCAAAAGACTTTTGCCTTAAAAGCGCAATCTTATGTGCCAAATCTGCTTGTTTGCTTTCCAGTTTCTTTTTTTCCTGTTCTTGAAGCGGAGATTTTAACTGTTTGTCAATCTGTAATAATTCCGCATCAAAAGCTGGAATCTTGCTGTCGACTTCCTTGCTAAGATAAAAGTAATGTTTGGCTTTTTGCTGATTGTACGGCAATTTGTCAACCATCGTTTCGACATATTTCAACGATGTTTCGCCGACCAAATCGCCATAATAGGTTACGCTGCCGCTTGTCGGCTCGTAAAGTTGCAGGATAGTGCGTCCCAAGGTGGATTTCCCGCAGCCGGATTCACCGACCAAACCAAAGGTTTCTCCCTTGTAGATGGTCAGATTAATATCTTCGACAGCACGAATATATATTTGGTTGCGGTTCATGAAAGTGTTTTTCTTCAATGGGAAATATTTTTTCAGATCCTTTACCTGAATCAAAGGCTCCCTATTCTTCGCTGTGTTTCCCACTTCTTCGCACCTCGCTTTCCGGGTAAAAACACCTTACGCCATGTCCCGGTTCCACTTCGATGGTCTCCGGTTCCTGGTTATGGCATTTTTCCGTTGCATACTTGCATCTTGGTGAAAACTTGCAACCAACCGGCAAATCCAGCGGATGTGGAACAGATCCAGGAATGACATCCAGTTTTCTGTTTTTGTCATCGCTTAAGCGCGGTATCGAACGCATGAGTCCTTCTGTGTAAGGATGCATGTATTTTGATGTCATACCGAAAATAACCTTTGCAGGTGCGTTTTCTACAACTTGGCCGCAGTACATGACGACAACATCATCAGCCATTTCATTGATGACGCCTAGGTCATGGGTAACAAATATGATTGATGTTCCCAACTCGCGTTTCAAATCATTCATCAAGCGCAGAATCTGGGCCTGAATTGTAACGTCCAAAGCGGTAGTAGGTTCATCGGCAATCAATAATTTCGGGCGGCAGGCTAAAGCCATAGCAATCATGACGCGCTGGCTCATGCCGCCTGAGAGCTGGAATGAATATGTATCGGCAATCTTTTCGGGATTTGAAATCCCAACTGATCCCAATAACTGAATCGTGCGTTCGCGGGCTTGTTCCTTGTTCATGTGTTGGTGCAACATCAGAACTTCGCCGATTTGTCTTGCGACTGTCATGACCGGATTCAAACTGGTCATCGGCTCCTGGAAAATAACCGATATTTTGTTACCACGGATTTTACGGATTTCGTCTTCGCCATATTCCGAGATTTTTTCTCCTTCAAACCATATTTCTCCTTCATGGATTTTCTGGTTTGATTCGAAAAGTTTCAGAATGCTCATGACTGTGACGCTTTTTCCGCTTCCAGATTCGCCAACGATACCGAGAGTTTTTCCTTCGTCGACTTTTAGCGATACACCGTCAACGGCTTTTATCAAGCCTCTTTTGGTTGTGAAATAAGTATGTAGATTATTTATCTCCAATAAACTCATATCTCGCACCTACCTTTCATTGTTCTTCGGATCCATCGCATCTCTAAGAGCGTCTCCGACCAGGTTGATGCTAAGGGCGGCAATGATAATGCATAATCCCGGCAAAACCCAACGCCACCAATATGTATCGAACACCTCGCGGTCTTGGGCTACTGTCAAAATATTACCCCAAGAAGGATTTGGCTTCTGAACGCCAAAGCCCAAGAACGATAGACCTGCTTCGGTAAGCAGCGATCCGGCATATCCCAATGTCAAGTTAACAAGCACCAAACTGTTAACAGCAGGGAAAATATGTCTCCAAATGATATGTTTCTTTTTGATACCCAAAGCTCTTGAAGCCAAAACGTAATCCCTTTCTCTTTCGGACAGGATTTGTCCTCGGATAAGCCTGGCCAACCCTGTCCATGACAAAACGCCAAGGACAATCATTATCATTAGAATTCTGGTTATTTCGCTCGTGTCAACCGTGGCATTAAGCAACAAATAAGATAGGGTGATGGCAAATGGCAGGAACGGGAAGGAAGAAACAATCTCCGTGAAACGCATCAGAATATTATCGACCCATCCGCCGAAGAATCCAGAAACCATTCCGATGACAGTACCGATAACAACTGATATAATAACAGCTACGGCACCGACAGTCATGGTTATTTTACCGCCATGGATCAGTTGCAACACGAAGTCTCTTCCGGACTCATCTGTTCCCAGCAAGAAGCCTTTAAGACCCCAAGTCTCAATATTACCATCGTCGGTGACTAAATAGTTTTGGTAAGCATTGACGAATATTTCCGAAACGTTTCCGTCAATGTCATCAGGTAAATTCAATTGGTTGAGATCGTTGTTTCCCCAAGTGTACACATATCCGTCATTGGTTAAAACCACGATGTTTTCATATCCGGCTTGAATGTCCTTGACATTTGTTCTGGCTCCGTCAGGAACATATTGTACGATTTCTCCGGAAAGATTGACTACATCAATCAATTGTCTGCTGGTGCTTCCCCAGTCATATAAGTTGCCGTCTGAATCTATGGCAAAACAGTTTTCTTCCGTCAAGGCAACTTTTGTGACGAAAACAGATCCGTCTGTCAATTCCACAGGAACGCTGGTTTTTACTTCAGAAGCGGTACCGACGATCCTTATGGTTCCGTCTTCAAGCAAAATAATCAAGTTATTGTTGTTCGCAACGGCTTGAACGGCTTTGATTGGATTTCCCAAAGTATCGGTATAAATATAAGGAGATCGTCTCATCGGTTGTCCGACAATGTTCGTTCCGACGCCCCATACATAAACAGCACCGGATTCTGTAATAGCAATTGTACGATCATATCCGCCTTCAAGGCTAACAATCGGATCGGCAAGCAATGCCTCGGCATACCTGTCGTCGATCTGGGCCTGTTGCATATGATTATAACCCCACAAATATACGTTTCCTTGATCGTCGATGCACATCAAGTGCCTCGTACCGGCCGATATCTGAACGATGTTGGCGTTTTGAACGGCTTCTGGGATTACCTTAATATCATAAATATTGGATCCCCAAACAAATACGTTCCCTTCTTCTGACAAACCGATGGAAAAGGCTACGCCGGAGTCGATTGATACTACTCCTTCTTTTTCCAATTCCTTCGGATAACTCAGGTAACTGTAGTTTGGCGGGAGATTCGTATGAAATGCGCTACTGCGATACAAATCCAGCGGGAAAAAGATGGCTAATCCGAATGTGAAAATCAACATCAGGATAAATCCAACTAATCCTATTATGCCCAGTCTGTTGTGAAAAAATTTCTTTGCAATCACTCTGCCCGGGCTTTGCAATGCTTCTTCATCCAAAATACTTTTGATATTCTTTTCTGGAACAAAGAGGCGTTTAAACATTTCGCATATTGATTTCCATATTTTCTTCAATGTTTTCATCCGTTTATCCCCCTCTACTCCAACTTGACGCGCGGGTCAACCAACGCGTAACTGATATCCATGATAATGTTGGCCAGAAGAGACAGAAGAGCATAAAACATATCCAAAATAAGGACAACATTGTAGTCTTTGTTGTTCAATGCTTTGATCAAGACGGTACCGATGCCGTTCCATACGAAGATTTGCTCAGTAATGGCTGAGCCTGAAAATAGTCCGACAACGGAATAAGACATGATCGTGACAACAGGAATCAATGCATTTCTAAAGGCATGTGTATAAATGACTACTTTTTGCGACAAGCCTTTTGATCTGGCTGTTCTGATATAGTCTTTGCTTAAGGCTTCTAATACAGAGCCTCTCACGTAGCGAATTGTCCCAGCTAAAGCTCCGATCGTCAAAGTAACAACGGGGAGGAATAGGTATTTTAAATAAGATACATAATACTCTGGCGTACCGGGTGATTCATAAGGCATACCGCCGGAGGGGAACCAACCTAAACGCAAAGAAAATATATAAATCAGAGTCAATCCGATAAAAAAGGTGGGCATTGACATTCCAATCAATGAAAAAACTTGCCAGCCATGGTCAGAAAAAGAATCCTTTTTGACAGCTGTCTTAATTCCAACAGGAATAGAAATTGCAAAAGCAATGACTATTGAAAATACGTTAATCAGAACCGAATTAAGTAAAGGTCTGCTGATAACATCCTTAACATCAGTCATCCAATAGGTTGAATAGCCGAAATTACCCGTTATCATATTTCCCATCCAAATAAAGTATTGGATATACAGGGGCTTATCATAACCTAGTCGGATATACCAAGAATCATATAGTGTTTGATAAATATCAGGATCTCTGATTGCACCGGGCGGAATCATATACTTAATAGGGTCACCAGGCATCAATTTCATAATCACAAACAGCATGACTGAGATTATGAGAACGACCGGGATAAGAGATACCAGCCTCCGCCCCATGAATTTAAGCATTATTTTCTCCTTTTCCGAAAAGGAAGGAGAGTACCAAGAGCTACTCTCCCCTTTTCTTGTTAATAGAATTTCAAATTATTCAGAATCTGTATGGCTATTGTTATTCTCAGTCACCAAAGTACATCGTGTAGATAGCCTGTGTCCAATCGAAGAACGGTGTTGTTTCTACTCCATGAAGGTTAGAATCATAGACATCATAATACTGATTGGAATACAGAGGAACGTTCGGAATAAGTTCATTCCACAAAGCCTGATATTGTCTCCACAAGCCGAGGTAAGTTTCATTGTCTCCAGGTTCGGTTTCTCTCATAGCAACAATCAGAGCGTCGAGATCTTCATTGTCCATTCCTTGGCTGTTGATCCAGGTGTTAAGGAAGTCTGAATGCCAGCTGTAATATGGATCGTAAGTGGTTCCAAAGTTGGTAGCAAGGTTGAACAAGCAGTAAGTTCTGTCTTCTCCAAGATCGAAGCCAAAGTAATAGTGGTCAAGAAGTGTGTCGAATGTGCCGATCGTGATCGTGTATTCTGCACCAATCAGAGGCATATTGACCATGAATTTGTCGCGGAGTGATGTGGTAACGGTATTGTTTTCAGTACCGAAATGTTTAATTACCAAACGATCGCCAGAGGCGTTGTATCTGTAGTATGCATTGTCGGAAGTAGCTTTCGTAGCATCCCACAAAGTTGTACCATCAGATTCATATTTCCATTCTGTCTGATCAAGAAGAGCATTGGCTGCACTGATGCTGAAGTCATAGGTATTGAGGTTGTCTTCTACCCATTCTTCGCTATCCTGATACATCCATTGTGCCAATCCGTATTCGCTGTAAACGATCGAGCCGTATCCACCGAGAACCTGGTCAACAACATATTGACGGTCGGTGATATAAGCAATAGCCTGACGGACTTTTTCATCCTGAGTTGGGCCAAAGTCGCATGTCATGGCAAGCAAGCCATATCCATTACGGTTGTAGTAATTTGTTTCTGCAGTTGCAGCAGCTTCAGCAGCTTCGATTTTGCTTCCTTCGATAACGCCGGTGACCAAATCGATTTCACCACTAATGACCAAGTCAACATCCAATGTCTGGTTGACTCTCTTAATGATTACGCTGTCGATTGTGGCATTGTCGCCCTTATAGTCGCCTTTGAACAGAGGATCAAGTTCAAGGGTTACGACTTGGTTAACAAAGCTGACAAATTTGTATGGTCCAGCTGTTACAGTCGGATAGTAACGATAGCCGTCTACGTCAACGATGTTCGCGATTTTCAAGAATCCATAATACAATGTCGAACCAGTTTCGTCTGAATCGATGTAGCAGGATCCCATTGCGAGTTCATGCATTGGCATTGGTCCATAAGACACATAAGCGGTCTCATAGAAATAAGGAAGCTCGGCAGCGTCGATTGTCAATGAGAATGTGTATTCATCGATCAGTTTGACACCTTCGAAGTAAATGCCTTCCGATGTTGATCCTTCTGGATCGTTGTAAGCAGAATAACCAAGCAAGCCTTCGCCTGAGGTTGTGTCAGCTCCGCCAACTTCTCTCCAGTCGGCTGATGCGGTGAACAGAACAGAGAACACGAAATCTTCAGCAGTAATCTGTACGCCATCGGACCAATACAAGTCATCATAAATCGTGAATGTATAGGTTTTATTTCCGTCATCATCCGTGGATGTTGCGAGATTGCTAACTACTGTGTCATTGATGACGATTTCGCCAGCAGGTGTGACAGCGTATGTCGCATAGCCATAAATCAAGCTTCTAACATAGTTGTCATATGAGCTGTTACCGAAACCTGACATGAATTCGCCATTCATTTCAGGAACACCAACAACGAGTTGCTGTGGTTGACGCTCTGTTGTTGTAGTTGTTGTTTCTTCTCCGGCGGTTGTTGTGCCGCAAGCGAACAATGTTACAACAAGCATTAATGAAACGATTACACTTAATACTTTTTTCATTATCCTTCTCTCCTCGTTAAAATTTTATTCTTGCCGAATATACAACAGTTATATATGATAGGGGTAGTAAAGTCAATAACTTTATCTGAACTTTTTCTGTGATAACGCTTTCTTTTCAGACAAAATATGCCAGTTTTGCCCTATTTTGTGCGATTTTTGCGACTTTTAATGCGCTATTTTGAGCGCAAAAAAGCGACCAATGAAAGAAAATGATTCGCAATGCAAAATGACAATTTTTTTCTTGTGTGATGAAGATATGTGGAAAATATATAAAGAAAGAAATCATCCGTTATTTTTGTAAGATAAATCGTTATTTTTGTTTTCACATAATCGGCTTTTTTAATTAAAAATTTGGTTATATATATAATATAAGGATAGAATAACCTTAAATAATAAGATTAAAAAAAGGTTTGTAAGCACAAATCTATTAGCTCATCTAGATTTCTTAACTTCTTTTCTATATATATTCTACCACATTTTGAGCAATAAGCGCAATATAATAAAGGTGATTACATAGTTTTTGATGCATGTGATTTTGTGCGATCGATTATTTCTTCTTATATCGGTGTTCAAACCAATATAATTATTATTATAATTATTTTTGTCATGTTCTATTTTTACATGTTTATTTGTAAGCGCTTTAATGTTATAATTGAAACGGATTTGAAATCTTTTTTTTGTCAAAAAATACGATCGGGGGATTAAAATGAGCAATAATTTCAAAGGCAGGAGTCTTAAAACGTTACTTGATTACACACAGGCAGAAATCTACGAATTGTTGGATATTGCCACCGATTTGAAAGATAAAAAACACCATAATAAAGATTTCACCCCATTAAAGGGTAAAAATGTCGTATTATTATTCGAAAAAGATTCGACAAGGACTAGATGTGCTTTCGAAGTTGGCGCCTTAGATCTTGGCATGGGTGCCACTTATTTAGGACCAACAGGATCACAGATGGGGAAAAAAGAAAGCATCGCAGATACCGCCAGAGTACTCGGAAGAATGTATGACGGGATTGAATACCGCGGATATTCGCAAAAAATCGTCGATACTTTGTCTGCTTATGCCGGTGTTCCTGTTTGGAACGGTTTGACAAATGAATACCATCCAACCCAGGTTTTAGCTGATCTTATGACTATTCGCGAAAAATTCGGACATCTTGAAGGATTGACTTTGGCATATTTCGGCGATGCAAGATACAATATGGGCAATTCACTGATGATCGGGTGTGCCATTATGGGAATGCATTTCCGGGCCGTGGCTCCGAAATCATTCTGGCCTGATCAGAATCTTGTAAAAAAGTGTCAAGAAATAGCGGGTCGTTCCGGAGGTTCGATCACGCTCACAGAAAGTCCTGCAATAGGAGCCAATGACGCAGATGTGGTCTACACAGATGTATGGGTATCAATGGGAGAAGCGGATACGGAATGGCAAAAACGCATAGAAGTGATGAAGCCATATAGAGTAACTAAAATAATTATGGATAAAGCATCCAAAAAAGCCATTTTCATGCATTGTTTGCCTGCTTTTCACAATACAGATACAATTATTGGAAAAGATATTTTTGAAAAATTTGGCATTGATTGTATGGAAGTAACAGACGAGGTTTTTGAATCACCACAGTCTGTGGTATTTGACGAAGCTGAAAACCGGCTTCACACTATCAAGGCTATCATGTACGCTTCCTTGGCGGAGGATTTATAATGAAAATAGTCATTGCTTTAGGCGGTAATGCTCTGGGAAATAACCCGGAAGAACAAATACAAAAAGCTGCTTCTGCCGTCAAACCGCTCGCAAGTTTAATCAAAACGGGACATCAAGTGACAATAGCCCATGGAAACGGTCCCCAGGTGGGTATGATCAATCTCGCTTTCGAAACCGCTTCGCTGACAGACCCAAAGCAACCAAGCATGCCTTTTCCGGAATGTGGAGCCATGAGTCAGGGATATATCGGCTATCATCTTCAGACCTCTTTGAAAAAAGAATTGTCCATCGGCAAAATGGAAAATCCGGTAGTCACGCTCGTGACACAGGTTGAAGTATCTAAGGAAGATCCGGCTTTTTCCAATCCGACAAAACCGATCGGTTCTTTTTATTCCAAGGAAGATGCATCTGAATTAGCAAAAGCCAAAGGATACGTGATGAAGGAAGACGCTAATCGCGGATACCGACGTGTCGTTCCCAGCCCCATGCCGATCGATATTGTTGAAATCGATTCAATCAAAACCTTGGTCAATCAAGGTTGTGTTGTTATAACGGTTGGAGGCGGCGGAATTCCCGTCATACGCGATAAAGAAGGTTACCAAGGCGTAGCTGCTGTCATCGACAAGGACTTTGCCAGTGCGAAATTGGCCGATCTTCTTGATTGTGACATGTTGGTAATATTAACAGCAATCGATAAAGTGAAAATCAATTTTGGTACAAAAAACGAGTTATCACTCGACAATGTATCTGTCGTTCAACTGAAAAAATATATCAAAGAAGGCCACTTTCATAAAGGCAGTATGCTTCCTAAGGTAGAGGCAGCCATCAAGTTTGTCGAAGCAAGACAAGGAAGAACGGCCGTGATCGCCTTTTTGGACGAAGCCGTTGAAGCCGTTAACGGCATGGCCGGCACACTTATTCATAATTGAAAGAAGGTATAAATATATGAGAAAAGATCCTGTAAAAGTACTGATCTGGGGCTTCGGAGCCATGGGCTCGGGAATGGCCAGAATGATCATCCGCAAACAAGGTTTCGACATTGTAGGCATTTGCGACCGCAACCCGAATGTTGTAGGAAAAAGCATTTTTCCGCTTTTGAAGGAAACCAATCCTTACGACCACGATGTCGTAGTAAAAGACGATATTGATGCTCTTTTATCTGAAACAAAACCGGAAATCGCCTTACTGGCTACCGATTCCTTTACAAAAAAAGCCTTTCCGAAACTGATCAAACTAATCGAAGCCGGATGTGACGTTATTTCCACTGCTGAAGAAATGGCCTATCCAAAGGCAAATGAACCGGAATTGGCGGAAGAGTTAGACAAAGCGGCCAAAAAAGCCGGCGTTACCGTACTCGGTACCGGCGTCAACCCCGGAATGATGATGGATTTGCTTGCCATCGCCCTGACTGGCGTGATGACAGACGTCTTCGATATGAAAATAAGCCGTGTAAACAGCCTTTCTCCCTTTGGCGAAACGGTTATGCAGGAACAGGGAGTCGGACTTACACCTAAGGAATTCACCAAAAAACAGGCGACCGGAGAAATCGCCGGCCATGTCGGTTTCAGGGAATCGGCGATGATGATCGCCGATGCCATCGGCCTTAGCATTAAAAAATTCAATCAGTCAATGACGCCGATAATCACCAACATCGACCGTAAATCTCCTTATGGTTTCGCTGCCAAAGGCAATGTCTGCGGCGTGGCAATGAAAGCAAATGCAGAGTTGGAAAACGGAATGGAAATCCAACTTGACCATCCCCAGCAGATCGAACCGGCAAAAGGCGGAGTCACAACCGGAGATTACATAAAGATCGCCGGACTTCCTCCCATCAATCTTGCCAACACTCCGGAAGTCGAGGGCGGGCTTGGAACCATCGCCATCTGCGTCAACATGATTCCTATTGTTTTGAATGCCAATCCCGGGCTAAAGACCATGATCGATCTTCCCGTCCCGAGAGCTATCGTCGGAGATGTCCGCAAGCTGATCGAAACGAAGTGACCGTCATGGTAGAAAAAAATACCTGGGTCCAAATCCACAAAATACTTCTCAAACCAGAAGAAAGAACGGCTAATCTACCGGATGACACCAAAAAAGTCCCTTTGGAAATGTGGGTAAAGGGATTTTTGCTTGCGGATGCAATGATAGGTGACATTGTCAAAGTCAAAACGCGCACAGGACGGATCGAAGAAGGCACTCTAATAAAAGCCAATCCGGCTTATCTGCATAATTTCGGTAATTTCGTCCCCGAACTTCTCAAAATAGACGACATGGTCAAACATGCCGTGTTTGGAAGTGACGAAGATGAATGACATGAGTTATCAAGCATTGATCGAACGTAAAAACGAGATTATGAAAAAATCGGTCGGAATCGATTATTCAAAATATGAAAACGGTAAAATCGGTTTCGATTATGAAAGATTGTTGTCCGATTCTGGATATGATCTGGAAGAAATCATGAAAATTCAAAAGGCGAGCGGTGTTGGTAACACCCCTCTCAAAGAACTGAAAAACATGACGATGTTGGCGAGAAAAGTCGCTCCTAAAGGATACGGGGCCCGGATTTTCGTCAAAGACGAATCGCTAAACGATTCTGGCAGTTTCAAAGCCAGACGGGCTTCGATATCTTGTTATCACGCGAAGAAAATAGGTTACAAGGGAGTCATTGCCGCGACTTCCGGCAATTATGGCGCCGCCGTTGCTTCCCAAGCCGCTAAATACGGACTTAAGTGCATTATCGTCCAAGAATGTTTCGATTCGCGTGGGATAGGCCAGCCGGAAATCATCGAAAAAGCGAGAGCCTGCGAAGCTTACGGAGCGGAAGTCGTCCAATTATCGGTCGGTCCGGAACTTTTCTACACTTTCTTGCGTTTATTGGAAGAAACCGGATATTTCAACGCTTCTCTTTATTCTCCTTTCAGCGTGGCGGGAATCGAGACACTGGGATATGAAATAATCCAGGATTCCCTGTCTCTCACCGGAATGGAACCGTCAGCTATTGTCGTCACAAATGCCGGAGGCGGAAATCTTACCGGAACTGCCAGAGGCGTTTTAAAGGCAACGGACAGAAAAGTCCAGATGATAGCGGCCAGCGTCAATCTAAAAGGATTGCACATGGCAAGCGATCACGATTTCAATCGTAAGAGTTTTACCACCGGACATACCGGATTCGGCATTCCTTTCGTTACTTTGCCGGATCGGAGCGACGTTCCCCGATCGGCCGCAAGACCGCTCCGTTACATGGATCGCTATGTGACAGTCAATCAAGGCGAAGTGTTTTTCATCACCGAGACTCTGACTGCGTTAGAAGGAATCGAACGCGGTCCAGCCGGCAATATTTCCCTGGCCGCCGCTTTTGCACTATCAAAGGAATTCAATGAAAACGAAGTCATTGTAGTCCAGGAAACGGAATACACGGGAGCCGGAAAACATCACCAGGCTCAATTAGATTTCGCGAGACAAAACGGTATCGATATCTATTTTGGCAATCCTTCCGAGGAAATTCCCGGTCAATCAATTGTTTTACCTTCGGACCTTAGTCTTCTCAGAACGGATGAACTCGATCTTGGCAAACTGCGTGATTCTTTTATCCATAACGCCGTCAAAAAACATGATTCGCTCGCAAAATCCGATATAAAATTTTTGGTAGACGAAACAAGGGCAACGGAAGAATTCGTCAAAAACACACTTTCCAATCTCGGTATCGGAATGGAGGAATGAAGATGGACAAAAAAACTATCAGACCGGACGATTATGAATCCAGGAGTATTCATCTAAAAAAACTTACTGATGATGAACTAAAAAATTACTTTTGGACATTGGCCGAAAAAGCTGTTGATCCCTTGATCAATCTTGCACAAAAAAACACTTCTCCGGCAATCGAACGTTCCGTTCTTCTTCGCATGGGGTTTTCCAGTATCGAAGCTAAAGCCATAGTCGAGAAAACCATCCAAAACCAACTGATGGGTAAAGGCGCCGGACATGTCGTTTATCGCTATTCCCAAATCAAAAACATCGGTATCAGAGACGCCGGCCTGGAATTGATGAAAGACTCCGGGTGGTCATTAGTCAGCGAAAGTTTCGGGGTAAAAAAGTCATGAAACCAAACGACAAGATATCGCTTGATGAAATTTTCAAAGACCTTGACAAATACACTCCCCGTCGCCACGGATGGACATGGAGAAAGCCCGTGCCCGGTCAAATCTTCGACAACCAGAAATACAGCGATACTTCCGCATCGCTCAAAAACTATGTTCCATTACCGGCTGCCAAATATTTTGGAAATATCGACCCGCAACCGATCCAGGTAATCACCACTGAGATAGCCTCCGGAAGATTCGAGGATGACATTCGCAGAATGCGGATGGCTGCGTGGCACGGAGCCGACCACATCATGGTGATCCGGACAGCGGGGCAATCTCATTTCGACGGATTGATCGAAGGAACTCCTCAGGGTATCGGTGGCGTTCCGATCTCCCGCAAACAAATCCGGGCGCAAAGAAAAGCGCTCGACATGATCGAAGATGAAGTCGGACGGCCGATCAATTATCATTCTTATGTATCAGGAGTCGCCGGACCGGATATCGCAGTCATGTTTGCGGAAGAAGGCGTGAACGGCGCCCACCAGGATCCTCAATATAATGTTTTATACCGCAACATCAACATGGTGCGGTCTTTTGTCGACGCCGCCGAATCGAAAAAGATTATGGCCGGAGCCGATATGTTACAAATAGACGGAGCCCACAATGCCAACGCCACTGCCATGGTGGCATGGAAAGTTATGCCGGAACTAATGGTCCAGCATGCCATCAACAGTCTGTTTTCCGTTAAATCCGGAATGAAAAAAGAAAATATCGCTCTTTCAACCGTGCCTCCGACCGCTGTTCCTGCGCCGGACCTCAAAGTGAATCTTCCTTATGCAGTGGCGTTGAGAGACTTTTTCGAAGGTTATCGTTTCCGCGCCCAGATGAATACGAAATACATGGAATCATCGACAAGGGAAGCTACTGTCACCCATGTTCTCAACATGATGATATCCAAACTGACAAGCGCAGACATCCAGTCAACAATCACTCCCGATGAAGGACGCAACGTGCCCTGGCATATGTTCAATGTCGAAGCCTGCGATACAGCCAAACAAGCTCTTGTCGGAATGGACGGGCTCAAAGAGATGGTGGAAATAAAAAAAGACGGCATTTTACCAGCAAAAGTACGCGAACTCAAGGAAAGAGCCGTATTATTCTTTGAAGAACTACTGGCTGAAGGCGGCTATTTCGAAGCTGTCCAAAAGGGGTTCTTCATTGATTCCGGCATCTATCCGGAACGAAACGGCGATGGCATCAGCCGAAATTTAAATGGCGGTGTTGGTGCCGATACCGTATATGAGCGCGATAAAGATTATTTCGCCCCGGTTCCGTCTCATTTCGGATACAACAACGTAAGTCAATACAATTTGTCATCAAACGACAATCCAGCCGTACTAATTGGCGGATCCACTTTTGAGAACCGAGAGAAAATCCAGTATATAGACGAACTTGATAATGAGGACAATGTGTATATAAGGATGGGGGAAACCGCCAAATACAGAGATTCCTCAATGATTAAGCCGGAAGTAGAGTGGCTTGGCGACGGTGTTGTAGTAATTGATCTGACATTACCTTGCGGATCGGATTATGCCAAAGCCGCCGGCATCGAAATCGCCAAAAGGATGAACCTTTCCGATGCCGAAGTCATTCACACGGAAATCTTGCATCCGGCCGAGGCAACCAGAATCCAAGTCAAAGGAACCGTGAATTTCGATATTGATCTCTTGACCCTGACATTGCCGAAAAAGCCTGATCTTTTAACCGATCAGGAAATCCGTGATTACGTTTCTCTTCATCCTTTGACGATCGTCGCCGGAACTGTCGGCGAAGACGAACATTCCGTCGGATTACGGGAAATCATTGATATCAAGCATGGCGGCATCGAAAAATACGGGATCAAGTGCATTTATCTGGGAACTTCCGTTCCGATCGCCAAACTGGTGGATGCGGCCATCGAAACAAAAGCCGACGCAATTCTTCTGTCGACAATCATTTCTCATGACGACATCCATTATCGCAATATGAAAAAAGCCAATGATTACGCCATTGAAAAAGGCGTTCGTGACAAAATCATCATGATCGCAGGCGGTACCCAGGTTGTTCCGGACACGGCTATCAAACAAGGTATGGATCAAGGTTTCAGCCGGGGAACAAAAGGACAAGATGTGGCCAGTTATCTCGTAAAAAGACATAAGGAACTGATAAAAAAGTGAAAATCGACGCATTGGTAGCCGAAATCGGATCCACAACGACCGTCATCAGCGCTTTTGACAAGCTGGACTGCAATCCGGTTTTTTTAGGTCAGGGATTCGCTCCGACTACGGTTTTGGAAGGCGATGTCAACCTAGGACTGACCAATGCAATTATCGATTTGAAACAAAAACTTGGTATTTTAGAACTTGAAGCCAAGGAAACTTTTGCCTGTTCAAGTGCTGCCGGAGGACTTAAAATGAGCGTTCACGGTCTAGTCTACGACATGACGGTGAAAGCGGCAAGGGAAGCCGCTCTAGGCGCTGGAGCCAATCTGAAGTTAGTCAGCGCCGGCATGCTAAAGGACGAAGACATCAACTATATCACCAATAGCAATCTGAACATCATCATGATCGCCGGAGGCGTCGATTACGGCGAAACCGCCACAGCTATCGCAAATGCAACCATAATCGCCGGATTGCATCTTTCAATTCCCGTCATCTATGCCGGAAACATTCAAAACCAACAAACTATCGCAAACATATTTGTAAAAGAAGGACAAAGCGATTATCTGTTTTTGACAAAAAACGTATATCCAAGGATAGACGAACTGGAAACAGACGAAGCCAGAAAAATAATTCAATCAGTCTTTGAAAAACACATCATCAAAGCGCCCGGAATGGAAAAAGTCCGGGAAATGATCAGTGAAAACATCATTCCGACTCCCGGAGCCGTGATGGATGCGGCATTGCTCATGTATGCCGAGATAGGCGACCTAGTCACATTCGACATCGGCGGTGCCACCACCGATGTCCATTCGGTGACCAATGGAAGCGAAAGAAACGAAAAAATCATGCTTGGACCGGAACCGTTTGCCAAACGGACGGTTGAAGGCGATTTAGGAGTATACGTAAATCATGACAACATCATCAAGATGATCGGTAAAGAAAAACTCGCCAGTGATTTAGGTATCAGCATATCCCAACTTGAATCCATGCTCGCCGGTTATCTCGCAATACCCGTAAAATCCCATTATGATATGGTCATGCGGCTTGCCAAAGAAGCCCTGAAATACGGTTTAGAAAGACATGCGGGAAAATACATCAGTCTTTACGGCGCCAGCGGCAAAACAACCATGGCGGAGGGAAAGGACCTTTCCGCCATAAAATATGTTATCGGCACCGGCGGTGTTCTTGCCAAACTGGACGGAAAAAATATCATCTCCACTGTTTTACTTCAAGCCAGCGACACTATGATGAAGCCAAATCCGGATGCCAAAATTCTGATTGACAAAGACTATATCATGGCGGCTTGCGGAGTATTGTCTCACAAGCATCCAAGCGCTGCCACCACGCTTCTTAAAAAAAGTCTCGGAATCGGGTGATACCATGTATCCACAACTTGTAATCGATGTGAAAAAACTAAAAAGCAATACCGAAAAGGTATTGTCTTTATGCCATAAACACGGAATATCATCGACTATTCTGGTTGTAAAGGTATTCGCCGGTTTTCTTCCGATTGTCGAGATACTCGCCCAAAATGAATTCGATTACATCGGCGATTCCCGTCTGGAAAACCTTGAAAGATTTCAAAATATATCCAAGCCAAAATGCTTGTTAAGAATCCCTTCACCAAGCCAGGCGGAAAAAACGGTCCGTTATGCAAATCTGTCGCTAAATTCCGAACTTGAAACTATCAAGGCTTTAAACGAAGCGGCCCAAAGACAGAACAAGATCCATGATATCATCTTGATGTTCGATCTTGGCGACTTACGGGAAGGTATTTTCTTCATGGATGATTACTTACCAACAGTCAAACAGATTCTTACTTTAAAAAACATTCATCTCAAAGGCATTGGAACCAATCTTACGTGTTATGGCGGTGTGATCCCGACAGTGGAAAATCTAACGGAACTCGTCAATATAAAAACCAAGATCGAGACTCAATTCTCGATCAGTCTCGATATTATTTCCGGTGGTAATTCTTCTTCTTTTGTTCTTTTGGAATCCGGAAATGTTCCGAAAGACATCAACAATCTCCGCTTCGGGGAAATCGTCTACATGGGCAGGGAAACGGCTTATGGCAATTATCTCGAAGGCCTATATAAAGACATTTTCACTCTGGAAGCCGAAATCGTCGAACTCAAACAAAAACCGAGTTACCCGATCGGAGTGATTGGTATGAATTCATTTGGGGAAAAACCCAATATCCCCGACCAAGGAACCATGACAAGAGCTATTCTGGCGATCGGCAAACAAGATGTCATCCTAGAAAATCTGACTCCCAAGGATAAATCGGTTTCGATTATCGGCGGCAGCAGCGATCATTTGATTGTCGGATTGTCAGAAGGAAGCCACAAACCGGGAGACATAATTGCCTTCGACGTCAATTACCCGGGTTTGTTGCACCTGATGAATTCCCATTATATCGACAAGGTGATCAAACAATAAAAAAAGCGGTCCAGAGGACCGCTTGAATCTAGGCTTTGTTGCGAATATGGATGACCGTGTTGATCTTCTTGACTTCGAACTCTTCCATCTTTTCAAAGAAGTTCAACGGACGCATGTTACTACCGTAGTTGCGGGGATGAAATCCCGGAAACTTTCTTTGGAACAGTTGGGCGATCAGGCTCCAATAAGCCCATCCGTCATCTTCCATATTGTCATTAATGATGTTTTTGAGTTCCGCCTTGATCTTGGATAACGGCGGAATTGAACTCTCGGACTTTCCATTGGTTTTCTTCTTTGATGTCTTGTCATCATCTTTCTTATCAGTACAAGGGGTTATTTCCGGGTGTTCGGGCACAACCATCTTATCGAGATAGGAAAACGTCTCGCAAGAGTTGACAAGAGAAATCGGCGTTTTGCTTTCGCCCATCCCGAACACGAACATGTCGTCTTCCCTCAGCCTAGTCACCAGTTTGGTAAAATCGCTGTCGCTCGAGACAATGCAGAAACTGTTGACTTTCCCGGAATAAAGAATGTCCATGGCATCGATTATCAGTGTGAAGTCGGAAGCGTTTTTTCCCGATGTATAGGAATACTGCTGGACCGGAGTCAATCCGAATTCGCTGATTCTTTGTTTCCAGGTATTGAGCTGCGTCGTTGTCCAGTCCCCGTATACCCGGCGATAGTTGATCTTGCCGTATTTGTTGGCCTCGTCGATGATGATTTCGATATATGCGGGAGAAATGTTCTCCGCGTCGATCAGAAGAGCTATGCTTTTATTTTCTATTTCCATTTTTATACCTCGTTTCAATTAATTATATTATCATTTTACGATCGATAAAACAAGTTATCGCACCAAATGATTCTTAATGACAAGGAGAAAGCAGATGAAAAACAACGAACTTGAAAAATGGCTGGAGGAAATAACCGCTTGGTGTTCCCCCGACAAGGTGGTTCTTTGGCATGGTACCAAAGACGAGTATGACCGACTGGCCCAAAGCATGGTCGATGACAAAAAAGCGATTCGGCTCAATGAAAAATTACGGCCAAATTGCCTTTTGTTCCGGACTGATCCGTCCGATGTCGCCCGCGTAGAACAACGCACGTTCATATCGTCAGTCGAAGAAAAGGATGCCGGGCCTACCAACAATTGGATCGATCCCAAGATTCTCAAACCGACAATGTGGGAAAAATACCATAATTCGATGAAGGGCCGCACTATGTATGTGATCCCCTTCTCGATGGGACCCGTTGGTTCCAAGTTTTCCAAACTGGGAGTCGAATTGACCGACAGCGCCTATGTCACCCTGAACATGCATATCATGACCAGGACCGGCGACAAAATCATGGAAATGATCGACAAAGGCACCGAGTTCGTCAAATGCCTGCATTCGATCGGCTATCCGTTAAATGAAGGCAATAATGATCCCTTGTGGCCTTGCGCCCCGATCGAAGAAAAATACATATCCCATTTTCCGGAAGACAACATGATCTGGTCCTTTGGCAGCGGCTATGGCGGCAACGCCTTACTCGGTAAAAAATGTTTTGCCCTTAGAATAGCTTCCAACCAGGCCCGTAAAGAAAACTGGCTCGCGGAACACATGCTGATACTGAAATTAACTTCGCCTGAAGGTGAAACCAAATATATCACGGGAGCATTCCCAAGCGCTTGCGGGAAAACCAATCTGGCGATGATTAGACCGACCCTGCCGGGATGGGTTGCCGAAACAGTCGGCGACGACATCGCTTGGATCAGACTTGGCAAGGACGGCGGATTCTATGCCGTCAATCCCGAAGCCGGTTTCTTCGGAGTCGCCACCGGAACATCCTGGGAATCGAATCCCAATGCCATGGAATCCATCAAGAATGATACCATATTCACAAATGTCGCCTTGACAGACGACGGCGATGTCTGGTGGGAAGGAATGACAAAAAAAGCTCCCGATCACCTGATTGATTGGCATGGCAACGACTGGACGCCTGAATCAGGGGGAAAGGCCGCACATCCCAACTGCCGTTTCACGGCTCCGGCGGCTAATTGTCCATCAATCGCCAATAACTGGGAAGACCCGGAAGGAGTCCCGGTTTCCGCCATGCTTTTCGGTGGGCGCCGTCCTTCAACCATTCCGTTGGTGCATGAAAGTTTTGATTTCAACCATGGTGTGTTTCTTGGTTCCATCATGGGTTCCGAAATTACGGCCGCGACGATTTCCAACGATATAGGAAAAGTCAGACGCGACCCGTTTGCCATGTTGCCGTTCATCGGTTACAACATCGCCGATTATGTAAATCATTGGCTTGAGATGGGTAAACTGGCCAACAAGGACAAACTTCCGCGTATCTATTATGTAAACTGGTTCAGAAAAGATCCGGAAGGCCGGTTTTTATGGCCCGGATACGGCGAGAACATCAGAGTTCTCAAATGGATATTCAACCGTCGGGATAATCTAGCCGATGCCAAGAAAACTCCGATCGGTTACGTACCAAGACCGGAAGATTTGGATCTTGAAGGCTTGGATATATCAGATGAAAACCTCAAAAAGCTGTTGGATGTCGATGTAAACAGTTGGACAAATGAAGCTGCTTCGATCCGCGATTACTACGAAAAACTTTATGGCGACACCTTACCGCAAGAACTTGGAAAACAGTTATCGGAACTTGAAATGCGACTGAAAGCCTGACATGCAAAGAAGGTTTCCTTATTTAGGAAACCTTTTTCATTAAAACAAAAACCTTTTCCAATATTTAGCGCTTCAAATATGTTATAATATGAGAATATGAAACGGGGGCATGCTGGATGTCGAGAATCATCAGGGAAAAAGGAAGCCTCTTTCTTGTCTTTTTATTCTTTTTTCTTTTAACGGAAGCTATCACTTTCCGTTGGGTAGGCTTCACAACTTTCTCACAATTTCTATATATTGACATAATAATGGCTTTGATCATCGGTTCGATTGCCATTCTTTTCCGATCGAATGTCGTCAGTTTGGTAATTTATTCCTTCATATACGGAATCGTCATCGCCTTGTTCATGATCAATGTGACAATGTACGATATCTACTACGATCTTTTTTCGCTGCAACAACTCCAATTGATCAACGAGGCAGCTACTGTTTTCAATTTCGCATTTCTTTCCATCCCCAGCATAATAATCTCCGTAATCCTTTGTCTTCTTTTTTTGACAATTAACATTCTGTTGGTCATTTATTTCAAAAAACATCCGCAAAAGGTTGATCGTTTCCATCTTAAGACGGTTTTCATGTTCGTTGTCATCAACATGTGTGCAATCACCCTGTTTGCGAGCGGTATTCCTTCAGTATCGGAATATAAAAGCCAAAGCAACATCACGACTTTTAAACGGGCTTCCCTGGAAAAATACGGAACCTTAGGTTATTATGCCAAGGAAGCGGAAGACATCATCCTGCGGGAATACAACCTGACCGATGACGGTGATAATAACGAAACCCCCAGCAATATCGTCTATGCGGACCAGACGGATTATTTCGGTCTTCTGGAAGGAATGAATGTCATCACGATCATGATCGAGTCCGGGCAACCATTCGGTATATCGGAGGTGTTGACCCCGCATCTTTACGATCTGACTCAGGAAGGTTTGTATTTCCCTAACAACTACAGCGAAAACAAAACGAACATTTCCGAAGTCGCAGCGATCACTGGCAATTATCCGTCTATCAATTTCCTGCCAGGTTCCTATGACTATGAAATGCCATTCGCGGTTCCAAATATTTTGGCTGATACATACGAAACGATGTATTTCCACGACAATGTCCCGAGTTTTTATTCGCGCGGCGCGCTTTTGCCCCAACTCGGGTTCGAAAACATTTATCTGCACGACGATCTATATCCCGGGGAAGACATCTGGACCTGGAACGGAGATTACACTTTGGACAGCGAGACAATCGAAAAGATCCTTCCAATCCTGACATCTTCAGGAGAACCGTTTTACGCTTTCTGGTCGACTTTGTCGACTCACGGTCCTTACAATTGCGGAAGGAATAACATCATAAGCTTTGCTGAAAAGAATTATTTTGCCAGAATCGACGCCGCTGAGGATGCCGGATTGTGGACAAATGTTCTAGCAAATGGAGAAGCTACCGACGCTTCAAAAATCAGATACTACCAGGCTGCCATGATGAATCTGGATGACGCCGTCGGAAGGCTGCTTGAGGAACTGGAAAACAACAATATGTTGGACAATACGGTCATCATCCTTTACGGAGATCACAATGTTTACTATCATGATCTATCCACTAAGATGTATGCCGATTCGGGAAACGAATACTACAACATGGAAATGTATCACACGTTCTTCTGCATATACAACAAAACCCTGACCCAGGCTTATCTTGAAAATACCGGAAGCGACTCTACTTCGATCGAGGATTTCACTTCCCCATACAGCATCGTTCCCACTTTACTTGATTTATTGGGATATTCCTATGATAAGAACATTTACTTGGGAGATTCAATCTTTTCCGGGAAGATGCAGGTGTTTTATTCGCACAAACTGTCCGGCCTCTTCAACAACATCATTTACAGCAACGACGGAATTGACATTGATTACTCGAGCATATCCGTGGACGACGATTACATTGACAGTTTCCAGGAAGCCTGCGAGGAACTGATCGTCAGGCTCGAATATGTCAATTACGCTTATTACAGCACCCAGACAAACCGAGATTGATTACAAAATAACCGTGTCTGTCAAAGACACGGTTTTTCTTGGTCTAGCATAACAGTACTACTATAATACACGAGTATGAAACCACGGGGGAGGTGGGCATCATGCCTCATATTTATGGGCCGGAACATATTATTTATCTATTTGTTGTCATCGTTTTAATGGGAATGGGCTTTTTCCTGATCAACCGCCATGTCAAGACGGAAAAGCAATTGGCTTTGGCAATCAGGCTGATTGGTGGCTTGTTGCTAATCATGATCATTTGGAACCGCCTCAGCATCGCTATTTTGAGAGACGGATTCAATGAACTTCTGCCGGGATCATATTGCGGAACATCGAGTCTAGTATTGGCTTTGGCAGCTATATTTCTGAAAAAGGATCATCCGGTCTTCCACTGTGTGGCTTATATCGGACTGCTTGGCGGATTGGCCACTCTGGCTTATCCCGATTTCATCGGACAAGCCGATTCCATTTTTTATCCGATGACGATCTCCGGGCTTGCCCATCATACGGTCATGGTCTTTCTGGTTGTTGTCATGTTGACAACAGGATATTTGAAACCAATGTTCCTTAAATGGCATTATGCCGTTTTGGGACTAGCCCTATATCTTGTTTACGGACTTTTTCTCATTAAAGTGCTTGGATATGGAGAAGCAATGTGTATAAACCGACCATTGCTGGACGATACCAATCTTTACTGTTTCCAGCTAGGAGCGATATATCTTCCCGTTCATGCCGCTTTTCTCGCCATATGGAATCTTGTCGGTAAAAAATACCGGATTGGCGCTATGCTGGCAAAAGTCGCCAGCTAAAATAATACTTATATTCGGACATAAAGATTCGCTTTTTTGCGAATCTTTTTAATTAACCAAAAATTTAAGCATTGTTTTTGACAATTTAACGGAAAAAAAGTATGATTATAGCGTTAAAGGGAGGTCTTTTTATGGGTAAAAAAATTCTTGTCGTCGGCGGAGTGGCCGGCGGAGCATCTACGGTAGCCAGATTGCGCCGGATGGATGAAAAAGCGGAAATCATTATGTTCGAAAGAGGCGAGTACATCTCTTTCGCCAACTGCGGGCTGCCATACTATATCGGTGGCACCATCGGTTCCCGCGACGCTTTGATCGTTCAAAGCGTCGAAGACATGGAAACAAAATTCAACTTGGACATCAGGATTTTATCGGAAGTCACGTCGATTGATGCCAAAAACAAAAGCGTTACCGTGACAAACCATAAAACAAACGACACCTATAAAGAAAACTATGATTTTCTGGTGATTGCCACCGGAGCCTATCCGGTCAAACCGCCGATTCCAGGAATTTTGGAAGCGAAAAATCTTTTCACTTTGAGAAACATTCCCGATACCGACGACATCAAGGGATTCATCACCAATAATCATCCGCATAAAGCCGTCGTAATCGGCGGAGGATTCATCGGACTGGAAATGGCGGAGAATTTGAAACATCAGGGTCTTGACGTCACAATCGTAGAAATGGCCGACCAGGTAATGGCTCCGCTCGATTATGAAATGGCCCAGATTGTCCATCAACATCTAGCCGAAAAAGAAGTCAACCTGATTTTGAAAGACGGTGTCAAGTCCTTCCAAGAAGCCGGGAAAAAAGTCCAGCTCACCAGCGGAAAAGTCCTTGATTCCGATATCACGATTCTCTCGATCGGAGTCAAACCGGATAACCAGTTGGCAAAAACCGCCAATCTGGAAACCGGACTTCGCGGTGGTATCATCGTAAACGAACACCTTTTGACATCGGATCCCTTTATCTATGCCATCGGCGATGCGATTGAGGTCGTCGACTTCGTTAACAAAGGAAAGACCATGATTCCGCTTGCCGGACCTGCCAACAAGCAGGCGAGAATCGTCGCCGACAATATCTGCGGCATCGATGAAATTTATCCCGGAACAATGGGAACGGCCATTGCCAAAGTATTCGACCTGGCGGTAGGTACGACCGGCAACAACGAAAGACAGCTGAAATCTACCGGGGTCAGATATTCCATCATCCATACCCATCCGGGTTCGCATGCCGGTTACTACCCGGGTTCTTCCACCATATCGATGAAAGTCCTTTTCGATCCGGAAACGGAAAGAATACTAGGGGCTCAAGCTATCGGAATGGAAGGCGTCGACAAACGCATCGATGTCATCGCTACCGCCATGATGGCCGGAATGAAAATAACCGAACTCAAGAATCTCGAACTTTCCTATGCCCCTCCTTTCTCATCCGCAAAAGACCCGGTTAATATGATCGGCTTTGTCGCTGAAAACATATTGAAAGGATTAGTGGAAACATTCCAGTGGTACGATGTCGACGAGCTCGTCAGAGAGGGGGAATTCCTCCTTGATGCCAGGGAAACAATCGAGCATGAACTGGGAACCATTCCCGGATCTGTGAACATTCCCCTTTCCGTATTGAGAAACAATCTCGGAAAATTACCGAAAACAAAAACCATATACCTTTACTGCCAGGCCGGAATCCGCGGCTATATCGCCGCTAGGATTCTCATGCAAAACGGCTTCAAGGTCAAGAACCTTGACGGCGGATACAAAACCTACCAGATCGTCTTCGATCCCGCTCACGACGCCGGATCCAAAGCAATCGACGATGCCGGCACCATGAAAATCGAGGAGGAACAAAAACCCATGGAAAACGAAACCAATCCGAAAATCACCTTGTCCGTCGACGCCTGCGGTCTCCAATGCCCGGGTCCGATCGTCCAGGTTTACAAAAACCTCGAAACAATGAAGGAAGGCGAAGTCCTAGAAATCAAGGCTTCCGATCCCGGATTCAAAAAAGACATCTGGAAATGGGCCGAAAAGACCGGTAACACCGTTCTCGATCTGAAAACCGAAGACAGAGTAATCACCGCCCTCGTCCGCAAAGGAATTGCAAAGGCAAGCAAACCCGTAGAAAACTTTGTGACATCGGACAAGGAAAACACGACCATCGTCGTATTCAGTCAGGATTTGGACAAAGCCATCGCTGCCTTCATAATCGCCCAGGGAAAAGCCGCCATGGGGAAAAAGGTTTCGCTCTTCTTCACTTTCTGGGGTCTTAACATCCTACGCAAACCAAAAAAAGTCAGAGTCAAGAAAACCTTCATCGAAAAGATGTTTGGCAAGATGATGCCTCGTGGCGTCGACAAACTGCCGATTTCCAACATGAACATGGCCGGCATGGGTTCCAAGATGATCAAGGCTATCATGAAGAAAAAGAATGTCGATTCCTTACAGGTCATGATGAAAAATGCCATGTCGATGGGTGTGAAGATCACTGCTTGCGCCATGTCGATGGACATCATGGGCATCAAAAAGGAAGAACTGATGGACGGCATCGAAATCGCCGGAGTAGCTACCTATCTAGCGGACACGACGGAAGCCAACCACAATCTGTTTATCTAAAAAAATGGTTCGCCATCAGGCGAACCTTTTTATTCTCCGATAATCTTGACCAAAACCCTTTTGTCACGCATTCCGTCAAATTCCCCGTAGAAGATCTGTTCCCAGGGACCAAAGTCGAGTTTCCCGTTAGTGACGGCACAAACAACTTCCCGCCCGAAAATTTGTCTTTTGATATGGGCGTCGGCATTGTCCTCATAACCGTTATGGGCATATTGGCCATAGGGTTTTTCCGGAGCAATCTTTTCTAAGAATCGCTCGAAGTCTGAATGCAAACCGGATTCGTCATCGTTGATGAAGACACTGGCTGTGATATGCATCGGATTCACCAGCACCAAACCCTCCATTATTTTACTTTCCCTGATGCATCCAGAAACCTGCTTTGTGATATTGACAAACTCGCGTCTTGCTTCGGTATGAAACCATAGTTCCTTGCGATAACTTATCATTTTGCTCGCCTCCATTTGACAATAATATTTTAGTATCTAGCGAAAACAATGACAACCTTTTTATAAAGAAAACCCGGATAAATCGGGTTTTTTCGTTTATTTATTGGCTTTGGCGATCATTTCTTCGATTTCCGATAAAGGTGGAACCGGTCCTGCTGACAGGAGTTTTCCGTCGATGAAAAGCGCCGGTGTTCTCATAACTCCGGATTTGGCTATTTCGGCAAAATCGGTCACATATGAGACTTCGGCATCAATCCCGAGTTTTTCCACTGTGTGATTGACCATTTGGAGCAGACGTTTGCAGTTGGCGCATCCGCCGCCCATAACAATAATTTTCATTTATTCTTTCCTCCTTTCTAGACAAGATAGATGTAAAAAGCATTGAATAAATATCCCATCGCAATGATACCAACGGTGATGATACCGACGAATGTCCAGAGCAGTTTCGGCTTTACGACTCTTCTCAGCATGATGATCGAAGGGAGCGACAAAGCAGTGACGGCCATCATGAAGGAAAGCACTGTTCCGATGCCAACGCCTTTCAAGACCAAAGCTTCGGCAATCGGCAATGTACCGAAAATATCCGCATACATCGGAATTCCGACCGCTGTTCCGATCAACACCGAGAAGGGATTGTTGTCACCGAGTACGGCTTCGATCCAATTTTGGGGAATGAATCCATGAATCAAAGCTCCGATGCCGACCCCTATCAGAAGATAAGGCCATACTTTTTTAACGATATCCGTAACTTGTTGCCAAGAATATTTAGCTCTTTCTTTTTTGGTCATTACAGTTTCAGGCATTTCTTCCATCGCAACTTCGCCATCTGCTTTCACGAAGTCGGCCACATATTTGTCCATTTTGAAAAGACCGATGAGCGTACCGCCGATAACGGCAATGATAAGCCCCACCAAAACATAAGCAATGGCAATCTTCCAGTTGAAGATACTTGCCAATAAAACCACCGAGGCAAGATCGACAAGCGGGGATGATATTAGAAAGGAAAATGTCACGCCTACCGGTAATCCGGCTCTGGTGAAACCAATGAAGATCGGAATCGAGGAACAGGAACAAAACGGTGTCACGGTTCCAAGCAAAGCGCCGATGATGTTGGCGGGAAGTCCTTTGAATTTGCTCATGATAGCCCGGCTTCTTTCCGGCGTGAACCGCGACTGGATCCACGAAGAAATAAAAATAAGCACGGAAAGCAAAATCAGAATCTTTATCACGTCATAAAAGAAAAATGTGAGGAATGAATAAGCGGCGGATGTTTCGGATATTCCGAAGACACGGCCAAACAGCCACTTGACTATGTCATCAAGCCATAACATTTTCAGTAATTGGTCATTCATCCAGGCAAAGATGTCTTTTATAATTTGCATGTTTTTTTAGTCTCCAGGAGTTCTTCAAGATATTTGATGGTTTCTTTGATTTTTTCCTTATTCACAAAATTCTTGTTCCAGGTTCCTTCCTTGCGGCTGGTGACAAGCCCGGATGCTGACAACATTCGCAAATGATATGACAAGGTGGGCTGGGATATCGGCAAACTGTTAATGAGAGTACAACCGCATGATTCGCCTTCGAGTAATAGTTTCATGATCAAAAGCCGGTTCGGATCCGACAGGGCTCTAAAAGCCTCCGCCATTTGATTTTCCATGATGCGCCTCCTTATATAGATATTCATCTATATTGATGATCATCTATATTTTTGCATACCTTTTCCGGAATGTCAAACGATATTGTCTTTTTGTTTTCAGGTAATAAAAAAGCGGCATCGCCGCTTTCTTACTTTGCACATTTTGTCCTTGTTTCAGCCAGAATCCAACTGTCCGGATAAGTCATTCTCATATATTCTGAGAAAGCGGATTTTTGATCAAGCAAGCCTTTCTTCAAAATGACTTCTGTCTCTGCATTTTTTATCCATTCACGATTTTCATTGTTGAGATCTTGGTGCCTGATGATTATCAAGTTGCCAAGCTTTTCCTGTTTCAGGATTTCTTCATAAAGATCTTCTATTACCACAACCCCAATCACGTGAACCGAAGACCTGCTGACAAACTCATTCGGAATCATTGTTTTTTCGTAATTGTCTTTGTCTTCGCATTGATAAAGAAATGCTTTCTTTCCGCTATATAATTTTTCCAGAGCGTCGGGAAAATGTTCCATGTAGTACAATTTCTTTTCTCTGTTATACCCATAGGTGTACTCGAAATGACTGATACCGTAAAAAAGCGCCATTGGCAACAAGGTTGTCATGGACACAAGACGAGGTTTATCAAAATAATTCGGAGTATTCGGCTCCAAATCTTTGATTCTTGCAACCGAAGAACAATGATAGAACAACAGACCCACTTCCAGCTCTTTATAATCTCGCCTTGACAAAATCAAGGTATTCCATCATATTTTTATCATCCTGTTCATTGTATGTGCAACCAAGATATTTTGCCACGGATTTGGCAGTATTTCGGAAAATCCGGCAGGATTCCTCAATGGCTTTCCAGATATGATCGTAGTTACCGTCCGGGATTGTAAGAAGGTACCGGTTATAGCAATCTTCGGACAAATATCTGTTAAAGTACTTGCCCCATTTGCCGACAGAAACGGCAAAATCATTTGTCACGCCAATATGCCAGGCAAGCATCCGGTTTAGTTCCTTATGAACGGTTTCGTAATACATTCTGATGACATAAGGCATTTGGTCTCTGGCAATGCCTTTGGCAACATTGTTGAGACACCAAAAAAATTCGTTACAACATCCGGCATATTCTGCTTTCGTCGGTTTTTTGATTAAATAATCCCGATTGTTAGAAAGCGAAATTTTTGGCAATATCCCATCTTTGTCAAACAAAGGAACGGTCAAACTGTCAAGCCCGTATTCCTCCTGCATGGCTTCGATACTTTGAATTTGCAGATCGATTCTGACAAAATCCTTGAAAAGCATCAACCAAGCATAACTTCTGGTGGGATCATTTTTTTGACCGAAAGCCAGATCGTTTGAATCCGGTTCCTGGAGCATCAGCAATTCCCCGAAGATCTTTAGCCAGGTTTTATCCTTGATGAATGGCAAAGTGTTTGTGACGACATACACGATGTCGTAATCACAAAAATCATCTATGGCGATTTCCGGATTTGTTCTCGATCCGTTCATATAAACCGCCCTGATCCTTTCATCCTCTTTCGCAATATGCAAGATCAAGTCGTATATTTCTTGTTCCGAACGCATCTTGCTCACCTCTTATTTTTGAATCATTGTTCCCGGACATAAAATTCCATGCCGACTCCGGTATCTCTGACCATGGCGTCTTTTGGATATTTCATGAGTTTCCAAATAACATAAAAATCCCCGATGCAACTACAAAAATGCATACCGAGCATAGTGACGGCGAATCCGGCCAAATAGATATCACTGGCAAAACAAAATACCAGAAACAGCGTGCCGAGAATAACCGCCGGCGCTATCCCGACAACAAAATATTGCCATTTGGAAAGATAATGACCGGGAGCGGAAGCACTGAACGCCC
The DNA here is from genome assembly GCA_035379945.1 of Bacillota bacterium. Lineage (GTDB taxonomy): Bacteria > Bacillota_I > Bacilli_A > Izemoplasmatales > Hujiaoplasmataceae > JAAYZB01. The sequence continues at coordinate 77,722 of DAOSWG010000003.1, forward strand.
AACCATGAAACTGGTATTTGACTTTGGATTTGGTAAAAACATGAAAAAACAGACCATGAATGGCTTCATGGATGATGATCATCAAGAACAGTCCCAAGACAAGAAGCGTAAGCCAATAGAGCTTTGTCATCGAGGCGTTCATCACATCCGAAAAGAAACGGATAATGAATGGTATGAACGGCAACAACAATACCAACGACATGATGTTGATCCATACAATGAGTTTTTTATTATGTTTCATGTCGATCTCGTAATTCATCACATAACCTTCTGGCAAAATCTTAGTATCAATCATTATTATCTTCATCCTTTCGCTTATAAACAATTATCAAGATTAACCCAGATGACAGCTCCCGACGGATGTTTGTATTCTATCGGCTCGGGATAGCGTTTCGAATTTGTCAAGACCCATGTGTAAGTACTAGGATATGGCAAACAATCTATTTCTGTTTTCGGCACCATGTGCTTGTCTGATGTGTTGGCATATTCTGATAGATCCAAAGGGATGCAATCGACCAGATCAGCTTCTCCTACCACCAGACCGCTTTGACTTCTGATCAAAGCTATTCTTCCTCTAATGGTGGTATTTCTGCCGCGGATCTCCCAAGTCTTCTTACCATCTAGAATATAATCGATCCACGGTGTTCTTATCAATAATCCCTTCATTGTCGCAATCTCCATCATATTATTTTCGGCGGGTACGCTTTCTCGAAGTCTTCTAACAAATGCAAAAGAAAATCATCCAAATACTCTCTGGCCTTGTCGCTTTGTTCGCGGGGGATTCCATAATAGGCGCCAGCCACGGCTCCGGTGATGGCACCGATCGTATCGGAATCCCCACCGATCGATATGGCACACCTTATCGCATCCTCGAAACATGTTGATTCAAAAAAAGCTTTTAACGCTTGCGGAGTGGTTCCCAAGGCGGTAGCGTCGAAAACATAATCCTTCCGGATACCATCCAAGGTAAAATCCAGCGGATAGTAATTGTCTATAATATGTTTTTGGATTTCTTCCTTGGATTTTCCGTTTCTTGCCAGAAACACAGCAACTGCCGTAGCTTCAGCGGCCTTGATTCCATCCGGATGGTCATGGGTTATTTCCGTCACCATTCGGGAAATGTCAATAACCTCCTGCAAGGTCTTTCCGACAACGCCACAGGCGGAAACGCGCATACTGGCGCCATTTCCATAGCTTCCGTATGGTTTGGGATCATCAGAGAAAAGCCAGCGGTAAAAGTGATGCCCGTATCCGGCGTTCGGATAGATGCGTCCGAGTTTGCGCATTGATTCCTTCGCTTTATCCGGCAATTCACCATACTTGTTTTTCCAGTCAAGCAGGGCCCTGCCGATGGCAATTGTCATTACGGTGTCGTCAGTGAAAAAACAGTTTTTCTTGAATAGTTCAAAATCTTTGGTCTTGATATTGTTGAATTCGTAAACCGATCCGACGATATCGCCGATGATTGCCCCGATCAAACCCGGATGCCGTCTTTCGCGTTTCTTCTTTTTCCGTCTTGGTATTCTTTCAACAAGTCAAGTATTTCATCGCTATTTTCCAAAACAAAAGCGACGAACTCTTTGTTTGCGAATATCGCTGTCATATTATTTCCTTCGGCAAGCAAACATCCGGCATCCGAAAAAGGCCTATCCAGTTCGATGATATCCTTGTTATGCAAAGAAACGAAAAGAATATGGTTTTGGAAGAAGTAAATGGTGAGCGGCATCGCCTTATCCAAAAAATGTTTTCCCATGAACATGTACCCATTGTATTTCTTTAAGAAAGGTTCTGGAAACTCCGCTTCGTAATCTACTTCCAATTCATCCCTTTTCCGATATAAAAACTGCCGGAATCTGGGATTTTTTTCGTGAAAAAGGGCAAAAAACAAAAGGAGGCCGAAAACCAGTCCAGAGAATATATAGAGCACATACAACTGCCAGGCGTATCCGGTCCTTTGCCACAGGAATATTCTCAATAAGAATGTCAGTAACAATCCTCCCGTTATCGGAATGATGAAATCGATTATAGGGACTCTTTTTTTACGGTTTAGATTGCTTCTGAAAAAAATATGCACATATTCGCTCAGGTTGTCTCCCTTTGTGGCGACGTGATCGATAATCAACTCGGGTGTTTCCCAACGGGAAGCCATTATGGTCGTGGCATCGTCAAAACTGTATTCGTTCTTAAAATCCGGTTGCGAATATTCCTTCACCAGTTCGTTTTGGATGTCCTTATATGATGCGTCCACGACTTGTGCCGACGTGTAATATCCTTCCGGTCGCATCAGTTCGATCATGTTTACCCTTAAACCAGAATGTCCGATTCCTATTTGCATCGGCAGATTGCTTTCGAATACTTCGCCCTCGAAACCGGTATAAGTGTTCTTGTCCGTCTTCCATACGGGAACGTACATGTCCTTCAAAGCTTTCATACATTCGCGGTATGATGGGGTGAGTACGACACCCATCCTTTTAATTTCAAATTGCTCGCTCATTGATTATTCTCCTTCTTGAAAAAGGCGATGTAACAACCACTCCTTGAAATTGTTTTGCTTGTTTACTTAGCCTTGTGATTGTTGTTTTCTCTCAGAATTACCTTGCCTTTGCAAGGAATGGCGGTATTGTCGTGAATGACTTCACCGTAAGAATCCACTACAATGTGTCCACGTTTCGGATTTTTGATCGAATCGATGCGTCCCTTGATGTCGGCTTCGACATCGGAATATTCAAAAGCCAGATCGCAACCAACCATTTCGCAGTCGATCAGTTTAAGATTCTTGCAATAGCATAGCGGTTGACTTCCGCTTATTTTGCAATTGATGAGCGTTAGATGTTTTGAATACCAGGCAAAGTATTCTCCCGTGATGACGGAATCGGTGATCACGACATCGTCACAGTGCCAAAAAGCATCCTTGGTGTCGATATGCGATTTATCTATCGTGACATGCTTTGTATATTGAAAGGAATATTTGCCTTTCATTTCGATGTTTTTGATATCGATATGCGTTGAATCGAGAAACAGGTATTCCGACTGGATTTGGGAATTCTCAACGGATATTTTGCTTGATTTCCACCCGAATTCGTCGGATACTATCTTCGAGTCGGTTATCTTGATATCATGACATTCCCTAATCGCCTTGGTGCCATGCAAAGTCAGATTGTTAATGGTACCGTTTTTCACATACCATAACGGGGCTCTGGTCGATTCCTCCATGATTGTGCCCGTCATGGCTAAACCTTTTGTATGCCATAAAGGATAGCGCATGGCGAATAGGCAATTTTCAACCACGATATCCCTGGCTTCCTTTAACGGCGATTCGCCTTCGGCGCTTTTAAACTCACATTTGACCAGTTTGGTTGCGGTGAGGTTGTATAAGGAACGTTCCTGGTCATAATGACGATTCTCAATGATTTCCTTTGATTGTATTTGCATGTTGGCTCCTTGTATGAATAAAATAAATGGAATTTATGAAATTACTGCACTATCCATAATAAGGTCCGTTTCGGTTTGTGTCAATAGTCGTGTTGCATTTTTGCATGCAACGGGATGAAAATGAAAAGTCCGGTTCTCAAAATACGCGAACCGGACTGTCCCAACCTTTTTTAAAAAGACAGACAAACTTTATTATTTAATGTTGTCACGTAAGAACTTCTTGTCTTCTTCTTTGACATCGAGTCCGATCGTTCCGCCCGGATTCATTAGATAATCCCTGTCGAAATAATCCTTCAAAACTTTGAAGACTCCGTATTCCTTTCTGCCTAAATATCCTTCCAGCCAGGGAGCAAACATCTTGCCGATGCCATGGTGGTGGCTTAAGGCGGCGCCGCTTTTCTGGATCGCATCCAGGATGGTGGCGTGATAAGCCTTGAATTCATCGGCCTTCTCGATATGGCCGATGAAGATGAAATACAGATTGGCTCCTTGCGGATAAGCATGGGAAAGATGCGTAGTGACGACGGTGTCCGGTCTGGCGTGGCACACCTTTCTTACTTCGTCATGGACTTTGGCCATGTTGGACCAGTTGACGGAACACTCAAGCGTATCGGTCGCAATCCCGAAATCAAGCAGGGTGTCACGTAGATACGGATCGGTGAAACGACCGTGTTCCCAGCCTTTGCAGACTAGTCCGGTCAATGACCTGGCATGGTATTTTCTCGCCACTTTGGCGATGTTATGTCTGACATTTTTGGAAAACCCCAATTCACCGTCGGTGAATCCCAGCATAAGCGACCGCTGCATCGGCAGGAATCCTTTCAGGAAAAACTTTAAAGGAGAATCGTCGACATTGTAAAGTTTCAGCATCATGTCGGTTTCTTCGGCGTCCGATACCCGGAAAACCGAGGAATGGCCGGCTTCCGATTGCATCATTTCCCTGGCAGCGTCCATGGCATCTTCCCAAGTCTTGAACATGTAGGAATACCGTTTACGGTTTTTAGGCATATAACGAAAGACTTTCAGGGTCACTTCCGTCAAAACGCCAAAGGCGCCTTCCGAACCCATCATGATCTGATTAAGATTCGGTCCGGTCGACTCTTTCGGATAATGACTTGTATTGATCGTACCGATCGGGGTGGCGTATTTCTGGGACAAGACAATGTCGTCAATGGTACCATAATATGTGCTGTTCTGTCCGGCACCTCTCGTCACCACCCAGCCCCCGACGGACGAATATTCGAAAGATTGGGGAAAATGTCCGCAGGTATAAGCTCTTTTCGCGTTGAATTCGGCAATGGCATTGTTAAGGTGTTTTTCCAAATCAGGACCGGACATTCCCGGTTGCACGGTGATTGTCTGGTCGGTTTCATTGAAGGATAGGACCTTGTTGAAGTTGCGGCGTAGATCCAGAGACACTCCGCCTTTGACCGGTTCCACTCCTCTGGTAACGGAAGATCCGCCGCCATAGACATAAAGCGGAATTTTATGACTGACGCAATAAGCGACGATCGCTTCCACTTCTTTTGTCGTAGACGGATACAAAACCAGATCGGGAACGCTGTCATAGCGGTGCTCGCGGATCCGCATGATGTCATAAAGCGTCTTGCCGTACATAACGGAAAGACGGTCATAGGTTTCATAGGACGAATTATGGATGCCGACGATCTTTTGCAAAGCGTCGATAGCTTCGTTATCCATGTTTGAAGGAATGACATCGGTGATTTTGTCGAAACCGATATCGTTGTGGTAATGAGAAAAATCATCATCCGTCATATGGAACTTTTCCTTCATGTAACGGTAAAGCGACGCTTTAGGATATTTGACAAATTTCGGATCTCCCCACCGGGATATGGAGCGGTAAGAATCTTTCGAAGCTTCCGTTGTCACCCATTCCGGCAAAAATTCCTTATTTTTCTTTGAAGCCATTTTTATCACCTATCTCACTCTCAAATATTTTTTGTAGATCGGTCGGAGGGCCGGATAGATTTCCCTATATATCCTGTCATAGATCTGCATATATTCTTCATGCCTGTTTTCATCGGGCATGAATGTCTTTTCGTAGGAAACCATGTTCTTGACGGCATCGTCGAAATTGTCATATACACCAAGCCCGACAAAGCCGCAAATGCTGGAGCCGATTCCTGAGGCTTCGTATTCGGTCGTTTTCTTGACGGGAAGCCCGAATATGTCCGCTGCCATCTGGCAGATTTCCAAAGAATTAGCACCGCCACCGGAAATGACCAAATACTCAATATCCTGTTTGGTTCGCTTTTTAAGCCCGACAAAGCCGGAATAAAGCGTGAAGGCGATGCCTTCGATGATCGAACGATAGAGATAGTATTTGTCGTGATCCGGCATGAAGCCGATCACGGCTCCTCTCGCTTCCGGAAGTTTAAGAGGCGCGTTCCAATACGGTATCAGCATGAGTCCTCCCGATCCGATCGGGACATCTTTTAAATGCATGTTCAGTTCTTCTTCGGTGCTGATGCCTTTTTCATAGGCTTTCTTGGCGTCGTCTTTAGCGAAATTATCAATGAACCAGGAAAGCATCCAACAACCCCTAAACACCTGAAGTTCCGGATTGTAAAGCTTCGGATTGATGGCCGGATAGGCGGGTAGGAAAGTGGCCGGCTCGATGTATTTGTCGGTAGAAAACTGGATCGTGGCGCTGGTTCCGAAAGATAAGGAAGCCGAATGACCGTCCATGACGCCTGAACCTAAAGTCTCGCAACCCTTGTCGGATCCGCTTGCAAAAAGAGGCAATCCCTCTTTCAATCCGGTTTCTTCAGAAGCAATTTTCGTTATATAACCGATGAGATCGGTCGGATCGACGAGTTCTGTCAGTTTGTCTTCCTCGATTCCGAAGATTGGAAATTGAAGATTGCTTTTCTTCATCCATTGCTTGTGTTTGTTATCAAAGGGAACATGCCCGATCATAGCGGCGCTCGAATCTTTGTACACTCCGGTGAGTCTGGCGTGCACAAGCGCGCTCAGATTTCCGAATTTGGCGGTTTTTTGCCAAAGTTCAGGCTCATTTTCCTTGATCCAGTTCGGACGGCAGATTTCCCGCTGACACTCAATAGCGTAATCCATTCCGACAAGTTTGTAGAGGAGTCTTTGTAACAAGGGCAAACGCTTTTCGCATTTCGCCTTTCTCTGGTCAAGCCAGATGATGAAATCCCTAAGCGGTTTTCCCGATTCGTCCGTACAGGTAAAAGTGTCACGGATCGTTGTCACCGTCACCGAAGCGATGTCATCCCACAGCTTGCCGGAAATCTCCTTCACCCCAAGGGATGCCTTGCAGGCAAAGAACCAGTATTTGTCGAAAGATTGTTCGCAGTAGCCCATTTTCCTGGCATAATACGGAATGTCGTACTTCTCTTTCCTGATAACGAGAATCTTTCCTTTTTTGTCGACCAGCATCGCTCTTACGCTTTGGGTGCCGAAATCGAAAGTCAAAACAAGCGGATCCATGATCCCATCCCCTTTATAAAAGTATCATCCATTCAATAGTATATCACTCGTAATAACAATATCAATATTGAGACCGAGACAATTTTCGATAACTTTGTATCCCCGGCCAACTCTTTTATCCAGAACGATTTTGTTTATTTCCTTCATAACATCAAAAATCCTTTCCTTGGGAAAATCCGCCGATGCCTTGATTGGCACGACGGGAACATCGGAAAAGATTGTTTTGACGGTAGACGATATCGTCCGTTTCGGATTGGTCATTTCGTCGGTGCCGTAAGCTATGCCCCGAACGCATCTGTTTCCGGTGACGATATATTTTCCGTCTTTCTCTTCAACTTTTAATAGGCAACTGTTTGGACAGACAATGCATGTTATTTCCTTCATGATCATCACCTTGCCAAAGTGAAACTGATCGATCCGTTTATCTGGGAAAAATCAAGCGCGATCGACAGTTTCTCCATCTCCGGCGGCCGGAGATGGGTGTATTTTCTTTTGTAGATTGCCCGGCCTTCCGATTCTATATTTAGCGTGACATCTTTTTCGATCGCTTTGGAACGAAAATAAAAATCGACTTTGCCTTTGGCGCCTATCGATACATGTTGCGGAATCACATACATGAAATCCTCGGAAGCTGAAACCGGGATGTATTCCCTGACTTTTTTTTGGTAAGTTGCTGCTTCTTTGCCGGCTTTTTCCGCCGTAATGGTGACGTAATCGACCAGATCGTTAACCTGCATCGCGTTCCCGCAGGTGAAAACGCCTTCGATTCCGGTCATGCAGTTTTCATCTACAACCGGACCTTTGGTTTTGGGATCGATCGGAACAGACAATGTTTCGGCCAGTTCATTTTCCGGGATAAGTCCCACGGACAAAATCAAAGCGTCGCAAGGAATATGTTTCTCTGTTCCTTCGATAACCTGCATGTTTCCATCAACCCTGGCCACATCGACTGCTTCCAATCTGTTTTCCCCGTATAGTTTGGTCACGGTGTGGGATAGATACAAGGGAATGTCATAATCTTCCAGACACTGGCAGACATTTCTTGTAAGGCCGGAAGGGCGGGGCAGTATCTCATAGACTCCCACGACTTCGACACCTTCTAATGTAAGGCGACGGGCCATGATAAGACCGATGTCTCCGGAACCTAAAATCACGCATTTTTTGGCGGGAAGACAGCCGGCAATGTTGGTAAAATACTGGGCGGTGCCGGCCGTGAAGACGCCGTATGGCCTGGTTCCGTTGATGAAGATCTGTCTTGATGTTCTTTCCCGGCACCCGGTAGATAGCACAATTGTCTTGGTTACGACTTCCATGACGCCTTTTTCCGTTACATATTTTATCATGAACAAATCGTTTTGTTTCTCGATTTTGGTGACGAAACTTTGCAGCGTAGCTTCGATGTTTCTTTGCTTGAATTCGTCAATGAATTTCTCGGCATATTCCGGGCCGGTTAGCTTTTCATTGAAATATATTAGTCCAAAACCGTCGTGGATGCATTGCTTCAAAATCCCGCCAAGTCTTTTTTCCCGTTCGATCAGAAATACTTTGGCAGAGTTGTCATGAGCGCTGATCGCCGCCGCGAGTCCGGCCGGGCCGCCGCCGATCACGACTGTATCATAATTATTCATGAACTGAGCCTCCTTTTTGCGACTTGAAAACTACCGGGGATCCGATCTCTTTTCCCGCGACTTCTTCTAATGGAATATGTTCGTGTTCGGAGATGATTTTGGCAACCAAAGGCATGCAGAAACCGCCTTGGCAGCGTCCCATTCCGGGACGGGCCCGGCGTTTTATGCCGTTTACTGTCGGAACCTTGATATTGCGATTCAAGCAGTCGATAATTTCCCCTTCCGAAATTCCTTCGCACCGGCAGATGATTCTGCCGTAAGCCGGATTCCTTTTGATGAGGGCTGTCTTCTCTTCTTCGGTCATGAAACGCAAAACGGGATCCGGTTTTCTCTTTGGATCGAATTTAGTGTTTGATCTTACTTCCCGGCTTTCTTTCAAAATATCGATGCCCATCTTGGCGACATCTTTGGCAACAAGCGGACTGGTAGTCAAACCAGGCGACTGAATACCGGCGCAATGGACGATATTTCTCGTCTTGCGGCCTTTTTCAATATAGAAATCCTCTTCGTATGTGGCGGCTCTGGTACCGGTAAAATAGGCGATGATGTCTCTTTTTTCCAGGGTTGGCACGATATATTTCTGTTTTTGAAAAACTTGGTCCAAGGACTGGGATTCGGTGGCGAAGTTTTCCCGTTCCGGCGTTTCGTAGGCATTCGGACCGATCAGGATATTGTTTTCGATCGTCTTGATCACACCGCCGCCTTTGGAATGGGCGGTTTTTTTATTGTGGGAGATGAATTCGATCGAAGTGATATGATTGATTTCCTGTCCTATTTTCTTGTCGAAGATATAATCCGATCCGGAGCGCGGATGGATCGTGAAGTAACGGTCGTCCGCCATTTCGGCAATCTTGTCCGCAAACGTGCCGGCGGCGTTGATCAAGACTTTCGGATATATCATCCCCCGGTTTGTCTTGACGGATACAACTTTATCATCCTTAAGTTCCATCGACAACACGGCGGTATCAAGTTCCACTCTGGCACCGTTTTTCACAGCGTTTTCCGCAAAAGCGATTGTCAGTTCGTATGGCGACACGACACCGGACTGCGGATTGGATACGGCGCATTCCACTTCCGGATTGAACTTCGGTTCCGTTTTGAGGATCTCTTCTTTACCGGCCACTTCGGTCGGACAACCGATTTTACTGCGGCTTTTCGCGATAAGCCGTAAGAGCGGTTTGATGGGCTTGTTGAAACAAGCGTATTGTCCTCTTCTTTCGAAATGTACGCCAAGCTCATCGCATATATCGCCGAAAATCCGGTTGGCCCTGACGACATAATATTGTTTTTTTGTTCCTATGCCCAAATCGACGCCGGGATGGATTTCGCCGTCGTTTCTCCCGGAAGCTTGCATTGCCAGATCGGATTCTTTCTCGACCAGCATTGCACTTACATCATATCGCATGAGTTCGCGCAAAATGGAAGCGCCGGAAATACCGCCGCCTATCACCAAAAAATCCGGTTTCAAGCCGTCTAGTTTATTATCGCATATAAAAGGCAAACGCATTTTTTCCTCTTTGGCGTTTTTTAGCGTTATATCGTTCAATACTCCGATGTAACGTTTCTTGTCCACAGCCAAATACCCGGCATTAACAACATCTTCCCATTTGTCGAGTTCGCCCGTCAATCTGACGCAACCATCTTTTTCTTCGGCTTCAACTCCCGGATAAAGTCCGGCCAGTTTTTTCCTCAAACGGCTTATCTTCATAAAAACCCCTCACGATTTCGTGTCGGCCACTTGACCGACATACAGGCATAGTATATAATATCACTGGAAAAAAATCAACAATTTATGATAAAATAAATGTCAAAGGGATGATCATTATGGCCAAAAAACGCCTTGACGAGAACTTGCGCATGTTAATCCTTTCCAAAACGCAGGAACTTCTCCAGAGCAAATCTTTCAGCGACATTTCATTAAACAATATCGCCAAGTATTCCGGCATAAGCAAGGGCACGCTCTACTATTATTACAAAAGCAAAGACGACATCATCGTCGAAATATACGGCCAGTCGATCGATTCACTATGGGACGAGTTTATCGAATGGGTCACCAATAAAGATAAAAACACATCTTTACACCGGGTAGCCAAGTTCGTCATCATGAAAGGCACGGGTTCTTCTTCCATCCGGTTGAATCTGATTAGCGACGCCGCCAACGGCAACAACGAACTCAAAAAAAGACTGTTGGAAAAATACAACGCCTTCGTGAATGCGTTCTACAACAAACTAAGAGAAGACATGACCGAAGAGGATGCCAGATTTGTTTCATGGCTGCTTGTCATAGTAACTGACGGAGTCAATGTCCAAAAATCCCTGCATAACCCCAAATTCGATTCGGAATCTTTCATCAGAATGGCTGAAGACTTCTTTCTTAAAGCCGAAGAAAGTCTATAAAAAACCGATAAAAATGCCGGCATACCCCAAAGGTAAGCCGGCTTTTCTTATTTTTTTTTTAAAAAATATAATGATTCAAACCTGTTTCCGGTCAAATATCAATATTGAAGCACTGACAAAACCAACAATCAAAGCGCCGCAAATAATCAAGGCCGGAACAAAATCAGATGTTTCCAAGGTTCCCATTAACAAACTGACATTGACTGAAGCGATAGTCGCAGGAACATATTTTTGGAATGTCGGGACAATATTCAATAGTGTCATGACAACGACAAGTCCACCAGCAAAAAGCAGGCTACCGACCATTCTCGAAAACAAGATGCCGCCCAGAATCACGGAAGCGATCAGGAAAAGGCCGAAGAGCCACAAGCCGAAGAAAGCAAGAAAGCCGTTGGAGAAAGAGCCGATTACGAATAAGTAATCCGTTAAAAAATATGTGATCGCAAATGCCACAAAATAAACGATGGTCCATGTTATGCTAGCGACTGTAAACTTGGCAAAGACGACCGTCCGGCGTTTCAAGCCTTTTGTCAGGACATTCACAAGCGTTCCTTTCGAAAGTTCTCCTGCCATTGTGTTGGCAAATACTATGACAACGACTATCAAGCCCATCTGTCCGACATTTTTGAAAAATTGCGCAAAGCTGTCAAGAGCCGTCGGATCGGCAAGGCCGAGGGTCGATGGATCGATACCAGCGGCCGCGAAGATTTCCGGCATGTAAAAAGCAATAAGCGGATTCATCAATCCAAATAATAAGAAAACTATCAACAGTATCAATAGCTTATAAGTACGGAACAGTTCTGTCCATTCCTTTTTCACAAACGCCAGATATGCTTTCATTTTACCGCCTCCAGGAAGAGACTTTCCACCGTTGGTTCGAGAACCTCGAATTTTTTCGGATACAAATCGGCTTTAACCAGCCAGTTCAGAATATCCGCCTTTGTCTTTTCGATATTTTCGGCACCGATCAGAAAATGTCTGTCAAGTTGGCCGATAATCGCAAAAGGAGACTTTTTCAGAAAAAGAGCGGCTTCGGCTTCGGTCTCGAATTCCAGAAACAACCGGTCGTTGTGATGTTTGTTTTTAAGCTCTGATACCGAGCCGCTCAGAACCAGTTTGCCTTCTTTAAGAACAACAACATGGTCGCAGATGCGTTCGACATCAGAAAGAATATGGGTAGAAAAGATAACTGTCGTTCTTCCTTTGACGGTCAAAAGAATATCCAGGATCTCCTTGCGCCCAACCGGATCCAAAGCCGAGGTCGGCTCGTCGCAAATCAACAGCTTCGGCTCGTTTAGCAATGCTTGAGCGATCCCTAAACGTTGTTTCATGCCGCGTGAGAAACTTCCGATTTTCTTGTTTACGTTATCCAGACCGACGAGATGCAACAATTCCTGTTGCCTGATTATGAACAAATCGGATGGCATGCCGGTGATATCGGCACATAATTTTAAGTATTCCTTCGGTTTTAAATAAGAATAAAATTCAGGAACATCCGGCAAATAACCAACGACTTCGTTCGTCCTAGTCTCACCGTATTTTACTTCCATCCCGTCGATAATCGCTTTGCCTTCATCCGGTTTCAAAAGACCCAGAATCATTTTCATGGTTGTTGTCTTTCCGGCTCCGTTCGGACCGACAAAACCGAAAATGGTTCCCGCCGGCACCTCAAAGGAAAGGTTGTCGACGGCTTTTATGCCATTGAAGCTTTTTGTGAGATTTTTCACTGAAAGGATATCCATTCTATTCCTTCTTTCTCGTGACGTATTTATTCGCTCCGGTTTTCCATCCGATATGAATTCCGTGCTCGTCAAGAAAATATTACCACAGATAGATGAAAAGCGAAACTATTGTTTCGCTCAAAACAATGATTATGTTTTCTCATCTGGCTCATGAATAAGTTAAAGTGCAAACAAAATATTATCTGATTGTTGTTATTTAAGTGTTGTTTACAAAGCCGTGTTCTTTTTCTACGAATCCTTGTATAGGGTGGACATCTTGATTTTCATGTTATATAATTACATCAAATTTAAACGGTTAACTCATCGGTTTATCCGTTTGATCTTGCTTCATAAGCCATATCAAAAAGGAGGCCGCGTCGCTATGCCTAAATTCACCGGTTCTGACATGAAGAAAAGATTATTGTCATTGTTTCTTATATTCGTTTCTTTGTTTCTTTTTTCCTGCAAAAGCGTAACGGACACTTCTTTTACGACAACAACCCGGAATGCCGATGAGGCCATATTGTTAAGCAATCTTGATACCATATTTGAAGATGCCGCGGATATTTCCAATATTTACGGGATATCCGTATACAAAAATGACGAATTCATCGCAAGTGAATTCTACGGACTCACCACCAAGGAATCTAAAAACAATGTCTATTCCGTCACCAAAAGCATCACTTCATTATTGCTGGGAATAGCGATCGATATGGAATATATCGAAAGCGTCGATCAGACAATTGGTGATTTCATCGATCTTTCTTCATATGAAAACCAAGAAGTCCTCAGCACGATAACCATCAAAAACCTGATTACAATGAGCGCGGGATTGGTCTGGGATTCCAGCAATCTCGCCGGAGAAATGTCCGAACTAAGGACGGCGGAGGATCCGCTGGCTTTGATTCTTGAGCGTGATATAGAATATACTCCGGGAACCAATTTCAATTATAGCGACGGCGCCGCGCATCTGATGTCGATCATCATTAGCCAGGCTACCGGGATGAGCGCCCACGATTTCGCCAAAGAATACTTGTTTACCCCTCTGAGTATTTTCAATACGATCTGGAACACCGACCGATTAGACAACAATATTGGCGGATGTGATTTATATCTCAGCCATGAAGACATGTACAAAATTGCTAAACTTGTTCTTAACCGCGGCGAATACGAAGGTACGAGAATCGTATCCGCAACCTGGATAGACGAATCGACTGCCACTCAGATACCCGTAGACTACGCCACCGACTATGGATTCTATTGGTGGATTACCAGCCCGGGAGATCAAAAAAGGATTTCCGCCAGAGGCTGGGGCGGGCAACAGATTTATATAGTCCCCGAGGAAAACATTATTGTTATTACTTCCGCCGACGGATGGGTATCAAGCAACATTGCCCAGACCCAATTCACAGCACTACTTTCGGTTGCGGAAAATCAAATCATTCCCTTGTTAACCTCCTATGACGATTGATTTATGGATTAAGGCAAAATAAAAGGTTTCTGATTGCATTCAAGCAATGAAGAAACCTTTTTTTATTATCTTAATTCAAGCATGGCGACGCTTTCCACATGGCATGTTTCCGGGAACATGTCCACCGGTTGGACCTGTTTCAAGGAATATCCCTGTTTTGCCAAGACCGACAAATCCCTTGCCAAAGTATCGGGACTGCATGAGATATAGCATATCTTATCCAAATGCAGTCTGACTATGCCTTCCAGGCATTTTTCGGATAGTCCCTCTCTCGGAGGATCGACTAACAAGATGTCGAATTCGTTTTCTTCCGGATCGATCGCACCGATAAACTCGGCGGCGTCCATCTGATAGAAATGAATATTTCTGACATTATTGAAACGGGCGTTCTGGGTGGCGTTCTTCACCGATTCCTTATTCAGTTCGACACCTTCCACTTTGCGGGCGTGATCGGAAAATATTATGCCGATAGTACCGATTCCCGAATACAGTTCAAGCACTTTGTCGGTTTTCTTCGGTTTGGCAAGCTCCAAGGCTTTACGGTACAATATTTCCGTTTGTTTGTGATTTATCTGGTAGAAGGTGTTGGCGGAGATCTTGAATTTCTTACCCAAAACGATATCGACAATGGATCCCGGTCCGTAAAGTACTCTTTCGAAATTGCCAAGCACCGTTGATGTGGTTCTCGTATTGATATTTTGGACGATTGTCGTGATTTCCGGATGTTTCTCTCTCAAAGCGACAACGAAATTGTGCCGGCCGGGGAACATTTCCGTTATGGTCACAATGGCCACTAAAATCTGACCGGTCTCTTCGGCTGTGCGAACATAGATATGCCGGACGAGTCCGGTTTTTTTGTCTTCGTCATAAGGTTCGATATGCATCTGTTGCATCAGTGTCCGGCAAGTCTTCACGATATCGTTGGCGATGTCGTTTTGGACATAGCACTTGTCCACATTGATGATTTCATGGGTGTTTTCGGCGTAGAATCCCCCCATCACTTTTTTGCCTTTTTCGGAAATCACCATCTGGGCTTTATTCCGATAGTGGAAAGGTTCTTTCATTCCGATGATGGGAAGACAAAGGTTTGAATCTAATTTTGCATTTGCCAGAAGATGCCTTACTTTGGCGGTTTTCAGTTCCAGCTGTTTTTCATAAGAGAGATGTTGAAGTTGGCATCCGCCGCATTCGTTGTAATACGGACAAAGCGGTTTCACACGGTCCGGGGAATCGTTTTGCCGGGATAACACTTTGCCAAAACCATTCGCAAAAAAACGGATCTCGGCTTTTTCTCCCAATAACAGGTTCGGGATTAAATAACGTTTCCGGTTTTTATGCAAGACGGCATACCCGTCGTCATTGATCATTTCGGCTTCATATAATTCCGGCATCTTGTCTCTCCTTAATTACCGTATATCAGATATATTATCCATCTTGCCAGACGTCTTGGCAAGATGCGATTGAGAAATACCAGGATTTTGTAGCCGATGCCGACGGTTCTTACGACCGGCATCCTTCTTCTCTTGGCAAGCCTTTGGACGATCCTCGCCACATAATCGGGATTGACTCCGTTTTGCTCGTCGTGCTCCATCTTCCTGACCGATTTTTCCAGTCTTCTGTGATATACGGAATCCTTGACGCTCGGGTTCTTTTCCCTGGCGGCGGTGAATCCGGTTTTGGTATCGCCCGGCATGACGGTCGATACCTGGATTTTTTCCGGTTTCAGTTCCATGGAAAGTCCGGTCGAGAAAATCTCGATCGCCGCTTTGGTCATCGAATAAAACGTTTGGAAGGGGATGACAATCTCGCCGGCTACCGAACTGAAGTTAATGATCCTGGGCTTTGTGCCCATTCTCAACAAAGGAATCATTTCCCTTGTCAGCATGAACACGGACTTGACGTTCGATTCGAAAATCTTCACGCATTGCTCGGTCGGGGTTTCTTCGATTGCTCCGCTGATGCCCATACCGGCGCAATTGATGAGAATATCGACATGTCCGGATTCTTCCATGATTTTCGAAACCAATTCTTTGATCTCTTCTTCTTTTGTCAAATCGCAAAGCAGGTATTTGAAATCGTAAACTGTCGTCGGGTAATGCCGGGAGACACCGTATACAATGTCGCCCGCATCGTAAAACCTTTTCGCCATCGCCAAACCGATGCCGCTGGAGGCTCCCGTTATGACTATCACTCTATTCATTCTTCACATATTCCTTCATGAGTTCCTCGTCCGATTCCGGAAGATTGTTCAAGACATCGGCGATGATCTCAATCGCCTCGTCCATCAATGCTTCCGTATGCGTCGCGGTATAGCTGGTTCTGATCAGGCATTCGCCTTCCGGAGCTGCCGGTGGTAAAACCGGATTGACATAAACGCCTCTTTCGTAAAGCAACTTGCAGGCAATTAACGTCCTCAACATCGAATAAGTGTAGATCGGAATGATTGGCGCAATGGAATTCTCCATGATCTTGATCCCATTGGCAATCAAGCCTTTACGCACATAGGCAGCGATGTCAAGCAAAGCTTTCGGCCTTTCCGGTTCGCTTTCCAATATCCGCAATGCTTCTAATGCCGTGGCGACCGATGTCGGTGTGATGGCGGCACAGAAGATGAACGGACGTGATTTGTGTTTGACATATTCGACGATCTTTTCATCGCCGACCATGTATCCGCCTAAACTGGCGAGCGATTTGGAAAATGTTCCCATGATGATGTCGACTTCTTTTTCCAAGCCGAAATATTCGGCCGTTCCTCTGCCTCTTTTGCCAAGGACTCCAAAACCATGGGCGTCGTCGACCATGACTCTGGCACCGTATTTTTTGGCCAATCTAACAATTTCCGGCAGATTACATATATCGCCTGACATCGAGAAGACTCCATCGGTAACGATCAGGATTCCCTGATCCTCCGTGGCGCTTTGTAGGCATTTTTCCAAATCCTCCATGTCATTATGATGGAATCTGACCATCTTGGCGTAACTCAGTCTGGCCCCGTCATAGATGCTCGCATGATTCTCCCGGTCGCAAACGATGAGATCGTTTCTTCCGGCGATGGCTGAAATGATTCCCAGGTTCGTTTGGAATCCGGTAGAAAATGTGACACAGGCTTCCTTGTTCAAAAATCTGGCAAGTTCGGTTTCCAGTTCGACATGGCTTGTCAAAGTACCATTAAGAAAACGGGAGCCGGAAACCCCGGAGCCGAATTCTTTCAAAGCTTTGACCCCGGCTTCGATGACACGGGGATCGCCGGTCAACCCAAGATAATTGTTTGATCCGATCATGATGCGGCGTTTGCCTTCCATTGTGACCACGATATCCTGCTTGCTATCGAGCGCATGGAAATAAGGGTATACGCCTATTTTTTTATAATCGTCCACTGTTGTGAACTCAAAGCATTTTTTAAAAAGATCCATATTATCCTCCGCAGTATAATGTTAGCTGTTAATCTTCATCGGCAACGATGTTGCCGGTATATACAGTAATGTCTTCCACATTTTGGGAAGCTTTGGAAAGGTGGGTCTCAAAAAACAGTTTGTCTTCATCTAGCAACATGGCATATGCCATGTCGTTTACGGCAAGAATGTCCAGTTCGCCTGTATTGGCGTTCCAGGACAATCTTTCGGCTGTGTCGAACCGATCGATCCCGTATTCGGGATAATCGGTGTATTCGTCTCCTCCTTCCTCCGGTTCTGTTTTTTCTTCTTTGGGGTATGCCGCCAAAGCGATCCCGGCGTCGATTTGATCACAGTCAAGCTCTTTAAGCGCTTCGTTATATGAATCCAACATCGTGTTGATTAGTACACAGTTTTCGAATGCCCGCATCACGCCTTCCGATTCCGGCGTGAAGCTGGTCGATTTCAGAAAATCGTCTCCCGATTCGACATATACCACATCGGGATCCTTTTTCAAAAGAACCAAAGATTCCATGAGAAACGATTCCAAAAGCAACGCAGCCTTGGGAATTGACTTGTCACCGTAAAAAGCGTCCAGATTGCGAACTGATATGAAAAGGTCGGTGAAGATCTCCTCGTATTCGTATTCCTCTCCGACTTCGACCATCTCGTTTTCCTTTGTTTCGTCTTCAAACGGAGCTAAATCATCCATCATCAAGATGTCTGCGATTTTTTTTCTGATTTCTCTTAACATTTCATACCTCCAAAAATTGTTTACCTATTCGGTTCTCAATGCGACAACCGGGTCTTTCTTCGCTGCCATCAGGGCCGGGATCAATCCGGCAATATAGGCTAAGGCAATGCTTATCGCAACTAAGAAAACCGCATGCAGGAGAGACAGTTTAGCGACATTCGGCATGTCCGCAAAATGTTCGATGATGATATTGATTGGAATTATCAAACCGAAAGCAATGGCGATTCCGACGATTCCGGAACCAAAACCGATGACTAAATTCTCCGCATTGAATACTCTGGATACGTCTTTCTTTCTGGCGCCGAGCGCCCGTAAGACTCCGATTTCTTTGATCCGTTCCAAAACTGATATATAGGTGATGATTGCAATCATGATTGAAGACACTACCAAAGAGATGCCGGCGAATGCGATCAACACGATCGAAATCGTATTGATGACGCCTTGGACCATGGTAACAAAAGTGGCGGCCTGATCGACATATTCGATTCGCGAAATACTGTCGGCATCGAACTGGTCGTTATAGGCATCAAGATAAGTCTTCAGGTTTTCTTTGGCATCGAAATCGTTCGGATAGATATAGATGCTGTTGACATCGCCGATTTCTTCCGGATAATTCGCTTCGATATAATCAACTAGCGAAGAATCGTAACCGAATCCGTTATAAAGCAAATTGACACTCGAGCCTTCCTTGATCCGGATAATGCCGGATATTTCGATATCGATCGCATTGGAAACATCGGTTGTTTCGTCATATTCGCCGACATAAAGAGTGAAATCCTTACCGACGATATCGGAAAAATAGAATTCCGTTTCATTGTCGGTATCGAAACCAAGGCGGTTGCTCAAAGTCGTTTTGTAAATGCGGTTGTATTCGTCTACGACCAATACCACCTGGAATTTACCGTTAACGGAATCGTTTTCCGGCATCGAGCCGTAGATCAGATCGTAATTGTCGGAAAATACTTCACCATCCGGCAACAAAGTGAAAAATTTGGATGTGAAACTAAAAATACTTGTGGAAGTCTGCGTCGACGCATCTTTTGATTCCGTATAAACGGAAACATACGATGATGCTGTTTCGTCATAACGAAGCAGGGTCATATTGATGTTGTGGACATATTTCACTCCCCTGATTTCGTCTGGAGCGATATTGTCGATATAATTACGGACATAAGTGATATAATCATCCGTTAAAACGTTTGATACAAAATAATTGGCCAGACGGTTTTCATCATAGGCGGTGGCATATTCCGTATCGGGATATGCTTCCATATTATCTTCATAAGCCGACATCATTTTGTCGATATCGAGTCTGGAATCGGAGATTGTGATGGGATAACCGGCCAAAGTTTCCCGTTCGAAATCATTGATCTGTTGGTCCATGCCGTTGGAAAGCGACAAAATCAAAGCAATTCCGATGATACCGATGCTGCCGGCAAAAGCCGTAAGCAGGGTTCTTCCGAGTTTGGTTTTGATATTGTTTAAAGCAGAAATGATTGCAGTTTTGTAAGACATGGAAGTTTTTTTAAGAACCAGTTCCTGTTTGAGATCACTTTCGGTTTTGACGGGATTGGTGTCATCCGTCACTTGCCCGTCTTTCAGTCTAACGATCCTGGTGGAATACTTTTCCGCCAGTTCGGCATTGTGCGTCACCATGATGACGAGTTTGTCTTTGGCGATCTCCTTGATGAGATCAAGAATTTGGACGCTCGTAACGGAATCTAAAGAACCAGTCGGTTCGTCGGCCAAAACAACGTCCGGATTGTTTACAAGCGCTCTGGCGATCGCTACTCTCTGGGACTGGCCGCCGGAGAGTTGGTTCGGACGCTTGTTAATATGGTCGGCCAAGCCGACCTTTTCCAGCAAAGCCATAGCCCGTTCTTTTCTTTCCTTGGCCTTGACGCCTGAAAGCGTCAGGCCGAGTTCCACGTTTTGAAGTACGGATAGATGCGGAATCAGATTATGGCTCTGGAAAATAAAACCGATCGTATTGTTTCGGTACATGTCCCATTCGGTCTCGGTAAAATCTTTGGTCGATTTTCCGCTTATTCTCAAATCTCCGGAATCATAATGGTCTAGCCCGCCGATGATATTTAAAAGCGTGGTCTTACCGCATCCGGACGGACCCAGGACGGTAACGAATTCATTTTCCCGGAAATCGAGGCTGACATTGTCAAGCGCTTTTTGAGTAAAATCCCCTATTGTATAGCTTTTGCTGATGTTCTGTAGTTTTAGCATGATTCATTCTCCTTTATGAGATACCCGTTTTCCAAGATGGCCAAATGTCTTTCGAAGCATTCGTGCGATTCCTTGACCGGACGGTTCATAACCAGGGTCTGATGGATCGTTTCCTTTAAAATGGCAAAACTCGATTCAACGACTTCCCTGATATATCTTTCATCCTTTTCTTTGAAAGACGACGTATCTATCAATTTGATGAAATTGTCCATCATGTTATGGAAAAACCGATTGGCGATATGTTCGGGATTTTTTGCCGAGTATAACAAAAAATTCCGGATGAGTCCGCAGTTCTCCTGATTGTGAGAAGCCAGAACGATAAAGTCGTGGGTTCCGACCACCATTTCATGGAGATTACCTTTCGAACGCGAAGCCTTTTTGCTAAGAAAAGCGACAAACTGGTTTCTGAATTCTTCCAGCAAAAGCGCAAGCAAATCGTTTTTATCGATAAAATACATGTAGAAACTTCCCCGTGGTATCTCTGCCCCTTTGACGATTTTGTTTATCGATACGTCCTCGAAGGCGGTGGAGGAGAATTCCTTTCTGGCGGAAGCCAGGATCTTTTCCTTTTTCTCCACGGGTAAATTGGCGAATGTTGTTTTTGGCACTGGTATACCACCCCGAAAAAATAACTGACTTAATTCTATATGACAGGGTGTCATAAGTCAAGCAAAAAACATGCTTTTCCATCTTTCTTAACATAATCTACAAAATAAAACCGCCGGTTTCCCGGCGGCTTTACAATTGTTTTCGCTTATTTTCCCGCGTTTCTGAAGATTTCGAGTCCTTTGGTTGTCAAAGGATGTTCGATCATTTCTTTCAACACTTTGAAAGGAATCGTGGCAATTTCGGCTCCCGCTAAAGCTGCTTGGGTCACGTGTTCCGGATGTCTGATGGACGCGGCAATGATTTTGGTTTGGATATCGTAGTTGTCGAATGCTAGTCTGATATCTTCAAGTAGTTCGTATCCGGCATGATCCGATTTCGTGTAATCATCCAACCGGCCGAGGAAAGGCGACACATAAGTGGCGCCGGCCTTGGCGGCCATTAAAGCTTGCGGTACGGAAAAAACCAAAGTCACATTGGTGGGGATCCGGTTAGAGGATAATACTTTGACCGCTTTAAGTCCCTCGAAAGTCATCGGAATCTTGATGACGATATTCGGATGAAGTCTCGCATACCCGAAAGCTTCCTCCACCATTTCTTCCGCCGAGGCTTCCTTGACTTCGGCGCTGATCGGTCCGTTGACTAAATCTGTTATTTCTTTGATGACATCAATCAGTTTTCGGCCTTCCCTGGCAATCAGTGACGGATTCGTCGTGACTCCGCAGATGATTCCCCAGGATGCGGCTTCCCTGATGTCGTCGACATTAGCGGTATCAATGAAAAATTCCATGTTAATCCCTCCTTACGATTATTATACCAAAATCTTATATACTTTGTTAAGCAGATCAGTCTTTTGAAGATTGGTATAAGCAAGGATTTTATCGCATTGTTCCTTGTAGGTGTTTCTCAGTTTCTCATCGCTTAAAACCGGCAGATTAATGCGGACATTGAATAGCGCGCCTTCGATACCGGCTGCTAGAAGCAAAACCGCCACGCCGAGATCGGAGATAGCATTCTTGTTTCCCATTTTCAGAAGCAGATCCAAGCCGGACAAAGCCGATGCGGCCGCTACGGCGGCCTGGTAAGGGGTCTCGATGGCTTCTTTCGTCGCCATCTCGATCGCATTTTTGCGCATGGCTTGTTCCTCTTCGGTTTCTTTCGGAAGCTTGTAAGCGGCCATCACTTTGTTAAAAGCGATGGTATCCTTGTCGATTTCTTCCTCTAATTGTCCTCTGATGCCTTCCAGTCTGGCAAATTCATCCAGAAACGCTTTTTGCTCGTCTTCCGGAAAAGCGGAGAATTTCTTTTTGCCGATCGTCAGGTGGCCAACCATTCTAAGCAGACAAACACCAAGAGCCGAAACAAGGGCGCTGACGGATCCGCCTCCGGGAGCCGGAGCGGGACTGTCGACCGCGTTTAAAAATTGTTTTACTTCATTATCGATCATTTTCATGGTAAATCATTCCTCCTCGGTAAAAGAAACTTAGTCGTTATAAACAAGTTTCCCTTTCTTGAACACGTGTTTCACGTGATTGATCCCGAAATGATACAACACATAGGAAAAATTGGGAGCGTCCAATAATACGAGATCGGCTTGCATCCCTTTTTCGATCCGGCCGACCAGGTTGCCTTTGTTCAGGCTGTAAGCCGGATTCACAGTGGCGGAAGCCAAAATCTCTTCCGGCGTCATTTTCAGTTTGCCGGCCGCCAGTTGCAAAGCCAACAGATAATTCTCGGAAGGTGACGACCCGGGATTGTAATCACCGGCAACGGCGACAATGGCTCCTTTGTCAAGCAACTTCCTTGCCGGAGCATAACCTTCGTTCAAATAGAACGAAGTCATCGGCA
>DAOSWG010000003.1:100785-103101 GCA_035379945.1 Bacillota bacterium
ATATTCGGCCATATCTTTTTCTTTTACATAGTCCATCGTTTTTTTGACGATTTCCAGATATTCCTTTTCCTTGCCCTTGTATTCGGCCGGATAAGCATGGGCGCCCAGGAATGTCGACGTGATCTCGACCGGATGGTTTTCATTCAATATCTTTGCGACTTCCAGTTGTTTCAGTTCCGTATCGATGTCAAGTCCGTAACCGGACTTGGCTTCGATTGAAGTCACTCCGTATGATAACATTATGTCTAATGATTTTTTCGCTTTGTCGTAGAGTTCGTCGAAGGTCGCGTTTCTGGTCGCCTTGACAGTGCTTAAAATACCGCCGCCCTTTTGCAGAATCTCAAGATAAGTCATACCGGAAAGTTTCATCGCATATTCGTTTTCCCTTGATCCGGCGTGGACCAGGTGGGTATGGGAATCGATGAATCCGGGAGTCATGATCATTCCTTTGGCGTCAAATATTTTAGTGTTTTGTTCCAGCCAGAAAGCGCCGTCGCCTTCGCCCAAGGCTTCGATCAGACCATTTTTCACGGCCACAAAGGCGTTCGAGATGATTCTTGTCGTCTCTTTGTCTTTGTTTGTAAAAGGCGTTTTAGTTGGTGTATACAGTTTTCCGATGTTTCTGATCAGAAGATCGGCCATGGTTTATACCTCTACAAATATGATTCGATTATTTTATTAATGTCGAAATCGCGAAACATTAGATACTTTCTTGCAAGTTCCGTCAGCTCTGCCAGGGACAATTGTTTCGGGTCGCGAATATCATCATCCATGTCAAGATAATATGCGAGACTGCGGATGAGCGCATCTTTTGGCATTAAGCCGACAAGTTCGGCGCTTTTAACTTCGATGTGGTATCTTTTCGCTTCCATCTTGACGACTTCAAAAATCCGGTAAATGGGATTCTTTTTGTAATCAAGGATATTCATCGTTACCTGGACATGATTGTATTTTTCCAGGAATGCCGGACCGGCCTGGATATATTGGAAGCCGCCGCTTGATTTACGGATCGCTCTCGCTATCTTTTCCGGAACATCCATGTCGGTAGTTTCCAGATCAATGTTGTAAGCTATCAGGAATTGTCTGGCGCCGACGGCGACGACACCGAAAGTCGGATGCTTTGCGGCCGGTCCGAAATCAGGATGCCAGTTCTGATCTTTCAGTTTTTCGTCCATGCCTTCGAATTCGCCTTTTCTGATATTGGGCAAGGACATCCGGTCTTCCTTCGATGCGGCTTCGGCATAAAGGAATACCGGGATATTATATACACTGGCGATGTTTTTGCCAAGTGTCTTGGCAAAATCAACGCAATCATTGATAGTGACCCCTTCGATCGGAATGAACGGGATGACATCAACCGCACCCATCCGGGGATGTTGTCCGGTCTGGTGATTGAGATCAATCTCTTCTTTGGCTACTCCCACCATTTCCAAAACCGCTTTTTGCATGGTTTCGGGATCGCCGATCAAGGTAACGACAGTCCGGTTGTAATCACCGTCCGGTTCGCAGTTGATCATCCTGATGCCTTGATATTTATCAAACACCGAGACGATCCTGGCGATTTTTTCCTTGTCTCTGCCTTCGCTGAAATTGGGAACACATTCGACGATTTTCGCCATGTCATTTTCCGCCTTTCACATATTCTTTTTGAACGATGGAATGGATATATTTCTCATCAACTAGATTCGGCATTGTGATATAAGCATTATTATTGTCTTGGTTAAATGAAGACGCCGTCTCCATGGCGTGGTCATTCCTCGCCCAGGAGCGTCTGGCAACTCCCGCCATGACATCAAATGTCATAGCGCTCTTCAGAATCTCATCGACTCTTAAAGAACCGTCTAAGACCATCCCAAATCCACCGTTGATGACCTTGCCGATACCGACACCGCCGCCATTATGCAAAGTAACCAAGGACATACCCCGACTGGCATTTCCTAAAGCCACCTGAGTTGCCATATCCGCCATGATGTTGGAGCCGTCCTTGATGTTCGCAGTTTCTCTGAAAGGCGAATCGGTGCCGCCGGTATCATGATGGTCGCGTCCCAACATGACGGGACCGATCTTGCCTTCTCTTACAAGTTCGTTGAACTTTAGGGCAATTTTCAGTCTTCCGGAAGCATCTTGATACAATATCCTCGCTTTGGTTCCGACGACGAGTTTATTCTTCTTTGCATCTCTGATCCAGCAATAGTTGTCGTAATCCTGGAAACGGCGGTTCTTGTCGATATTTTCCATCGCCGCCTTATCGGTCATTTCCAGATCTTCTTCTTTGCCGGATAAGCATACCCAGCGGAAGGGACCGTAACCATAGTC
>DAOSWG010000004.1:0-2299 GCA_035379945.1 Bacillota bacterium
AACGAAGAAAGGAAAAAGAAAACAAATACCATCAGAATCGTTTTCTTCGGAACCGCCATCAGGTTGACGAAAGCCATCTTGACCTGTTCCCACGGTTTAAGACGCTTGAGATTTTCCTCGATTTCCGGAAGATCGGCCGGCTTGGAATGATGGACCTGGACGTCTTCGACGATTTCCCCGTCATAAATTCTTATTTTACGGGTGGCGTATTCCTTCACTTGCTCGAAATCGTGGGTGACCACAATTACCAGTTTGTCTTTCGCTATTTCATGAAGCAGTTTCATGATTTGGGCAGCCGATTCGGAATCGAGGTTCCCGGTCGGTTCGTCGGCGGCGATAATCGGGCAATCCTTGGCAAGGGCGCGGGCTATGACGGCTCTTTGTTTCTGACCGCCGGACAATCTTGTGGCTTTGTGACGGGCATGCTTCTCCAGTCCGACTTTCTTGATGATTTCCATTGCCATGGCTCTGGCTTCTTTGCGGGTCTTCCCCGACAATAGCAGAGGGAGTTCCACATTCTGCAACACGGTGTAGGAATCAATCAGATTGAAATTCTGGAAAACGAAGGCAATATATTTTTTGCGGTAATTTTCCAAATCGTTGATGGAAAAATAGGATGTTTCCTGACCGTTGATATACATTTCGCCGTCTTCATATGAGTCCATCCCGGAAATAACGTTCAAAAGCGTTGTTTTTCCGGAGCCCGATTCACCGACAACGGCAACAAATTCGTTTACGCCTAATTCCAGATTGATTTTTCTAAGGCCGAGAGCGACAACGTTGTTGGAGTTATAATACTTCGATACATTTACAAGTTTTAACATCGGGAGCACCTTTCTGTCACATATTTGAGGAAGCTTATTCATTTTTCATACTATATTATATATAACAATGCAACATGTGTATATGCTGGTGAAAAAAATAGCCGGCACAGATGGTGCCGACTACTCAAATTATTTCGATGTCCGCGAAATCCAATAGGATTGGCGTTTTTCTTCCGAACATGTCCACAAGCACGTTGACTTTGCCTTTTTCGTCGTCGATCGAATCGATGACGCCGATTTGTCCGGCGAACGGTCCGGTAGCCACTTTGACGTTTTGTCCCGGTTGTGCGTTCAACTTTTGAGCTTGCAGCAAGCCGCATTTCTTGAGAATCGGATTTATCTCGTCGGGAAGGAGGGGGACCGGCTTGGTTCCGCCGCCGCTACTGCCCAGAAATCCGGTTACTCCGGGTGTGTTTCTGACCACAAACCATGAATCGTCGGTTACGATCATTTCGATGAAGACATATCCCGGAAACATCTTCACTATTTTTTCTTTTATCGAACCGTCCGCTTTTTTCTCGGTTCTGAGCTCTTCGGGGATCATGACCTGGAAGATGAGATCTTCCATCTGCATGGTTTCAATTCTTCTTTGCAGATTATCCCTGACGGAATTCTCGAATCCAGAATAAGTCTGGACGATATACCACATTCTTTTACTGCTATCCATCACTTAGCACCAAGCCCTTATTATAGGCTGATCAGCCATTTGAATAACGGATCCAACGCGAATCCGAACAAAGCGAATACAACAGAAAGGAAGATTAAGAAAAGAAAAACGCGGGCAGTATTTCTGGCCAATGTTTTTATTGTAGGCCATGATACTTTTTTCATTTCCACAAAACTGGGACGCAGGAATGGGATTACCAAATAGATGATGACCAAAGTACCGATCAAGATCAGGAAAGAACCGGTCAACACTCTTTTCAGCGTCGTATCGAAAAAGAAAGCAAAAAACGGGATTTCAGAATCACCGAGCGCTCCGGCGAGATCGAAACTTCCGAATGTGCCCATGACGATGTAAACCCCATACAAAATCAGAATTGGTGACAGGATTCCCAACAACCAGTTCTCGAACTTGTATTCTTTTTTAAGAATATCCATCACGCGGGAATGGATTTCTTCCATCTCCATTTTGCTTTTCTTGACTTTCAATGGTTTTTTATTGGCTTTTTCTTCGCCGGCGACCGGCTTCTTTGTTACATCTTCAGCCATGATGCGTATTCCTCCTACTTACTTTCCTTGTGCAAAGTGTGTTTTTTGCATTTATTGCAATATTTCGTCACTTCGAGTCGTGTTGTCCTGTTGTCGCTTTTTTTTATTTCATAATTGCGGGAGTGGCATTCCTGGCAAACCAGGACCGCTTTGTCTTTCATCTTTGATCAACTCGCTTGCTTTAATAACTGTATCAAATAATGGCTGTTTTGTCAAGAAAATCATAATTCTAAATGCATTTTTAACTTATGCCGGATGCGGTC
>DAOSWG010000004.1:2399-5627 GCA_035379945.1 Bacillota bacterium
CTCGAATCTCATAACGGAACGATAAAGGACGATTACGCCTTCCTGAAAAGCATCGTCGTATTCGTCGGCCAGGTTGAATTTTCCAATCTTTTTCGCAATCAGGAAACGGTATTTGTCAATCATCAGTTCCAGCGCTTCTTCGTTTCCTTGTTTGATCAGGCTGATGATCTCGAAATCATTATAATTGCGAAAAAGCAAATTTCAACCCTTCTTTCTTCTGAGAATATCGAATATCAGGATCGCTGCCCCGACCGAAGCATTCAGGCTGTTTATTTTGCCAACCATCGGGATTGCCACAAGCAAATCAGAATGTTCGCGCAAAAGCCGGTGCATACCTTTTCCTTCGCTGCCGATAACCAAACAAACCGGTCTGTCGACATAGGCCTCCGTATAACTGACAGTCGCATCGGCGGCCGTTCCGATGATCCAGAATCCGGCCTCTTTCAGCTTTTCCGCTGTGTTCACCAGATTGGTTACAGTTATTATATCCATGTATTCTATCGCTCCGGCTGAAGCCTTCACGACAGTGGCGTTTATACCGACGCTCCGATCTTGCGGAATGATAATTCCCTTGACTCCGCCAGCTTCGGCGCTTCTAGCTATGGCTCCGAGGTTATGCGGATCTTGGATGCCGTCCAACATCAAAACAAGCGGATTATCTTTCGGATCAATCTTTTTCAGAAACTCCTCTATCGTAACCGTTTCGTAATTTTTGATTTCGACAGCCACTCCCTGATTCACGCCGGGAAATTTGGAATCGAAATTCTTGCGATCCATGAAAGTCGTCGGAATATCCCTGTTTTGAAATTGCGTCAAAAGATCGCCGTTGGTTTTTTCCATGACAAAAGCCTGGATGATCTGTTTTCCGGAATTCAGTATTTCTTGGACTGGATTTTTTCCGTAAATGTATATACTCATATTTTCACCACTTTAATTTTAACATATTTTCCGTTTTTTCTGTTTGATTTAAGGTTGGTTCGCAAAGAAGAAAAAGGCCTGCTTTCATTCGGGATTTTCGGAAACTCCCGCAAAACAGGCATTAATCAGTTCCGTTAGTCTGTCTTCTTTTTTCTCGAGATATAAATATCCGATCAGAGCTTCGAATCCGGTGGCCCGATGATATGTACCGAGATCGGAATTTTTCGGTTTGCGACCACCTTCCGTGTTTCGTCCCCGGCGGAAAACAGAAAGCTCCTCATCGGAAAGTGTTGCTTCTAACAAATCCATCGCCTTGCTTTGGCCGCCGGCCGAAGTGAATCGGATGGCTTGTTTGTGAAGATCACCGACCTTTGTCAGCCCTTTGTCGAGAAGCCGTTTTCTGATCTCCAGTTCATAGACAGCATCTCCGATGTAGGCTAGCGACAATCCGTTCTGAAGATTCATAGAAGTTTCCTTTTTTGAAGAATGTCCCTGATTTTATCAGCTTCGGCATAATTTCCATCCTGACGGAGTTTCTGCCATTGCAGATACAATGTTTTATCTTCTTCGGTTATGTCCCGGATTTCGGGATCAAGTCCCAGGATACCGAGCATTTTCATAAGCGTCTTTTCAATATCCGCCAGCAAGGGATCATTATTTTTCTTGCGCAGTTCGACGTTGGCCATTTTGACAAGTGCCTGCAAGGAAGTAATTGCGTTTGGTGTGTTGAAATCCTGATCCATCGCATCTTCGAACGCCTGCATTAGGGCCGACACTTCGTTTGACTTCACGTTATCGTTTTGTTGCGAAAAATAATTGTCGAAAGCCAGGGTTCGATGCACAGAGTTGATTGTGGCGACAATTTTATCCCATTCCGCCGAATACATGTTCAGGTTATCGTCGGAATAATTGAGCGGAGTGCGATATTGCGTCGACAACAAAAGCAAGCGAAACGGCATTGCCTTGTCGTAGATATCCTTGACAAGCACGACGCTTCCCTGGCTTTTGCTCATTTTTTCTTTTTCGCCTTCCAAATTCAAGCGTCCGTTATGCATCCAATATCTGGCGATATGGTTGTGATGCATGGCTTCTGCCTGGGCGATTTCGTTTTCGTGGTGCGGGAATATGAGGTCGGTTCCACCGCCATGAATATCGATCATACCATGAAAGATGTCATCGATCATCGCGACGCATTCGGTATGCCATCCCGGACGTCCGGTGGAAAAAGGGGAATCCCATTTCACTCCGGTGTCGGTTTTTTTCCATAAAGTGAAATCAAGCGGGCTGTCCTTAAGATCGTTCACTTCGACTCTAGCGCCGCTGATGAGATCGTTTATCCTGCGATTGCTCAGTTTCCCGTAATCGGGAACACTAGAAACACGGAAATAGACATCGCCGTCTTTCTGGTAGGCGTTGCCAAGTTTTACCAGTTCGTCGATATAATCAATTATGTGCGGCATATATTCGGTAACCTTTGGCTTGATATAGTCGGTTTCCGAACCGAGGGCTTGGACATCGGAAAGGCATTGGGAAATGTATCTTTCGCTTATTTCCTTTTCTGTTTTTCCTTCCTGTTTTGCTTTGGCGATTATTTTATCGTCGACATCCGTAAAATTCGATACGAATTTAACCTTGTATCCCTTATATTCGAAGTATCTTCGCACAACATCAAAAACGACAACCGGACGGGCATTGCCGATATGGATATAGTTGTATACGGTCGGACCGCAGACATAAATGGACACCTCGCCTTTTTTCAAAGGGACGAATTCTTCCAATTGGTTGGTATAAGTATTGAAAATCTGCATAATTCCACATCCTTTCCGCATATAACATTATAGGTTATCGGGGTTAGTTTAGCAAGATGAAACCAAAGGAAAGAAAAAAAGGGCGCCTGTCGGCGTCCTCTTTTTGTTTAACATACAGTCAAATTATAATTTCACTATATTCGCGGCTTGCGGGCCTCTGGCTCCCTCGACGACGTCGAAGCTGACAGCTTGACCGTTTTCGAGCGATTTGTAGCCCTCGCCTTGGATTGCTGAATAATGGGCGAAGATGTCCTTGCCATTTTCATCAGTGATGAATCCATAACCTTTTTCTGCGTTAAACCATTTTACTGATCCGTTCATTTGTTTCTCCTTCGATTTTTCTGATGCTATGAATATTATACATTTTTCGTTATTGAAATGCAAGTCTAATTTATTTTAATTCATCTGACACCGCGTCTTTTTGCGCTTCATTGTCATTTTCGTCATCTGTGGCATCTTGAATGGCCGGTTTTTCCGGCAAGTCGACCATTTGGATCTTGTC
>DAOSWG010000004.1:5727-30617 GCA_035379945.1 Bacillota bacterium
TTGTCGAACAACTTGGAATAGGAAGAAAACGGAAATTTGGAATCGATCGCCACCAGATTGTTCGGTTTAGGCAGAAAGATCACGGCGTCGGCGCGAACCGCTTCCTTTTTGCCTTTCTGTTCTTTTATCGTATATTGAGTCTGATATAACTTATCGTTTTCGCCGAACACGCTGAAAAGCAACTGGTTGAGCTGGTATTCTCCGAATGATCCGCGGGCCTGGTTGTTGGTCAGGATGTTCTGGAGTCCGATCATCTCGCCGGAAAGCTCCTCGATCTTCTTTTGGGCGTCATCAATTACTTTCACTCTTTCGGCAATCTGGACAAAGGTTTCCTTGGTATCCTTGAAACCTTGGCTGAGCCTCTCCTCGACCTTGGCATTGATCGCGTTCATTCTTTGATCAATGGAATTGGTCAGTCCGGTGAAATCGCCGGTCAGCTTGGTGTTGATCTTTTCCTGAAAAGAAGCCAACTCCTGGTTGACCTTGACTTGGAAATCTGCCATGTTGCCGGTGGTTTTCGTGCTGGTTTCCAACAGTTGCTTGTTGACATCGGAGGAAAAGGTCCGCATGGATTCGAACATTGTTTTCATAAATGTATCTTTGAGATCACCGACCTGTTTGGATAAATCGGTTTCCAACCTGTCCATGCCGGCAAAGCCGTCGTCTTTTGGATGGCGCCGGAAAACAAGATATGCGATTCCAACCAAAATTATCGTCAGTAATATTACGGAAATCAATCCAAGAATTTCTGGTAACGACATACTATCACTTCCTAATCAAGAATTGTCAGAATATGGGGCTAAAAAGATTTAACAGAGCTTGAATGAAACGTTTCATCGCTCCCCGTCGAGCCCATTCTTCCATGGTTATTCGATTTGATTTTTCCAGGTCTTCGCGGAAACTTTCGGAAAGCACACCGACGGCTTCGTCAGTGAAAACCGCCGTCACTTCGAAATTGAGATGGAAACTGCGCGGATCAAAATTGACCGATCCCACCGATGCAATCTTATCGTCTACGATCAGAATCTTCGAATGGACGAAATGATCCTTATACTCATATATCTCGACACCCGTCCTGAGCAACTGCTCATAATAGGATTTCGTGGCCAAGCCGACCATCACATAATCTGACAGTCCCGGAACAAGTAGACGTATTTTTACTCCGCTTTTGACAGCGACGTGGATGGCGGCCATTATTTCCGGTTCGATGATGAGATAGGGCGTCACGATATCGATCGTTTTTTTTGCGGCAAACATCATTTTGAGATAGACGTCGCGGATCTGTCCGTCCTCGAAATCCGGTCCTGATTCTATTACGGAGAAAAGCCCGCGGTAATTGGCGTCGGTTTTGTCCATCGGCATGTCCAGCACTTCTTTGGTGATATAATACCAATCCTTGACAAAAACATTCTGAACGCTGGTCACCCCGTTGCCGGCCATCAGGACATGTGTGTCGCGCCAGAATCCGAATTTCGGGGATTTATGGTTGTATTCGTCCGCTAAATTCATGCCTCCGACGAATCCGATCTTCCCGTCGATGACGGTCGCCTTTCGGTGATTCCGAAAATTTAGATTGCTGTTAAAAACGGACAACGTTTGGGGATCGAAAACCCCGATATGGACTCCGGATGATTCCAGGTCTTTCATGTATTTTTTATCTAAATGACGGTTGCTGCCGAAATGATCATAGATCAAATATACATCCAGCCCCTGTTTTGCCTTGGATTTGAGGATATCAAGGATTTGACATCCGATTTCGTCGGTTTTGATTATATAAAATTCCATTAAAATATAATTTCTTGCTTTTTCAAGGGCATCTTTTAACCTGGGGAAAAATATGTCGCCGTTATTCAGAATTTCGACATAGGTGTCATCTTGATATACCGATCTACCAGTATTTTCCCGGATAAATCTAAAAATATTCCCGTATTCGCGTTTATCGTAATCGACATGGGTCGCTTCCTCAAGTCCCAAAAAAGCTTTGTTAGCGATTAACGGCCTTGTTCTGTGGAATCTATCGGCCACAAAATCGCGGGCGAATATGGCATAAAGAATGATACCAAGGATCGGGTTCAACAAAATTATCAGTATCCAATAACTTTTTTTGTAAGCGTATGTCTGTTTCATGATTATCCTGATGGCGATGAAAAACGCCAACAACCATAAAAACCCGATTATGATGTATATGAAAATATTATTGGGCAAAATGTCAAGCAAAAAAGACATGCTTATGTACTGAGCCAACGAGAATGTGTATATGAACATGACAACAATCAGAAGCGCCACAAGCAGAAAGATTCTTTTCATCTTACATCACCCCCCATTATTCAGGGCTTTTGCGATTACGTTTATATTATAACATAATCAATCGGTATTTCTTCATTATTCGGGACGTTCGTATTGTAGTTGATATAGTCCGAAATAATAGCCTTTTTTACGTAGAAGATCGTGGTGATTTCCTGATTCGACGATCTTTCCTTTTTGCATGACGATGATGCAGTCGGCATGTTGGATGGTGGAAAGCCGGTGGGCAACAACAATCATCGTGCCGATGTTCATCATTTTCCCAAGTGACTCCTGGATCAAAGCCTCGGTCTCAGTATCGATATTGGCGGTGGCTTCATCCAAGATCATGACCGACGGATCATGGGCTACGGTCCTGGCAAACGAAAGCAACTGCCTTTCGCCAGCGGAGAAATTGTTGCCTCTTTCCCTTACTGGTTCCAAATACGTTCCCGGCAATTTTTCAATGAAATGGCTGGCGTTGACATATTTTGCCGATTGGACGACCTTATCCATCTCTATCGATTCGTCACGCATTCTGATATTCGATTCGACCGTCCCGGAAAACAGGAAGACATCTTGCGGCATCTGTCCGATCTTGCTTCGTAAAGATGCCAGACGGATTTTCCTAATGTCGATGTCGTCAATCAAAATCTCGCCTTTTTGAATGTCATAGTTTCGCACTATCAGATTGATGATCGTCGTCTTGCCGGAACCGGTAGCTCCGACTAACGCCAGAGTTTCCCCGGGTTTTACGATAAACGACACGTCTTTCAGAATCCAATCCTCGTTGTCATAGGCAAACCAGACATGTCGGAATTCGATCTTTCCTTTCAAACTCTCGATATCGATCGCATCAAGGTCGTCTTTCACCAAGGGGGATGTGTCCATGATCTCGAAGATCCGTTCTCCCGCTGTGAAAGCGGCTTGGAGAGTATCGTATTTTTCTGCCAGATCCTGGATCGGATTGAAGAATTTGTTTATGTATTGTGTGAAGGCGTAAAGCACGCCGAAAGTGATGATCTGAAGCATCGTGTCAAGCGAACCTTGCCACAAGACTATCATCAAAGCTACAACATAAAGCAAATACATGAGCGGGCGGTAGATGCCGAACGTGAATGTTTGTTGAAGATAACTGCGGTTCAATTTTTGGTTTTGCCTTTTAAACTCAGAGAATTTCCGGTCTTCGCGATTGAAAATCTGGATTAGCTTCATGTTGGTAAGATGCTCGGATAAAAATGCATTGATATTGGCGAGATCGTTTCTCACGTTACGATATGCCTTTCTCGCATATTTCCGGAACAAAAATGACGCGAGAACGATAAAAGGAACCACAACCAACACAAGAAGTGTCAATTTCCAATCTAGGAAAAACATGATGACGAAGACACCGATGATCGTAATCGCGTTGCGAAATAGATTGATGATGACATCGGTATAAAGCATATTAAGAGTGTCTATATCCGAAGTCACCCTGGTGACTAGCTTGCCGATTGGCATATGGTTGTATGTCTCGATTGACAAAGATTCGATGTGTTGGAACACATCCGCTCTGATATCGTAAATAACTTTCTGCCCAGTAGTCTGGAGTAGAATCGTCTGTTTATAAGAAATAATCGCGCCGATCGCCGTAGCGGCGAAATAAATGCCGACGATTAATAAAATCCTTGCAAAAACAATTGTTTCCTCCCCTAATGAATCAAGAGCATCGGATATCAACAATGGTCCGATCAGATCGAGACCGACAACGATGAGTGCCATGACAAGCGCGGTGACAAATTGTTTGATAAACGGTTTGACATAGACCAGGAGTCTTGAAATGATTGTCTTGTCCGAATAAGTGCGATGTCTTTCGATATCGCCGCCGTAACCCCTAGGCATCCAACTCACCCGCTTCCAGTTCGCTTTCCAGTTGTTGATGCAAAACGATATTCCGGTATTCAACCGATTTCTCCATCAATTCGGCGTGCGTACCAACCGCTTGAATCTTGCCTTCCGACAACAAAACGATCTTGTCGGAATTCTTGATCGTCGATACCCGGTGAGCGATAATAATCATGGTTTGATTGGATCTTATTTTATCTAGGTTTTCCAAGATCGCTTCTTCTGTCCCGGTGTCAACCGCGCTGAAAGAATCGTCCATTATTAAGATTTTCGGTTTTTTCAGAAGTGCTCTAGCAATAGAAATCCTTTGCTTTTGGCCTCCGGAAAGCGTGACGCCCCGTTCGCCTACCATCGTCAGATATTGATCGGGAAATTCGGCGATATTATCATGAATGTCACTGAAACGGGCCATTTGTTCCACAAGTTTGTGGTCAATTGTATCCTGAGAAAAAGAAATGTTATTTTCGATTGCATCCGAAAAGATGAAATTATCCTGAGGAACGTATCCGATGGTATCGCGAACCTGTTTCACCGGAAGCGTCATGATATCACGCCCGTCTATCAGAATCATTCCCGGACCGACATTGTATATTCTTAACAAAAGATCGGCAATGGTTGTTTTACCGGAACCGGTAGGACCGATAATACCGATTGTATCTCCCGCCTTGATTTCAAGATTGATATTTTTAAGGATCGGTTCCTTGACGCCGGGATAAGTAAAAGTGAGATTTTTAAACGAGATCGCTCCGTCGATTTTTTCCACCGGCGTAGTTTCAAAATCATCGGTGACATCAACCGGGGAATCCAAAAAATCGCCGATCCGTTTGAGACTCGCTCTAGCTTGGGCGCGCAAGTTGATAAACCGACCTATGGCCATCATTGGCCACACTAGGGCGCCGAAATAAGCGAGATAACGGGTCAAATCCCCGATGGTGAAGGTGAATGACTGGGATGGATCGATCGGAGATGTCTTGTATACGAGATAACCACCAATTCCAATCAAAAGCACACGAACGATGTTGATAAACATCTCGATGGAAACAGAAAGCAGGGTCGACACTCTGATGAAAGAAAGATTTTTGTCATAATTATCCTTGTTAATACTGGCAAAGGCTCTGGTTTCGCGTAACTCGTTGGCAAACGCCTTGACTACGGCAATTCCATAGAAATTCTCTTGGGAAAAATCGCTTAGATTTTCGTATGCTTTTTGCCGATCACGGAATTTTCTTCCCGTAACCCGAGATACGAAGGTCGCCAACACAGCAATCATCAAAGAAGGTATCAAAGCAACCAAAGTAAGAATTGGATCCAAAAGATACATTTTGTAAAACGCCATGCCGCCGAGGGCAAGCACATCGAAGAAAATCATGATACCGGGACCGAATGCCATTCGAACCGCATTCAAATCATTGGTGAAAAGCGCCATGAGGCCGCCGGATTTCTTTTCCTGGTAATATTGCTGGCTCAGTTTCTCCGCGTGGGCGAACATTTCGTTTCTCAAATCATAGTCTACTCTTCTCGACGTTCCGAAAATGAAGATCCGCCATATGAAACGACCCGCGACAATGATAGCACCGATGATACCTAACGAAACGATATATCCTGACAGGGTAATCCGGTCCAAAGTCCCGTTTTGCAGTTTTTCAATGATGTATCCAATGATATTCGGAATTTCCAACTGAGTGTAGTCAACGACAAAAAGGGCGGCGATCCCGAAAAGGAAGAATACGCCGTACCGCCAATAGAATTTGTTCACATGTTTGCCAAAAAGCATCGTATCACCCCGCGTAAGCAAGTTTATTCTACCGCATCCCGGATTGCTTTGCAATCATCGGGTTTGTTTCCGACAAAAAAAACACAAGATGTGGGGTCTTGTGTTTTTGGCTTCTTCAAACTAACGCTTGCTGAATTGCGGGGCTCTTCTGGCGCCTTTGAGACCGTATTTTTTACGTTCTTTGGCACGCGGATCCCTGGTAATCAGTCCGGCAGGTTTAAGAATCTTGCGGTATTCCGGGTTTACTTCCAGCAAAGCACGGGTGATCCCTAAACGGATCGCACCGGACTGGCCGATGAGTCCTCCGCCATTTACGTTGACGGAGATATCAAATGTGTTTTCGTTCGCTGTCAAAACTAGAGGTTGCATGACGTCGAGACGGGCCAACGAAGAAGGAAGATAATCGGCGAATCCCCGACCGTTAATGATGAGTTCACCTTTTCCCGGTCTGAGTATCACTCTCGCGACGGCTGATTTGCGTCTGCCTGTGCCGCGATACATTACTGATTTTGCCAATTAAGCACACCTCCTAACCTTTGAGTTCCATCACGACAGGTTTTTGTGCTTCGTGTTTGTGCTCAGGTCCTGCGTATACGAACAATTTTTTGTACATCTGATTTCCCAGTTTACCTTTGGGCAACATTCCTTTGACCGCCAGTTCGACGATGCGGGTCGGCTTTTCGGCCATCATGACTTTTGCGGTTTTCGTCTTCAGTCCTCCGGGATAGTGCGAATGGGTATGATAAAGCTTATCGTCCCATTTGGCTCCGGTGAGTTCGATCTTGTCAGCATTGACGACGATGACATAATCGCCACAATCCACGTTTGGCGTGAATGTTGGCTTGTGTTTTCCGCGCAAGACAGAGGCTACTTCGGTCGCCAGGCGGCCGAGTACTTTGCCGGCGGCGTCGACCACGAACCATTTGCGTTCGATCGTTTGTTGATTTGCCATGTAGGTTTTCATTTTTTGTTTCCTCCTTAAAAGTTAATTTAAAGAGCTGTGGGATTCAAACAAAAATGTACCTTTTATATAATATCATCAAGGTACACTTTAGTCAACAAATATTGACTTCAATTGATGATCTTCTTGGTGAATTTTCCCATCACGCTGGAGACTCCGGTCATGACCACGAAAGCCTGTGGATCGATCTGTCTGATCAAGGAAACGTACTTATGGATCTCATGTACTGATATGACGGCGTAAATGACCGTTTTGGCTTGATACGTATAGGCTCCGACAGCGTCAATCATCGTCACTCCGTGGGGAAGTCTGGTCTTCAAGGCTTCAGCCATCTCTTTGCCGTTAGTGGTGACGACTTCAAGTTTCATGAAATTGTATCCGGTGAATATCTTGTCAAGAACAATCGAAGAAATGAGCTGGGAAATCATCGTATAGATGGCGATATTTAATCCGAAAATCACTCCTGAAAGCAATATGATCAAACCATGCAGGAATATCTGGTAAGTGCCCATTGATTTTCCCGATTTAATCGACCAGTACTGGAAGGGAATTGATGTTCCTCCGGAAGACGCTCCGACGCGGTGCAGCATGCCGTTGCCGATGCCTCCGAGAATTCCTCCCACGAGCGCGTTTGTCAACATATCCGATCCCATCAGTGGTTCATTGACTCTGAAGAGTAAAATCAAAGTAAAAACAACAACCGAAACAATGGTGTAGAACACAAAACGGCCGTTAAGTTTGAAATATGCGAATACTAGCAACGGCACCTGCAGAATAAAAGACAGGATACCGAGGTTGATATGGATATTGTTGCTGGAAAGCAATTCAACAACGTTGACGATAAGCTGGGAAAGCCCGGTTACTCCGCCACTATATAGTTTGGCGGGGTCGATGAAAAACAGGATGCCTAGGGCGTAGATCGCCGTTCCCACCACAGTATTGAACATGGTGCGGGCTTCTTTTTTCCCGTCGAAGTTTTTCAGGAAGTTTTCTTTCATTCCTATCTCACTCCATCTCCCGGATTCAAATTGGGATTAGCTTCTATGACATAGAGTTTGCCTTCACTTGTTTCGCCGCAGAGAATCATTCCTTGGCTTTCTTCGCCCCGAAGTTTCACAGGTTTGAGATTGGTCACGACCAACAATTTTTTCCCGATCAACTCCTCAGGCGCATAATATTCAGCGATTCCAGATACTACTTGTCGTGATTTGTCACCGGTATTTATCTGCAAAACCAGCAGTTTCTTCGCGTTTTTATGAATAGCAGCCTCTTTTACCAAACCGACTTTGATTTCCACTTTGTCAAAAAGATCGATTTCGATTTCCGGTTTGCTTTCGACTTTCTTTTCATCGATATTCTTCACGCTCATCATGGTTCTGATCACTTCTGTTTCTTTTTCAGCGTCTATTCTCGGAAACACGTGAGTCGGTTCATTGGTCACTATGTATTTTTCCTGGATTCCGAACATGAGGGTAGAAAAATCACGTTTGTCCTCATCCGCTCCAAGCATGTCGAAGACTTTTTCAGTCGCATTGTCCATAAAGGGAATATAAAGAATGGAAGCCACTCTCAAGGCTTCTAAAAGATGGTACAGGACTGATTCAAGAACCGGGAGATCCTCGTCGTTTTTGGCAAGATTCCAAGGTGATGTCTCGTCAATCAGTTTGTTGGCGCGGTTGACAAGCCTGGTGACTTCCGCCAAAGCGTTGGGAATCCGGAAGGCGTCCATATTCTGTCTGTATTCATTTACCGCTTCCTTGGCGATCGATTCCAGTTCCTTTTCAAATCCAAGATATTCCGACCGGTTGTGTTTTGTGTTTCTCACCAAACCGTCGAAATATTTATTGACCATCGTGACGGAACGCGACACCAAATTCCCGTAGTCATTGGCCAGTTCCGTATTGACGCGGGAAATGAAATCCTCTGGGGTGAACAATCCGTCGTTACCGTAGGGAAGCTCCCGCAGGATGTAATAGCGGAAACTATCGAGTCCGTAACGTCCGGTAAGTTGATCCGGGTAGATGACGTTACCTTTCGATTTCGACATTTTGCCGTCTTTCATCATGTACCATCCGTGCACGAACAGTCTGAACTTGATCGGCAAATCAAGCGCCATCAGCATGATCGGCCAATAAACGGCATGAAAACGCAGAATGTCCTTGCCAACGACATGAACGACTTCATCTCCGTTTTCCCAATATTTCTTATAAAGAGAATCGTCTTTGGAACCGTATCCCAAAGCGGTTATGTAATTGGTGAGGGCGTCGATCCATACATAGATGACATGCTTGGGATTGCTCTTGACTTTGATGCCCCATTCAAAAGCGGTTCTGGATACCGAAAGATCCTGCAATCCGGTTTTGACAAACTGGACGACCTCGTTTTTCCTGGTTTCCGGGAAAATGAAATCGGGATGTTCATCTATGTATTTCAACAATCTGTCCTGGTATTTGGAAAGTCTCAGAAAATATGTCTCTTCCTTGACGATGGTTGTCGGTCTTCCGCAATCCGGACATAGTCCGCCTTCCAAAAGCTGTGTCGGTGTGAAATAAGCCTCGCATTCCATACAGTAATTACCGGAATATTCTCCCAGATAGATGTCGTCTTTAGCCAAAAGCTGTTCGAAAATATCGGCGACAATCGTTTCATGTCTCTTTTCGGTCGTCCGAATAAAATCGTCGTTATGGATGTCGAGAAGTTTCCAGGTATCTTTTGCCATTCCGGCTATCCTGTCAACATATTCTTGCGGAGTGATTCCGGATTCCTTAGCTCTTTCAGCGATCTTCATCCCGTGTTCGTCCGTTCCGGTGAGAAAACGGGTGTCATAACCCATCAAGGATTTGTAGCGTTTCATCGTGTCGCAAAGACATGTTGTATAAGCAGTTCCGATATGGAATTTGCCGCTGGTATAATAAATGGGTGTTGTGATATAAAATGTTTTCTTGTCCATCTGATTACCTCTCATAAGACCGGAATACAGTCCGGTTCTGCATTTCTATTTTCTTTTCGGTCCCGAATAAAGCTTCGATAATCGCAAAAGCGAATTCAAAGACCGCTCCCGCGCCAGCGCCGGTAATTATTTTCCCGTCGACTACGGCTGCGCGGTTTTCCCTGATCCCTTCCTGAATGTAAACTTCGGTTCCGGGAAATGATGTATATCGAATGTTTTTTAACAATCCGGCCGCGCCGAAAACCGTAGGTCCGGCGCAAATAGCCATCAGCCATTTGTCATTACCATAAAAGGATCTTGCCATTTCTAAAACCGATGTGTCGCTTCTTAGGGTAGCGGATTGTTTTCCGCCGCCAGGAATTAACAGACCGTCGTAAAAAGCCGGATCCAATTTCTCATAAGGTGTTTCGGTTTTGATCACGATGCCGTGCGCTCCGGTGACGAATTCCCGGTTTTGGTATCCGACGAGATCGATGATGACATCGCATCTTCGAAGCAGATCGATCGTACCGATCGCTTCTATTTCCTCGAAACCATCCGCCAGCAAACAGGCAATACGCATAAATGCCAACTCCTTGCTGTTTCATTGAGACAATATTATATCACTGTTTCTTGGTTTTCGCCAAGTATTCCTGATAAATGACGTTTTTGGAAACTCCGGTCGTTTCCGAAACCTTTTTCGCCGCTTCCGACAAGCGCGTTCCAGCTTTGACAAGAGCTTCGACCTGTTGGCAATACGAATCCTTGTCAACCGTTGAATCATCGTCATAAGCGCCTTCCATGACGACGACCATTTCGCCCTTCCAATCCTCGATTTGTGACAGTTCCTCAGCGGTTCCCTTGACAATCTCCTCGAATTTCTTGCTTATTTCGCGGCAAACACAAACCATCCTGTCCGGATATGTTTCCGCCAAGTCGGCAAGCATCGCTTTGATACGATGCGGAGCTTCGTAGAAAACCAAGGTTTCTTTCCGGAACCTTAATTCCTCGAGACGGGCTTTTCTTTTGCTTTTTCTGGTATCGAGAAATCCAACGAACGTAAAGGGATGAGGATTGATTCCCGACATCAGAAGTCCGGTCGTAGCGGCATTGGCTCCCGGAAGACAAACGACATTGTACCCGGCTCCCATGGCTTTTTGTACCAGCCCGTATCCCGGATCGCTGAAAAGAGGCATGCCGGCATCGCTGACGATTCCGATGTTTTCTCCTCTTGCCAAACGTTCGATGATATCGGGTGTCACTTCTTTTTCGTTATGTTCGTGAAGACTTTTCAATTCGCCCGTAATCTTGTAATGATTCAAAAGTTTCATGGTGTTACGCGTATCCTCAGCATAGATTGCGTTAACTTCCTTTAAGGTTCTGAGCGCCCTTAATGTGATGTCCTCCAAATTGCCGATCGGAGTCGGTATCAGATAAAGCGTGGCTTTTCCGGGTTGATAATTGCTATGACGATACATGCTCATACCTCCCGCGGACGATGAAAGTATCCGCTGACCTCCGGCGTATAGTTGCCATTTTGGTCGTAAACATACAACGGTTCGGCAAATGACAGGCTCCCCCGGTTTCCCTTATTGGCGGCCTCAATCAATATCCAGAGTGCCGGCGTGCCGGGCTTTGAATAAACAAGCCGGATTCTCTTGATTGCAAATTTTTCCGTCTGTAAAACCAATATGATTTCCTGTAATCTATCCGCCCGGTGGAT
The DNA here is from genome assembly GCA_035379945.1 of Bacillota bacterium. Taxonomy (GTDB): domain Bacteria; phylum Bacillota_I; class Bacilli_A; order Izemoplasmatales; family Hujiaoplasmataceae; genus JAAYZB01. Next base: position 17,282 of record DAOSWG010000004.1, read on the forward strand.
AAAATCAAACTTGCCTCCCTCTTTCAACATTCTCGACGCCTGTTTTGCCAGGGTTGAAAAAGAAAGCTGGGTTTCGTGTTTGGCAACCAAAATCTTATCGTTGTTTCCTTTGTTTCCTTCGCCGGTAAAAAACGGGGGATTGGAAACGACTATGTCAAAAGAAGACGGCCGGTAATGAAGATGGACGGCAGCAATGTCGTCCATGTCGATTTCGATTTGTTGAGCAAGTCCGTTAAGTTTTACGCTACGGACGGCCAATTCACAAAGTTCGGATTGAATCTCCACTCCGGTGATCTTTGCCTTTGTCCATTGCGAAAGCATAAGTGGTATCGCTCCGGTTCCGGTTCCAAAATCCATAATTCTGGCAATCCGAGGATTCAGCGAAACAAAATTGGCCAACAGGACAGCTTCGATCGACATCCGGAATGCCTTTTCGCTTTCGATGATTTTCAAGCCTTCATAAGCCATCAGGTTAGCGGTTTTTTCCCCGTCCTTCAAAAAAACGTCGTTCATTCTTCCAGATCTTTCAGATCGTTTCCGTTGTTGTCGATGTTTTCTTCGGTAGCTTTTTCCCGGAATTCTAATTCAGATACTTTATAATATCTCGATGATCCATCATCAAAATCCACCCTGGCTTCCATGGAGATAAAGTTGAGTTGCGTGACTTTTCCCCGGCCGTCCGGCGTTTTGACGAAAGAGTTGATCTTCGGTGCTATTTTCCTGTATTCCCGATAATTGTCATCTTCGTAATGGATACAACAAAGCAATTTGCCGCAGAGTCCGGATATGTTGCTAGGATTCAGAGACAAATTCTGATTTTTCGCCATTTTGATTGAAACCGGGTCGAATTCGCCGAGAAAAGACGAACAGCAAGTCGGCAGACCGCACGGTCCGATGCCGCCCAAGACTTTCGCGCCGTCTCTCGCTCCCACCTGACGAAGTTCGATCCTCAGACGGAATTCATTAGCAAGATCCTTGACGAGTTCGCGAAAATCGACGCGTCCGTCAGCGTTGAAATAGATTATCAGTTTGGATCTGTCGAGTGTGTATTCGCAATTCAGAAGTTTCATTTCCAGTTCGTTTTTCTTGACGAGTTCCGATGCTTTGTTCATTACAAATATCTCATCGGCTTTGTTTGTCTCATCTTGTTTGATATCCGCTTCGAGGGCAACCCTTATGATCGGTTTGAGCGGCAGGACGACTTCCTGTTCCGAAACCATCTTGACATCGGATGCGGCTTCGCCTAGTTCGATCCCCCTGACGGTTTCGACGACGACCTTGTCGCCTTTATTGACTGTTTTTCCTCCGGTCGAGAAATAATATTGTTTTCCCAGTCGATTGAACTTAACCGGCACTACCTGATATTCCATGGTCAAAACCTCTTTCTAAATCAACCAGCAAGGCGTCGAACGCCAACTGGCTGTTGATATTGTATTTCGTTGTCGATTTTAGATCCAGCACTTGGTCGATGGCTGCCTCGATTTTTTCCTGATCGGTCTTGTCGGCAAGTTTCCCGATCAATTCCTTTTCGCTTTCAAAAACGATCAGGGAATGATAATGAATTTTGTGCGACAGCATATCTTTTAGAAACAAAACCATCATCGTAAGGAAGAAATCGATCGCTTCTGGATCGGGAAGAATCGCATCCCTTTGTTCTTTAAAGGCCATGACTGCCGATTTTTCGCCTGTCTCTAGCCTTTTGAAAATTTCAAACATTAGTTCCAATATATCTGATGTTTGCTGGGAAGCGGCCATTTCTCGGGCTTTATCGGTATTATCAGTATATTCCGATATACCAGCAACCATCGCTTGGGACAAATTTTCTTTTTCCAGTTCCAACACTATCTGTTTCTTGTTTATGGGTGTGAAATGCAAAACCTGCGAACGGGAAACAATGGTTTTAAGCAAAGCGTTGACCTGGGAGGTAATCAGAATCTGATACAGATCCTGCCCAGGCTCCTCCATTGTTTTAAGCAAGGTGTTGGCGGCTTCCTGGTTGAATTTTTCCGCTTCGTTGACGATATATATCCGCGGACCCTTTTCGACTGACTGACGCGAAAACTCCTGAAGAAGTTCCAATACCTGTTTTTTTCTGATCTGTTCGCTTTCCGCTTCCACATAGAACAGATTCGGGTGAGCCATGTCATCGATCCGACGACAGTTGTGACAGGCCTGGCAGGGATTTCCGTCAGCTTGCAGATTCTGGCACAGCAAGGTTTTAGCAAGCAATATCGCCGTGTCTAAACGTTTGGACCCAAGCGGGCCTTCCAATATATACGAATGCGCTAGTCTTCTGTTTTTCAGACTGTTCCCGAGAATTCTTGCGACATACGGCTGGTAGCCGGCAAGTTCATCCCAGGTGACAAGCATCTTTCTCATCATATCCTCACAACAATTCGGCGATCTGATCAATCGCCGCTTTTGTGACGGTATCAATGTCGGCTTCGCCGTTGATCGAACGAATGCGGTCTGGATATTTCTTCATAAGTTCGTGATAGCCTTCGTATATTTTCTTGTGAAACGCCACTTGTTCCAGATCAAGCCGGTTAACTTCGCGGTTCGGAGTCCCGAAAACCCGGCTCAGACCCACTTCCGGACGGACATCGATATAGATCGTTCGGTCGGGAAAATGATTTTCGATCGCAAATTGGTTTATGGACATAACTTCGTCGATGCCAAGGTTTCTGGCGACGCCCTGATAGATCAGCGAACTGTCGACAAAACGGTCACAGAGAACGATTTTATGCGCTTCCAGCGCCGGAAGGATCCTCTCCACCAAATGTTGTCTCCTAGAAGCCGCAAACAACAGGGCTTCCGTTCTCGGATCCATCTCCGTGTGTTCCTTGTTCAGGATAATGTTTCTGATCAGTTCGGAAATCCGGCTGCCTCCAGGCTCCCTTGTGACAAAAACCGGATATCCGAGTTTATCGAAATATTCGCCGACTTTTCTGATGACCGAGGTTTTTCCCGAACCTTCGGTCCCTTCGAATGTGATAAAAAGACCTTTCATTCCATCCACCCGCTTTACTTATTTATTATCTCACATTATGGCTGTTTTTTGTATAAATTCTTTCATTAATATTCAGCGGTATGATACAATATCCTAAGAAAGCAAGGTGGGCTCATGCAAATAGATATTCACAATTTGACGTTCGCTTACGGACACCGGAGCGTCATCAGCGGTTTGTCGCTTACTATAAATCCAGGTGATTATCTCGTTGTCAGAGGCAAGAACGGTTCCGGCAAGACGACGCTGATAAAATGTCTTTTAGGATACAATCCGGTAAAAACCGGAATGATTTTTTTCGATCATGAGGATATCAATACGTTTACCGGATGGACAAGGTTCGGTTATGTCAACCAAAAATTCGAGGACTTCAATTACGATTTCCCGATAACCGTCAACGAAATGCTTTCCGTATACAGTTTGAAGGAAACCGGACAAAGTTTCAGACTCAAACTTCTTGACCAGCTAGGAATCCTGGGAATCGTCAACGAAAATGTGAACAATCTTTCGGGAGGACAGTTGCAGCGGGTGTTCATCGCCAGGGCAATGCTGAATCAGCCGGATGTTTTGATTCTGGACGAACCGACCGCCTCGATCGACAAGATGAACACGGCTTACTTCTACCAAACCGTCAACATGCTCAATCAACAGGGCATAACGATTATTTTAGTGACTCACAACAGCGATCTTAAACCACTGAATTTCACACATGTTCTCACCATGTACCAAGACATGTCCTATGATTTCCAGACTTCCGAGAAAATCACAATTGAGGAGGCGGAATGATGTACACATTGTCTTTTTTCACCGACCTTTTCAATTATGATTTCATGTTAAAGGCGCTGGCCGCCGGTGTTATTCTCGGAGTCATCGCTCCTTTGATCGGGTCGATCGTCGTTGTGAGAAGGCTATCGTTCATCGCCGACACCCTGGGCCATTTTTCCTTAGTCGGCGTCTCTTTCAGCCTTTTCCTGTCCACTATCGGAATCTCCATATTCTTCGATGAACCGCTTTTCTTTGGCCTTATCTTCTCGATCGTCGGAGGCTTGCTCATCGAAATGTTCCGCAGATCATACAAAAGTTACAAGGAAATATCAATGGTAATCGTCATTAGCCTTGGCACCGCGTTGTCGGCCGTCTTCTTTTCCAAGGCCAAAGCCACCGGTTCCCTTTACACCTATCTTTTCGGTTCCATTCTGACGGTCACCAATTACTATATGTACGCGCTTCTGGCGATAACAGCCGTGGTGGCTGTTCTGTTTCTGGTTTTCGGTCGTCAGATCATCGCTGTCAGCTTTGACGAAACAAGTGCAAAGTTTCTCGGCATCAACGTGAATATTTTCCAGATTCTCTTCATGGTCGTCCTGTCCATCGTCGTTTCCGTCATGTTGGAAGCGGCCGGAGTTTTGCTAATATCGTCAATGATGATTATTCCGGTGGCGGCCGGCATGAAACTGGGGTGGAGTTACCGTTCCACGCTTGGCATCGCGGTGCTGTTTTCCGAACTGTCGGTCATTTTCGGACTTTGGGCGGCATATTCGCTCAAGATTCCGAGCGGAGCAACCATCGTTTCCATCAACATTATCATTCTGCTTGTCGTGGCACTCATTAAAAAGATCGTTCTCAAAAGGCAAATCGCCAAACTCGCAAAGGAAAACCCCGTCGAAACAAATTGGTAAATCATACGGTTTATATGGCAAGCCCGGATTCGTTTACCGATCCGGGCTTTTTTATTGGCTAATATTCGATATTGTAAAGACAGAGCCCGTTAGGCGGCGCCATTCTCACCGTATGTTTCCGCGACTTTTCCATAATGATTTCCCTGATGCTTGTATCAGAACGGCCATTAGCGATTTCCACCAATTGGCACACTATCAGTCTCACCATATGATGCAAAAATCCGTCTCCTAGAATATCTATCTCGACTTTGTTGTCACGTATTACGAGGTTTGTTTCGTATATTGTCCTGACCATGTCTTCTTTTTCGCCTGTCGCAAAACTCGTGAAATCATGGGTCCCGACAAGCATTTTGAGATTGTCCGCCAATTTTTCCATGTCTTTCAGCGGACCGATTGGCCATTCCGTATGTCTGAACTTGGGATCGGCATCACCGATATTCAAACTATACCGGTATTCTTTTTTCCATACATCGTAGCGTGAATGGAAAAGTTTTGGCGCAAACTCCGCTTGACGGATCATGATGTCTTTCGGCAAAATCTTGTTAAGGGATGAAAGCCATCTTTTTTCCGTAAAATCCCTGTCGGTTTCAAAGTCGACAACCTGTCCAAAGGCATGGACTCCGCTGTCCGTACGTGATGCCCCGTGGCAGGTTGTATTATTACCATTCATTTCCGATATGGCTTTCTCCAGTTCTCCCTGGATCGTTCTTTCTTTCTTTTGAAACTGAAATCCGTAAAATTCGGTTCCGTCATAGGCAACGGTAAGTTTTATTTTGCGGGCCGTGATGCCGGGGGTTACAAGGATTCTTTTGATCATTCCGTCCTGAAGATGGATTTTCACAAGATGTCCGGTCTGATCTTCCCCATACATCGCCACATGGGCGAATGGTTGATGAAAAGCGATTCGGTCAAAGATGTCCTCGTTCGCAAGAATGGTTTTTTGGACATTTTCCCTTCCCAGCTGGATTTCGCGGCCGATTTTGATTCCTGCATCCGGTGATATCATCGCCAAAAAATCCGCTGTTCCCATTATCTGTTTCATATTAACACCTTGAGCACGATGGATCCTGCCAGGCAAAGAACGATGAAAAGACCGGCAAACAGATCAAGACGTTTGTATGCCAGTTCGTAAATCCTTGTTCTCGGTTTACCGGGAACGAAATTCCGCGACTCCATGGCATCCGCCAAATCTTCGCTTCTTTTGATGGCGATTATGAACATCGGCACAAGCAGAGAAACGATCTGTTTCACTTTATCCTTAAGTTTTCCTTGGGAAAAATCGGCTCCGCGACTGGCTTGAGCGGCCATGATTTTCATCGCTTCGTCAAAAATCGTCGGTATGAATCTGAGACTAATGGAAATGATCAGGGCGAACTCGTCGCTATTGATGCCGATATGTTTCAAAGGACGCATCATTTTTTCCAGTCCCTGAGTCAGATCCGTCGGTTTGGTTGTCAGCGTCAAAACGGTGGAAAATGTGATAATGATCAAAAGTCTGACGACAACGAAAACCGACATCTCTAATCCTTTGGAATAAATGATGAAGTCCCATGAGCCGAACTGATACCATGATGGCATATAATGGAAATTCAATATCGCCAAGGCCAGATAAAGAACAAACACGATGAATTTGAATCCGGATATGTTTTTGGCAATGATGCGCCACATAAACGTCAAAATTCCCAAAGCAATCATGCTCGAAGCGGAAAAATAGAATGTTGTCTGCCAGATGACGGTTCCTTCCGTATTGAAAAGTACCTGGAAGAAAAAAGTGAAAATCATCAGTACTAGAAGTGGTTTCAATCCACGAAGAACCCGGCCAACCGATATTTTTCCCCATAACAACAGAACAATAGACAATCCCAAGGCAATCAAAAGCTGAGGTATTGTCTCGAGCAAGAAGACGGCCACCATCAAAATGACAACGGCGGCGATTTTTGTACGCGGGTCCAGTTTGTAAAAGAATCCGGTTCCGGGAATATATTGCCCGATTACGATTCCTTTCACTTTTCCATCACCCGCCTTATTTCCCTGGCGGCTTCTTCCGGGGTTTTTTTATAAATGTCGATATCGACGCCAAATTTCTCCCTGACGGCTTTCAGCGTCTTGATCGTTCCGGGATAGTCAAGATGGTTTTTTACGAGATCATCGCGCCGGAAAAGTTTGTCCGGGGTGCCGTCAAACACCAAATTGCCTGTATTTAACACCAAAACCCTAGAAGCATACTGATAAACTAGATCCATATCGTGGGTGATGAGAACAATGGTCTTGCCAGTTTCTTTTTTAATTGACGAAAGAAGTTCCATCAACCGGCGTTTGCCGGCTGGGTCAAGACCGGACGTTGGCTCATCCAGAACTAAAACATCGGGATTCAGGGCGAGAATTCCGGCAATCGACACTCTTTTCTTTTCGCCTCCGGACAGATTCAGAGGACTTCTCTCAAGATAAGTATCGTCTAATCCGACCTGTTCGAGCGCTACCTTTGCCGCTTTAGCAGCTTCTTCTTTCGTCATCTTGAAATTCAACGGTCCGAACATGACATCTTTTTCCACCGTTTCCTCGAATAACTGGTATTCAGGAAACTGAAAAACCAGTCCGACATGTTTTCTCAGACTGTTGTAATCGATTTTCTTATCTCGTTTCGAAGTGATCACAACACCATCGATTACCACTTCTCCCTCGGACGGGAAAATCAGCGCATTCATATGTTGAACCAAAGTCGATTTACCGGAACCGGTCTGGCCGACCAGACAGATGAACTCGTCCAGATTGTCGATTTCCAGACTGATATTGTTGATGGCCTGGAAAAAAGCGGCGTTGCCTTTCATATAGCGGTAGCTTACCTTTTTGAACTCAATTCCCATAGGAAAGTTTTCACCGCCTTTGCTTCTTCGTCATCACCTAAAAGATTACTGATTTCTAATGCGACCGGTAATTCAAGAAAAGCCCCGGCAAGCATATCGCGGCTTTTCAAAAGATCCTCTTTTTTACCGTCGGACACGATCCGGCCTTCCTTCATGACGACAAGTCGTTCCGCCCACAACGCCTCTTCGATGTCGTGGGTGATCATGATGATCGTTATGCCTTCGTTGTGCAAAGATCGGATATACTCCATGAGATCGGCGCGGGCATAGGGATCGAGCATCGATGTGGCTTCGTCAAAAATCATAACCTGGGTTTTCATCGCCAGAATGCCGGTGATCGCGACTCTCTGTTTCTGACCGCCGGACAGATTGGCGGGCTCTTTGTCGAGCAAGTCGGTGATACCAACCTTGTTTGCGAAAAAATCGATTCTTTTCAGAATTTCTTCTCTCGGAAGACAAAGATTTTCCATGCCGAAAGCGATATCGTCCCTGACGGTAACGCCAACGAACTGGTTATCGGGATTTTGGAAAACAATACCGATCTTTTGTCTGGCTTCGTAGACGGTTTTCTCGTTCAGTTCATTGCCATCCACAAAAACGGTCCCTTTTTCGGTTTCCAAAAGACCGACGACGGCTTTTGCCAGCGTCGATTTTCCGGATCCGTTGGGACCGAGAATGGCGATCCATTCGCCTTTTTCGACCTTAAGATTTATTTTGTCAAGGGCCGGTTTGTCGTTTTCATAGGAAAAAGAAAGATCTTTGGTTTCCAAAAAACTCATCGGTACTTACCATCCGTACTTTTCAAATGACCACTGATTCTTCGAGGTCCGGCAACGTGACGATGCCCAGGATGGTTTCCTCCTTCTTTCCGTTTTCGGTGACAAAAAGCATTTCCAGATGATTTTTTTCCCGGAAATTTCGGCGAAATCTGGTCAATGCTTCGAAAATATCCGCATCCTTGCGGATAAAATCGAAATATTTGGTCGGATCACCGTCGAAATCGATAACATCCAGAAAATTTTCCATCCGCATGTCGCGGTTGATCGAAGCTGGTTTATCCGTCAATAGTTTGTAAAAAAAGGTATTCTTTGTGAATACACCCAAAAGGCGTTGACCGGAAAACACCGGGATTTTAGAATATCCATATCTGTCCATCGTATCCATGATATCAGCTATTTTATCCTTGGTCGACGCTTTTTTGATTCTTGACATCGGGATCATAACATTCGAAACCCTAACGGGGCTTACGATCATTCTGGTGATACGCTGGAATTTTTTTAGAAACGTATCCGTCGGTTCGGCAACGTCATTGTTATGGGCAATGACGTTTCTTAACTGGGCGGCTTGTTGGAGAATGTCGAAATATTGCGGGTTTTGGATGATATGATTTTCCTGTCTGCCCCGGATCCGGAAGAGAGTGTTCATGAAAGTCTGTTCGCGGTAGTTGCCACGATCGTATTCGACCCGCAGATAGCTTTCTAAACTTCTAAATGTATCCATGAAAATGTCGACCTTCGCCGTTTCCATAAAATCACCTCACGATAGTGTCATCGGACATGAAAAATATACCATTTAAGCGAACTTTTAGCAACATTTTAAAGAAAAGAAAAGGCGCCTTGCGGGCGCCTTCATGTGTTGGATCAAACCAATTCGATGATTGCCATGGGGCAGGCGTCGCCAAGACGTTCTCCGGTTCTGTAGATCCGGGTGTAACCGCCTTGTCTATCCATGTATTTGGGCCCCAATTCTTTGAACAGTTTCTGCAAAGCACTTTGATTGTCGATCGACAGGTCGCGAAGTCTCGCTTCCGCCAAACGCAAAGAGTGCAAATCACCTTTTTTCGCGTAAGTGATGAGCTTTTCCACTGTCCTTCTGGCTTCTTTGGCCTTGACAAGCGATGTCTCGATCTTGCCGTGCAAGATGAGTTGGGTCGCGAGATCGCTGATCAGGGCTTTGCGATTGTCACTTCTACGATGCAGTTTGCTATATCCTCTGGCCATGATTATCCTCCTCCAATCAGTGTTTTGCCAAACTCAGATTGAGTTCTTCAAGTTTTTGTTTTACTTCTTTGAGCGATTTCTTTCCGAGGTTGCGGACTTTCATCATGTCTTCCTCGGTTTTTTCGACGAGTTCTCCCAATGTATGGATGCCGGCCCGTTTCAGACAGTTGTAACTTCTGACCGACAAATCGAGATCTTCGATCGGCTTTTCCAGATTGCGGGATGCTTCCTCGGATTTTCTCTCGATCATGAAATCTTCCGACATCGCCTTGGATGACAGTTCGACCAGCGAATAGAAATGATCTATCAGCATTTTGGCCGCCATGCCGATGGCTTCCTTTGGACTTATCGAACCGTTGGTCCAGACTTCGACGGTCAGTTTGTCGTGATCGGCGCTGTCGTCCACGCGGGTTTTGTCAACAATATAGTTGGCTTTTACGACCGGAGTGTAGAGACTGTCGATCGGAATGACTCCGACCATATTGTCATAAACCGCGTTCTTGTCGGCGCTGATATAGCCGTTGCCTTTTCTCGCATGGAGAACCATCCGGAACCGCGCACCTTTGTTCACATGACAAATATAGTGGTCCGGATTGATGACGGCGACTTCGTCGTCTGCGATGATGTCTTTTGCGAACACATCGGTTGGTCCGTCGACGATGACTTCCATTCTTTTTTCCACGTTCGGGTTGGACGAATCGATCGTCAGGACGACACCCTTCAGATTAAGGATGATGGTCGTGACATCTTCCGTGACATTCTCGATGGCCGTGAATTCATGCTGGACACCTTCGATTTGAACGTTGATGATGGCGGCTCCCGGAAGTGAAGACAAGAGGACCCGGCGAAGGGAGTTGCCGATCGTGATGCCGAATCCGCGATCGAGCGGGGTGACGACGAACCTGCCGTAGGTGTCGTTTATCTCTTCGATCGTCGTTTTCGGTTTTTCGAACTTAAGTTCTTTCATAGGTCCTGCCTCCTATCAGCCGCGCGGGCGCTTCGGCGGGCGGCAGCCGTTATGGGGAACCGGTGTTACGTCTCTGATGGCGGTGATCTCGAGACCCGCTACCTGCAGGCTTCTGATGGCGGCTTCGCGTCCGGGCCCTGGGCCTTTGACGGAAACTTCGACCTTTTGAACACCGTTTTCCATGGCTGCTTTGGCAGCCGCTTCGCTGGCCAATCCGGCTGCGAACGGAGTCGATTTGCGGGATCCTTTGTATCCGATTGCTCCGGCTGAACTCCAGGCGATGGCGTTTCCGGTCGGATCGGTGATGGTGATGATGGTATTGTTGAAAGTCGAGTGGATATGGGCTACTCCCACGGGAATATTCTTTTTCACCCGACGCTTTTTCGTTACATTGCGTGCCATTTACTCCATACCTCCTTATTTCTTCTTGTTCGCAACGGTTTTTCTCGGGCCCTTGCGTGTCCTGGCATTGTTTCTGGTGTTTTGTCCGCGGACGGGCAAACCTTTGCGATGGCGGATGCCTCTGTAGCAGCCGATTTCCATCAGACGCTTGATGTTAAGCGCGACTTCACGGCGCAAATCGCCTTCGACTTTATGTTTTTGCACTTCCTGACGAATTCTTACGACTTCGTCGTCTGTCAGGTCTTTGACGCGTTTGTCAATGGAAACTCCGGCCGCGGCCAGAATCTTTTCCGAAGTCGTTTTTCCGATTCCGTAAATGTACGTCAAGGAAATGACGACTCTTTTTTCTCTGGGGATGTCTACTCCTGCAATACGTGCCATTGTTTCCTCCTACTTTCCTTGCCTTTGTTTGTGTTTCGGGTTTTCACAAATCACCATGACATTGCCATGGCGTTTGATGATTTTGCATTTTTCGCAGATTTTTTTTACTGATGGTCTGACTTTCATATCGTTTCCTCCTAAATATCAATGCATGCGATACGTGATGCGACCACGTGTTAAATCATAGGTCGAAAGTTCGACCTTGACTTTGTCCCCTGGTAAAATGCGTATGTAATGCATGCGGATTTTACCAGAAACGTGACCGATGATGCGATGTCCTATTTCCAGTTCGATTATGAATTGGGCGTTGGGAAGAACTTCCACAACTGTGCCGATCATTTCGATGACATCATCTTTTTTTGCCATTGAATCACCCCTATCAATTTACCTTCGTCAGGATTTCGTATCCGTCTTCCTTGATAAGAACCGTGTGTTCGAAGTGGGCGGACGGTTTTCCGTCGGCCGTAATCGTGGTCCATCCATCCGGAAGGATCCTAACTTCTTTCCGGCCTAGATTGATCATTGGTTCGATCGCCAGGGTCATGCCTTGACGCAAAAGCGGCCCTCTGCCCGGATGTCCAAAATTCGGAATTGCCGGGTCTTCATGAAGTTTTTGTCCGACGCCATGTCCGACAAATTCACGGACCACACTGTATCCTAAGCCCTCGGCCGTCTTTTGAACGGCATTCGAAATGTCGGTCAGACGATTGCCCGCCTTTGCCTGGCTTAACCCGGCAAATAGGCTCTTTTCCGTTCCTTCCAACAAATTCATGACCCTTTCGGAGACGTGTCCACAGGGATATGTCCAGGCGGAATCGCCGTGATATCCCTTGTAACAGGCACCGATGTCGACAGAAACGATATCCCCGTCTTTGAGGATCATCTCGCGCGAAGGTATTCCGTGAACTACATGTTCGTTGACAGAAATGCATGACGCTGCGGGAAAGCCGTTGTAATTTTTGAAAGACGGAGTGGCATCGTGATCACGGATGACTTTTTCGATGATTTCGTCAATCTTTTTGGTCGATACGCCCGGTGCAATCGCTTCTTTGGCCGCCTTGTGGGCAAGCGCCACAATCTTGCCGGCTTCGCGCATCAGTTCGACTTCCCTTTCTGATTTAATTGTGATCAATCAAACCGCCTCTAATCTTTTTACAATATCCTTGAAGATGACTTCGGCCGGTAATTCGCCGTTGACCGTGAAGAGCATTTCTTTGTCCTGATAGTATTCCAAAAGCGGTTTCGTCTTTTCGTTATAGACGGCGAGTCTTGTCGCCACCGCTTCTTCGGTGTCATCTTTCCGTTGAATTAGAGTTCCCCCGCAAACGTCGCATATGCCCGGGACTTTAGGCGGTTTGTTCTCGATATGGTAAGTTTCCTGACATACGGAACAAATGCGTCTTCCGGTGATGCGGCGCATCAGGACGGGTTCGCTGATATCGACATTTACCACCAGGTCCAACTTGAGATTCAGGTCGGTTAGCATTTTATCCAACGTCCCGGCCTGGCTGATGGTTCTGGGGTATCCGTCCAACATGAATCCGTTGGGATATTCTTTGGTGTTTTTTAAAACATTCTCGACAATTTCGTTGGTAATGTCGTCTGGCACCAGTTTGCCCCCGTTGATGTAGGATTTCGCCAACAAGCCGATCGGGGATTCTTTCTGCATTTCCTCGCGATAGATATCCCCGGTCGAAATATGTTTCAGATGGTAGTTTTCCAGTATTACGGCGGCCAATGTGCCTTTGCCGGCTCCCGGCTTCCCCATAATCAACAGGTTAGTCATGATGCTTAGGTTATCTGAGAAAGCCGGCGTAAGCCTTGTCTTTCGTGTCAGTTTCGATTTGCTTGGCGGTTTCCAAGGCGACACCAACGATGATCAGCAAACTTGTTCCGCCGATTTGGGCGTATGAGTGCCCGAGTGCCATTGATGTGATGATAGGCAAACTGGCAATCATGACCAGATAAAGCGCTCCGACGACGGTTACTCTGAATAATGTCTTCGTGATGTATGCTTCCGTCTCGGTTCCGGGACG
>DAOSWG010000004.1:30717-97011 GCA_035379945.1 Bacillota bacterium
TTGATCTTGATCGGAATGTTTGATTCCGATTTGCCGGAGAATTTCGATCCGGCCGGCCGGTTGGCATACTGGATCGGAACTTTCCTGGTCGCATCCTGCATATAAGTAATACCGATAAGTACAATGACGAACATCAGAATACAAACGGCAAACAGAATATACCCAACCAGGGTTCCCTGGCTTGCGGAAACCGTTGTCATGGCTCCGCTCGGATCTGTAATGTAATATTGGATCAAAGATACGATGGTCCCCGGGAAAGAAATGATGATACCGGCGACGATCAGCATTGAAGAACCGTTGCCGACTCCTCTTAAGGTAATCTGATCGGCCAGCCAGATCATAAAGGCGGTTCCGGCTGTCAAAACGATCGCGATATAGAAGTAAACCAAAAACCAAAGGTTGCGGTTGTCTTCGCTCGCCCACGCTACGACGCCCGGTTTGAAAATCGTCGTCTGTGTGGTGGCGCTGTTGAAAGCGAAAGTCATGGCAACGGCTTGGACAAAAGCGAGTCCGATGGCGAGATATCTCGTCAAACGGGCGGTTTTCTGCCGGCCGACTTCACCTTCCTCGGACCACTCTTTGAGGGCCGGGATGATGTCCATCTGCAACAACTGGACTATGATCGAAGCGGTAATGTATGGGGTAATACCCAAAGCGACGATCGAATAGTTCTGCAAAGCATCACCGGAAATGGAGTTGATGATGCCTAAGAATCCGCTGTTTTCAAAAAGGCTTGACAATGCGCTTTTGTCCACAAGCGGCATGGTGACATACGTCAGAAGTTTGAATACGAAAAACACAAGTAAAGTGAATCCGATACGTTTCAGGATGTCCTTGTTCTTGAAAATCTTCTTCAAGCCTTCCAACCTAGATCACCTCTGTTTTACCGCCGGCCGCCTTGATCGCTTCTTCCGCCGCGGCCGAGAACTTGTTGGCCTTGACGGTAAGACTTTTTTCAAGTTTGCCGTTGGCAAGAATTTTAACTCCGTCCTTGAGATCACTCAAGATTCCGTCTTCAAGCAGCTTTTCCGGCGTGACAACGGATTTGTTTTTATACTTGTTCAGGGTTGCAAGATTGACGATTGCGTATTCCTTGCGGAAGAAGTTGGTGAATCCGCGTTTCGGAAGACGCTTGTAAAGTGGTGTCTGTCCGCCTTCGAAACCAAGTCTCGTTCCGCCTCCGGAACGGGAATTCTGGCCCTTTTGGCCGCGGCCGGCTGTTTTGCCGGTGCCGCTGCTGGTACCTCTTCCGAGGCGCTTCGAGTAATGAGTGGCGCCCTGAACGGGTTTGAGTTCGTTGAGTTTCATTGCCTCCGCCTCCTACTTCGCTTCTTCGGTCTTGACCAAATGGGCCACTGTGTTGATCATTCCTCTGATGGCATCGTTGTCTTCTTTAACCACTGAGGAATTGCGTTTCTTAAGGCCCAAGGCTTTGACGGTTTTAACCTGGTTCGGTTTTCTTCCGACCAGTCCCTTCACGAGGGTGATTTTTATTTTGGCCATTATTTCAGGACCTCCTCGGGCGTAAGTCCGCGCGTTTCGGCCACTTCTTGAATACTTCTCGTGGACAAAAGACCATCCATCGTCGCTCTGACGATGTTGATCGGCGATGTCGAGCCCAGGGATTTGGAAAGGACGTCTTCGACTCCGGCAAGTTCAAGAACAGCACGCACAGCACCTCCGGCAATTACGCCGGTACCGGCAACGGCCGGACGCAGGAATACTTTGGCTGCGCCGTAAGTTCCGGTCACTGTGTGGTAGATCGTCGAACCATTGATGGGAATCACAAACATGTTCTTCTTGGCGTCTTCGATCGCCTTTTGGATGGCATCGGGAACTTCACTGGCTTTTCCGGTTCCAAAACCGACTTTGCCCTTGCGGTCGCCGATGACGACCAAAGCGGAGAAACTGAAACGTCTTCCGCCTTTGACGACTTTCGTCACCCTTCCGATATTGACAACCCTTTCTTCGTAGAGTTTTTCTTCTTTTTTTCTTTGTTGTCCGCCGCGATTGTCCCGGCGGTTTGACGGCCGTCTGCCTCTGTTGTCCCGGCTTTCTCTTTCTTTGTTGCCGTCTTTTTCGATATTTTCTGCCATCGGGCTACCCTCCTCCATTAGAATTCCAACCCTGCTGCTCTAGCAGCGTCGGCGAGTGCCTTCACTCTTCCGTGGTACAGGTAACCGCCACGGTCGAACACGACTTCCTTGATCCCTTTTTCCAATGCTTTCTTGGCGATCAGGGTTCCGACCGCCTTGGCGCCTTCGACGTTTCCGCCGTTGACATCCTTGACTTCATGCGATGAAGCTGCCAGCAAGGTGGTTTGCAGGTCATCGTCGATGATCTGGCAGTAAATGGCTTTGTTGGAACGATAGACGTTTAGCCGAGGTCTGGAAGCTGTGCCTTTGATGATTGTCCGAATACGCCAGTGTCTTTTCTCGCGCTGAACATTCTTATTAACTGGTTTAAACATAGTTTTTCACCCCGGGCCTTATTTGGCCGTCTTTCCTTCCTTGCGGCGGATATGTTCGCCACGGTACCGGATGCCTTTGCCCTGATATGGTTCAGGAGCGCGGACCTTGCGGATCACGGCTGCGAATTCTCCGACAGCTTGTTTGTCGATTCCCTTGATGAAAATCTCCGTGTTCGACGGCACTTCGATCGTAAGATTCTCGGGAATGGCGATTTCCACCGGATTGGAATATCCGACGGAAAGAACCAATATGTTGGAACCTTTGAGCGCGGCACGATATCCGACACCCTTGATGTCCAGTATCTTGGTATATCCTTCCGTTACGCCTACCACCATGTTGTTTAGGACCGCTCTCGTGGTTCCGTGAAGTTCACGGTGGATGAGCGAGTCAGATGGTCTCGTTACGGTGATTTCGTTATTTTCAGTAGCGATCGAAATGTCTTTGGAAAAAGTGAATTCCAAAACTCCTTTCGGGCCCTTGACGGTGACATGGTTGTCCTTGTCAACCGTTATGGAAACGCCGGCAGGAATCACGATCGGTAGCTTTCCTATACGACTCATATTATTCTTGCACCTCCATGATATCCATTATTTGCGGCATTACCATACGTATGCCAGGACTTCTCCGCCGACTTGTTTCCTTCTGGCTTCCCGGTCTGTCATGATCCCTTGGGAAGTGGAAACAATGGCGATGCCCAAACCGTTCAACACCCTCGGGAGATCGTCGGATTTGGCATAAACCCTGAGTCCGGGCTTGGAAATCTTTTTAAGCCCTCTGACCGCTCTTGCGTCGTTGGGCAAATATTTCAACGTTACCTTCAAATTGCCTTGGACCGAACCACCTACGAATTCGTAATCGGTGATATACCCTTCGTTTTTCAAGACATTAAGGATCTCGGCTTTGAGTTTTGAGGCGGGAACGTCGACTGTTTTGTGTTTCATCTGATTGGCATTGCGGATTCTCGTAAGCATATCCGCAATCGGATCTGTCATAACCATGTTCTAAATGCCTCCTTCCTTGATAAATAGGAATCGAATCTGATCATAATCTTTACCAACTTGCCTTCTTGACACCGGGAATCTGTCCTTTGTAGGCCAGTTCACGGAAGCAAACGCGGCAAAGTTTGAATTTGCGGTAAACCGCATGGGGGCGTCCGCAACGCTCACATCTCGTATAATTGCGAACCGGGAATTTCGATCCGCGTTGTTGTCTGACTTTCATCGATGTTTTAGCCATGATTGCGCCTCCCTAATTCTTTCTGAACGGCATGCCGAACATCTTCAGCAGCTCGATGGACTCCTGGTCCGTTTTCGCTGTCGTGACGATGACGATGTCCATTCCCCGGATTTTGCTCACTTTGTCATAGTTGATCTCCGGAAAGATCAGTTGTTCGCGGATACCTAACGTGTAGTTGCCGCGTCCATCGAATCCTCTCGGGTTGATACCGCGGAAGTCGCGGACGCGCGGTAAGGCGATTGTGATCAGCTTATCAAGGAAATCGTACATTCTTTCCCCGCGAAGCGTTACTTTGCAGCCAATCGGCATGCCTTCGCGGAGTTTGAAGTTTGCTATGGATTTCTTTGCTTTTGTAATAATCGGTTTTTGTCCGGTGATCTGGGTGAGTTCGGCGACCGCGTCGTCCAGAACTTTTGGATTCTGCACGGCGTCTCCGGCACCGATGTTCAACGTGATCTTGCTGACTTTCGGACATTGCATGACGGAAGAATATTTGAATTTTTCAGTCAACGCGGGAAGAATCTCGCTTTTATATTTTTCCTGTAGGCGGTTCATCTATATTCTCCCTCCATCATTCCAGGACTTCCCCGGATTTTTTGGCATATCTGACCGTTTCGGTCTCATCCTGTTGTTTCTTCGTTTTCCGGGTTACTTCCTTGTAACCGATCCTTGTCCGTTTCTTTTCTTTCGGATCAAGCAACATGATGTTGGAAACGTGGATCGGTTTGTCGACGTCCATGATGCCCCCGTCGGGAGCGATCTGGGACGGTTTCAGATGTTTCTTGACTTTGGCCAGGCCTTCGCCTTCCAGCGTGACCCGTTCCGATTTGGTCAGAATTTTGCTGATGGTTCCTTTTTTGCCTTTGTCCTGACCAGCTATGATGACGACTTTATCGCCTTTCTTAAATTTCATGAATGGCATCCTCCCTTACAGTACTTCCGGAGCGAGAGATACGATCTTGGTGAATTCTGCATCCCTGAGCTCGCGGGCCACCGGTCCGAAAATGCGGGTGCCTTTCGGGCTTTTGTCATCTTTGATGATGACGGCGGCGTTGTCGTCGAATTTGATGTGGGTTCCGTCGGGACGTTGGAGTCCTCTTTTTGTTCTGACGATTACAGCTTTGACGATTTCGCCTTTTTTGACCAAACCGCCAGGCGTGGCCGACTTGACCGTGGCGACGATAATGTCGCCGATGTTGGCGTATTTCCGGCTGGTGCCGCCCAGCACCTTAATGGTAAGAATTTCTTTAGCACCGGAGTTGTCGGCTATTTTCAGTCTTGTTTCCTGTTGGATCATTTCAGTGTCCTCGCTTTCCCGCCGCTATTCCGCTTTGTGCTCGACGATTTCGATCAAGCGGAATTTTTTCGTACGCGAGAGCGGGCGACATTCGGTGATTCTCACGACGTCGCCTTCTTTGGCTTCGTTCTTCTCGTCATGGGCGGTGAATTTTTTCGATGAGATCACGCGTTTGTTATATAGAGGATGTTTTTTGTAAGACGTGACCAATATGGTGATTGTCTTGTCGTTCTTGGCGGAAACCACGGTTCCCGTAAAGACGCGATGCAGTTTTTTCTCTTCCATGGTTATCCTCCCTACTCGCGTTCCCGCTCGGAGATGATTGTTTTCATCTGGGCGATGGTCTTACGGACCACATGCAGGCGCGCTGTATTTTCGAGTTGTCCGGTCGCTTGTTTGAAGCGAAGATCGAACATCTCTTTCTTTAGATTATCGATTTCTTTTAGAATGGCGTCGGTTTCCATTTCGCGAATTTGACTAACATGTGCCATTTTCGTCACCACATTCCTTCTTCACAAATTTGGTCTTGATCGGCAATTTGTGCGATGCCAGACGCAAGGCCTCTTTGGCCACATCTTCAGGAACGCCGGCGATTTCGAACATGATCAGGCCTTCCTTGACGACGGCTACCCAATCTTCCGGGGCGCCTTTTCCTGATCCCATACGTACTTCAAGCGGCTTTTTGGTTTTGGCCATATGCGGGAAGATCTTAACCCAGACTTGTCCGGCGCGTTTCATAAAACGCGTCATGGCAACACGGCTGGCTTCGATCTGGCGAGCGGAGATCCATGCACCTTCAAGGGCCATGAGTCCATATTCACCGAAAGTTATTTCGGTTCCGCCTTTGGCGTGTCCCTCGTATCTTACCCGATGGGGACGCCGATATTTAGTTCTTTTTGGCATCAACATGGTTTATCTGGCCTCCTTCTTCTGAGGCAGTTTCTCACCCTTGTAGATCCATACCTTGACACCGAGTTTTCCGTATGTCGTCTTGGCTTCGGCCAAAGCGTAATCAATATCCGCTCTCAGGGTATGCAAGGGAACATTTCCTTCGCTGTATCCTTCGGCGCGGGCGATTTCGGCGCCAGCCAAACGTCCGGAAACGAGTGTGCGGCAGCCTTTGGCTCCGGCTTTCAAGGCTCTTTGGATGGCGACTTTCTGAACCCGGCGGAACGATGCGCGGTTTTCCAATTGCCGGGCGATGCTGTCGGCGACCAGTTTGGCGTCCAGTTCGGCGCGTTTGATCTCAACGACATTCAGGAAGACTTCCTTGCCTGTGAGTTTTTTGAGTTTGTCAACTACTGCGTTCTTGGTCTCGCCGTTGCGGCCGATGACCATTCCGGGCTTGGCGGTGTTGACAGTGATGATAACCCGGGATTTGCTTCTTTCGATGACTATCTTAGAAACGCTGGCGTTCTTGTAAAGTTCGTTAAGGAGCTCGCGGATCTTCATGTCTTCGATCAAGAGGTCTGCCACGTCACGCTTGTCGGCGTACCAACGGGATTCCCAATCGAGAATTATGCCTATGCGTTGTCCGATCGGACTGACTTTTTGTCCCATAAACTCCTCCTTATTCCCTTTCCGCCACGGTTACGTAAATGTGGCTCGTGCGTTTCAAGATAGCGAATGCGCGACCGCGTGAGCGGGGCTGGATTCTTTTGAATGTTTTTCCTTC
Source organism: Bacillota bacterium (assembly GCA_035379945.1). Classification (GTDB taxonomy): domain Bacteria; phylum Bacillota_I; class Bacilli_A; order Izemoplasmatales; family Hujiaoplasmataceae; genus JAAYZB01. The sequence continues at coordinate 37,397 of DAOSWG010000004.1, forward strand.
TCCGACAAAGATTTCCTTTATGTACAGTTTCTCTGGGTCTAATTGGAAATTGTGGTCGGCGTTGGCGGCGGCTGATTTGATCAGTTTTTCCACCGGCTTGCTGGCGCCTCTCTGAAGGTTTCTCAGAATAGCGTATGCATCATTGATACTTTGGCCGCGAACCAGGTCAACTACCAAACGCACCTTGCGGGGAGCGATTCTGACTGAACGGAGAACGGCTTTGGCTTCTTTGGCTTCCATTACTGTGCTCCTCCTGATTTCTTGACGGCTTTTTTATCCGCATGGCCGCGGAATGTTCTCGTCGGTGAAAATTCACCGAGTTTGTGTCCGACCATGTCTTCGGTGATGTACACGGGAATGTGTTCACGACCATTGTGGACACCGATCGTCAAACCGACAAATTGCGGAAAGATGGTTGAACGTCTGGACCATGTTTGAATGACTTTTTTCGAATTGGACTTGTTGGCTTCGGTGACCTTTTTCATCAAATGGTCGTCGCAGAAGGGTCCTTTTTTGATTGAACGTGACATTTAGACTTTCTCCTTCCTTATTTGTTACGGCGTCTGACAATCAGTTTGTCGCTGGCCTTGTTGTTCTTTCTCGTCTTTTTACCGAGGGTTGGTTTGCCCCAGGGTGAAAGCGGAGACGGATGACCGATCGGCTGTCTGCCTTCGCCGCCGCCGTGCGGGTGGTCGACCGGGTTCATGACGGAACCACGGACTGTCGGCTTAATACCCATATGGCGCTTACGTCCGGCTTTGCCGAGTTTCACGAGTTCATGGAATTCGTTGCCGACTTCACCGATGGTAGCGCGGCATACTCCGAGAATTCTCCTGACTTCTCCGGATTTGAGACGGATAAGAACGTATTTTTCTTCGCGGCCCAGAATCTGGGCGCTGGTGCCGGCGGCTCTGATTAACTGTCCGCCGCGACCGGGATATAGTTCGATATTGTGGATGACAGTACCGACAGGGATGCTCATGATCTCCATCGCGTTTCCAGTGACGATGTCGACTGATTTTCCGGAAACGATGGTGGATCCGACTTCCAATCCTTTGGGGGCGAGAATATATCTCTTCTCGCCGTCGGCATAATTGATCAGGGCGATGTTGGCGCTGCGATTAGGATCGTATTCGATCGTCGCGACTTTTCCGGGGATTCCGTCTTTGTTGCGTTTGTAATCGATGATCCGATATTTTTGCCTGACGCCGCCGGCCTGATGACGGACGGTGATTTTTCCTTGGTTGTTTCTGCCAGCTTCTTTCTTAAGCGAAACAGTCAAGGATTTTTCTGGCTTGGAAGTTGTGATTTCGGCGTAATCCAGCTTCGTTTTGTTCCGCTGACCGTTGGTCTGCGGTTTGAATTTGATAATAGCCATTAGTTATTCCTCCCGCCTATGCCGTGTAGATGTCGATCTTGTAACCTTCCGCCAAAGTGACCACAGCTTTGCTGACGGCAGGTTTCAATCCTTCGAATTTGCCGACCTTCTTGGTCTTGGGGATGCAGTTTACGACATTTACTTTCGTTACTTTGACGTCGAAGATTTCTTCAATCGCCTGTTTGATCTGAATTTTGTTGGCGTTTTTGTCAACTTCGAATGTATATTTGCGTTGTTCCGCCAACTTGGTTGATTTTTCCGAAACTACCGGGCTTTTGATAATCTGATATTTATCCATCAGCCGAGTACCTCCTCTATTTTCTTGATCGCAGCCTCGGTGGCGAGCACTTTGGCCGAATTCATCACGTCATAGACGCTGATGTGATCGCTTGCGAAGGCGATGACATTCGGCAGGTTTCTCGACGCGATGTCGAAGGTCTCGTCGATGGTGTCGAGGACAACCATGATCTTGCCTTCAAGTTTGAGGTTCGCAAGGATCTCGACGACGCCTTTTGTCTTGAATGACTCAAGGGTGATCTTGTCGACGACGACAAGACTTTCCTCTCTCACCTTGTCGGAAAGAGAAATGCGGAGGGCCTGACGGCGGATCTTCTTGTTGACCTTGTAACTGTAACTGCGGGGGGACGGACCGAAAACGGTACCTCCTCCGACGAACTGCGGGGCACGGATCGTTCCCTGACGGGCGTGTCCTGTCCCTTTCTGACGATACGGTTTGCGGCCGCCGCCCCGAACCATTGACCGGTTTTTAGTGCTGGCATTGCCTTGGCGCATGGCAGCTCTCTGGGCTTTGACCACTTCGTATGTTATCTGCTGGTTGGGTTCAGCTCCGAACACCGCTTCTGAAAGATCGATGTTGCCGACGGCTTCTCCCGCCTGATTCATTAATTTTATAGTGGGCATGACATTTTTCTCCTTTCAGCGATATTCCTATTTCTGCTTCTTTGTTGCATTTTTGACTATGACAAGCGATTTGTCCGGTCCGGGAACGCTGCCCTTGACCAGCAGGATGCTGTTTTCAACATCCGCACGGACGATCTGCAGGTTCTGGATGGTGACCGTTTCGTGTCCCATCCGTCCGGGCATTGCTTTGCCCTTTAAGATGCGGTTGGCGGCAATCGAGCCCATCGAGCCGACTCCACGATGATACTTGGATCCGTGTTTCATCGGGCCGGTGCTGAAATTGTGGCGGACGATTACGCCTTGATAACCTTTGCCCTTTGAAGTTCCTGTAACGTCTACATAATCACCAGGGGCAAATATATCACATTTGACCTCTTGGCCGACTTCGTATTCCATCATTTCCGGAAGACGAATCTCTTTTACGTAGCGCTTAGGTGTCGTGTTGACCTTGGCGAAGTGTCCGGTTAGCGGTTTGTTCACGAGATTTGCACGTTTCTCCATGAACCCGAGTTGGACCGCTTCGTATCCGTCAGTGGCGACTGTTTTCTTTTGCAGGACGACATTCGGGGTGACGACAACTACCGTCACCGGGACCAGGTGACCGTTTTCGTCGAAAACCTGGGTCATTCCCACTTTTCTTCCTAAGATACCTTTTGCCATGAGTATACCTCCTATTTGGATTTTCCTTACTTCAATACAATGTCGACACCGGACGGCAGATCCAGATGCATCAACGAGTCGATCGTTTTTGCGGATGGATTGATGATGTCGATCAGACGCTTGTGCGTACGTCTTTCAAACTGCTCGCGAGAATCCTTGTTAACATGCGGGCTTCTCAGAATAGTGAAGATCTCCTTCTCCGTCGGAAGGGGGATCGGACCGGAAACTACCGCTCCGGTTTTCTTCGCTGTGTCGACGATCTTTCTCGCCGATTGATCCAACAATCTGTGATCGTAGGATTTGAGTCTGATTCTGATTACTTGGTTTGCGGCCATTGTGGCTCCTCCTTATGCATATAATTCGCTTATACGCAGGCTCATTGTAAATTACCTGACCTCGCACTTTTGGTGTCATAACAACGCCTATGTGTGTGTCAGCAACCTTACAAATCACTGCCTTCCTGTTCGTCACAGGCCTTTATATATTATCAAATTTTAAGGCGGAAAGCAAGTTTTTTTTCCTGCTATCCGCCTTTTTTTGTTATTTTTCCTTTTTTTGCCAGAATCTGGCGATTCTTTCTTCTATTTCTTTCGTGTTGCCGCATATTTCCGCTTTGTCCCATTGCCTCGGATACAATTTTATGTACCGATTCGATGCGAACCTGTCATCCATTAAAATCGCAACTCCCCGGTCGGTTTCGGTCCGGATGACCCGGCCGACCGCCTGAATCACTTTGTTTAGGCCGGGATACGTGTAAGCAAAATCGAATCCTTGTCCGAACTCAAGATCGAAATGGCTGCGAAGGATATTGTTGTACGGGGAAAGAGCGGGCAAACCGACTCCGACAACCAAAACTCCCGACAACATATCTCCGATCAAGTCTATCGATTCTCCGAAAACACCGCCCATTACAAAGAGACCCACCTGGGTTTTTTCGCTTCTCGTTTTGAAAAGCATCACCATGGAAGAACGTTCCTCCTGGCTCATTTGCCTTGTCTGGATGATTATGTCTGTGGATGATGAATCGAAATCCAGTCGCTCTTCTACCATTTTCAGATATTCGTAGGAAGGAAAGAACACGATGTAATTCCCTTTTTTACCTGAAATGAGAGCTTTCGTGGCCAAAGCGATCTCGCTGACAGAATCTTTTCTGTCCTGATATCTTGTGGACACGTGCTCCCCTATCAATACCAGTAAATTATCTTTTTTGAATGGGGACGGATATTCGGAATCGTTTCCTTTTCCTTCCGTCAGAAGGGTTTTGTAATAATCGATCGGTTCTAGAGTTGCGCTGAAAAAAAGAGCCGACAGCGCGTATTCGCCGATGGTTTTATTTATGAATCCGGAAGCGTTTAGACATTTGATGGAAACAAAGACATCGTCATTTTGCTTTTCCAGCAAGAAGACGAATTCCTGATTGTAGAACTCGCTGATCCTGACAAACTGCGAGATGGAAAAATAAGCTTCGATTATTTGGCTGCGGTTCGGTACTTTTTTTTCTCCAAACAGGATTTGATCCAGTCTTAACAAAAGTTTCTTTAAAAGCTGGATGAGATACTCGTTTTGTTCCTCGTATTTGACAAAATCGACTTCGATGAGTTCGAGTTCCAGTTCTTGAAACAAATCCACGATCCGGGAGATTTCTCGTTTTGGTGATGGCTTGACATTCTGACAAAGCTTTTCCAGATCCCGGAACATCTGCCAGGTAACGGTGGCGCTGTACATTTCCCGACTTCTTTGTACCAAATTATGGGCTTCATCGATCAGAAGGATCGGATCAGCGGATCTTTCCTCGAAATAACGCATCAGTCTCACCCGAGGATCGAAAACATAATTGTAGTCGCAAATGACGATATCGCAATAATTCGATAGATCCAGTGACATTTCGAAGGGACAGACAACGTGTTTTCTAGCAAAACTTTTGATTACGCCGCTCGTAAAAAGGGTGGCGTTGGAATATGCATCGCGGATTGCCTTGTATATTTTTTTGTAATATCCTCTGGCGTATTTACAATTCTCCGGATCACAGTCGCGTTCTTTCAGAAAACACATCCGGTCCTTGGCAGTTAATTCGCAGGTTTTGGCGTGAAGCCCGCTGGTTTCCAAAAGGGATACTGTATCAAGAGCGATTTGCTTCCCGTCATTTTTGGCTGTCAGGTAAAAAACCTTTTGTCTCGGCTCGTTGATGGCTTTCAAGGCCGGAAAGATCGTTCCGATCGTCTTGCCGATACCGGTGGGGGCAGTCAGATAAAGCGTTCCCTTTTCCAGGATGTTCCGGTATACCGATGCCATCATGTCGCGTTGTCTGGGTCGGTATGAATCAAACGGAAAATTCAATCCTTCGATCGATTTGGCGCGTTTTTGTTCGTGCTCTTCCAAGAGCATGACCCACTCGATGTATTTTTGAATGGCTTTGTTATAATAATTCTCCAAAATCTTGGCAGAATAATTTTTCTCGATCTGATTGCTTTCTTTTGTGTCTACATTGACATATGTCAGAACGACCGTCAGTCTTTTCAACTTGTTTTCTCTGGCATAAAGGTGCGCGTAGATCTTTGCTTGGGCCAGGTGGGCGGGATAGGTAGTCTCGTCGATTGCGGCCGGTTCCTGGCGGGTGGATTTTATCTCCTCCAGCATTAGTTCTTCGTCCCTCGTGACGATGCCGTCGATCCGGCCGGAGACAATTAGAAAAATGTCGCCGGTTTTATCTTCACTTGCGACATATACTTCTTTCTGGTCGTTTTCCTTGTAAAGCGACTGCCAGTACTGATGGATGCTGATGCCTTCTTGTTGTCTAATGGCCATCAGCCTGTCGTTGGCAAGATCGCCGCCGCCATAAAGGTATTCGGCGATATCTTTCACGCTTGCCCGGATTTCTTTCATGTTACCACCAAAAGACATTATACAACACAAATCGAGATAATGCCCAGGCAAAAATAAAACCATCCGGAAATTCCGGATGGCTTGTTTCAATTGGCAATGATTTTCTTTTTGAATTTTTTACCCTTTTTCTCCACAAAATTATCTTTGACAAAATCGATGGAATCCTTTATCGATTCATCGATTCCGCGTACGGTGTATCCGAGTTCCTGTTTTGCTTTCTCGTTGGAGAAGGCGTAATTCGACCGTAACACGACAATAGAATAATGAGTGAAAAGCGGTTTTTGTCTCAAAACGATGTAATAGAATTCGGCCAAATAACTGACGGCCAGAAGAAACCAGGCGGCAACTTTTGTCTTGATCGGCTTCCTCCCAATATAATTGGTCGTTTTATCCAATAGTTCTTTGACGGTTATTTCGTTACCTGTCAGCAAATATGTTTCATGGTCTTTCCCTTTTTCCATCGCCTGCCTGATTCCGTTGGCGACGTCCCTGACATCGACAAAATTGTATCCGCCTTTGACATATGCCGTCAGATGTCCTAAAAGGATATCGACAAACATCTGACTGATGTTGGAACGCTGGTAATCGTACGGCCCGATCACTCCTGAAGGCATGACGACGATCACCTTTGTGTTTCCCGAATAATGGGTCATGACGTAGTCTGAGGCTTTGGCTTTGCTTTTTCCGTATAATCCATGCACTCTGGCAGGATCAAAAATCTTGGTTTCTGTGATGGTTTCTCCAAAAGGTTTTTCTTCGATCGCGTGGACACTGGAGGTATATACAAACTTGCCGATGTTGTTGACAACGCAGGCGTCGAATACGTTTTTCGTTCCCATGAAATTGACTGCCATTAGGGTTTTCTTTTTGCCAGAACCGATTTCCACAATGCCGGCCAAATGGAATACGACATCATATCCCTTGACTAGATCGAACATGGAATCGCGGTCCAGAACGTTACCTTCCACAATGTCGCAATAAGGTTCGATCATCCGGACGGAGTCCTTGGGCAAAACCAAGGCTGTCACCTGATAATGGTTTTCATACAGGTTTTTAACCAGAACGTTTCCGATGTGTCCGGTCGCTCCGGTAACGAGGCATTTCATGATATCATCTTCTTTCTCCAAACACATTATAACCTGGTTTTGTGAAAATAAATTGATGTTTACTAATAAAAATAGATTTTTTTAAACATTACATAAAAAAAGCCCCGCTTCAAGCGGGGCAATAAATCATTTTATAATTTGTTAAGAAAATCTTTGAGTGTCTCCGAAGCGTTTCCAAGAAAAAGATATAAACCATCTTTGCGAGAATATAAGGGGTTCTCGACGCCTGAATATCCCGGTTTCAAATCATAATTGAAAACAAATACGTTCGGGCACTGGTCAACATTAAGTATCGGCATCCCGTAAATCGGAGTCCCTTCCGCTTCTCTCGCGGCCGGGTTCATGACATCATTGGCGCCAATTACAACGGCCAGATCCGCAGTTTTAAAGTCATCGTTCAAGCTATCCATTTCATATAGATCGTCATAATCCACATCGGCTTCCGCCAAAAGCACATTCATGTGCCCCGGCATTCTTCCTGCCACCGGATGGATGGCATATCTTACTCTTGCATTGTTATCTCTGAAATAATCCGCCAGTTGCTTAACAAGGTGTTGAGCCTGGGCAATAGCCATTCCGTACCCCGGAACAATGATGACATCTTTGGCGGTTTTGGCCAAAGAGACCGGATCCAACGTTTCTTTTTCCTCGACTTTTTCTTTATCTGGTTCAGGGGTTTTTTCAACATTTTGTTTGACTTGCGGTGTATGCTTAGCACCTCCGAACAAGATATCGAACAATTTTCTGTTCATGGCTTTGCACATGATTTGTGTCAAAAGCAAGCCAGATGCGCCGACAATTCCGCCGACCGCAACTAGCAAAGCATCTCCGATAGCCAAGCCGGATATTGACGCGGCGACTCCTGATAGGCTATTCAAAAGAGATATGGTAATCGGCATATCCGCTCCGCCTACGCCAAGCGCGAAGATCAGTCCGAATCCGGTTGATACCGCAAAAGATATGATCGCTACTATAATTGGATCGACAGATGAGAAAAACGATAGCATAATCCCAAACACGCATCCAGCAAACAAAGCAATAAGCCATATTTTGTGCATTGGCAGTGTTATTTGCTTTTGCGGCAAAACACGATGTAATTTGCCTGCGGCGACCAAACTGCCGAAAAATGTTATGATACCAATTTCAAATGCGATGGTCGCAACTATCCTGCTGAATGAATCGGCTCCGGAGCCGATGCCAAATAAAGCGTATCCTCCGACAATTGCCGATGCCAAACCGCCAAAACCATTAAACAAAGCAATCATCTGTGGCATTTCGATCATTTTAACTCTAAATGCCAGAATAAGTCCGATAATCAATCCGACAGCCAGACACACATACAATATCCAAACTGGCAAGATGGCATTTTTGACAAGCGTCAAAATGATGGCCAACGCCATTGCTACAGCGCTGATACGATTTCCGGTTTTCGCTTTTTCAACCTTGCTCATAAGATAGATCCCGAACAATACGGCTAACACCAGAACGCCAACCAAAACGTAATATAATGTATTGGAGAAAGCTTCCAATCCCAATGCAAGCGTCCTATTCATGGTGTTTCTCCTTACGGGAAAACATTTTCAACATCCTGTCGGTGACAGTAAAACCACCAACGACATTGATCATGGAGGCGATGATGGCAAGCCCACCCAAAAAGCCGGATAAGATCGGATTCTGTCCGGAAATTGCGACTGATGTCGCCACTAAAGCTCCCAAAACGGTTATGCCGGACAAAGCGTTCATGCCGGACATAAGCGGCGTATGAAGAAGCGAAGGTACGTTATTTATCAAAAAGTATCCTATGACGGTAGACGCCGCGAAAACGCCAAGTAAAATGGCTTGGAGAAGCGTCATCGTTCGTCAGTTGGCCTGGGCCATCGCTTCGATGGTCCCGGCATGCACCAATTTTCCTTCGTGACAAACCAAAATCGATTTGACTATCTCATCATCTTCATTAAGATTGAATTTGCCATTCGGTGCTAAATATTTGAAAAGATTGTAAATGTTGTTTGCAAACATCCAAGTCGAACTTGTTGGCAACATTCCCGGAATGTTTTTGCATCCTTCGATGACGACTCCGTGTTTGATTTCTCTTTCTCCCGGAGTTGTAATCGAGCAGTTTCCGCCCTGATCAATCGAGATATCAACAATGCAGGAACCGGGCTTCATGGATTTTACCATTTCTTCATCCAAAAGGATCGGTGCACGTTTTCCCATCAACAAAGCGGAAAGGAACACTATGTCGGCTTTTGATACGGCTTCTTTCAAATTGCCTCTCTCGGCATCTAGCCATTTTTCAGAAAGGGTATTTGCGTGTTTTCCATCGGGATCAACAGCGATATCAGTCGGCACTCCCGTTTCGACTATCTTGGCACCCAAGGATTTGGCTTGTTCGTTTGCTTCCGGGCGAATATCGGCGGAGTAAACTACGGCACCGAGCGATTTTGCTGTGGCAAGGGCTCTTAGGCCGGCGACCCCGGTTCCGATAACCAACACGTTGGCTGGTTTGATCATTCCAACAGCAGATCCGATCATCGGCATGAATTTGGAGATACAGTCAGCGGCCATGATTATGCCTTTGTATCCGGCGCATGTACTCATCGAGGACAAAGCATCCATTGATTGCGCCCTACTGATTCTGGGGATTCCGTCCAATGTCAAACCGATAACCCCGGCGGCGGTAAGGTTGCGAACCATTTCGTGATTCACTGGAGAAGCCGGATGAATGAATGTGATAAGAACTTGTCCCGGGTGCATCATTTCCACTTCATGCATACCCAATGCCGCATTGTACTGCGGTTCTTTAACTTTTAGGATCACGTCGGATTTCGCATATATTTCGCGAGGATCCCCCACCATGACGGCGCCAGCGGCCTCGTATTCAGGGTCGTGGAAGAAAGCTCCATTACCGGCAGAATTCTGAACCAATACCTTGTGCCCGTCGGCAACCATTTTGCGGACGGTTTCCGGAGTTGATGAAACGCGATTCTCTCCATGCATTATTTCTTTCGGAATACCAACAATCATAAAAAAAGCCTCCCTGTTTTGTCTTTTCAAATTTAGTTGCGGCGAATAGAAATACCATCCGATTTTCGCCACAAAAAAAAGTCTTTTCGCACCATAGAATATTAACATAATTGCACAAAAAAAACAAGCGTTTTCATACGGCAACCCATGCCTTTTTATTTTCATGGGCGAGTATGCAAAAACGCTTGTCATGTCTTTAAAGTCGCAATTGTGGATAAATAGATACTTTTGTCAGCTCTCACACGCTAACAGGTAAATGTTTTTGGCATCATCCAAAGTAAGTTCCTGGAAATTGCCAAACTTTTGTCCGCGGTTTTTCTCGAGTGTGGCCAAAAGCAACGGGATGTCTTCCTTTTTTACGCCAAGTTCCTGAAAATTAGTTGGCATGCCGATTTTGCGATAAAATGCCTTGAGCGCCTCTATTCCTTGTAAAGCAACCGACTTCGAATCATTGGTTTCTTTGATTTCGAAAACGTTGATGGCCAGTTTGCGGAAACGCTCGATGTTCGTATCCATCACGTATTTCATGTAAGCCGGATACATTACCGCAAGACCGGCTCCGTGCGCCACATCATAGAGGGCACTGAGTTCATGCTCGAGAAAATGCGTTGTCCAGTCTTCTTTTTTGCCGACACCGAGAATTCCGTTATGGGCAATGGTTCCGGCAAAGCAAAGTGTAGCTCTTGCTTCATAGTCTTTGTTGTCTTTTATCATGTTATCGGCGGCCAAGATGATCTGTCGCAAAACGGCTTCCGACATGGCATCGGTTAAATCGGTACCGGAAGAATTCGTGAAATACCGTTCCATGATGTGCCCCATCATGTCGACCACTCCGCACGCCATCTGGTACATCGGTGCGGTATAAGTCAGTTCCGGATCGACAATGGCGAATCGAGGACGATAGAAACGGCTGGTGATGCCTTTTTTCAGCATTCCTTTTTCCTGGGTTATGACAGCGCTCTGGGAGGCTTCCGATCCAGCAGCCGGGAGTGTCAGAATGACCCCTACCGGCAATGCATCTTTTATCCTTGCCTTACCTTCGTAAAAATCCCAGAAATCACCGTCATACTTACTGCCAGCGGCGATGGCCTTGGCCGAGTCGATTGCGGATCCGCTACCTACCGCCAAAACAAAATCGGCCTTGTTTTGTTTGCATAACTTGATTCCTTCATAAACCAGTCCGCTTCTCGGATTTGGTCTGGCGCCGCCTAGTTCGAAATGTTGGATCTTATTCTCGTCAAGCGTGGCTATAACCCGATCCAGCAAACCACTTCTTACAACTGACCCGCCGCCGTAGTGGATGAACACATTGGTAGCGCCCTGTTGCTTTAGTAATTCGCCGACTTCGTTTTCCGATTGTTTTCCGAAGACGATCTCGGTAGGACTGTAAAAACGGAAATTTTCCATCAAACAAACACCTCTTTCTTTCAAACAAATTATACCACATCGGGCTTTGTTCGGGGCCAAAGATGCTCGCCTTTTGGCCGGTATGATGATATAATGATAGGTAGTCTGCTTATGAGGAGGCAAATGATGAGAGACACGGAATGGATTAAAACCGGGTTGTTCGCCCATCGGGGTTTGCATAGCGAGGACGGTAAAATACCGGAAAATTCCATGGCGGCATTCCGCCTGGCAATCGAAAAAGGATATGGCTTGGAAATGGATCTGAATGTTTTGAAAGACGGAACTGTGGTTGTTTTTCACGACAAAACCTTTAAAAGAATGTGCGGTGATGACCGCAAATTGTTCGATGTCACTTTGGAAGAAGCCCGGAAACTGAGACTGAACGATGCCGACGAAACAATTCCCACATTGACGGAATTTCTGAAAATGGTCGATGGGAGAGTCCCGCTTCTTATCGAATTCAAATATCACGGAAGTATCGAATTGCTTTGTGCCAAAGCCATGGAAATCCTGAAGGACTACAAAGGTGTGTGGGCAATGCATTCTTTCCATCCGCAGGTGTTACTGTGGTTCAGAAAAAACCATCCGGAAATCCTGCGCGGTGTGATAGCGGAATATTTCCTAGAAGAAACCGACATGAAAAAAATCACCAAATTCATCATGAAACGCATGCTCCTCAATGCTTTCACCCGGCCAGACTTCATCAATTACAACCTACGAGACATGCCCAATCGTTTTTTAAATCGGGCCAAAAAACGGGGACTGACTGTCATTGGATATAAAGCCAGAACCATGGAGGAATTTGCGTTTGTCAAAAAATATTACGACAACGCCGTATTCGAATTCATCGAACCATAAAACCATATAAAAGGACGCCTAAACAAATGGCGTCCTTTTTTCTGATTTCAATCAAAAAATCAGTCCATATCTACATCAAAGTTTTCGATCACGGAATCTTTCTTGACCGCCTTGGCGTCTCCATGTTTGACGAACATCATCGTGATGAAGGCAGATGCGACAAATAAAGCTCCGTATGGGAATAAGGCAATCCGGCCGATTTTGTCCATCAGGAATCCCGAGAAAATCGGGGTGATGATCTGAGCGGCCATCGAGAAGGTGTAATAATATCCAGTATATTTTCCGACATTGGAATTTTTAGACAGTTCCACAACCATCGGATAGGAGTTGACATTGATTGTCGCCCAACCTATGCCGGTGAGTCCGAAAATGATATACATGATCCACGAGGAATCCTTTGTAAGGAAAGCCGCCGATCCAAAGCACAAAGTCAGAATAACTATACCGATCATAATGGTTTTTCTTCGCCCGATCTTCGTAGCAATAATCCCGATCGGAATAAATGATATCAACGCCGTGGCGTATGCAATCATGAGCGGTAATGAATAACCAAGTTCAAGAACTTTAGGCGCATAATCGGAGAATTTGCTCGTAACGGCATTATAACCAATAAACCATAGAAATACGGAGAAAAGAATGAGATAAAGCGATTTCTTTTTCTCTGCCGACAATTCTTCGACAGTTTCGCCGACTTCCTTGGCTTCCTCTTCCTCAGTCAGACCATAACGGCGTTCTTCTTCCTCTTTTTCCCTGACCAGTTTGGGCTCCCTGACTTTCCATAGGAATATTCCCAGAAAAATAAGCATCAGGATACCAACTGATACAAAGGCGAGAGTGTAATGCACGAAAGATAGATTGTCCATGGCGTATATCTTGAGCAAGATGAGAATCAACAAGCCACCAAGAGTTCCCATCAGATTGATTATGGCGTTCGCCTTGCTTCTAAGCGGTTTGATTGTGACATCCGGCATCAAGGCTACAGCCGGTGATCTGAATGTGGACATGGCTACGAGTGCTACGAAAAGCACAAGCATGAAAACAACGAAGTTCGTCGGATTCGATGCGGTTAACTGCCAGGCTCTGGTACTTAGATAATTGTAATACAGGTCGTTGATGTCATTGACATCGAAACTGCTGAGACCATCGGGATTGTCGATCAGGATCTGAAGCATCGGGTCTAAAATCTTGGTTTTCCATGAATCGAATTGTTCCCGGGTGATTCCGTCGTCCTGTAAGGCGGCGAAACGTTCCTGGTACATGGAAGTAATGACATCGTTCCAATGCCAAATCTGAGTACTGAAATAAGTGTAATACAAACTGTTCAGACTATCGATGGAATCTTCGTCCAAAGTGCCGGTGGCATCATCAAGAATAGCTTGCATCTTGTCATAGGTGCCGGTTTTCCATTTGTCATACTGGCTCTGGGTTATGTTTTCCTCGGCGAGTGCGGCGTCCCTTTCCGCAAGCATGTCGGAAAGGGCAGTTTCCCAATCCGATACTTCCGTAAGTTCGGTTGTTTTCAAGGAACTGTAATCTTCGATAATCGTTGTTTCCGTCTGGATTTTCGTGGTCTGGTAATTATCCACAAACGACATTCCCATGAAAGCAAACGCCGCGATGACAGTACCGACGATAATGAAGGGTGTACGGCGCCCCAGTTTGGAGTTTTTCCTGTCGGACAAGGCTCCGAATAAAGGCAACAGGAACAAAGCCAGGACGTTGTCTAAAGCCATGACAGCTCCGGACCATGTCTGGTTCAAACCGAATTTGTCGATCAGGATTTTGGCGATGATGTTATCATAGGCTTGCCAAAACATCGAAATTAGGAAAAAAGCCAACCCGACCGCAAATATCTTTTTATAATTGAGTTTCATTGTTCACCTCTGTTTTTATTATTTTTCATATGTGGGACTATTATACCATAAATGGCCCCGCAAATGGCAAAAAGCAATAAAAAAGTGGAATCAGATTCCACTTTTTGTTCATATTATGTTTGTTCAGTATGATGGATGGATCTTGCTGCCGATATATCTGACGGCCAGTTCGTTGTAATGATTGGCTTCAAGCGCCAACTTCACGACATTATTGATTCCGGAGGTGATGATAACGGTCAAGGTTTTCGGACCTGCAAACATCATCAACAAGCCTAGCATGACGACCAGTCCCAAAACAACGTAATTGAGAATATACGAATACGGATAGCTTTGGATGGTTACCATGCCGATGATCGCCATATAGGCAAACGCTAGGGCGGCGACGATCAGAAAGAATCCGAGAATCCTTACGAAAAGCGAGTGCCGGTGCCGGTCGACATAATACTCGTAGTTGTGGATGGAATTCAAATCAATTTCATTCATCGATTTGCGATTGACTTTACGTCCGTTGGACATTGATTGTCCGTTGGAATAAATAATCAATCTTTTCGTTGTCAGCATGATTTGGCAAAAGCTTCTTCTCGCCTTCAGTTTGGGAAAATCCTTGGCGACATTCTCTCCGGGGGCCAGAGTAACATTTTTGGATACGTTGTTTCTCAAGGGTCATCACATCCTTGCGCTTTCTTTAAAATAATTTTAACGCATACGCCGGATAAATTCAATAATGAAGGCAAAAATCAGGAATTATCGTTTTTTTTACCGTGAAAGAATTTGGTAACTTCTCCGGATAACATCGGAATGAATCCGAGTGACAAAGCCACGAATAGTTCCATACCGCTCAGCGCTTCGATGCCGAAGACCTCGGCAAACGGTTTGATATATACCAATAGTAGCAGCAAGCCCACCGAAACAAAAACGCTGTAGTTGACATATTTGTTGGCAAATGGATTGCTCTGACAGATGAATTTGGTTTCGGATCTGGCCGAATAGGCCCGGAACAGTTCTCCGAACACGACGGTTACGAATATCATCGTCCTCGCCTGGAAAAGGTCGGCTCCCGGGAAAGCATTAAGCCCCAACCAGAAACTGAGCAGGGCTGCCACCGATAAACCAAATCCTTGTACAAAGACTTTTATCAGTGTTTCTTTGTTCAGAAGCTTTTCCTTGGAACTGCGCGGTTTCTCGTCCATGATGCCCTTTTCGCCTTTTTCCATTCCGAGAGCGAATGCCGGGAAGGAGTCGGTCATCAGGTTGATCCACAACAGGTGGATGGCCGACAAAGGTAACACGGAAACGAGTGCGCCGGTTTCCGGATCTATAGCCTTGAACAGGAAACTGAATACCATCGCTAACAGGATGACCAGGATCTCGCCGATGTTGCAGGAAATCAAGTAGATCGTGAATTTGCGGATGTTGGCATAAATGATCCGGCCTTCTTCGACCGCATTGACGATCGAAGCGAAGTTGTCGTCGGTCAAGATCATATTGCTGGCTTCCTTGGAAACTTCGGTTCCGGTAATACCCATGGCAACGCCGATATCGGCTTGTTTCAGGGCGGGAGAATCATTGACGCCGTCGCCGGTCATGGCTACGGTTTCTCCATGTTTTTGCAAAATCTCGACTATCCTTATCTTGTCCTGTGGTGTCGATCTTGCGAATACGTCGCATTTCAAGATCGCTTCCTCAAATTCCTCATCGGTCATTTTGGCGGTATCTTCACCAGACAAAGCCAGGTGTCCCGGTTTTAAAATTCCCAATTCACTAGCTATGGCTTTGGCGGTTGCCAAATGGTCGCCAGTGATCATCATAACCCTGATACCGGCGTGATGACATTCCTCTATGGCGGTTTTCGCTTCCGGCCGCGGCGGATCAATCATAGCAGTCAACCCAACGAATATCAGATTCTGTTCGAGATCATTCGCTTCGGGTGTATCGGTCTTTTGATAAGCATATCCCAATACTCGATAAGCTTGTTCGGAAAATTCCTGGTTCTTAGCAAGAACCTTCTCCACATCTTTCTTGGTGATCGGTCTGATTTCCCCATTGATCTCGACGCGGTCGCATTTTTTGATCAGCTGGTCGCAGGCGCCTTTGGTCAAAACGTAGTATTCCCCATTAATCTTGTTGATGGATGACATCATCTTGCGTTCGGAATCGAAGGAATATTCGTTTATCTGCGGGTATTTGTCTTCTTTTCCAGCAATGGTGTAACCGCCCTTGACGGCTAGAACAAGTAAAGCCCCTTCCGTCGGATCACCAAGAACTTTCTTTTCTTCCATGATAGCATCATTGCAAAGAAGACTGATTTTCATTATGGTATCAAGGTTTCCGGTTACTTCGGCTTTCTTATCTTTATGGATAATATCGCCCGAAAGTTCATACCCGGTTCCGGTAACATCGTACTCTTTTTCTAAATCATAGACTTTTCTTACGGTCATTTCGTTCTGGGTGAGAGTTCCGGTCTTGTCGGAGCAAATGACCGTCGCTTGTCCCAAAGTTTCAACCGTCGACAGGTTTTTGATGATTGCGTGCCGTTTAACCATCCGTTGCATTCCCAATGCAAGAACAACGGTGATGACGGCTGTCAGCCCCTCCGGGATAGCCGCAACTGCCAAAGCGATGGCGGTAAGCAGGATATACAATACTTTCTGTCCTTCGAGCAAACCGAGGACGAAAACAACTACGGAGACGCCGATGCAGATGAATCCAAGCATTTTGGCGAACACATCGATCGTTTTTTGAAGCGGGGTTTTCCCTTCTTCCACAGCTTCCAGCATAGTGGCGATCTTTCCGATCTCCGTTTCCATGCCGGTGCCTGTCACGATGCCGATAGCCTTACCGTAAGTCACCAAGGTCGACATATAAGCGACATTATGCCTTTCAGCCAGCACTGTATCATCGTGATAAACTACGCGAGCGTCTTTTTCCACAGGTTGCGATTCGCCGGTAAGGGACGATTCGTTTATTTGCAGATTCGTGCTTTCGAGCAACCTGACATCGGCGGCCACATAGTCGCCGGTTTCCAAATATACGATATCGCCGGGAACCAAATCGACGGAAGAGATTTCTCTGACTATTCCATCTCTGAGAACCTTGGCGTGCGGCGAACTCATTTTTTTTAGCGCAGCCAAAGCGTTATTGGCTTTTTGTTCCTGAGACACGCCTAAAATGGCATTGATAATCACGATAGCAAGAATCGCTATTCCATCGACCAATCCTTCACCGCTGAAAATCGCAGTAATGATCGATACGACGGCAGCACCCAATAAAATGATTACCAGGAAATCCTTGAACTGTTCAAGAAACATCTGAAAAAGTGTGGTTTTTTTCTTTTCTTTGAGTTCGTTACGGCCAAAACGCTCGATTCTGGCATTGGCTTCTTCAGAAGACAATCCTTCCTTGAGTCTCACATTTTGTTCTTTCAACAATTCTTCCGTATTCTTTTGATAAGCATCCATCTGTTTGCCTCCTAAAAAATAAGACTTATGCAACAAACCGTGCATAAGTCTCGCTGTCGAAGATTAAACCAGGCCTAGGCCATGCTTGTTGATTTAACCGCGGGTGCCCGCCAGCTACTCCCCTATGTTCAATAAATATAATATATTAACAAGGGCTTAAAGTCAATCCAATTCTGATTTGACGCCTGTACTGGAAACCGTTACTTTTTGTTCGCGATTCTTAAAATGATTGATGACAAGTTCCAGCGACAACGTCATAATTATAAGAATGACCGTCCAAGCGAAAACCTCGTCGTAGGCCAAATTAATTCTGGCAAGATATAAAGAATTCCCGATCGAGTTTTTGGTCTGGGAAAGATACTCAGACATGACTAGTACCTTGATTCCCAGTCCGGCCGATTGCAGAAGAACGGTTGTGATCTGGTTTTTTATAAGCGGAAGAAAACAAAAACGAAGACCGGTGAACCAGTTATTGTCTTCAAGTCTGTAAACGTCGACCAATTCCTGGTCCAGCTGTTCGATACCGTCGTGAAACGCCTGGTAGATCAAAGGGAAAATCATCAGAAAGGTGATGACATACGGAGCTGTCTCAAATCCAAAAACGATCAAAATAATCACGATTACCGAAATAACCGGTATCGTTCTCAGGATAGCCACGAGCGGTTGCATATAAACGGAAAATTTCGGATGGAATCCGGCAATTATCCCAAGGCTTCCGCCCAGAAGCAAAGCCGCGGCCATCGCGATAACGAGCCTCATGATCGTCATGAGGATGCTCTTCACAGCTGTCCATTTGCCAAAAAACCCGACCAGGGCCTTAAGCACCGCATATGGATCGGGCATGAGCAAAGGGCTCGAAACCACGACGTATCCGATCATCCAGATACAGAATATCGTGAAGACGGCCAATAGGAAAAGATAGGTCTTCTTCAATCACATCACCCTATTGTCAAGGTTGATAATAAAAATCGTCAACGGGTAGGGCGCCACCGATCAAGGGAGCGCTGACCGACATTATTACTGTGAAATAAGCTTCCAAATCGCTTCGTGAATCCAAGGCTCCGACAAATCCCAAATGGCTGTTGGGAATCGCTGTCTGCAATACTGATTCTCCGAACGTATACCCGAGTGTTGTTGCCAAAGTGGCGGCGGCAGACGGGGATTCGTTTACCTGGTCGATGGAATCTTCAAGATCTTTCAAAAAATTGTTTATGACTCTGTTGGTAAGCGTGGCTTTCGCAAATACGCCGGCTTGCGGATAAGACGATTCGCCGGTCAGGTTCTCATACTCCGTCTGTAAGTCGATAACCGCGTAGTTCGGGTTTTGGGCAAGCAATACCGATAATGACGGTTCAGCTGTCAATATGATATCCGTTTCCCCGGATATAAGGAGAGATGTCGCCGTGGCCACCGAATCAACATAGATGATGTTAGGCGTAATATCGGCTGAATCAAAAATATATTTCATCACGATGTCGCCTGTCGAATTAGCGCCAAATGCAGTCATTTCCCGGCCGTCAAGATATGACAGGTCGAAAGTATCTTCGCTATCTCCCATATCCGCAACCAGATAATAGTTCCCGAATACGACTGCCGCTATGTAAACATAGTCGGGAGAAGCGGTATACAGTTTTGCTCCAAGATTCGTCGGAGCGAAAATGAAATCATGCGTTCCCGCTGTGAATGCGGCAATTAACGGATCCGCTCCCTGTACGACATCGACTTGATAGGTCTCAGTATCTTCCTGGATATAAAGCTGCGCCAGCGCCGGTGATCCGGACGGCACCATAACCGTAACCAATTCTTTCTGGGTACACGCCAATAAGACGCCAACCATGACAAAGACAAGCAATGCCGACAATATTTTTTTCATCTTCCATTCCCCCTTGGTGAACCGGCATATTTAGTGCATTTCGCACGAGCAGACATATTATAACACGCCGGCTTTGGGAATTAAAGCCAAAGGCATCTCACACGACCTGTTTTTTCTTCAAAACGAGTTTTATCGTCAAAACAATTCCTCCGCTTGCGATCATAACTCCCGTAGTTAGGATATACCAAATATTTCGGCTGAAAAACCCTTCGGTTTGTCCTTCTTCCGGAATTGCTGAAACATGGAAATCTGGCGTTCTGTCTATAACGCATATTTGTAAATTCTTGTCCATGACACCGCCTGAAGACGGCACGAATCTCAAAGATATGTGATATGTTCCCGGGACGGATGCGTGACGCGAGTATGAATCATATAAAACGAACACATCGTAATCGAACGCCATGTCCAGTTCTTTGGCTTCTCCGAGAATCTTGGTGATATCGATTAATGTAAGCACACTGTCGGAATAGACTTGGATCACGGATGTGTCGAAATAAACAATCGGGACGATGCTGTCGACGACATTTATCAAAACCGTTTTTTCGCTTCTGTTACCGCTTTGATCGTACACCTCGAAAACCATTGCGTAATTTCCTATTGTTTGGCTATTGGCGCTATAAGTATCCGACACAAGCACAAGCGACATGGATCCGACAGGGTCATAGTTGTCGATGACCGACAATTCGGATTTGACATAGCTCGAATTTATCACGGCATCATAACCGATATTGATTTCCGATATGCCGGATATCACCGGCGCTTCTTGGTCGACAACCTCGACTGTCACGGTATGGGTCGCAAGATTTCCGCTGGAATCGCTGACGGAAAATTCCATCTGGTATGATCCGACGGTTTGATTATTGGAACTATATCCATCGCTTGTGAGTAAAATGTAAGAACTGATATCTCCGTCATAGTTGTCGCTTGCATTTAGCATCGCCTTAATATCTTCGGGAGAATAGACGTTCGGATATACGGCGATGATTGTCCCTATATCGCCAAAAACCGGAGAAACCACATCCACTACTTCCACGATTATGTCTACAGTATTTTTGTTTCCGCTGGAATCGGTTGCCGAAAATGACACTATGTACGTTCCCAATATCTGGTTATTGGGCGTATAACCGTCCGCTTCCATGACGATCGAAGCCGTAAGATCTCCGTCTATGGCATCGTATGCCGTCAGGGCCGACTGGATTTGCGCTACGGTAATCGGCGTGTCAACATAAGACACTATCGTATTCGTTCCTTGAAAATACGGCGCATCAGTATCTACGGTTGCTCCCTCAATATAGCGTTCATAACCATCATATGTCGTGCCTTCTTCCAATATGAATCCATTGAATCCGTTTGTGGTTATGTATCCGCCGTCATACAAGGTTACGGAAATGTAGTTGATATCCGGACCGGTCCTGAAAGAATAAAAGAAAACTCGATAATCATGGTTATAGGAAAAATTTTCATACGTGAAGCACAATTCGTCCATGTAATCGCTGTTAGTATACAACCCGATATTGATGTATGGTTCGACTGATTCATAATACTCCGGAAAAGAAAAAAGATAATCAGTGTAAGGTTTGACAAGAAATGGCGCAATTGTCTCGTATTGATCCCCATTCAAAACAAAATTGTCAGAAGACAAATAATTATCTCCTCCTGGAAGACAGTTCGGATTGTATGCCAAAACCCGACACATTGGCAAAAACAGGCCTGCCAGCAATATGGCAGTCACAAGCATTTTCTTTTTCATGTTATACCGTCCTTTCGGTAACATGATACGCGAATGACGGTTCTGATTACTTGAATAAAAAAGCCGCATTATCATGCGGCCGGCATTGCTAAAATATGGATATTAGATACTCGATGAAAATCTTAAGCCCGATACCAATCAAGATAACTCCGCCAACATATTCGGCTTTATTTTCCAAAAAGGGCGCAATTCTTTTCCCGAGACGTAGGGCAATCATCGACAAAAGGAAAGTGATCCCGCCGATAATGGCTACGTATTCCAACATCGGCGACAGCTGCGTTTCCACCAAAAGCAAGCCGACAGCCAGTGCATCGATACTGGTGGCGACAGCCTGAATAAGCATGCGCTTTAACGATATATGCCTTTCCCGGCAATCACAGGAAATATGTTTTTTTCCTTCCGTGATCATTTTTATTCCTAATATAGACAATATTATCAATGCAAGCCAAGGAATAATCCTCGATAAGAATCCAGCAAAGAAAGACGCGGCAAAATATCCGACAAGCGGCATAAACGCCTGAAAAGCACCAAACAAAAATGCCATCAGCAATGATTTCCTGATTTTCAGATCTGTTTCGCATAGGCCATTCGCCAATGACACGGCAGTGGCGTCCATCGCTAAACCGACCGCAAGCAACACTACTTCCAATATTCCCATCATGTACCTCACAAAAAATAAAAGACTCATGCCAAAAAGCATAAGTCTCGTCATTTCAGGTTGAGCCTGGCTTGCGCCAGTGTGTAGGCCAACCGCCCTTACGGGCTGACTACTCCCCTATGTTTCATATTTTACCAAAATATATTACAAAAGCCAATGTTTTTCAGTCAGTTTGCTTACATCAAGAATCGAAAGCTCTTAAAACTTCGATTAGTGATACAATAAATAAGAAGAAAGAAGCTGATTTGAATTGACAGATGACAAGATAGATAAATTTCGTAATATAGTAAAAGAATCGAATTCAATCGTATTTTTCGGAGGCGCCGGCGTCTCTGTCCCGTCCGGAATTCCCGATTTTCGTTCCGCGAAGGGAATATATTCCGAACGTTTGAACGACACATACTCTCCGGAAGAAATGGTATCGCACGATTTTTTCACGAGGCATCCGGATCTGTTTTTCAATTTCTATTTTTCCAAACTGGTATATTCCGACGCCTTGCCAAACAAAGTCCATCAGGTCTTGGCAAAATGGGAAAAGGAAGGAAAACTGAAAGCAATCGTCACTCAAAATATCGACGGGTTGCATCAAATGGCCGGCAGCAAGAATGTCATGGAACTCCATGGCTCAGTGCATCGCAATTATTGCCAGTCCTGCCATCGCTTCTTCGCTTTGGAAGAACTTGACAAAACCGGCATTCCCAAATGCCCGTGCGGCGGTGTAATCAAGCCGGACGTGGTCTTGTATGGCGAAGCTCTCGACGAGGATGTTATCGAAAAGTCCGTCAAGGCGATCGCTATGGCCGATACATTGATCGTCGGTGGCACATCGCTGATGGTTTATCCGGCCGCCGGACTGATCAGGTATTTTCATGGAAAGCATCTGGTTGTCGTGAATCTAGGAGAACAATCCGGACATTTCCGCGATTCATACGATTACCTTCTGATCCAGGACGATATCGCCAAAGTATTCGCTGCGGTTGAGGAAAAATGATCAGGTATACAAAAAACATGCGGTTGTTGATGCCGCATGTTTTTATATGATTTTGTAAATATTATAAAATAACGCTATTGTTGGAAAAACCAATCGACCATCATCACATAAGGCATTATCATCCCGACGGTAAAAAGAAATATGGATATGTATCTTTCGTTTAGCCCGATCTTCTTGGCTTTGTATTCCGTAATGGCAATCACAAAAGTAACTATCGACATCACGAAGAACGCAGCAGCCAGAATCATTGCCAGGTAGTGGTCATTTCCCAGCCAAAAGTAATGATTGCCGGAATCCACCCACGCTTTCAGGATTGCCGTGATATAGAAAACAATAGTCAGCGTCAGCAATATCCCGCTTACGCAACAAAGTCGGCCGGTTGCTGGCTTTTTTTCTTCCTTGATGGCGGACTTATCGTTGTCGTCAACGACGAATTTACCGCAACTCAAACAAATGTCGGCTCCCTCTTTAAGCTCGGCTCCGCAATATACACAGAATTTTGCCATGTTTCGTTATCTCCTTTTTGTTTTCAATCAACGAGAGAAATAGTTCATTACGTATGCCGCGACCGACATAAGCGATGAGGCAACCAGTATAAAAACGGCCAACATAATCGATTCCGGGTTTTTATTTCCTTTCTGTTCCAGACAACTTAATACCAAATTCCCCGCCGACAAAATAGTTGTTGATATGTATATTGCCAAAGCTGAAACAGCCAAAACATAATCCGGATAGAAATAATAATTGTTTTCATAGTGATTGCCTACGTAATAAACGACTCCTAATGCCACAGACAGCCATAAGCATACCAGTCCGGAGACCATAGCAATTCCAAGAAGCATGGAGAACAATTTTGAAAGTCTTATTGAGGATTTTCGAGTGGCTTTAGATTCCATAACGGGTTCCGGTAACATTGCCATCCCGCAATTCTGGCAAACGCCGGTTTCTTCTTTTATTTCTGCTCCACAATTCTTACAATACATTTTGCGCCTCCTGAGTATAAAAATTGTTTTGTATCGTTTTATTTTTAAATCATTTAAAGAAGAAAATCAATACCTTTCTGTTTTTTCTTAAGAAAGCGTTGTTTCAATCATCTTCGTCCAAATGTCTTAAAAACTGTTCCTTGTGATTCAGAAATTGCCTAAGCATCTGGATATCCTTGATTTCATCGAAATTCGTCCGGACAAATTTGTTTTCTTCTATTTCATATATGAAGGCTTCCGGAATGGCGGCGATGATAGGGGAATGTGTCGCTATGATAAACTGGCAACCTTTTTTGGTGGCTTGAATGATAAGTGCGGCAAGCGTCAGTTGATTTTGAAAAGACAGCGGGGTTTCCGGCTCGTCCAACAGATAGATTTGATTGTCTCTGATCCTGGACGCGAAAAAATCAAGATAGGCCTCTCCGTGCGACGAATGAGGCAAATCTCTGGAATACATGCGGTCAAGTTCGCCGATCGTTCGTTTGAACGGAGATTCCGCCATCATTTTGGCATAAGGGGATCTGTTTTTGTATTCCTTGTCCACGCGTTCGAGTTCTGCGTTTGAATATGCGATTTCTTTTTGCATATATTCCATATAATTGATGAATTTAAGGCTTTCAAAAAAGAAACCTCTCGGTTTTCCGAGTTTCGGCATAATATCTACTGTCGAAGCATCGATAGCGTGCTTTTCTTCCGGGTTGTCCTGCCATTTGATTTCCACCAGACGCATTCTGGATTGGATCAATTTCAGAAGGCTTGACTTCCCGCTTCCGTTTTCTCCCACAAAAACCGTAACCGGTCTTTCGACATCCAGAATGATTTCTTGTTTAAAAATCGTCAGATTGAACGGATATTCGGTTTCTTTTCCCGGTTTGATTCTGATTTGGTTTACTATCATCGGAATCCTCTTTCCTATCGGCTTTACTTATTGGGACGCTCCCAGAACGTCGCTTCGGAATAAGGCTTGAACCCAAGGCGATAATAGAATTCCTGACGCGAACCGACAAACGCCTTTAAAGCTCCCTGTAAGCCGCATTTTGCGACTGCGGCAAGCACCGCCGCTCTCCCCAAACCCATACGTCTGTATTCCGGATCGGTGGCGACCGGTTCCACCAATGCGTATTTGGATCCTTTTTTGTGCCATATGCCGCAATATGACACGAAATGACCGTTTGGCGCCACTACAGCAGTATTAAGTGTCAAATCCACGTCCGGACCCGATAGGCTTTTCAGCCTGCTCATGATTTCTTCGTGATCGTCTGAAACCGGACCGGGATGGTTGAATCCCCGGTAAAGCACGCGGTTGTATTCACAAAGATCAAATCGTTCATTGAGACTCGTTATCGAGAAACCGGGAGGCAAAACATAGTTTATGGAACTGTCGATATCGATCACGGCGTTGTATTCTTTGCCCATGCCGGAAACAAATCCGATTTCCCTGGCAATCGCCTGTGCTTTAATGTCCTTGTCTGGGATCAAAATATGGATCCCGTCTGGTCCTGGCATTTCGTTTGCTATGTGTTTCAGCACTTCTTCCTTCAAAAAAGAATATTCGGGATCAATGGCAAAATAGGCATCCCAGGCGGTGCTTTCATAAGATACAATGGCGACGATCTTTTTCTCATGCCGCCAAATAGCCATTTTGGTTAACCTGTCTACAGGAAGGAACGGCAACGAAAAAGCCCATTCCCATCTTCCCCAGGGGAAGTCAACCGTCGAAAGGTCTTTTTCGTTGATCCGGAATAAAAAATCACGGACTTCGCAGAATGTTTCTCCGAATGAAGAATCATTCGGATATTGTTGAATTAAGATATCCAATTTTTTCGCCTCTTTTCGTAAAGCAGTTTTATGATTCTTTTTCTTGTGACAAAAAATCTCTAAATAAGTCGTTTTATGCAACTCTTAAAATTATTACTTGTTCATGAATATCACCAAAATAATTATAGTATATGTCCCCGTTTAATAGTTTGAACCCCGGCTTTCGAGCATTCTTGTCAGATGAAGCTATGTATTTATCGGAAAATATTACAATAGTATTTTAAATGCTTTTTCCAAATTATCTTTGATCTCTGCCAACAATAACGGCATCGAAACTGAGGTAGTTGCATGCATAAGCAAATGGTCGACTATCAAATCTGATATTTTTTCCATAGTTTGTGCGCAAGCATAAAAGTAAGGTATTGTGCTTAGATATGCTTTGTCGGCATATTCGTTTGCCAGCACGTCCATCATCTGACATACTTTATCGTAATTACCCTTAAAAGTGACCTGGTCTTTTTCGTCCAGCTTTTTGAGTCTGTTTGGTAATGTGGGAACGCTTCCCAGAAACATCAGCATATTCTCCAATATTTGATCGATATCTTCTTGGCTTAGTTCTTTATCCCAGCATTTGATTTCATCAATCAGTTTTTCCATGCCTTTGATTCCGAGAAAATTGGTCGGCGGGTTCAGAAAAGCGCGAGCTTTTTTTGCCAAAGCAAGTTTTGAAATGCTGTACTTGGAACGCGTTTCTCCCATTCTAATTTTGCATAAAGTGTTTTTCTTGCTTAGACCGGGAGAATAGCAATCTAAAGCTTCTTCAAGCGTCTTGAAAGATAGCCCTATTTGATTTTCTCTGGCGCCGTCATATACATAAACCGTCTTTTTATCCAAATCGTATCCGTTTGCTAGAACATAATGAAAGGGAATATGCTCTTTATGATATATTTTCTCGAAATAAGGGAGATAAAACATATCCATCGCCCCTAGGACAACCGGTTTGTCGTCGTCAATCTCCCGGATCACGGTCTTCAGCAAGGAATCAAACGATGTGTACGAGTAGTGTTTGTACTGGAATTCTACGATCGGTGCCAAATATTCATACATTTTTTTTGTCCTGCCATCACCGAACATGATCATTCGTTTTATATCTTGACTGTTTGTATGAAGATAACAAAATGCGCCAAAAGACGCTAACAAAAAAAAGAAGCTTTCCGGCAATGCTTCGCCACTTTTGGCAATATACAGATCTTCAATGCCGTTCCACATGCATTCATAGTCATGGACATGGTGTCTCAATGTGATTTTTTTTTCCATTTCACACCTCTGTTATGCTTTCAAGAACATATTAACATATAGTAAAATGGTTTTTCTTATTTATTTATAAAAATGTCTTTATTTGCTTAATAAAAAAAGCCCTAAAAGGGCTTGTTTCAGGGCTTGATGGTGGTTCAGGACGGAATTGAACCGCCGACACATGGATTTTCAGTCGTTTCATGCATATAAAGTCAGATATTATTGTTCTTTTCTTTTAATGTTTTAATAAAACCATTAAGGCCGTAGAAAGCATTAAACAATATAATTTTTTTATAATATAGTCTAATTATCTTATTCCTTTTACCGCTTATTTTGGCAACATCAGTATATTTATAGGTTTTCTTAATGTTTATTCCGTTTGTTACTATGAAAACATCATCTGAATACTCAATTCTAGTTGCAAGCAAAAAAACCATAACGCAGTCAAAAACTGAGCAAGATAATAGGAGAATTAATATCGAATTATAATCAACATTAAGTAGTTCGGAAATGGAATGATTCAGCGAAAACAATAAAGTGATTGCTAATATGATTATGCTACCTAACATAAAAAATCTGAACATCTGTTTGTCACAGAACACTTTCATATGCTGTTCAGAATATTCGTTCATATCTTTTTCTTTCTTATTGAAATAATCAACAAGTCTTGGGCTAATTGCTGAAACAATCAAAAAAGATAATATTGTGGATATTGTATACGCTGCAAAGTCCATAAATTATTCCTTTCCATAAATGAAGACACAAACGTAATTTGATTATATCATAAAGAATACGTCAAGTAAATTTGCTGTTAGATATCTCTATTTATAATTCAGAAACCTGTCCATATGTCGCTAAGCGAAAATATGCAAATAAAAAAAGCCCTAAGGGGCTTGTTTCAGGGCTTGATGGTGGTTCAGGGCGGAATTGAACCGCCGACACATGGATTTTCAGTCGTTTCATGCAAATCAACAGAACCGCCATTAATAGTATCGATAACTTAATATACATTATGATTTCATAAACCTATCTATATACCCGTTTATGTCATTCTCTTTATCGTCAATTAATCTATATAGTCTTTGTATTTCTGAATTATATTCAATATCGTTTAAATCTTTGCCAAATGAGTAAAGTATTTCATAATTTTCGTTCGTTAAGTATAGACTATATTCTCCTCTGTCTAATATACTATTTTGTATTGGGGAATAATAATATGTATTATAACTCTTCATTTTTTGGTCCTTAATTAAAACAAAAAAGTTTTTTTCATATAAAGTTGCATATCCGTCTCCACAAGGTTTATTTGTTGTATTGTTTACCCGCGTGGACGAAAAAGTCCTTTTATGCCATTTTAACTTCTCTTCTTTTGTTTTTTGTATAAGCTTTTTGACAACATCAAGATCATAATTCATTTTAGTTCTCCTTTTCCTTGAGGCTTTTTGGGTTTTTCATATATCCAATCAATCTATTTAGCATAGATAAAATATCACCATAATCCTTTTCCTTTAAAGCCTTAATCATATTCGTTATTTCTTCATTCATTTTATCAATAAACATGCAATCATATACGCTTAGGATAGTCAATTGCTCTGTTAATTCTGAACTTAATTTCTCTACCGGGTAATTATCTTGATCAAGTGATTTTTGAATAGAAACTAATTTGATTAAACTATCTTTGTAAAGATAGTCAAACTGAACATCATGTTTCATATCATCTAATGAATCTTTTAAAGATTTCGTCTTTTTGTTTATAATATATGCATAACCAAGACCACCAGCGCTAACAATAGTACC
Source organism: Bacillota bacterium (assembly GCA_035379945.1). Taxonomy (GTDB): domain Bacteria; phylum Bacillota_I; class Bacilli_A; order Izemoplasmatales; family Hujiaoplasmataceae; genus JAAYZB01. The sequence goes on from DAOSWG010000004.1 coordinate 66,075, forward strand.
TATAATAGTTGTAGCATCAATTAACCATCCCATTTTATACTCCTAATCGTGACTTAACGTTTCATGTATTATATCACAGATTTATTAGCAATTAAATATACATTGCTGTTTTTTTATGAGTGACTTTTGTTTGTCCATATGTCGCCATAGCATTATGTAATTCATACAAAATAGCAACAAAAAAGCCCTAAAAGGGCTTGTTTCAGGGCTTGATGGTGGTTCAGGCCGGAATTGAACCGGCGACACATGGATTTTCAGTCCATTGCTCTACCAACTGAGCTACCGAACCAGATGGCGGTCCCGACGGGAATTGAACCCGCGATCTCCAGTGTGACAGACTGGCATGTTAACCACTACACCACAGGACCATTGGTTGCGGGGGGAAGATTTGAACTTCCGACCTCTGGGTTATGAGCCCAACGAGCTACCAGACTGCTCCACCCCGCGATATGATTTGACGCTATCTTATAATATCAAATGCTCACTTTTTTGTCAATGCAAAATGAGCCTTAATATGAACAATTGGTGGAGTATAGCGGGATCGAACCGCTGACCTCCTGCTTGCAAAGCAGGCGCTCTCCCAGCTGAGCTAATACCCCATAGTAAAATGGTACCCGAGGCCGGGGTCGAACCGGCACGTCATCGCTGACATTGGATTTTAAGTCCAACGCGTCTACCTATTCCGCCACTCGGGCAAAAATGGTGACCCGCAGGCGATTCGAACGCCTGACCCTTTGATTAAAAGTCAAATGCTCTACCGACTGAGCTAGCGGGTCACGTAAAGCCCGAACCAAGGTTCGGCTTTAATAAAAAATGGTGCCGAAAACAGGAATTGAACCCGTAACCTACTGATTACGATTCAGTTGCTCTACCAATTGAGCTATTTCGGCACATGGCGGAGAAAGAGGGATTCGAACCCCCGCGACGCTTGCGCGCCCTGTCGGTTTTCAAGACCGATCCCTTCAGCCGGGCTTGGGTATTTCTCCTTGAAAAGGATTTGGTTTTCCAAGAGGTGGTGGACCCAGTAGGACTCGAACCTACGACCGACCGGTTATGAGCCGGTAGCTCTAACCAACTGAGCTATGGGTCCTAAAAATGGTAGCGGCGGAGAGACTTGAACTCTCAACCTCACGGGTATGAACCGTACGCTCTATCCAGTTGAGCTACACCGCCAGCATATGATAGGTGCCGTTATGGAGGACCTTCTGTCATTCCACAAAAAAAATGGTGGGCCTAAATGGACTTGAACCATCGACCTCACGCTTATCAGGCGTGCGCTCTAACCACCTGAGCTATAGGCCCACAAACATATGCACTTTACAGTGCGAGTTATATTTTACTATCTCTCCTTTTTTTTGTCAATTGGTATTTCCCCGATATGGAAAATTTCCTTGATATCCGGTCTCATTTGGCTCAAAGCGGATATTTGTCGATGTTTTTTCTTAATTTTTCCAAAATGATTTCTTCGGGATCCATTCCGAGATCGGCCGCCATGGCTAATGCATACATAAGGACGTCCGCGAGTTCTTCGCGGACATTTTCCATGTCCGGATCGGTATCCGGCCACTGATAATTCTCCAGTAACTCGGCGGCTTCTATCACGATTGACTTCGCCAAGGCTTCCGGGGTATCATGTTTCTTCCAACCGCGTTCATCGCGAAATTTGATTATTTTCTTCAGCAGTTCCTTCATTTATGTTACCTAGCACTTTCTTGATCCTTTTTTTTAAGGTGGGGCGATCGATCAGAACGATTCTCCCACATCCCAGGCATTTGATCTTGCAATCGGCGCCGAAGCGGATGATCTCCCAGCGGTTTTCCCCACAGGGATGTCCTTTCTTCAAAGTGACGATGTCGCCTAGTTTGATGTCGTTTTCCATTTTAGTTGTCTCCCGACAGTTTCTTTCTGAATTCCGCCAGTTCGTTTTCGTTTTGAAAGGTGATTGTCAGTTTGTTTGAAGACACCTTCACTTTATTTTGGATGCCGTATTTGTTTTCCAGTTCGGTTTTGACTTCCAGAAGTTCGGTTTTTAATTCTTCGTTGACCGGCTGCCGGTTGATTTCGTTTCGCTTTTTTTCCTTTTTCACTAGGTTTTCGATGTCGCGGACGGTAAGGTTTTGTTCGACAACCATCTTGGCAATCGTTTTTATCCGGTTGACATCTTTGAGTTTGCTTAAGGCGCGGGCGTGTCCCATCGAGATGTTGCCGGTATTGATTTCATCCTGGATGGAATCCGGTAAAGAGAGAATACCGAGAGTATTGCTGACATAGGAACGGCTCTTGCCGATTTTGCGGGAAAGTTCCAGGTGGGTGAGATGCAAAGATTCGATGGCGTTTTGGTAGGCTTTAGCCTCTTCGACGATCGTCAGATCCTCGCGCTGAATGTTCTCAAGCAAAGCCAGTTCCGCCAAATATTGATTGTTATAGTCACGGACGATGGCGGGAACAGTCGAAAAACCGGCCATTTCGGAAGCCTTGCATCTTCTTTCGCCGGCCACAAGCATGTACCCGTCGGCGATTTTCTTGACAATCACCGGTTGCAAGACTCCGTTTATCCGGATGGATTCGGCGAGTTCGTTCATCGCTTCTGTGTCGAAATGTTTGCGTGGTTGAAAAGGGTTGGGAGTTATTTTGCTTATCTCGATATCGACGACTTCTTCCTTGTCTAAATCGACGATCTCGTTTTCCGCAAGCAAATCTCCGAGTCCCCTTTTTACGAGAGTTGTCTTAGGCATTGCGTTGGATCACCTCTTTTGCCAGTTGTTTGTAACTGAGGGATGATTTGCTTTTGGGTGAGAATTCCGTTACCGGCACCCCATAAAAAGTCGCATTGGAGCACGAAACATTGCGCGGGATGATGGTACTGAACACCTTTTCCCCGAAATAGGTTTTAACTTCGTTTACGACCTGGTAACCAGACGTAGTTCTGGAATCAAGCATCGTCAAAAGGACGCCGAAGATGGTCAAGGTTTCTTTATTGACCTTTTTCTTGCTTTGGATCAGGCGGATGGTGTTTAACAGCTGGGTGAGTCCGTCCATGGCGAGAAATTCGCATTGGACGGGAACGATGACGCCGTCGGATGCCATCAAAGCGTTCATCGTAACATATCCGAGCGAAGGCGGACAATCAATCAAGACATAGTCGTAACTGTTTTTAACATTCTCAAGTTGGGTGTGTAAGATGAAATCGCGGTTGGTGTTCCTGATGATTTTTTCTTCGATCGCTTCGACTGTCGTCTTGGCGGGTAAAACATCGATCAGCGGGTTTTCGGTCGTCACCGTTATTTCCGGTATCGTCGCTTCCTCGATCAGGCAATCGAAAACGCATTTTTCGAAACTTCCCCTGTCGATGCCCATGCAGGTTGTAGCATTGGCTTGGTAGTCTAAGTCCACAAGAAGAACCTTTTTGCCAAGAAGCGCCAGCGAACTGGCGAGGTTGATGGCGGTGGTCGTTTTTCCAACGCCGCCTTTTTGGTTTGCGATAGAAAGTACTGTGCTCATTCTCTATTCCTTTCTCTCACTGTTTTTCGCCAAATACTTGACGAACAAATCGTAATTGTCCTTGAAGAGGGCTACTTGGGCCGAAGTCAGGAATTCTTCCGCTTCCAGGCTGGAAAAAAGCGAATCGATTTCTTCTAACGACAGGACTTTTCTGACCTGGTCCCATTCGTCTTTTCCTGTGACTTCTCTAGCCAGATACTGGAATAGCATGGCGACGGCGATGATCTGGCCATCATTGTCGTATGCCAGTTTTCCTAAATTGTACTGATATCTTTCCGGATCATACTCGGGAGTTTTTTTGAATTGCAAGAAAAAATTCAGGATCATTGAGATCATGTCGGTACGCCGATTAAGAAGATATTTGTCCAATTTGTTGGCGGTCTTTTTCATCGCCACGCTGATTTCTTCGTTTTCAAGGATCTTCTCCAAGCCGCGTTCGTGGATGTATAGATATAGATCGAACACGTTGACGATGTCCTTGCCGGATTCTTTCACCTGTTCACCGATGAATACAATCAGTTCGTCGACAGCTTTCTGGAAATCGGTGTCTTCGTGCAAAGCGGGTTTCTTGGCCTGTTTTCTAAGTTCGTCCAAATAGATATAGGTGTCTTCCTGGTATTTGTCGACCATCTTGTTTATCTTGACCCAGTCGTAATTCATGTCGGTATACATTTTTTCGTTGTAAAGTATCTGAATCAGGAAAATAAGATAGAAAAGCACAAGGATGATCACGTAGATGTAGATGGCTCCCGGAACATCCGTCGCCATGACTAATGCCGCCTGATGCGTGATGATGTACCAGACACCAATACCGGTGACCAATGTCCCGTACAAAAGATACGAATAAAGTTCCTGATAAAAAATGATGATGGTGAGAGAAATATAGAAAAACAGGTAGGCATAGATGCCGCTGGTTCCCTGGGTGTAAAACAGAGTGAGGCTGATGGAATAAATGATACTCAGGTGGATAGCCGGAAGAATTTTTCCCAGTTGCAACAATCCGATCATTAGCGCATAGCCTATAACCAGAGCGGCTATCACGATAATCTTTACAGCCAGAGAATAAGTGAAAAAAATCGAAAACGGAACCGACAGCACCGCTATCAGCAATAAAAACGCCATGACAAGAATGACTTTGATTTTCCTGACTTCACTCATCGGCAGAAATTCAGTATCCATAAGCCGTCTAAAGAATTGTTTCATCTCGATCCCTTCTTTCCGAAGTGATCGTCGCTTATGGTGGCGAAAATCTCACTGTTTTTCTGATATATCGACATGACTCTCGGGTCGATGAAGTAAAAGTAATCAGTATTGACAACGGCGTTATAAATCTCTTTGTCACCGACTTTTGGCAAACCGATGAATCCGCGCTTAAGGGCGACATAGAAAACCACAAACGCCATGATCCGGATTTCTTCATCGTCGGACTGATGGTTGAAACTCTTGAAATGAGTTTCGGAAAATATCTCTCTTTTCTTGATGTGAAGACCCATGGAGCGGCTCATTTTGACGGCGACTTTTCTTAATTGGCGCCCCGGACCGATTAAAAGCGATTCCAGGGAATCCAGTTCGTTATCGGAGAGTTCGGGATGCTTTTCCCGGATTTGGATACGGTTTGCGCCTTTTTCCATTTCTAACATGATCGCGGTTTTATCTTTGAAAGCATTCTCGATTCCGAGTTTTTGGCTGAAGGCCTCGAGAAATTTGTTGAGGCCGACATAATAATCATCAATGTCCACGTCTTTGCCTTCAATCGTTTTCTGCAGATCGGTAAGCAAATCAATATTCCGGTATTCAGCTTCTTTAGAAAGAGCTATCTGATTATAGAAGAATTGTTTTTGCTTGAAAATGATATAGGATGACACCGTCAAAATCAGGACAAAGGCGACAAAGAAAATAACAGTTCCGAAAATATTTTCCAGATTTGTGTTCGTCATGTTCATGAACTCGGGATACTTGATCATGAACATCACGATCGAGAAAAGCAAGAAGGCGTCGCTTAGCAGAATGCCTTTGATATCCTGATAGAATGCCGTGATCGCATAAGCGATGAAGAGCGCGGTGATCGCCGAAGGCGACTGGAATATGAAGACTAGCGCAATCGACATGATAAAGATCCCAATAGTGGTAAGATATTTGTTGAAAAGATAGAAACGGTAATTATCCCCGCCATAAGCAAGACAAGTGAAATTGAGAACGATGACGATGAAATATCCCACAATAAAGGGGATGACTTCCGTTTTCATGTTGAACTGTCCGGTAATCAACATGTAGCTTACCGTGGTGGCCATCATGATGATTATGAAAATCAGGACCAGGATATTTTTCACCCTTAGTCGTTTGATTTCCAATGTTTCCCGGTAGTTGTCGACTTCGGGAAACATATGGAATTTGTGTCTGGCCAAAGTCAACCCTCCCTTACAGCGGATTCTTACTTATTTTTGCGTATAGCCGCGGATAGATATCCGCACTTTTTTTGATTTTGTCAATAATGATTATCGATCGTTTGCCATCAATTCCGAGATCGTATTCTATGATATCTGTGATTTTTCCGCCCAGGATCGCAATGCCACGTTTGGCCTTTTCCAGTTCCTCATGGCAATCGGAAGATTTCATGGCGAGAAAACTTCCCCCTGGTTTTACAAACGGCAAACAGAGTTCAGTCAGGATATTCATCTTGGCGACCGCTCTGGCGGTCACAATATCGAAACTGTTTTTTGAGCCGTATTCTTCGGCCCGGCCTTTGACAATCGAAACATCATTCAATCCGAGCTTCATAACCAGGTCTTCCAGAAAAGCTATGCGTTTTCCAAGACTGTCGACAATCGTCACTCGGAGTTTTGGAAATGCTATCTTTAGCGGAAGCGAAGGAAATCCAGCGCCCGATCCGACATCGAGCAATGTCTGTTCCGACATTTTTTTTACTTTGGCGAGCGCCAAGGAATCCAGAAAATGTTTCCGATACACTTCTTCTTTGTCGGTGATGGCTGTCAGGTTGCATTTGGCGTTTCCTTCCATCAAAAGATCGTAATACCGTGCGAAGGAAGCATACATGCTTTCTTTTAGTTCCAAACCGGATTCATCAAGGATTGCCTGAAAATCGTAAGCCAAATTATCACCACGTTTCATTTTATCACAACTGGGGGCCATAAAGAAACATGCCCCGCCTATTTTCTTGTCTTCAGATGGAAAAGCAAAGCCTGGATATCGGCGGGGTTGACTCCGCTGATTCTGGATGCCTGAGCGATCGACACCGGCCTGATCTTTGTAAGCTTCGATCTGGCTTCCAATGCCAGATTGCCGATTTTGCCGTAATCGATATCTTCCGGTAAAAGAAAGCCCTCGTCTTTTTTCAGCTTTTCCGCTTCGCGAAGCGCTTTGGCTATATATCCCTCGTATTTAACTTCAATGTTAATCTGTTCATATATCTCTTTGTCGTATACGAGAATATCGGGATACATTTCTTTGACAATGTTTTCATCCGTATCCGGACGTTTGAACAGATCGCGGATCGTCATCTTTCCTTTTATTGGAATGAGTCCGTATTTAGCCAAAAGCGCATTTGTTTTTGCGTTAGGTGTGATCTCTATTTCCGCCAATCTTTTCATTTCGCTGGCAATCGCTTCTTTTTTGGTTAAGAACCGGGAATATCTTGCTTCGGGAATCAGTCCGATTTCATGACCTTTTTCCGTTAATCTGAGATCGGCGTTGTCATGCCGCAAAAGCAAGCGGAACTCCGCGCGCGATGTCAGCATCCTGTATGGTTCCCTAGTTCCTTTGGTGACAAGATCGTCGATCAGAACGCCGATATAAGCTTCGTTGCGGGAAAGAACGAGCGGAGTCTTTCCGTCCAGTTTGCGACTGGCGTTTATTCCCGCCATCAAGCCCTGAGCTGCAGCTTCCTCGTAACCGCTGGTTCCGTTGACCTGTCCGGCAAAGAACAGGTTTTCGACGACTTTGGATTCAAGCGAAAGTTTCAATTGCGTCGAATCAATTGCATCATATTCGATAGCATATGCATATTTGGCAATGACGGCATTTTTCATCCCCGGAAGAGAAGCTACCATTTTGTCCTGGATATCGTGGGGCATCGATGTAGAAAATCCCTGGAGATACACTTCGTCAAGATGGATGCTTTCCGGTTCGATGAAAAGCTGATGGCGTTCCTTGTCGGCGAACCGAACCAGTTTGTCTTCGATCGACGGACAGTATCTTGGGCCGACACCTTCTACAAGTCCGCCGTACATTGCCGATTTATGCAGATTTTCGTTGATAATCTTGTGAGTTTCCTTGGTAGTATGGATCAAATAACAAGGCCATTCCTTGTCAAGAATCCTCAAATATTCCGGATCATGGCTGAAATGATGGATGAATCCGTCTCCCGGACTCATCTCCATAACGGAATAATCGACCGTATTTTTTTTGATCCTTTGCGGAGTTCCGGTTTTTAACCTAAAGGTCATAATGCCATGACTCCGCAAATCCTCGCTCAAGCCGACCGACGGTCTTTGGTTATCAGGGCCTCCCGGAGTTTTTTGGTCTCCGACCAGAATGGCTCCGGCCATATAGGTGCCGGTTGTCAAAACAACCGCTTCCGAGCGGATCTCTTCTTTGTTTTCCAAAACAACACCGTGAACTTTGCCGTTATCGACAATCAGTTTCGTCACGTAAGCTTCCTTTAATTCAAGATTGTCCGTATGCCTAAGAACTTCCAACATTGCCAAAGGATATTCCACATTGTCGGACTGGGCTCTCAAAGCCCTGACCGCCGGTCCTTTAGAACTGTTGAGCATTTTCATTTGAAGACACGTCTTGTCGGCAACTTTTCCCATTTCGCCGCCAAGAGCGTCGATCTCTCTCACCAAGGTCCCTTTGGCAGGACCACCGATCGATGGATTGCACGGCATCGTCGCCACCATTTTAAGGTTACCGGTCAAAAGTAGTGTTTGCTTTCCGAGACGGGCCAAGGCGAGAGCGGCTTCGCTTCCGGCGTGTCCGCCGCCGATGACAATTGATTCGTATATCATCAAACCACCCTCCCTAGATCAGGTTGAAACGCCGCAAGGCCTTTTCCACTCCGCGTTCGTCCACCCGGTCGGTAACATATCTGGCAACCGTCTTCACTTCCGGAAAAGCGTTGCCCATGGCGACGGAGTTCTTGACTCCCGCCAACATGTCGATATCGTTGTATCCGTCACCGAAAGCATAGATGTCGTCTTCCGGCAAGCCGAGATAATTGATCAAAAATTTGATACCGTTGATCTTTAGGCCTCCTGATAGATTCACATCATAACCAAACCGGTTGGAACGATTAAACACTAGTTCCGGGAACATATACTTGATTTCGTCAACTGCCCAATCTTCGAAAAGAACGAACGCAAGCAAGTCGCTGTTCAAAGCATATGTTTGATCGAGTTTTGGTTCCTCTATATGGAAAACATGAGAAAACAAACCGACAAGATCGGTTTTTTTTCGGTAAGCTTTGAATCCTTCGACGCCTTCGACCGCCAAATCAAATCCAATGCAGTCGGCGCTTTTCATCATCCGCTCCGAAACGCTTTTCGGTATATATCTTTCATAAACAACTTTTTGTTTATAGTAGATGTAATTGCCATTGGCGCTGACGTAATCCTCGATACCGAGTTCTTTTCTCAGCCCTTCGAAAAGACACGGAACCCGGCCGGTAGCTATCACCGGAAGGTGTCCATTTTTTTTCAGCATGGCAATGGCGTCAACTACGCCTTCGGCAGGGCGTCCACTATTCAGGATCGTCCCATCCAAATCAAGAAATACTACTGCCATAGGTTTTCCTCGTTTCAAAAAAATCTCCCATGAGGCATCTCCACCCACATAGATAACTGACTTAAGGCTGCTTCCGTCAAGACCTGACCTAATTCGTAGGTACCTATTGGATGAAGATGCTTCATAAGAGATTCCTTACGGCATGATTATAGCATATTGTCAGGTTTTTTACAATTGCTTTTGCCCGCGCAGTTCTTGGAAAAACCGCTTGAGCATGGTTTCTGATTCTTCCGCCAGAACGCCGCTAATAACTTCCACTTTATGATTGAAAGGCTGATCGAAAAGCGCTGTTTGGGACAGATGGGCGCCGAATTTCGGCTCCCTGGCGCCGTACACGACTTTTCTTATCCGGGAAAGGATCATGGCTCCCGCACACATTGGACACGGTTCCAGTGTCACGTAAACGTCATAGCCGTCCAACCGCCAGTCGCCAATCTTTCGACAAGCCTTGGCAATCGCTTCCGTTTCGGCGTGCGATAAAACGGAACCTGTTTTTTCCCGCCGGTTGTGTCCTCTGGCGATCACTTTGCCTTCGTGGACGATAACGCATCCAACCGGTACTTCGCCTTCCATGAACGCCTTTTCGGCTTCTTTCAAAGCCAGGCGCATGAAATGTTCGTCGCTTTTATTTCTTGTCGAATCCATATTTGTTCGGCTTTCCGGGAACTTCATGACATTGCCTGCACCTTGCTTCGTAGGAATCCCTGGCCGCTACTAAAATGATCGGATCATCGTAATTCGCCGGTTTTCCGTTGATGATTCTCTGGGTCCTGGTAGCCGGAGCGTGACACTTGACGCAGATGGCGGACAACTTCGTCACTTCTTCGGCCAGAGCCATCAGTCTGGGCATGAATCCGAACGGCTCGCCGCGGAAGTTCCGGTCAAGACCAGAAATAATGACACGGACACCCTTATCAGCCAATTCTTCACAGATCTCTACGGCATCGTCATCCAGAAATTGGATTTCGTCAATGGCGACAACATCTGTGTCATCGGTGACATAATCCAATATTTCCGATGCTTTGACGATATTCACGGATTTCGTACGGCTGTTGTTGTGGGATACAATTTCATTGTCGGCATAACGGGAATCGATGGTCGGTTTGAAGACGATTATGTTCTGCTCGGCATACTGTAGGCGTCTGATTCTGCGAATCAACTCCTCTGTTTTTCCGGCGAACATCGGTCCAGTTATTACTTCGATTCGTCCCTCGTTTGGTTTAGGGCACATTCATCTTTCCCCCTCTCGGATTCACAAAAACATTATACAAAAGTGCAACAAAAAAAGCCATAGTCTATGGCTCTTTTTTTGTCATTTGTTATCCTTGTCATCGATTCCGTAACGCTTGTTGAACTTGTCAATGCGTCCGGCCGCGGCCACGAACTTCTGCTTTCCGGTATAGAAAGGATGGCAATTCGAGCATGTATCGACTTTCAGTTCTTTCATCGTCGATCCGGTTTCGAATGTGTTACCGCATGTCGTACAGGTAACTTTCACCTTATAATATTTCGGATGGATGTCCTTTTTCATGTTTTCTCCTTCTGCCATGATTTTTATTTCACATCATAGTTTGTTTCACGAGCAAAGGTATTATATCAAACATCATATCAAAAAGCAAGCATAATATTTATGGCTTTTCCGCCCTTAAAGCAACGAAACGTCGCTATGGATGCGTGCTTCATGTGTTATAATAAACATATCATGTGAAAGGACCGGCCGCCATGGATAAAAAACAGGAAAAAGTCCTTGAATACCACTTGCGGCATCAAGGCAAGATTAAGGTTTCCACATTCAAAAAAATCCGATCGAAATCCGATCTTTCGCTCGCCTATACTCCCGGTGTGGCTGATATCTGCAAGGAAATCGCTAGCGATCCGACAACGGCAAAAAAATATACAATGAAAGGGCGGATGGTTGCCATTGTAACCGATGGCAGCGCCGTGCTCGGTCTCGGAAACATCGGACCATTGCCCGCTTTGCCGGTCATGGAAGGGAAAGCAGCGCTTTTATACGAGTTCGCCGGCATCGAAACGTTTCCGATCTGTTTAAATGCGAAAACCCCGGATGAAATCATCAGTGCGGTTAAAATGATTGCTCCCGAATTCGCAGCCATCATGTTAGAAGACATCGCTGCTCCCGCTTGCGTAATGATCGAAAGAAAACTACAGGAGTTGTTGGATGTTCCAGTTTTCCACGACGATCAGCACGGAACGGCAATCGTTGTCGGAGCGGCAATGATCAATGCTTCCAAACTCACCAAGCGACCGTTAACAGATTTGAAAGTCGTCGTTTCCGGTACCGGAGCCGCCGGCAGCAATGTCTGCCGGATGCTGAAGATGCTCGGAGTCAAAACTATCTATGCCTATGACAAACTCGGGGTTGTCAGAAAAGATAAGCTCATGCAATATGATTTCGTTGTCAGGGAATTGCTTGAGGAAGGGATCGTTACTGATCCCGGAAAAAACATTGACGATCTTGCTGGTCTTGTCAGAAACAAGGATGTTTTCATCGGAGTCAGCGCTCCTGGCATCCTGACCCCGGAAATGGTCAGTGGTATGAACAGAGATCCGATGATCTTCGCTCTTGCTAATCCGGAACCGGAAATTCGCCCGGAAGTGGCGAAAGCTGCCGGAGCTTTGATCGTCGCATCCGGACGCAGTGATTATCCGAACCAGATAAACAATGTTCTGGTGTTTCCCGGATTGATGAAAGGCTTGCTGGCGTCACAGGCGAAATCCGTGACTTTGAAAATGAAAAAAGCCGCGGCTATAGCCTTGGCTTCGGTAATGGATGAAAAAACACTCGATTTTGAACACGTGATTCCGGATCCGTTTGACAAAAGGGCCGTCGAGGCAGTTGCCAAGGCGATCGCCTCTTGCGTCAAATCATGATTCCCATGGCTTTGAGTTCCTGATAGATTTGCGAGAGTGGCAATCCGATTACAGTGAAGAAATCACCGCGGATTTCCTTGATGAATTTCGATCCGAGTCCTTGGGCGGCATATGCACCTGCTTTGTCCATTGGTTCGCCGGATTTCACATATGTCGAAATTTCCTCATCCGACATATCGCAAAAAACCACTTCGGTCACATTATGGAAAGTCCGTGACATTTTCTCGGTTATGATGGATACGCCGGTATAAACAAAATGGGTTTTTCCCGATAATATTCCAAGCATCCGTTTAGCGTCTTCTTCGTCTGCCGGCTTCCCTAAAATCTCGTTGGCGGCATAAACGATGGTATCACATCCGATGACAGTGCGGTTGCGATGGTTTTTGAAAACGGCATACGCTTTCTGATAAGCCAAATCTTCCACTAGATCGTCGGGCGCCATGCTCTTGTTCGCTCGTTCATCGATGTTCGCCCCAATAGCTTCGTAATCCAAACCTAGGAGACTGAAATATTCTTTTCTTCTCGGCGATTCGCTAGCCAGAATTATTTTGTCCATTTTACACCTCTTTGCTTTCAGAACAAATTATACCACAAGATTAAACGGGCGCCCACGGTTTTTGACGCCCCACATATTGACATCACATTTTATGGATATAATCATTACAATCTGTCGAAAGGTAGGTGACAGACGTGTTCAAACTCAATACCGATTTGCTTTCCCGCGGCGATCGCTTGGTTGTCGCCGTCAGCGGTGGCATTGATTCAATGGTTCTTCTTCATTGTCTCAATTCCCTGAAAGATTCGTTTGGAATCTCGCTTTACGTCTGTCATGTAAACCATCACACAAGAGAAGCTTGCAAAGCCGAGGCCGAACTAGTCGAAGAAACGTGCCGGCAATACGGATTGCCTTTGGAAATACTCGATTACCATTATTCTGAAGAAGACAATTTCCACCAGGCTTCCAGAAAAGCCCGCTATGATTTCTTTCGGAAAATCGCTTTGAAAAAAGGAGCGAATAAAATCGTTCTGGCTCATCAGGCTGACGATCTGGCGGAAACGATCCTGATGCGGATCGTCCGGGGAAGTTCGCTTTCCGGGTATGCCGGCATCCTCAATGAAGGCGAATACCAAGGCGTCAAAATCATTCGCCCGCTTCTTGGTGTTTCGCGTAACGATATCGCCATATACCAACAGGAAAATTCCGTTTCTTTCATGGAAGACGAATCGAATCTCAAGGACGATTACACGCGCAACCGTTTTCGGCACCACGTAATGCCGCCGATTAAAGAGGAAAACCCGGCTTATACCAAAAAGTTCGCTCAATTCTCTCAATACCTGAGTGAAGCATACTCGCTTGTCAGAGAAACTGCCGAAGCTTTCATTTCTCGACACATAAAGTTTGAGGATACATTCGCCTCTGTGCCGGCAAACAAAATTGCCCGGGAGAATCCGGCAGTCAGAAAAGAAATATGCAAACTAGTCATCGACCGGCTTTCGCAGGATTCGGTCGAAGTATCCTTTACTCAGTTTCTGGATCTCGACACTTTGGCTTGCGGCGACAAGACTTATGCCGAAATCGACATCGGAAACGATCTTACCGTCATCAAAAGTTATGACGATCTGTATTTTCACCGTTACAGGCCGGAAACGATCCGGTTTGAATTCCGGATCGACGGGTTCGGGGAATACCGGTTGCCGGACGGATCCTTGCTTTCGATTTCCACAAATAACAGCATTTTTGATGGCAAACCACATGAGTTATGGTATAATGATTTAGATTCAGTATTTCCTATTACCATCAGAAACCGTCGCGATGGCGACCGGGTGGAAATGGCAGTCGGCAGCAAGAAAATCAAGGACCTTTTCATTCAAAAAAAGATCCCCCATGCCGATCGCGACACCTTACCCGTAATTTTGGACAAACAAGGAAAGATTATCTGGATCCCTCGCTGTTTCCATCAAAAACAAGGCGAAGGAAAGCTGTGCATGTATCTATCATATCGGAAAGGAAAATAATAAAATGCTGGAAAAAGACATTGAAAGAGTCCTGGTGGACGAAACTGAAATCAACGCTATCGCCAAACAAATCGGTGAAGAAATCACCAGAGACTATCAAGGAAAAAAACCCCTCATCATCGGCCTATTGAAAGGATGTATGCCTTTTATGGGTCTTCTCATCAGACACATTGACCTCTATTGTGACCTCGATTTGATGGGTGTCACCAGCTATCACGGCGGCATTTCCTCTTCCGGCGATGTCAAGATCACCAAAGATCTCGACACTCCCGTGGTAGGGCGCGATATCATTATTGCCGAAGATATCGTCGACACCGCCAAAACCATCGACATCGTCAGAAAACTCCTGCTTTACCGAGGAGCCAAATCGGTCGAAGTGGCGACGATGCTGAACAAGCCCGCCGGGCGGGTCTTGGAATTTGAGCCAAAATACATCGGTAAGACGATTCCCAAGGAATTCGTCGTCGGTTTCGGTCTCGATTACGATGAAATGTATCGCAATTTGCCGTATGTCGGAGTCTTGAAATCTTCCGTATACAAGAAATAGCATTGATAAGGAGAAACAAATGGCAGACAACAGACAGCCAGTAAGAAAACAGACAAACCGCGCATCCCATCTTCTGATGATTGCGCTTCTGGCCTTGCTGGCGATATCCATCATCTACAGTTTTGGCAACATGAATGCTCCCGTGGAGTTACGCAATGACGAATTCGTCGAAGTCCTCACCAACCAAGGCGTATCGTCCGTCCAGGTCAACCGCCTGGCCGGGGATCTCAACTACGAAGCCTACAAACTCACCGGAACCCTCGTTTCCGGCGACAGTTACGTGACCTATCTGACAAACAGTGACGAATTGACGGTTATCCGTAACATTATTTATACTTTGAACACCGATTCCTATAACGGAAACGACGTTGAATACCAGTACGCCCCGGCGGCCACTTACAATCTGATCAATATCATCGTACCCTTGCTTATGATCGCCGGCATCGTCATTCTGATCGTCTATATGATGAAAGGCGGAGCCAATGCCAACAAGCAGGCCTTCGACTTCGGAAAGAGCCGTGCCCATTTAAGCAAAGGTCAGAAAACCACATTCAACGATGTGGCCGGAGCTGACGAAGAAAAAGAGGAGTTACAGGAAATCATCGACTTCCTGAAAAACCCGAAAAAATATATCGAACTCGGAGCCAGGATTCCGAAAGGCGTCCTGTTGGTAGGCCCTCCGGGAACCGGAAAAACCCTGATTGCCAGAGCCGTGGCCGGCGAAGCCAACGTACCTTTCTATTTTGTCAGCGGATCCGATTTCTTGGAAATGTTCGTCGGTGTCGGCGCCAGCCGAGTCCGCGACATGTTCAAAACAGCCAAACAAAACGCTCCCTGTATTCTTTTCATCGATGAGATCGACGCCGTCGGCAGACAGCGTGGAACGGGGCTTGGCGGCGGACACGACGAACGCGAGCAAACCCTGAACCAACTGCTTGTTGAAATGGATGGTTTCGGACACAACTCCGGTGTCATCGTCCTCGCGGCGACAAACCGTGTCGACATCCTCGATCCGGCCCTCATGCGCCCGGGCAGATTTGATAGACAAATCTATGTCGGCCGTCCCGATATCAAGGGAAGGGTCGCCATTCTTAAGGTTCATGCCAGAAACAAGAAAATCAATTCTTCCGTCACGTTCGACGAAATCGCCAAACGTACCCCGGGATTCACCGGAGCCGATCTCGAGAATTTGCTTAACGAAGCCGCTTTGCTGGCGGCTCGCGAGAACAAAAAGGAAATCCAACTTTCAAATATCGACGAGGCCATCGACCGCGTACTCATGGGACCGGCAAAAAAATCATTTGTCTACAGCCCTAAAGTCAAAAACACCGTCGCCTTTCATGAAGCCGGTCACGCCGTAATAGGCATCAAGCTGAAAAATGCAAACATCGTTCAGAAAGTAACCATCATCCCCCGCGGACAAGCGGGCGGTTACAACCTGATGCTTCCGGAAGAGGACCAATCTTACCTGTTGACCAAGGATAATCTTTTGGATCAGATAACCGGTCTTCTGGGCGGACGGGTCGCCGAAGAAATCATGTTCAACGAAGTGTCGACCGGCGCCCAATCGGATCTGCAAAAATCAACTGCGATCGCCAGAGCGATGGTGACGGAATACGGAATGTCGGACAATCTCGGCCCCGTTACCTACGAGCACGACACCGGAACGGTATTTCTCGGTCGCGATTACGGCAAGGACAAGAACTTCTCCGAAGCCGTGGCTATGGAAATCGACAAGGAAATCCGCAACATAATCAATAGTTGCCATGACAGTGCCACCAAAGTCATCAAAGAAAACTTAGATCTTCTGAAACTGGTTGCCCATTATCTCTTGGAAGTCGAAACCCTCACAAAACAGGATATCGACGAGATCGTCGGCACTGGACGCCTATCCCGCTGGGACGACAAACTGGCGGAACAGCCCGAAACGATGGCTGAAGACGAAAAGACAAATCCGGAAACTTCAGTACCAAGCGAAGATCCGGAAAAAACCGAAAATTAATCGTTCGGGGATACGTTTTTGTATCCCCGTTCAGATATCGGAGGGTATTTATGCGCCTTGATAAATTTTTGAAAACATCCCGCGTATTCAAACGCCGGACCGTCGCCAAAGAAATCGCGCTGCATCAGAAAATAAGCGTCAACGGACGTCTCGCCAAACCGTCGACAAACGTCGACAAGGGAGATGTCGTCACCATATCGTACCGGGACAAGGAACTGTCGTTCCGGATATTGGATGTCGCCATGCACGCCTCCAAGGACGAAGCCGGCGGCATGTACGAAGTGATTTCGGAAAATTAAACCGAAGGCGGGGGAGACTTAATCGCAATGTATAAAAAAATAATAACCGCGATGGCGCTTCTTTTGACGTCATTCCTGTTTTTGGCTTGTTCCGACACCACCGTCGAATACGATGTTTATGTCACGGTTTATCCCTTGCAATACGTCAACGAACAAATCATGGAAGGCACCGGCCTGACAGTCGGAATCGTCCCGGGAGTCACTTCCCACTCCGATTCTGTCGACTGGTCTCCCAAGGAGATCATCGCCATGACAAAAGCTTCTTATCTTTTTTATGTCGGAGCCAACTACGATCAATACATCGACCTTCAGATCGAAAGCATCTTCAACAATCAGAATGTGGAACTGGTCAAACTGGAAAACGAAACCGATTATATCCAATTTATTCCGGGTATTTATCACGAACATGACGAAGATGGCGCCGAAATCGAAGATTCCGGATTATTGGGAATTGATCCTCATTTCTGGATCAGTCCGATAAGGGTTATGGAAGCGGCCGCTTTGATATATGACAAATTGGTGGCTTTCTACCCGGAGTATTATGCGACGATGTCGGCCAACTATCTTGCCCTATATACCGAATTGCAAACACTAAGCGATGATTTCCAAACCGTTCTCGATATCCAGGAAAAACCGATTCTCACGTCCACAAACATATACGGATATCTGAAAAACGATTATGGTTTGTCCTACATTCCTATCTCTCCCGGTTATCATGAGGAAACCGAACAGTTCACCACCCAGGAGAAAGAAGAGATCGTTGATGAAGCGATCTACTACGGCATTCATCATGTATTTTTTGAAAAGAATGTCACGTCTCCTTTGTCTAACGCTGTCTTTATCGCATTAGAAGAAAGTTACGGAACAACTCCTATTAAATTCGAATTTGACATTCTTCAAACCCTTACCGCCAGCGACAGGGACGCTGGAAAAAATTATATTTCGATCATGTACGAGAATCTGTCAATGATCATTGAAGCCACAGATTACCAGGCACATGCCGGATTGGAGTGACAAACATATGGAAGAAAAACTTACCGAACAGGAAATCGTCAGAAGAGAAAAAGCCGAAAGCCTTAAGGAAAAAGGCATTGATCCCTTCGGTTCCCGATTCGACAGAACCCACAACACAGAGACTTTCAAGGAAGAGTTTTCCAAATACACGCAAGAAGAACTTCATGACACCGATAATCCCCAAACAATAAAAATCGCCGGCCGCATCATGACAAGAAGAATCAAGGGCAAAGCCGGTTTTTGCCACATTCAGGACCAGTATGGCCAAGTGCAGCTTTACGTCAAACTGGACAATGTCGGCGAAGACGATTACGAATTGTTCAAAAACGGCGACATCGGCGATATCGTCGGAGTATATGGAAATCCGATGATAACCAACACCGGGGAACTCAGCATCAAGGTGACAAAATATATTCATCTTACGAAAGCCTTGCGGCCGTTGCCGGAAAAATTCCACGGTCTTGTCGATGTCGAGGAACGATATCGAAGACGCTACCTGGATCTCATCATGAACGACAAGTCGCGGGAAACTTTCGTGATCCGTTCCCTGACTATCCAGTCTATGCGTAACTTTTTGAATAATCTCGGATATCTCGAAGTGGAAACTCCGATTCTGCACCCGATCCTGGGCGGCGCCAACGCCCGTCCTTTCGTCACCCATCATAACACCCTTGACATGCCTTTCTATCTCCGGATCGCTCCGGAACTCTATCTTAAACGTCTGATCGTTGGCGGATTCGATTGCGTTTACGAAATCGGACGGCTTTTCCGTAATGAGGGCATGGATGTGAAACACAATCCCGAATTTACGACGATCGAGTTATATCTTGCCTACAGCGATTTAGAAGGCATGATGGAGTTGACCGAGAATTTATTCAGTTATATTGCAAAAACCGTCCTTGGCAGCACTACAGTAACTTACCTTGGCAAGGAAATCAACCTGCAGAAGGGTTGGCGCCGGGTGACGATGACGGATTTGATCAAGGAGAAAACCGGAATTGATTTCAAAGCGATCACTGATTTCGCGGTCGCTAAAAAACTGGCTACCGACCGCGGTCTCGATGTTCCCGATCATTTGTACGGCGTCGGGCATATCGTCAATCTCTTCTTTGAAACCTATTGCGAAAAAGAATTGATTCAGCCGACATTTGTCCACAGTTATCCGATCGAAGTCTCGCCGCTTACCAAAAAAGAGCCGGATGATCCGCGCTATACCCAAAGGTTCGAAATCTTTATCGACGGTTGCGAGTACGGTAACGCCTACACCGAATTAAACGATCCGATCGATCAAAAGGAACGTTTCCTGAACCAGTTGAAAGAAAAGGATCTCGGCAATGATGAAGCCAACGAAATGGATGCGGACTTTGTCGAAGCCCTGGAATACGGCATGCCTCCGACCGGTGGCATCGGTATCGGCATCGACCGGTTGGTCATGCTGATGACGGATAGTTATTCCATTCGCGACGTGCTTTTGTTCCCGCACATGAAACCACGGAGTAAATAAAAAAGGAGTCCAAGCTAATGCGGACTCCTTCTTTTTTTATTCGCCGTTTCCCGTATCGTTATCGCCGGAATCTTCCGGCAATGCTGCATTTTCGTTATCGGGTCCGCTGTCTTCTTCCGTTTCCGGAGCTTCGTCTTTGACAATGTAATCTTCAACTTTGACGGTCCCTTTGAACATCTCTTTTGCCCTCAGGGCGGTATGATGCTGTTTGCCGTTGGCAATGACAAAAGCAAGACATTTGTCCATTTCTTCGATATTGCCGACTTTTTGATAATATATTGCCATGCGATATTTGTAATTAAGTTGTGTGGTTATGTAACCGTCCTGCTTGCCAAAATGTTTTTCCACCATCACGCGATATGTTTCGGGGTCGGTATCGATGTTTTTGATGCTGTCAAGAATATCAACATAAGATGCGGCATATCCGTGGTATCTACCCGTGATATGCGTTTCCAACGCTTTGACCCGGTCGAGGCTTTGGTCGAATTCTTCCTGATCGTCAATTTCGTAAGCGCAGTACGCCGTGATTGAAAAAATCAGAACTTGGTAAATGGGATTCAGTTTCTTCAAATCGAGAAGATGGAAATACTTGATGGCTTCGGAATATTCCCCGGAATAATAAAGAGCCATGGAATAATACATCTGGTAATATTGCTTGATGTTGTTGAACGGGGCTTCCTGCATTCCCTGAAACGCCATGTTCTTGGCAAGTTCGATGTCGAGATCATAATCCACAAGCATATTGAATTTGCTAGAAAATCTCTGTAGCGGGGCGGAAATGCGATAACGCAGATAGGTGTATCCGATAAGCAGGATTATCAGTCCCCACAGTATGGAACTTGAAATGCTGTCGTTCCATTCCAATACGATCATCAGCACGCTCGAACCCACCGATATCACGACAATTGCGATGATTGAAATCAGAAATTGCTTTTTACTCATTGTCAATCTCCTTCCAAATTTTTTCCGATGACAATTTCATTTTCTTCGTACAGCTGCAATCCTAATGTTTCGGCTACTTCGACAAAAATGTCGATGATGCCGACAAAGCTTGAAATTTTTTCTCCGATAGCATCATGCAATGCATCATCGACATAAAGCGAAAAGGTTGTCTCCACCGGCTTTTTGTCTTCGAGCATAGCTTCGAGTTCTTCGATTAGAAGATCGATTTTCTCATTGTTGGCATCCAGGCCATTCTCTTCGAGTTCGTAACGCACATCTTCTAAATAAAGCAGAGCGTTCACCACCCGGTCGTAAGCGAGAAAAACGTGCAAGTCATTCTGGAAATATTTATCCAGATAGAGTTTACATGTTTGGAATTGATCGTTAATATATTCCAGTCCAACCCCGAATATCTTGTTCAGATCATCGGTTTCTTCCAGGTTGTTTCCGGTGATTTCGCCATAAAGGTAATTCAATACTTCATAAACCGGAAGGAAGCGGTCGTACAGGACGGAGTCGTGTTCTTCTAGTTCACGATAAAATTCCTCGTTCTCTTTATGCCAGGAACCATATTCTTTTAACAGGGGATCCAATTTGTCGCCGCCGTTTTTCAAGCTTTTCCAACAGAGCCGAAAAGTTCCATTTTTTCCTTAACGGACTGTTTGATGGCTTCGACTCCCGGGGCCAGCAGTTTTCTCGGATCGTATCCTTTTCCTTGGAGGTCTTTGCCTTCTTCGATATATTTTCTGGTTGCCGCGGCAAAAACCAACTGGCATTCGGTGTTGACATTTATTTTGGCAACGCCCATCGAAATCGACTTTTTGATCATTTCGTCGGGAATGCCGGTGCCGCCATGAAGAACAAGCGGAACGCCTTTGGTTATCTCGTTGATTTCTTGCAAGACTTCGAAATTGAGTCCTTTCCAGTTGGCGGGATACTTGCCATGGATATTTCCGATGCCGGCGGCCAAAATAGTGACACCGAGGTCGGCAACCATTTTGCATTCTTGCGGATCGGCAATTTCGCCGCCGCCCAGTGTTCCGTCTTCTTCTCCGCCGATGGCTCCGACTTCGGCTTCGATCGAGAGACCGAGTTTTTTGGTCAGTGCTACAAGTTCTTTTGTCTTCGCGATATTTTCTTCGATCGGATAATGCGATCCGTCAAACATGATGGATGAGAAGCCGGCGTTGATGGCGGCATAAGCGCCTTCATAGGTCCCGTGGTCGAGATGCAAGGCGACTGGAACAGTGATGTTCATGGATTCAACCATGGCTTTGACCATGTCGGCCACGACTTTGTAGCCGGTCATATATTTGGCTGCGCCTTCCGACACGCCCAAGATTACCGGTGATTTTGTTTCTTCGGCGGTCAAAAGAATCGCTTTCGTCCACTCGAGATTGTTGATATTGAACTGACCTACGGCATATCCTTCTTTATATGCTTTTCTTAACATTCCCTCTACTGATACAAGCGCCATATTCATATCCTCCTTGGTATGGGATTTACGGTTTAAATTATACCGGATTTCCGGATAAAAGTAAAGGTCGATCACCAAAGACTCACAGTCATCAATAGCCGATATAATAACCGACGATGAGCAATGTGATCGTAAGCAAAAGTGTCGCCACCTGGAGCTTCCAGGTAAACTTCAGCCAAGTGGTGTAATTCACGGAAGCGATACTTAGTCCGATTAAAAGAACGGCGTTCGTCGGGAAGATAACGTTCGTATACCCGTCTCCGAAAATAAACGCAAGAATCGACAACTCTTTGGAAATACCGATGATTGATACAAGCGGAACCAAAAGCGGCATTATAAGATAGGCCTTGGCGGAAGCGGAACCAATGAAGAACTGAACCGAAAGAACCAATCCGTAGATCATGAGAATGGCCACAACAGGCGATTGTCCAGAAAGCAGTCCGGAGAGTTTGTAAAGAATCGTATCCATGACGCATCCGGTGGTTATGATATACTTGATGCTAGCCGCCATCATGATCAAAAGCACTGCGGGAGCGACAGAAAGGGCGCCTTTTAGAAAATAAGCTAGCGTTTTACGAAAATCCCGGGTAATAAGGTAACCGGAAAGCAACCCGCCGATCAAAAAAGCCAGCGCCATAAGGGGGATCGTTGGTATGGAAAGTCCGGCAAACAGGTCAAGAAGCGAGCTTATTATGACTACGAGCAATACCGAAGAAAACATAATGACGTAGGATTTGAGAATTAGACTCTTGTTCTTGTAAGGTATTTCCTCTAACTCCCCGAAATCTTTTGATTTTTGACTGTCGATCGCGAAAGATGGCGATCGGGAG
Organism: Bacillota bacterium; assembly: GCA_035379945.1. Taxonomy (GTDB): domain Bacteria; phylum Bacillota_I; class Bacilli_A; order Izemoplasmatales; family Hujiaoplasmataceae; genus JAAYZB01. The sequence goes on from DAOSWG010000004.1 coordinate 88,901, forward strand.
GGGTCTTTTTCAATTTTTTTAGCATAGCTTACCAAAAAGGTTGAGAGCATAAGATACATAACTCCGAAGATAAGCAGGCGGTAAAGAACGCCGTCAAGCAGATTGACGCCAGCGATTTGGGAAGCAATACCGACTGAAAACGGATTGGTGATCCCGCTTGCGAATCCGAACCCGGCGGCCAACAGACACATTCCGATTCCAACCATCGTGTCCCAACCGAGCGACAAGGATAAAAGGATGATGATCGGCAATAGCGCCACTGACTCCTCAAAAATCCCGAAAAAGGCTCCGAAGACCATGAACACTAGGATGATAAGCCGCATGAGCGTGTATTTTCTTTCCTTAAACCGGTTGATGAGTTTATCGATGATTACTCTGATTCCGCCGGTTTTGTCCATGACGGAAAACGCTCCTCCCAAGATTAAAAGGAACAACGATATCATGGCGATAGTCAATCCGTCGGAACTTCCGAAAACAAGGAAGGGGGCCAGAGCCCATTTCCAAAACGCCAATCCGACATTTTCGGTCAGATAATGGAAGTCATCCGATATGATGGCCCCTTCGGCATCCCTGGCATATTCGCCTGCCGGTATCACTTTTGTCAGGATGCCGGCGGCTACCATCAAAACAAAAAGGATGATGATGACGCTCAGGAAGCTTTTCTTGCTGATGTTGATTAGATTTTTTTCATTGTTCATAAGCGCTCCGATTATATGTGGATAATTAGTAACTTATCAAATCTTATCACATCTTCGTTCTATTTTCAACGAACAGCCAGAAATCAAAGATCCGGTTCATTTTCATTGCTTGCTCATTTTATTTCGTTGATGATTTTTCTTCCCGAAAGACGGGAGATAAAAAACGCCAACGATCTTGCCACGTTGATTCCGGTACCGACATTCGGATGATAATCGGAACCAAACTGGTTTCCGTTTGAGCCGGCAGCTTCCATCAGAAAAAGATACGCGCGTTCAAAGCCGATCCGGGTGTTGGCAAGCGCCACCGCTCTTGCCGTCGGCGCTTCCAGTATTGCGGCATCCCCCATCAAACCGTAAGCAACGATGACATGCGCCTTGGGAAACAGATCGGCAAGTTTATGGATGAAATCCGCATAACGGGTGACGAATACTGTTTCCATTTTTTCTTTTTCCTCTTCCGTCATGTTCTCATAACCGCAGGAGTTGAAATCATTTGTTCCAAGGTTTACGACAACGACATCGGGAGTGTAATGAAAGTGGTCCCATTTGCCAATAACTCTATCGATCGTATTTTGGTCTGTAATCGCTATGTAATCGTATGCTTCCGGAATATTCTCGGTTTCGGATATTCTTCCTCCAGTATTCCATCCCCTGGTCACGCCCCACCCGCTGGCGGCGAATATGTCGACTTCGGCACCAAGCATGTATGAGGTCAAATATGCGAAGCCTTTCAGTCCGTCTGAATTTCCGGTGCTTTTGGCTGTCGAAAGATTACCCAGATTCCCGTATCCGGTTGATGAAGAAGCTGCGATGAATTGCATTTTGAAATCCCCGGTTTCGTCGCACATGATAAAACGCCCGTCCGTTTCGATCGACAACAGAGCAAGGGATGAATCGGATGCTTCGCTTCTTTTCAGAAACTTTATTGTGTGTTTCCTATTTTCCAGATTGGCGATGACGATTTCTTTTTTCGCTTCGTCGATGGCATAGGTCCGGTTTTCTTTGGCAAAAGGGTCGTCCGTATCGATCAATGCGACAAGATATGCCATCTTGTCGGGAATGTCATATTTGGAGGATTTGAATGTGGCCTTCACCATTGTTCCTTTGAATGTTGTTTCAAAGCCGCTTGCGGTGAAATAAAAATATTTTGCTGCTTCTTCTATGTTCGTATATGTTCTTCCGATCCAACGGATGTATTCGAAATTTCTCATGTTCCTTCTCCTGCCGTGTGTTTCATATACAAATGATACCACACTTCCTTTCTTACCGGCAATCTTTGTTTTTCATAAAAAAAGCATCCCGAAGGATGCTTTGGTATTATGCAATCAATCAAAGGCCGGATACGGAAAGCGGACCGACCTTGACAGATGGGCAGGTAATTCCATAAAAGGAAGTTCTGACATCGTTTCCGACTTCTTCGATATCGTTGAGAAAATCGATGAAGTTGCTGGCGACAGTGATGAGCGCCACCGGCTCGGCCACTTTGCCATCCTTCACGACGAATCCCATCGCCTGTAAGGAGAAATCCCCGCTGACCGGATTGGCGCCGGCATGGGCTCCCTGGACATCGGTTATGTATAATCCGTTGGAAAGCGATGCGATCAGCTCGTCTTTGGTCGCCTGCCCCGGCAGCAGCATGAAGTTGGTCGGAGCCACCGAACCGCCGAACCCGTTTCCTGTCGGCTGAATTTTATCTTTCTTTGCGGTGACCAAATTGTGCAAGTATGTCTTCAAGACGCCGGCTTCCACCAACATTTTGTATTTGGTGGCTACGCCTTCGTCGTCGAACGAACGGCTCAGATTGCTTTTTTTGAGGAAAGGATCGTCCACGATGTTTACTTTGTCGGATCCGATTTTCGTATTGAGTTTTCCTTTTAGAAGCGACATGCTCTTTTGAACATTATCGGCGGAAAAGATTCTTTGGAATGCCGAAAACAATACCGCTATGGCGTTTCTGTCAAATACGATGGGATATTTGGCCGAGGGAACCGGTTTGGATCCCAGCGCCTTGATGGCGTCAGTGACAATCGCGTTTGAAAGTTCTTCCGGTTTGAAGTCGGCCATGTCGTTGCTGATAACGAGATCGAACCCGGTCCGCTGATCCTTGCCGTCGTTGACGATGGCGGATGCACCGAAATAAGCGCTGTTCAGATGATCGGTCAGTTTCAATCCTTTGGTGTTTTGCAATAACACACTCTTGGTCGATTCCGCATATTCGCATTCGACAATTTTAACTCGAGAATCTTCTTTGTGCATGAATGAATCGAGTTTCTTTACCAAATCGATTTTGTCCGCAATATCAAGGTTTTCCATCTCGGGATTATACATACCGGTAAGTTCTTCGTATTTTTCGTCTCCGGCATAGATCTCAGCTTCGTCAACGGATGTGATGACGCTGACATTCTTCAACATGGCATCAACGATCATATCGATGTCCTCGTCATCCATGACTTCCGTCACAAACGTCACCATTTTTCCATCCTTGATCGCTTTGATTGTCAGACTGGAAGTATCGGCTATTTCATATTTTTCAAGTTCTCCATCGAATACCTCGATACTCAGATCCCTGGTTCCGGTTTTGAATATCTGGACATCGACAAAACCTTTATCTTTTGCTTTTTCAAACAGTTTTTCTACGTTGATCATTTTATTTGTCCCCCTTCTTGCCGCCGACAGTCACGGATGAAACCCTGATTGTCGGTTGCCCGACATCGGCGGGAATCGATCCGGAAACCGATCCGCACATGCCTTCGGCGCGGCTGAGGTTGTTTCCGATCATGTCGATTTTCAAGAGAATGTCCGCTCCGTTTCCGACAAGGGACGCTCCTCTTACCGGCTCGGCGATTTTTCCATCCCGGACTATGTACCCTTCCGAAACAGCGAAGTTGAAATCGCCGGTTCCGGGATTGACAGATCCTCCGCCCATTTTGGCGGCGAACAAGCCGTATTTGGTATTGGCGATGATTTCCTCGAAGGTTGATGATCCGTTATCGATGAATGTGTTGCTCATGCGGGATGTCGGAGCGAACTTGTATGATTCCCTGCGTGACGATCCGGTGGCTTTTCCGCTCATCCTTCGCGTGTTGAGCAGATCAATCATATACGATTTCAATATCCCGTTTTCAATCAGAACACGTCTTTGCTGAGGATATCCTTCGTCATCGTAATTGGATGAGCCCCATGCGTTTTCGATGGTTCCGTCATCGATTGCCGTCACGATCGGCGCGGCGATTTTTTCTCCCATCTTTCCACAAAATACCGATGCGTTTTTCGCAACAGATGTGGCTTCCAGGCTATGTCCGCATGCTTCGTGGAAAATGACGCCGCCGAATTTGTTGTTAATGATCACAGACATTACACCGCTCGGGCATTCTTCTGCTCCTAGCATTGTAATAGCCGTTCTCGCTGCTTCTTTGGCTACCGCTTCAACATCGATATCTTCGTCGAAATATTCGTAACCCTTGCCGCTTCCGGGTCCTTCTGTGCCTGTTTGCATTATTTGACCGTTTCCAGCAACAGCGTTGATATATATCCGGACACGATATCTTTTTTCTGTTACAAAACGTCCCTCCGAGTTTGCAATCAAGACTTCCTGTTCGGAATCGATAAGGTTAATCGCTACCTGTTGGATTGCTTTATCGAAGTTTCTGGCAGCGTTGTATGCCTTTTTCATCAAGGATACTTTTTCTTCCTGACTTACGTCTCTCGGTGCTTTTTTTACTTGATGATGAGTTCCGGTTTCCAATTTCATCAACGGTTTCCTGGCTGTTTTTTCTTCGTCGTTGAAACTCTTGGAAAGATCTTCGGCCAATTTGATTATGTCTTTTGGGTTCTGGCTGTTGGTGTATCCGTAAACGCTTTGGAGTTTGCGGGCCAGTCTGATGCCGGTTCCGAAAGATTTGCTGCTGTTGGCTTTTTCAATTCTTCCAGAAACCAATTGAAAATTGTTGTGATAGTTTTCTTCGACGAAAGCTTCCGCAAAATCCGCTCCCGTCGAAAGTCCGACTTCAAGAATCTGTTCGATTGTGTTTTTTGTCAATAACATTGTCTATTCCTCGTTTCATAAATATAGTTTGCTGTATTTGTCTTTTAAATAGTTTATGTAGTATTTGGGATTGAACGGTTCTCCGGTGACGGAAAGAAGCAATTCTTTGGGATCTTTGCTGGATCCGTACTGATGGATTTTCTCTTTCAACCAAGCGTTGATTTTTCCCATGTCGTTGTTTTTGACAGCTTCCAGAACATTGAAATCCTTGTTCATAGCGTTGTAGAACTGGGCGGCGTAGGCGCTGCCAAGAGCATATGTCGGGAAGTAACCGATCATGCCGCTACTCCAATGAACATCCTGCAAAACGCCTTCAGAATCGGTTTCTGGACGAATTCCCAGGTATTCTTCCATTTTGTCATTCCAAAGCGCCGGCAATTCGTCGACATTGGTTTGGCCGGTCATTATCATCCGTTCGATCTCGTAACGCAACATGATGTGAAGGGGATAAGTGAGTTCATCTGCTTCGACACGAATCAGCGAGGCTTCGACACGGTTAACGGCTCTATGCGCCAGTTCGGCGTCAACATTCTTCAATTGCTCCGGAAACAGCGATTTCATTTTCGGATAGTGAGTATTCCAGAATTCCTGACTACGTCCGATGATGTTTTCGTAAAACCGCGATTGCGATTCATGGATGCCCATTGATGTTCCGCCGGTCAGATAAGTATCGTTCCATTTGGAATCTATTTGTTGCTCATAGGTCGCGTGGCCGAGTTCATGGATGACCGAGAACACGTTGGAGAACACCATGTTTTCAATATATCTCGTTGTCAACCGCACATCTTCGGGGGATGTTCCCCAAGTGAACGGGTGTACGCTTTGTTTTAACAAGCCGCGGTTGCGGTTGAAACACATGACATCCATCAGATAATCGCTGAATTTTTTTTGGGCGTCGATGTCGTATTTTTCTTCCATGAACCGGTAATCGTGGTTGTCTTTCGCCGCTAAAATTTGTCTTACGAACGGAACCAATTCCTGTTTCAGGACGTTGAAGAACTCGTCGTAGTCTTTCATGGTCATTCCGTCTTCGTAATCGTCCAACAACACATCATACGGATGTTTTCCTTCGCCGTAATATGATACGAATTTTTTTGTGTATTCGATAATTTTTCCAAGCGTTCCCTTGAAAGATTCGTAATCATTGTTGGCTTTGGCGTCTTCCCAGATTCTCTGGGCCATTTGAAGCAGGCTCATATATTCGACATATTCGTTTTCCGGAATCTTGACGATCTTGTCGAGTTGCTTCTTGGCTTTGCGGATTTCCCGTGATGTGATATCGTCAAGCGCATCTTTCTTATCATATAATCCGTAAACCGTCTCCTGCATTTCCTTGCCGCTGGCGATTCGGAAAAGTTCTCCGCTCAAGATGCCCATCATTTCTGCTCGATGAGGAAAGCAATCCCTGGGTGCTTCAGTCTGGGAATCCCAACCGATTATCTGCATCGCATATTCGTAGGCCTTTTCCTTTTTCAATAATTCATGAAACCGTACTTTCAGATCCATATGCTTTTCACCTCGTTTCCATTATAACAACTATCAAGGCGCAATTCCACCTTTTTGTTTTGTAAACAAAAAACAGCCATTTTCACTGGCTGTGTTTTCTTTTTAGCGCTGCGTGGATGAAACCACAAAACAAAGGGTGGGGTTTGTCGGGACGGGACAGAAACTCCGGGTGGAACTGGCAGGCGACAAACCACGGGTGATTTTTGAGTTCGATTATTTCCACCAAGCCGGTTTCCGGGTTGATTCCCGAGAAAATCATGCCGTTTTGTGACAAGACATCTCTATACCGATTATTAAGTTCATAGCGATGACGATGTCTTTCGGATGTCTCCGGCTTCTTGTAAGCCTTCATTGCGAGGGTATTATCTTCGATCTCGCATCGGTATAATCCTAGGCGCATCGTCCCTCCCATGTTGATGCCTTCGTATTGTTCAGGGAGGTAATCAATGACGTTATATGGTGTTTTCGGATCGAATTCGGTCGAGTTAGCTCCTTCCATTTTGCATACATCGCGGGCATATTCGATGACAGCCATCTGCATCCCCAGACATAATCCCAAAAACGGTATGCCGTTTTCCCGGGCATATTTGATTGCTTGGATTTTTCCTTCGGTACCACGTGATCCGAATCCTCCCGGCACAATTATGCCGTCTGGGTTTCCGATTTTCTCTTTCACGTTTTCCGGATTGATCTCGCCGGAATTTATCCATTCGATATTGACCTTCGCCGAATGGTGATATCCGGAATGTCGCAAAGCTTCCGAAACAGAAAGATAGGCATCGTGCAAGGAAACATATTTGCCGACAAGGGCAATCGTTACTTCTTCTTTCAAATTTCTGATTCTTTCGATCAAGACCTTCCATTCGGTCATATCCGCTGCTTTTGTATCGAGCATCAAATGTTCGCAAACAATCCCGTCGAGATTTTGCTGCTGGAATTTCAAAGCGACTTCGTAGAGAATCTTCACATTCAAACACTGAATGACCGCTTCTTTTCTGACATCGCAGAAAAGGGCGATTTTCTCTCTGGCGGCGTTGGTTATTTCATGACTGGTTCTTAAGACGATGACATCCGGGGTGATTCCCAGAGAACGCAGTTCCTTGACGCTATGCTGGGTTGGCTTGGTTTTCAGTTCACCGGTCGTTTCCAAATATGGAACAAGGGTATTGTGAATATACATTGTGTTATGAAATCCATAATCGCGTCTGGCTTGTCTAATTGCTTCCAAAAACGGTAACGATTCGATGTCGCCGACCGTTCCGCCGATTTCCGTTATGACGACATCGGCGTCCGATTCCCGGGCCGCGATCGCCAGTTTGGATTTTATTTCATCCGTTATATGGGGAATTACCTGGACTGTGGCACCAAGATAATCACCCCGCCTTTCCTTTTCGATGACGGAAGAATAGATTTTGCCGGTGGTTATCGAACTATTTTTAGTCAAATTTTCATCGATGAACCTTTCATAATGCCCAAGGTCAAGGTCCGTTTCGCCGCCGTCATCGGTCACGAAAACCTCCCCGTGTTGATAAGGGGACATGGTCCCGGGATCGACGTTGATATATGGATCGAATTTCTGCATGAAAACCTTCAACCCGCGATTTTTGAGCAAACGGCCCAAAGATGCGGCGGTGATTCCTTTGCCGAGACTCGATACGACTCCGCCGGTCACAAAGATGAATTTCGTCACTTTCATATCATGCACCTCAAAAAAACAAAAAGGCCTCCCGTGGGAGAACCTTTTGTTGGCTCTTTTCGATTATATCAAATAGTCGGCGCAAAAGCAAACGGATTTGTGACTATTTGTCATACATTTTTTCGTAATCGTCCATATACTCGTTGTATTTGTCGCTGTCGAACTC
>DAOSWG010000005.1:0-33145 GCA_035379945.1 Bacillota bacterium
CGTGATATGATTTTAAAAATGAGAGTTGTAACTACCGGATACAAATATTAAAAACCATATATTTTAAGGAGGTATCACTATGTTTTCATTTGTTTTTGGAGGCATTGGCACTGGAGGAATCATCGCCTTGGTCTCCGCCGCAGTCATCATTCTTATTTATCTTGGCGCCAGAATCAAGATCGTTCCGCAAGCCACACAATATGTCATTGAACGCTGGGGAAGCTACTATACCACATGGAATGCCGGTTTTCATTTCCTGTTTCCGTTCCTGGATCGCATCAGAAAAACCTATAATGCCAGGGGAATAATGGCCGACAGCATCACTTTGAAAGAACAAGTTCTGGATTTCCCGCCACAGGCCGTTATCACCAAGGATAACGTAACCATGCAGATCGACACCGTTGTCTTTCTCCAGGTAACAGACGCCAAACAATATGTGTACGGCGCCGAAAACCCCGGATTGTTGATCGAACAGCTTACCGCTACCACGCTTCGTAACATCATCGGCGAACTGGAACTTGACCAAACCCTGACAAGCCGCGATCTCATCAACGAAAGAATGAGAAGAATCCTTGATGAAGCCACCGATCCTTGGGGCATCAAGATCAACCGCGTCGAGTTGAAAAACATCATTCCACCGAAAGAAATCCGTGAAGCCATGGAAAAGCAAATGCGTGCCGAACGTGAACGCCGCGAATCCATTCTGATTTCCGAAGGTAAAAAAGCTTCGAACATCCTGGAAGCCGAAGGCGAAAAGGCCGCCGCGATCTTGCGTGCCGAAGCCAAAAAAGAAGCTGCCATCAGAGAAGCTGAAGGACAGGCTGCCGCCATTCTGAAAGTTCAGGAAGCAACGGCAAAAGGTCTGGAACTCATCAAAAGCGTCAAAGCCGACGGCGCCGTACTAACCTTGGAAGCCTACCGCGCCATGGAAAAAGTATCGGAAGGACAAGCCACTAAGATTATCATCCCTTCCGAAATGCAGGGTATCGTCGGTCTCGCATCGGGACTTGTCGAAGCTCTCAAAGATCCAAAAGACAAGAAGTAATATCTCGGATCTAACAATCTTTATCGCTTCGCGCAAACAGCTTTATACTCAAAATTCCGCTTTGTAACCAGATAAAACAGATAATTATAATTATCGATTCCATACAAATAAAAACCGGATTTCTTTCATTATGAAGTCCGGTTTTTTGTTTAAATTAGAATTCACAGTTTTTTGGTGTTCTCGGGAACGGGATGACATCTCTGATGTTATCTACGCCCGTCACATACATCACCATGCGCGCAAGTCCCAAACCGAATCCGGCATGCGGTGCCCCTCCGTATCTGCGGAGATCTAAATACCACCAGAGCGGCTTTTCTTCCACATGCATTTCCGCCATGCGTTTTTCAAGCACGTCGAGTCGTTCCTCTCTTTGGGATCCACCGATAATTTCACCGGCTCCCGGCACTAAAAGATCCGCTGCGGCGACGGTTTTGCCATCATCGTTCAAACGCATATAGAAGGCTTTTATATCCTTTGGCCAATCCGTTACGAAAACCGGCCCATCAAAATACTTGGTTAGATATTTTTGGTGTTCGGTGGCCAAATCTTGCCCTTGTTCTGGCTCAATTGCAAATTTTTCTTTACTTGTTAACAAAATATCTATGGCATCTTTATGCTTGACAGACTTGAATGTGGAGTTAAGAACTTTAGTCAATTTATCTTTCAATCCACTTTCGACAAAGCGGTCACAGAAATCCACTTCCTGGGCACATTCCGAAAGCACTTCGGCAATGATATACTTGATCATTGCTTCCGCTAAAGCCATATCCTTGTCCAGATCGGCAAATGCTATTTCGGGTTCAATCATCCAAAATTCCGATGCGTGTCTTTGCGTGTTGGAGTTTTCAGCCCGGAATGTTGGTCCAAAAGTGTAGACGTTTCTATACGCCATGGCAAATATTTCGGCTTGAAGCTGTCCGGATACGGTCAGGTTGGCCGATCTTCCGAAAAAGTCCTGTCCGTAGTCCACTTTTTTATCATCATTCAAAGGAGGATTGTCCATATCTATGGTTGTGACTCTGAACATTTCTCCAGCGCCTTCGGCATCTGATCCGGTTATGATCGGCGTGTTTACGTATATAAATCCTTGTTCCTGGAAAAATTTATGAATACTGTAAGAAACCGTATTGCGAATTCGGAAGACAGCTTGAAATAAATTGGTTCTTACGCGCAAATGCGCGTTTTCCCGGAGAAATTCTCTTGTGTGCCTTTTTGGTTGTATGGGATAGTTTTCCGGGCTGTCTCCGATTAAAACTATTCTTTCAGCTTTGATTTCAAACGGTTGTTTGGCATTCGGGGTGGCAACGATAATACCTTCAACTTCGATCGATGATCCGATCCGGTATTTTTGAATATCCTTAAATCCGTCGATGTTTTTTTCCTCATATACGATCTGAGCTGTATCAAAACAAGTGCCGTCATGCAGATCGATAAACCCGAACTCCTTCTGGGCTCGGTTATTTCTGATCCACCCTTGCAAAACCACCGTTTGACCAGCAAACGTTTGATAATCCTCTTTTAATACCATCAATGTTGTTTCCATGTGAAATCCCCCTTTAAAATCATTTGTCTAATGTTTTCCTCGTGTCTTTCGATTGCGTAACGCAAAGTCGTACGATCTATCTTTTCATAGTGCTTCTCCAAAAAATCATCGAGTAGTTCCCGGTTGTGCTTTCCAACTTCTCTCAGAACCCATCCGCAAGCTTTATGAATTGTGTCCTCTTTGTCCTCAAGCAAGATTTCCGCTATCTTCAAAGATACATCATATTGATCGTGTCTTACAAGGGTCAAGGTGGACACTATGCTTATTCTTCTATGCCAAACATCATCGGTGGTAGCGTAGGAAAACAATAAAGTAAAATCCTGTGTGTTGCGAGTGTATTCGCCAAGAATGTAAGGCGCCGATATATCAACCAAATCCCAATTATCGATCTTGTCGAGATGTTTAGAATATTGTCTGGCTAGCCTTCTTTGTTCTTCGAGTGTTGCTTTTTTCATTTTCCCGTTCATGATGACGAGAGCACAAGTTCTTACATCATGGACTCTGCTTTTCAACATCTCGTCCAATTTTGCCTCTGTGATTTCGTTCTGGTATTTTTTGGCAACGTTTCTTATTGTCGGAGCGCTGATTCCCCAGTAGGTTTCTTTTACCGGCCTTTGATTGTATCTTGGTTTTCTGTCTACTTCTTTATCCATGGTTTTATGGGAGTATAGTTCTTCGATAATCATTATGTTACCCCTCCGTATAAATAAAAAATCGTCCTTTTTCAAGGACGAATAAAAATCCGTGGTACCACCTTTGTTCCGGCTTTGCCGGCGCTCGATATCCTTAACGCGGAATGACGTACAGGTCTACTTGATTTCTTCTGTCTCTCCCGGTGTTTTTCGAAATGTCTCCGTCACAAGGCTTCCACCGCCCCTTGCTCGCTTTGGACAAAACGACATTCTACTCGTCCGTTCATCGATGTACCTATATTATACATCATGTTTGCTTTCTTTGTAAACACAAGAAAAAAACATCGGCGTTTGCCGATGCTTTTTATTGGAAAAGAGTGGACACTCCTTGATCGTCGATAATGTTTATAATACCTTGTCCTAAGAGTTCGCACACAGATAATTGGACCAGTTTTGGAAAATATTTTTCTTCCGGCAATTCGATCGTGTCAGTGCATACAAGTTCCAAAATTGGCGAGTCCATGATCAATTTGATGGCGTTTCCGGAAAGAAGCGGATGCGTGCAGCAGCAGTAGATATCCTTGGCTCCGGCTTCCTGCAGGGCTTTGGATGCCGCAGACACAGAACCGGCTGTGTCGACCATATCGTCGATCAAAATGCAATTCTTGCCTTTGACCTTACCGATGATGTTCATCACTTCGGCGACATTGGGTTCCGGGCGGGTTTTGTCGATGATGGCGATTGGCGCGGACAGAACGTCTGCCAAGGTTCTCGCCCTAGTAACGCCACCGTGATCCGGAGACACGACGACGATATCCTGCAAATTCTTATCTTTCATGTATTTGGAAATGAGAGGCATCGAACGGAAATTATCGATCGGGATATCAAAGAACCCCTGAAGCTGAGCGGCGTGAAGATCCATACAGATGACACGCGTAGCCCCGGCGATTTGAATGAGGTTTGCGACTAGTTTGGCGGAAATGGGTTGTCTGGCTTTCACTTTCCGATCCTGGCGTGAATATCCATAATAAGGAATGACTACGTTTATTTCCCTGGCCGACGCGCGTTTCAGCGCATCGATCATGATCAGGAGTTCCATGATGTGTTCGTTCACCGGCGGATTGGTCGATTGGATGACAAACACTTTGTGTCCGCGGACGGTTTCTGGAATATTGATGCTCAGTTCGCCGTCAGCAAAATGGGTTACTTCCGATTGACTCAAAGGGATACCGATGTAATCGGCTATTTCCTGAGCCAGTTTTTTGTTGGAACTCAAAGCGAAGATTTTGACTTTTGATCCGTGAAAGACTGCCATTTCTTTCCTCCGTGGTTCTTTATTTTGATGACACAGATATTATACAACATAAAAAGCAAATTAAAAAGTGCCAACTTTCCCGGTCGGCACTTGCGTTTATCAAAAAGATTTATTCCTCTTTGGCATCCTTGAGCTCCGGGAGTTTGGCAAAGGCTTCTAAAACGGCCTTCTCTATTTCGCTCCTTGTTTCGGTATTGATAGGATGGGCGACGTCCTTGAACTCCCCATTAGGCATTTTGCGACTTGGCATCGCCACAAAGAGACCGTTCTTCCCCTCAATGATCCTCAGCTCATGAACAACGAAGCACTCGTCAATAGTAATGGCGGCAATTCCTACTAAGCGATTATCCCCATTGACTCTTTTTGCACGCACTTCCGTTATCTGCATATTACCACCTCTTTAGATGATTATATCATGCGATTTTTACTTTTTCTATACGTTTAACGAAATTGCTTCACAAAAAATTGTAAATTTCAACAAAATATTTCTTTTTGTATTTAGCCATAAAATCCTCGACATTCTGGTTTTCGCCGGTTAACAGTTTGATGAAAGTCGAACCTGATCCAGTCATTACCAAACCGGTTGTCCCGAAGTTTTTTGTGAGTGTTTTTTCCGCTTCCGCAACATCGGAATTGTTCTCGACGGAAATTTTCTGTAAAGCGTTATGCATCGCCTCGGCAAATTTGTTAATATCTTTTTTGGCTATGGCTTTCATTATCTTCTGGTCATCGGAGTTATCAAACCCTTTACGATTACCGATGGTGAAAATATCTTTTGTCGCCACATATACTCGCGGGTTCAAAAGTAAGAGCTGGCATCCGGAAAAATTAAAATCTATCTTGGTAATCTTTTCCCCTTCGCCTTCGACGATCGCCGGGTAATCAACCAGGCAATATGGTATGTCGGCTCCATATTTCATACCGATCTCCACCATCTCTGTAAAACTTAGATGGAGTTCCAGCAATTTGTCCACGCCCCTGATGATGGCCGCGGCATCTGTGGAATTTCCGGCTAATCCCGCTCCGAACGGAATCTTTTTTTCAATTTCGATTTTTATCCCTTCGTCGGGAAGATAGTGTTCCACCATGTATTCAGCAATGTCTTGAACGATATTGTTCTGGTTGGACAAAAAGAGATCGTTGGATTCGATCAAAGCCACTCCGGCCGATTTTATCTTGGATATTCTTATCGTATCGTAAAAATCGATTTTGGCATTGATCATTTTCAGATTGTGGTATCCGTTGTTTTTCGCATCCAGGACGTTTATGAACAGATTGACTTTAGCGTATGCTTTTTCGGTAACCATGTTGTCAGGCCTCCTTTTTCAGTCTCTTTTTCTCTTTGGAATAAAGCCAGAATCCTCCCGACACAGAAACCAATATGGCGCCGGCGGTTCCAACAATCAAATCCAGCATTGTGTCCACCAATCCGTAGTCTTGGGGAAAAATGGTGCTGGTGTTGTCCCATTGATATCTTTGCATGTTACGCAACGTTTCGTTATTTATGTTGTATGACAACGTGTCGATAAAAAACTCGTAGAATTCCCACAACACAAGAAGCGTCACGGAAAACGTGAAGGCGAACACCGCAGTCATCACCGGGCTCATCCGCGCTTCCATAGGTTTGCTAAGATTGATGAAATGAATGATTTCAAAAGCAATCACCGAGATTGTTATTCCGCTTACCGTGTGTAACAATTTATCGTATCCCTGGACGTCGACAAGAAAATTATGAATGTTTCCGAGGACGATCGATGCAAAGAGAAAACTCAAAACCAGGATTTCCAAATAATTTGGTATATCGAGTTTGAACCTTGATTCTATCAACCAAGGAACCGAAAACAAAACAATGGCGAGGACAGATAGAAATATGTTGGAAAGTCCGGCCTCTCTTGTGTCTGACGAATTGGCGAATATCACACTAAAGATTGACGCTATCAACTCACCGATCACGATTCCGACAAATATGAAATATACAATTTTCGAACTTTCCAGGCGTTTTCTTTTCTTCATCGCTTTTCTCCTTTTATTGTAGCGTTTTACTTTGTGGTATTTCAAGTTCCCGGCTGTTTTTTATTTTTCCGTCCCGATTGTTGTTATATCATCGAAATCGATTATTTCCCCGGTTGACATGAAAATCTTTTTTTTGTCTTTGTCCGTTTTAATTACATTGCCGAAAGTGGAACGCATGTATCCGTCGCTATAATAGTTTACATTGATTTCCTTGTTTTTGCAAAGCGCAAAATCCAGTATGCGATTCATTTCTTCCAGCATGTCTTCGCTGACGGCCGGTTTTTCTTTTTTTCCCATCCGATATTTCATCGCTTCAAGCAACGGTCTGTAACCCACCAACGCGTCGAACGCGCCCCATTTGATTAAGCCCCGGTCCACATATTTTTTACGCATGATGGCCTCCGATCATTTTATTTCTGTCTTTGACGGTAGATCCGTCAAGTTCGCTGGAAGCCCGATTGACGGAATTTTTACCAAAACGGTTTTTGATGCCGTCGATGGCTTTGGCTACCTTCTGTTCCTTGACCAGTTTTTCCGGATCCTCAAACAGACTCAGTTGAAGATCTTCGCTATTTACAAGATTGGCTACGGCGATCTGAACGCGTCTTATGGGAAGATCTTCTTCATAGTGCTTGTCAAAAATCCGAACAAATTCGTCATAGATAAGCGATGCGTTGGCCGTTGGTCGTTCCATAGTTTTGCTGCCGGAGAATCCACCGCCGTTGTCTTTTCCGTATCCAATTCCAAAATAGACCGTTCTGGCCTGCTTGTTGCTTGTGCGTAAACGCCGGCAGACATCATCGGCCATTTCGAGCATGATTTGATATATATCCGGTTTATAATAATCCCTGAATAAAACTTGTCCGGTTCCGTAGCTTTTACTAAACGGCTTTATTTTGGTTTTGTCTTGGATCAGACTCATATCAATTCCGTGCGTGTGATAAAAAAGTTCTTCGCCAAGAATGCCAAATCGTTTCTTGAGTTTATCTACATCGGATCCGGCAATATCACCGATCTTGTAGAAACCCATTCGATTCAATCTGGCTTCCATGTTTCTCCCGATGCCCCACATTTTGCTTAACGGTGATACCGGCCACAGTTGCTCGGGAATATCTTCGTAGTCCCATTTGGCAACAAAATCCTTTTTGTTTTTTGATCCGATATCCAGCGCCAGTTTGGCCATAAGCATGTTCGGCCCGATGCCGCAACTGGAATATATTCCGGTTTCCTTGTAAATTGTATCCATCAATTCCTTAGCTATTTCCAAATCGTTCTTGTGATAATATTCCAGGTAATTGGTAAAATCCATGAATGCTTCGTCGATCGAGTATACATAGATATCATCGTCCGATATGTATCTTAAGTAGATGCCGATAATCTGAGCGGAAAAAGAAAGATATGTCTGCATCCGCGGTTTGCGGTAAATGATATCCACATTCTTGGGCAGTTCGCGTATCCGGCATCTTCCCGGAACTCCCATTGTTTTCAGGTAAGGCGACACGGCCAAAACGATCGCTCCGCTGCCTCTTGCTTTGTCAGTGACGACCAGCGGCGTCTTAAATGGATCCAAGCCAAGAAGACTGCATTCGACCGAAGCAAAAAAACTTTTCAGGTCGATGCAGATGATATGCTTGTGCAGTTTGTATTCGTCCATCATTTTTCCCACTTCGTTCCTTTCATCTTTATTATACTATTTTCCCGGTGATAATTCAGATGTGTTCCGGTATTTATTTTCAAATATGAAAAACATTTCCCGCATGTGTTCGAGGGAAATGTTTTGTTCTATATTGCGTCAAATTTGTTCAGGAAGAACAATAGTTATTTCGGTTCCTTTTCCTTCCTTGCTTTCCAATTCGATTCTTCCTTGGTAAATAAGCACTATATGTTTCACGATCGAAAGTCCCAGTCCGGTTCCGCCGGACTTTTTGCTTCTTGCTTTGTCAACCCTGTAAAAACGTTCGAATACACGGCTTTGATCTGTACTTGGAATTCCAATTCCGTTATCGGTTACTTTGATGGTAATCTCCTTGTCTGTCGCGTTTGTTTCGATTTTCACCCATCCAGATTCTTTGCCGTATTGTATGCTATTTTCCATCAGGTTCCTTATAAGTTGTTCCATATGCTCCTGATTGGCACTAAAGGTCATCGGTACAGATTGATTGATTAGTTTGATGTTTTTTGCTTGTGCCTGCGGTTCGAGTTTGTCCACAACCTCGCAAATCACCGCTTGCAAATCAATGGTCGACGGCGCTTTAAGCGGAATGTAATTTTCGTATTTAGAAAGATCAAGCATGTCAAGCACAAGTTTATTCATCCGTTTTGACTCATCCAGAATCCTCGAGGCCAGGTCGGCAATTTCATCCTGGTTGTGGATAATGCCGGAAGTAATCAATTCAGAAGAACCCATTATCGATGTCAACGGAGATTTGAGTTCGTGGGAAGCATTGACGAAGAAGTCGCGTTTGAGCGTTTCCATATTCTTGATAATGGTAACATCAGTGAATATCATCACTACGCCGGGTTGATTACGCCAATCCTTCTCTTCATATGCGACTCCAACGGAGTAGTATGAATCATTGACGCTAATGACTAAAGTCGTCGATCCTTTTGATTCATATACTCGGTCAACGGCCTGTTGAAGCGGTTGACTACGGAAAAGAAAGTTGTAATTGCGGTAGAGATGATTTTCTGAAGAATAGTTGAAAAGATGGGCGAGATACGAGTTGACCAGAACGATGTTTTCTTGATAGTCGAGCATGCATAATCCTTGGTTCATGTGATCAAGGAGAAAATCGCTTTTTTGTTTTTCTGCGTTCAGCGAAACTATGTTATCGGATATTGTTTTGTTTATTTCGTTGATTTCCACCAGTAGCCCATTGATTTCGTCATATTTTGAAACCGGCAACAGTTCGTTGTATTTGCCTTCTCCGACCGCTTGCAACACTTTTTTCAGGTCGTTGAACGGAGCCATGGTTCGGTCGATAAGCGATTTGCTTAAAAAATAAGCCAGAACCGCGATGATGGCGGCTATCAATAAAAGCAGTCCGATGAAGTCGTTGAAAAACGGGAGAATCGAATTAATGGGGACCGACACCCTAACATAATCGCCGTCATCAAACTGGAAAGCCAGATACATCATCTGTTGGTCAAGCGTAACTGACTTGCGGATGTAGATTGTTCCGGGATCCTGAAATTCCGGCCGGGTCAAATGATTTTCCAATTCGGTTGCGGAAGAATCTGCCAGGACTATGCCCGTATCGTCCATGAATGTTATTCTTAGATAATCTTCGATATTGTCGTATTTTTCAATTATTTCTGCCGGCGTCAAATCGTTTTCGTAGTCGGTCTTCACTATCTCTAAATAATACCGCAAATTAAATTCGGTTACATTGTTCAAGTTGCGGCGAACAAGAAATATCGAACCGACCACAAAAGCAAGCAGTGCGACGGAAACGACAAGTATGGACTGAGATGTTATTTTCCTTTTCATAGGATAGCCTTATAGCCGATACCGCGTATAGTAAGAATCGGGGCTTCCGCCAGTCCTATCGATGCCAGTTTTTGCCTGATCGTCTTGATATGGGCATCGACGGTTCTAGATTCCCCAATAAAATCATAGCCCCAAACGGTTTCGACGATTTCGTTTCTAGTTACCGTTTGCCCGTTGTTAGAAACCAACAGCTTCAACAGTTCATATTCCTTCGCGGTCATGACGACGCTTTTGCCTTTGAATGTACACGTTCTTTCGCTATCGAAAAGAATTAGGCCGGAAACTTCGATTTCTTTTTCTGTCCCGCCTTTTTTGCTGCGGCGCAAAAGTGCTTTTATGCGACTGACAAGTTCCAAGACCCCGAACGGTTTGATCATATAGTCGTCCGCTCCCAAATCGAGTCCAACCACTTTGTCAATTTCCGAACTTTTAGCCGACACAATCAGTACGGGGATGTTTTTCCACATAACGGTGTTTTTCATTTTCTGTAATATTCCAATGCCATCTTCTCCCGGCAACATAATGTCAAGCGAAACCAGATCGGGAAGTTTTTGTTCCATCTGCGTGTAAAAACTCTCGGCATCGCCGAAGACCTCAACTTCAAACCCCGAATTTTGCAAAGCGATTTTTATAACGTATTGAATATTTATATCGTCTTCAACAGTATATATCAAAGATCCCATTTTATAGTCTCCTTTTCATATATCATAATTGTGCGCTCCGGTTATGGCAAATATCACCCATTCGCCGATGTTGACGGCGTGATCGCCAATTCTCTCCAAATACTTGGCTACCATCATCAGATATATCGCATAATCCGCATCCATCGTTTGCATTCTTATGGCTTTGACGACATCGTTTCTTACTTTGTCGAACAAAGCATCCACTTCGTCGTCGGATTTGATAACCGCTTTTGCTAGTTGGATATCGAGAGAAGTAAATGATTCCAGCGCATCTCTGATCATGTCCTGGGTTTTTCCGGTTATTTCTGTCAGGTCCTCGGTTTTTGTATTTTGTTTTTCCGTTTCCATGAAAACGGTTATCTTTGCTATGTCGGCGGCGTGATCGCCGATCCTTTCCAAGTCGGTTATCATTTTTAAAACCGACGTGATCAGACGCAAATCTTTTGCTACCGGCTGTTCCCGTAAAATGATTCTGAGACACTCTTTTTCTATCATCGCCTCGCAGGCGTTGACTTCTTTGTCCTTTTCGATAATCATTGTAGCCAGTTCGGTATTCATGTCAAGAAAGGATCGAAAACTCTCGTGAATGTTTTCAATCACCAAATCTCCCATTTTCACCAAATCTAGTTTGAGGTGTTCGAGTTCGCTGTCGAACTTTGTCCTTTGCATCAAAGGTATCATCCTCCATTTATTATTATAATATAAAGTTGTCTTTCCGGCCAAACGATTATCCGAATCTGCCGGTGATATAATCTTCGGTTTCTTTTTGTTTCGGCTGGCCGAATATCTGATCGGTTGTACCAAACTCGACCAATCTTCCCAACAAGAAGAACGCCGTGTAATCCGAAACCCGTGCTGCTTGTTGCATGTTGTGAGTGACAATGACAATTGTGTATTTGTCTTTCAGCCCGACGATCAGCTCTTCAATCTTCGCCGTGGCAATTGGATCCAGCGCGCTTGTCGGTTCGTCCATCAGTATCACTTCCGGTTCCATGGCGATCGTCCTTGCAATGCAAAGACGCTGTTGCTGCCCGCCGGAAAGACTCAAGGCATTATCGTTTAATCTGTCTTTCACTTCATCATACAAAGCCGCGTTAACCAATGCCTTTTTTACAATATCCTGCAGTTCCTTTTTTCCTTTTATGCCTTGACATCTCGGACCATAAGCGACATTGTCAAAAATACTCATCGGAAACGGATTGGGTTTTTGAAAGACCATTCCGACTTTTGTGCGGAGTTCTATGACATCATAATTTTTTGTGTAGATATCGTTGTTTTCGTATCTGACATATCCTTCTATAAAACAGTTGTCAATCAGATCATTCATCCGGTTCAGACATCTTAATAAAGTAGATTTTCCACATCCGGATGGACCGATAAGCGCAGTGATTTTTTTTGCTTCGATATCCATTTTGATGTTTATCAAAGCTTGTTTGTCTTTGTATCTCAAATTCAATTCATCAATTTCAAATACTTGTTCCATAAATATTATCAACCTCGATTCCGATCGAAAGTCAGTTTATAAGAAATCAATTTCACTGTCATATTGAGAATCAAAACGACAATCAAAATGATTAGCGAAACGGCACAGGCGAGTTCGAAGTTGGGAACCTCGCCGGCCATGATGCTCCAAATGAAGACGGCGAGCGATGTTGACTTTTCCGTAACCACTATGTTGTCTTTTATAACGGTTCCTATTGCATAGATCAAAGCCGCCGATTCTCCGATGATCCTTCCCACACTAAGCAATGTCGCTGTTAATATCCCCGGAAGAGAACAGCGTAATATTATTTTAAAAGTCGTTTGGGTTTTATTGGCGCCGAGGGCAAACGATGCCTGCCGGTAATCGTCGGGGATGACTTTCAAGGATTCTTCCACCGATGAAATTATCACCGGCAAAACGATTACGGCAAGAGTTAAGGATCCGGATATTATGTTGCCTCCGGACGCTTTGGTAAGCGTACTGGTAAGCGGTATGAAAACGGCAGCCCCCAAAAGACCGAATATGATTGAAGGAACCCCTGTCAACAATTCCACCGATCTCCTAAGTACGTTGATATACCATTTGTCTTTCGGAGCGAATTCGTGAAGATAAATTGCAGTGAAAACACCTAACGGCATCGCGATTATCATGGTAAAAAATATCAAATATCCGGTTGTGACGAGCGATCCTCTGATTCCGCTTCCGGCAGTTGTTGTTATCATGTCTTTTATACCGTCAGCGTTGTCAAAAAGCTCTATCGCAGCTTTTGCTCCGTTCTTGCTATACATGACGGTGTTGTTAGAAAAAATAATTTTTACCATCGATTGACCGCCAGATATGGCCACATAATTTTTTTCATCATTCTTGTCGCGCAAATTGGCCAGCGGAGATTCATCCGATACATAAACTACAAGGACGTAGTCTTTTCCTTCAAAATTGATGTCATCTTTTAAGGCTATTCCCCATTTTTCAGAGTAGAAAACGTCACTTTCAAACTCTCTGTTGGCGGAGTATCCGTCCTGATTCAGTTCTCCTTCGTAATAGCTGTCGTAGGTGGCTGCGTAATAATCGCCCGTGATCAAGTCCCATGATAACAGATTAGCTCCTTTATCGATTATGTACGAGAACAAAAGCATCAAAATAAGCAAGCCAAACAGTGAAATCGTGGCTATTCCTGCATATGCTCCTCGATCAAGAATATTTTTCCTCCTTTTTTTCATCATGAATATTTCCCAATCCTTTTTTTGAAATGATTCAAAAGCAGATTGCCAAAAAGAATGACAAACACCAGCACAATCCCCACGGAAAAACGAATGTCATAGTCGACTCCAGATGTTTCTTTCAAACCGAGAAGCATGGTGGATGTCAAGGTTCTGGTTGTGGAAAAAAGATCAAAAGAAGGCCCGCTCCCGGCGTTTCCCGCAACCATGCTTACGGCTGTAGCTTCTCCGAGGGCTCTCCCGATTCCAAGGATGACACCGGAAAATATTCCTGATTTCGCTGTTAACAATGTGACTTTGAAATATGTCTGGATTCTTGATGCCCCCAACGCGAGAGACCCTTTTTCCAAATTGGTATCCACGGCGTTTATCGCCGTGATCGACATAAGTGTAACGGTAGGGTAAATCATTATCGCCAGGACCAGTATGGTCGACAGAGTCGAAATGCCACCGGCCGTCTGAGACCCAAACACATCCGCGAGTCCGATTACGAATTTGGTTATGACTCCAAGTCCGAAAACCCCATAGATTATCGAAGGGATTGCCGCCAACAATTCAATGACGGTTTTCAGAAATCCGCCGATGATTCTGTTTGTCATCTTGGCAATAAATAGTGCCGTCGTGACGGATATGACCACCGCTATAATCGCCGCTAGCGCCACAACATATATTGTGTTCACAACAATGAAAAAAATGCCATAAGCCGTTGGCGGAACATACCATGTGGTTCCTGTCAGAAAGCGCAAAAGATTTACACTTTCGCTGCCATAACTGGAAACAAGGAAAGGTGCGACCCCTCGCTTCGCCACAAAGATGATGATGAAAAAAACGAAGGATGCGCTGATGACAGACGGAACCAGCAATAGAATGTGCGTTAACTTATCCCGGCTGTTTTTCTTTTTATCTATCGTCCTGCAAACCATGCTAATCCCCCAAAGTACAAGCGGCAGACCCGATCTTCATGGTCCGCCGATTTTTTATAAATCCCGTTTTCTTTTCAATCAAGATTCTCCCACTTGTTGATCTGACCGTCAAAGATTTGTTTCAATTGTTCGCCAGTCAAAGAAGTCAACAGATTGTTCTGGGAATTCACAACCACCACCACGGCGTCATAACAAATTTGACCCGTTGTCCCAACAGAGGCCGGTTCCGTATCTTTAAAGTATCTTGATGCAAATCCGATATGAAGCAGATTTGCTCCTTCCGATTCACTTCCTTGAGTACGCTTGTATGCATCTCCGGATCCCGTGTGGTTGTGTTCGGCGACAAAGTTTCCACATTTTGTACTGAATTCCTGAGTCAAGGCTCTGGCGATATTTTCCACGGAAGTAGATCCTCCGATATAGATCGTAACATCGGAGTTGTCTTGTTCGCAAACCGGATACTGGTTTTTGATATCATCCCACGAAACATCTGTTACCGCTATGCTCACAATGCCCGATTCATTGGCGATGGTCGCTTTTCCGTCGGTCGTTGACATGTATGCCACAAACGCTTCGACGATCTGCTGCTCTCTGTCCATGCCCGTCCAATCGGAACGAACGATGTAATTGAACGGACGCTTGAGTGCGTATGTTTCGTTAATCACGTTTTCTTCCGTCGCTTCAATTCCGTCGAACGCTAATCCTGTCAATCCAGATTCCAAAAGTGATGCTAACGAAATATATCCGATTCCGTAGATGTCGTTCGTTACGGCGGTGATCATACTGCCGTTGCTGTCGACTTCAACATACGAAGTTGCTAAAACCGAGTTGTCTGCCACCGCGTCGTCAAAATCTATCCCGCTGAAGAAGGCGTCCCTGGTTCCGGATGTTGTGTCTCTGGTATACACTGTGATATTTCTTGAACTGTCAAATGCTTCTGTAGTAGTGACATCCGATGTGTTTCCCGCGCAAGCGGTCATTGCCGCTACCATGAATATCATTATACCGAATAAGATTTTTTTCATTTTCTCTCTCCTTTTCATGCCTTTATCTTATTCCATCCAAGGTTTTTGAAAATACCGTTGTTAGGTAAAGTTACGTAAATTATATGTAAAAAAAAGCACCCTTTTCGGGTGCTGTCTCGTTAATCAATTTGATTGATGGTTTCCGTCAGTATTTTTGTCAATTTATCGTTTGTCTTGTTGGCGACTTCCAAAACTTCCTGGTGAGATAGTTTTTTTTCTCCCAGTCCGGTGGCTTTGTTTGTAATGCATGATATCCCGAGAATTTTCATTCCCGCCCACTTTGCTATGATAACTTCCGGAACCGTCGACATTCCCACAACGTCGCCGCCTAATCGGCGATATGCGTTGATTTCCGCTTTGGTTTCATAACTGGGACCATTGTAGCCAACATAAATTCCGGTATGTGTTCTAATGTTTTGAGCGCTCGCCGCTTTCTCGGCTTTTTTTGTGAGATGAGTATCGTATGGTTCGGACATGTCGCAAAACACGCTTGTCCCTTCTTTTGAAATCATTCCGGCAAGCGGATTCCGGCCGGTCATGTTTATGTGGTCGCTTATCAACATGATATCTCCGGGAATATATTCCGGATTCATTCCTCCGCACGCGTTGGTCACGATTAACGTTTTGATTCCAAGCGCCTGCAACAACAATACCGGAACTCTCATTTCCTCGTCAGAATATCCTTCATAATAATGTGGGCGGCCTTCCATGCAACAAATCGGTTTGCCACGGAATTTGCCAATATGGAATTTTCCTGAATGCCCCGGTACGGACGACTTCCAAAAAGGAAATATGTCTTTGTAAGTTGCTGTTTTCTTTTCGCTTATCAGATCGGCGAATCCGCCAAGCCCTGAACCTAGTATCACAGCGATCTGTGGACGAAGTTCGGTTATGGATTGAATTCGTTCCAAACTTGTTTCAATTTCCGTTTTCATTTTGCATCCGTTTGAAACAAAGAAGAGTGTTTTCCAAGAGACATGCCACGGTCATCGGCCCGACGCCTCCCGGAACGGGGGTTATGTATCCGGCTTTCTTTTCGACTTTGTCAAAATCAACATCGCCCGTTAGTTGCCCGTCGACTCTGGATATACCGACATCAATCACCGCGGCTCCCTCTTTGATGAAGGTGTCATCGACCATTTTAGGTTTGCCTGTAGCCGCGACCAAAATGTCTGCCTCCCTGGCGACTGCTGGAAGATCTTTGGTTTTGCTATGACAAATGGTGACGGTTCCGTTTTTTGCCAAAAGCAGACTGGCAACCGGCTTCCCTACAATTTGGCTTCTCCCGATCACAACGCATCTTTTTCCTTCTGGATTGATTTCGTAGGCTTCCAAAAGTTCCATGATCCCGAGTGGAGTGCAAGGAACCATCGCCGGTCTGCTGTTGGTCAGGTTGGCAACGTTTTCCGGGGTGAAACCGTCAACGTCTTTTTGAGGTGATATTTTATCGACCAGCTCATCTTTGTTCAAGTGTCTCGGTACGGGCATTTGTAAAAGAATACCGTTTATTTCGTCATCAGAATTTAATTCGCCTATGAGTTCGAGCATCTCCGCTTGACTTACTGTTTCTTCTTTGTGATATACAACGCTTTCGATGCCGACGTTCCTGCAGGCTTTTTCCTTTCCGGCCACGTATGATTCCCCCGCGGGATCGTTTCCGATCACAATCACTGCGAGTTTTGGTGTCTTGCCATATTTAATTTTAAGAATCTCGGTTTCTTTGGCAATTTTTTCCCTGATCGTTTTGGATAATTTTTTGCCGTCCATAATAATTGCCATATCATTCGCCTTCTTTATATATGTATTGATCGACTATTTCTCCGTAATAAACCGTGTGACATGTATTTCCGGGTTTCGTTGGTCCATAATATCTTTCTTTTATAAATTCCGGTATTGCAGCTTTGTCCAACGGCTGTTTGTATATCACTCTGCATTCGTAATGCAATCCGGCTTCCTTAATTACTGGAGTCGATACTTTCCTTGCAGGAAGCAAGGCAATGTTTAACTCTTTAAATTTGTCGCAATCACGCATGGATCTGGTTCCGCAAAAAGCCAACTCTTTAGCCATGTCTTTTTGCATAGGAACGCTCACGGTGAATTCATTGCTTTCTTCGATCAGGCCATATGTCGCCCGGGAATCCCTTACAAGTACGATGAATACCGGCCGCCCCCAAATTATATTTATACCGCCCCACCCGATTGTCATGGTGTTTGTTTTACCGGCGGCGTTGGTGGTCAGAAAAATACCACCAGGGAGTTTTTTTGTGACTTCGTTTGCATATTCGTATGGTTTTATTTCCTGATACATAGTATCACTTCCTTTTTTGATTATACCATAAAAAGTCTGTTTCGGCGTGTTTTTGATGGTACCGTTTTCGTTTTTGGATCAAATTCCAATATTCTTATTTTTTTATATTGTCAGACCTTTTTTGTGATAAAATTAGATAAAATATGTTTGGGGTGCTATACATGAAAATCGGATTTGTTGGTTTGGGCTTGATGGGCGGTTCAATTGCATCCGCCTTAAAAAAAGAACACGATATCCTTGCATATGATGTCCGGAAGGACTCTCTTGATTACGCCTTGGAAAATCATATCATCGATCGTGCGTTTACCGATCCGAAATCTCTACTTGCCGAAACTGATATTTTATTCATTTGTTTGTATCCCCGCGACTGTGTTTCTTTCGTCAAAAAATGGAACTCATATTTCAAACCCGACTGCCTGGTTATTGAAATCTCCGGGATTAAATCCGGGATCATAAGAGATGTATCCTTGTATGTCAACGGGCAATTTGATATGGTGTTCACTCATCCGATTGCCGGCAAAGAAAAATCCGGAGTCGAATATGCCGATAAAACCATTTTTCTCGATCAAAATTTTGTAATTGTTCCGGTTGCTTCCAATCAGGAAAAAAATCTTCTTTTAGTAGAAAATCTCGCCAGACAAATGGGGTTTGGCAATGTCGTCCGCATAGATTCTCAAGTCCACGATGAAATCATTGCATACACTTCGCAACTGGCACACGTTCTTGCGTTGGCTTTGATAGATTCCGATGACAACCAAGTAACAACCAGTCGTTTCATCGGCGACTCTTTCCGTGACCTTACCAGAATAGCCATGATCAACGACGATCTGTGGAGCGAACTAATGATTGAAAACAAAACCGCTCTCCTTGACAAAATAGAAATTATGCAAAATGAGTTGTCACGCTATAAACAACTGATTGCTGACGGCGATTATGAGGGGTTACGAAAAGCAATGAAGAAATCCAAAGCAGCAAGAATCGCCATAGAAAAGGATATCAAATCATGAAAGCCGTCGTATACCCCGGACTTCCAAAAGGAAAAGTTTCCATCCCGGCCTCTAAAAGCCAGACACATAGAGCAGTCATTGCCGCTTCGCTTGCTTTGGGAAAAAGTACAATATCCAATATATCATACAGCGAAGATATTGACGCTACGATCGGGGCTATGGAAAAAATCGGCGCCAGATTCATCCGCTCCGCGGACAAACTAACAGTCTACGGAACTTCAAAGATCGGTTTTACCGAAGACAACTTCGTCGAATGCAACGAATCCGGTTCCACTCTACGTTTTCTTATTCCGGTTTTTTCTCTTTGCAATCAGAAAGTAGTTTTCACCGGAAGAAGGAGCCTGTTTCAGAGACCTTTGGGAATATATGATTCCTTGTTCGCCAAAGCAAATTCCCGTTTTATAAAAAACGACGATTCGGTTATCGTTGCCGGATCCCTCGTTCCTGGAACTTATACGCTTGCGGGCAATGTAAGCAGCCAGTTCATATCCGGGCTGCTATTTGCTCTTCCTTTGCTGGACGGAAGTTCGGAAATCGTTGTTTCCGAGCCGTTTGAATCGCGCTACTATGTCGACATGACGGTTTCGGTTTTAAAACTCGCGGGAATTGTTGTTGAACAAGAAAACAATCGTTACCTGATCAAAGGAAATCAATCCTACAAGCATTTTGACATTTCTTTGGAAGGCGATTTTTCTCAGATGGCATTTTTCGCTGTTCTCGGTATTCTCGCCGGAGATGTCGAATGCAAAAACATGCCGGAAACTTCTCTGCAACCAGACCGGGCTATTTTGAATTTCATAAGCGAAGCCGGCGGGAAATATATCCGTACCGAAACCGGGTATCGCTTTCTCGCTTCCTCGCTTGAAGCTATCACGTGCGATGTCGGACAGTCTCCCGATCTTGCTCCGGTATTGTCGGTTATGGCCGCCTTTTCCCAAGGACTTTCTTCGATAACAAACGCGGCCAGATTAAAAATCAAAGAGTCAAATCGTTTGGAAGCTATTTGGCAAATTATCAACGGCCTTGGCGGAAAAGCAGAACTCGGAAATGATTATGTGAACATAACAGGCGCAAACGAACTGGTTGGTGGCTCTTTTAATTCCTTTGGCGATCATCGGATTGTCATGTCGTTGGCTATCGCTGCCTCCCGCTGCCAAAATCCGGTTTTGATCAAAAACGCCGAAGCGGTAAATAAATCCTATCCCCGCTTTTTCCGAGACCTGGCTTCTTTGGGTTTGAAAATCGATTTTATAAAGGAGGAAGAATAAATGGAAACTATTATAATCAAATCCCGTTTCTTTTCTTATCCCATTCACGTTGAAAACGGCATTCTTTCTCGTTTGGACGAATTTTGGGATGTGACTCGCCAGGTTGTGGTCATATCCGACGATGGTATTCCGGTTTCTTATGTAGATACCGTCGTAAACAAATTCCCCGGCTGCCTCAAAATTATTTTCCCTCAGGGAGAAACAAGCAAATCCCTTCAACAATACGAAAGGATCGTCGGTTTGCTTTCGGCAAACCATGTTTCCCGCGACGCTTTGCTTGTTGCTCTTGGCGGCGGAGTCACAGGTGACCTTGCCGGATTTGTAGCAGCTACTTATCTGCGCGGTATAGAGTATGTTCAAATTCCCACTTCCCTTCTAGCACAAATCGATTCCAGCGTCGGCGGAAAAGTTGCAGTCAACACAAAACAAGCAAAAAACATTGTCGGGTGTTTTTATCCGCCCAAAATGGTTTTGGTCGATCCTTCTTTGTTATCAACGTTGCCGGAAAGACAATTCCGAAACGGTTTGGGCGAAATGATAAAATACGGGATGGTCGCCGATTCGTTGTTGTTTGAAAAATTAGAAAACCCGGTACTCCCTTCCGAGCTGAATTTTTTGATAACTAGATCGATAAACATCAAAAAACGTTTTGTCGAACAGGATGAATTCGATACCGGTTCCAGACAGGCTTTGAATTTCGGCCACACTTTCGGCCACGCAATCGAAGCTTTCTATGGATACGAAAAATACTTGCACGGCGAGGCCGTCGCTATTGGAATGATGCGCATAGTGTCAAACGCCACCATCAAACAAAGGTTGGAAAACGCGCTTCGATCGCAAGGTCTTCCAACCGCAGACGAAGCTTCGAACGAGTTGCTTTGGGATTATGTGATGAAAGACAAAAAGAATCGCGCCAAAGCTCTCACGTATGTTGATGTAAACGCCATCGGATCTTATGTTTTAAAAACAGCAAAATCAAAGGAGGAGCTGTTATGAATACGATTGGAAACATTATTAAGCTGACTTTTTTTGGTGAGTCGCATGGAGAATATTTAGGCGTCGTTATCGATAACCTTCCTGCCGGAATAAAAATAGATTATGACAATATTGACGCGTGGCTACAAAAGAGAAGACCCCAGGGGAATCTGTCAACCGCTCGAGTGGAACCGGATGATTGGAAAATTATCTCCGGGTATTTTAACGAAAAAACAACGGGTGCGGCTTTTACGGTCTTGATTAAAAACCGGGAAATGCGTTCAGAAGATTACCGTCGAAACGAATTCAAACCACGGCCTGGGCACGCTGATTATCCGGCGCATGTCAAATACGACGGGGCAAACGACGTACGAGGCGGTGGTGTTTTTTCCGGTCGAATCACAGCTTTGTGGATGGTCGTTGGAGCAATTTCCGAACAATTTCTTGCTAAGGAAAACATCAATGTTTTCTCTCATATTGTCAGTATAAAAAACGTAAAAAGTACCCTTTTTGCAAATGATATGTTAAATAATGAATTTTTAGAAAAGATGAAAACTAGCGGTTTTCCCGTCATTTCCGATCGCGTTTCAGAATTAATGAAACAAGAAATCGAAAACGCCAAAAAATCCGGGGATTCGGTCGGTGGAATCGTGGAAACCGTGATTGTCGGATTGCCTGTTGGAATCGGCGAACCGTTATTCGCGTCGTGCGAAAGCGTCCTGTCAAGTAATCTGTTCTCCATACCGGGAATCAAGGGCGTCGAATTTGGATCCGGCTTTGCGATTACGGAAAAATTGGGATCCGAAGCCAACGACCCATACAGAATACAGGACGGAAAAATCATTACCACCACAAACCACAACGGCGGAATTGTCGGTGGCATTTCCACCGGCATGCCACTTGTGTTTCGGGTTGCCGTTAAACCGACTCCATCTATTTCCGTGGAACAGAAAACCGTTGATCTTTCAAGCGGCACAAATTCCGAAATAGAAGTTTCTGGCCGCCACGACCCGTCGATTGTTCCGCGTGTAATCCCTGTTATATCTGCCGTCGCCTCCTTCACTATATTGGATTTATTGCTTTTGTCACGAATAGGAAGGTCGGTTGTCAAATAATGTATGGTCTGCTTGGCAAATCGCTTTCCCACAGTCGTTCGCCGGAAATCCATCGCTTGTTGGGAAATGCCGATTACCGTCTTTTTGAAAGTCCCGATCCCAAGTTTTTTCTATCTTCGAAACTTTTCACCGGAATCAATGTCACCATACCATACAAAGAATCTGTAATTCCGTTGCTGGATGAACTTGATCCGGTTGCTAGAGCGACCGGCGCGGTCAATACGGTCTTAAATAACAACGGCCGACTCGTAGGTTACAATACGGATGTTTTTGGTTTCGAACAGTTGCTCGTTCACGCCGGAATCAATCCATATCAAAAAAAGGTTCTTATTCTGGGTAATGGCGGGGCGGCAAAAGCATGTGCATTTGTTTTGCATAAACTCGGCGCCAAGCAACCGGTCAAACTTTGCCGGCGGATCAAGAGCGAAAACGAATTCCTTTTTTCGGAAATAGAAAAGGTTGTTGACAGCGAAATCATAATCAACACCACGCCTTTGGGAATGTATCCAGAAAACGATAGTTCCGTTTTGATTGATCTCAATCTGTTTTACAGGCTTGATTCCGTAATTGATTTGATATATAATCCTTTGCATACAAATCTTTTGCTTGATGCAAAGTCCAAAGATATTTTTGCGACTAACGGTTTGTATATGCTGGTTTCTCAAGCTGCCAAGTCCAACGAATTGTTCACCGGCATTCCTGCAACAAAAAATCAGATCGACTCTGTTTTTTCCATTTTGTCCGCACAAATGACAAACTTGGTTTTGATCGGTCTTCCAGGAAGTGGAAAAAGTTCCGTTGCAGGGTTGTTGGCCAAAGGACTTAAAAAAACGGTCGCTGACTGCGACCAACTAATTTCCGATGCCGCGGGCATGTCGATATCCGACATCTTCGCTTCTTTTGGAGAGCCCTATTTCCGCAACCTGGAATACGAACTCACAAAGGGCTTGTATCAAAATCAAGGGTTGGTTATTTCTACCGGCGGAGGCATGGTGGAAAACGACAACTTGATGCGCCTTTTGCGTCAAAACGGCTTGTTAGTCTTTCTTGACCGTCCAATCACTTTCATCCTGAAAGAAAGTGTTTCTGGCCGTCCTTTGCTCAAAACACCCGAAGATTTGCTTGCCTTAGAAAAACGCAGGCGGTCTTTATATGAAAAATACGCTGACATCCGATATGAATCCGTTTCTAACGATCCCGCTTCGGAGGCAGCGCTAATCAAGGAGCGCTTTTATGGATATTTTGATAATCAACGGGCCTAATCTGAACCTGCTCGGCTTACGCGAGCCTGCTATATACGGCAAAGCGAGTTATTCCGATTTGTTGGGTTATCTTTCCGGTTACTCGGCTTTATCGGGGGACAATTTGTTTTTTTTCCAATCGAATCACGAAGGATCCATCATTGATTTCATTCAGGAGAATTATACTAAGGCCTCCGGAATCGTTATTAACCCAGGCGCTTTCGCACATTACTCATATGCCATCTACGATTGTTTGCTTTCCGTTCCGATCCCCGCTGTCGAGGTACATATATCCGATATTTATTCCCGCGAACCATTTCGGCAAAACTCAGTCATTTCGCCCGCTTGCATCGGTACGATATGTGGCAAAGGTTTTTCTGGATATACAGAAGCTATTGAATTATTGAAGAAAGGATCCCGCACAAAATGATCATCAAATTCAAAGAAAAAGCCAAACCAGAAGAAATCGCGTTGCTACGTGACGTTTTACAAAACCAGGGATTCTCCATCCACGAAAGCACAGGGACTTTAATTACCCTTTTCGGAGTAATCGGAGACACATCCAAATTCGATCCGAATTCTCTTTACGTATATGATTTTATTGAAACGGTTTTACGAGTTCAAGAACCATATAAGCAGGTGAATCGGAAGTTTCATCCCGAAGATACAATCATAAATGTCAAAGGAGTACAAATTGGAGGCAAAAACGTTGTGGCTCTAGCCGGGCCGTGTGCGGTGGAATCGCTGGAACAAATGCAATCTATCGCCCCGCTTGTTAAAGCTGCCGGTGCCAAAATCCTGCGTGCTGGCGCTTATAAACCGCGTACCAGTCCGTACTCTTTCCAAGGACTAGGGGAAAAAGGGTTGAAAATCCTGGGTCAGATCGGCCGAGAATATTCCCTTCCTGTTGTAAGCGAACTGATGAGCATCGAAGATATTCCTTTATTCATAGAAAACGTCGACATTATTCAAATCGGCGCAAGAAACATGCAAAACTTTTCACTTTTAAAAGAAGTAGGAAAACTCGACAAGCCTGTTCTTTTGAAGCGCGGCATGGCCAACACGATAGAAGAATGGTTGATGTCAGCGGAATATATATTCGCCGGAGGAAACGATAAGGTGATTCTATGTGATCGCGGTATCCGTACATTCGAAACATCGACCAGAAACACTTTGGATATCAGTTCCATTCCTGTCTTGAAAAAACTTTCGCATTTGCCGGTAATCGTCGATCCATCACACGCCGCCGGCAGATGGGAATTCATCGAATCCATGTCGAGAGCCGCCGTGGCGGCCGGAGCTGACGGCCTTATAATCGAAGTTCACCCCGACCCGGAGAAAGCTCTGAGCGATGGTCAACAATCCTTGAAACCAGAACGTTTCTCAACTCTCATGCAAAGCTGCCGTCTGGTAGCCGGCGCGATAGGCAGAACAATGGAGTGATTAATTTTGCCGCTCCGCTTTTCAAAAGATTTTGATGTGATATAATTTATTATAAAGGAGATGATATATATGAAAGAATACGTAAGGACCATAGACGGTTTGCCCTTGATCATCAAAGTGATTTTGGCTCTGCCGTTTATCGACGGTATCATCTATGGGATCTACCGCATCGCCAAAGGGAGACTCATAATCGGTATTTTGTGGATTATTTTCGGGGCCTGCATTCTTTGGCTAGTGGATCTTATTTCAATCCTGCTCAAGGGCAAAGTCGTCTTTTTGGTCTAATAAAAAAGGAGTCGCGATGACTCCTTTTTTTATACGTGTTTTTTCAGGATTCTGACCAATCGGGGAATATCGGTAAGCGGAAGCGAACTGATTGCTATCCTTATGAGGTTGTCCATGTGAATCACATAGACGTGATCACTTGCCAAATCCTGGAAAATATTCTTGTTATCGGTCAAAACACTTATGAAGAATCCACCGCAGTACGGTAACATATCAAGCCCGACTTTGTCGGCTTCTTCCATGAATAGAACCGCCCTGTCGCGCAATAATTTTCTTCCAATGACAAGTTCGTCCTGGAACTTTTGTTTGTTTTCCGGGTTAGAGAATATTTTTCCGATAATGCTCATGCCGGGTTGGTTTACGCTTGAGAATCTCGCTCTCACGGAATAGTCTCCGACGTTTACGAACGTATCGAGAACATCTTTGTTTTTGCTCAATCCGATTTGAGCTCCAACCCTGAATCCATACAATGAAAATGTTTTGGAACCAGAAAATATGACTACTGTCAAAATATCCGGGTGTAGATTGAGATAAGAAAGAAAAATATCGCGGGACATTTCAACTGGTTTCATTTGATAGTCGACATAAGCAATATCCTGCATCAAAGTTACTGGAATGCCTTCTGAAGCAATTTGGTTCAACACCTCTATGACTTTGTCCCAATCTTCCCTTGTCATGCAAAGTCCGGTCGGATTGTTACACGGATCATTCAACAATACGCTTAGACGGTTTTGTTCGTGCGCCAAATTCAGAGCTGCTTCCTTGAATGCGGCCACGTTGAATCGCTTCATGTCATCATACATTGAAAAGGTCTGTAATCCCAAATTTGCCTCATAGGCGAAATTTTGGTATGGTGTCCAATAATGGTTGGGAATCAAGACTTTTTGACCGAAATCGTTGAAATTATAAAAAGTATCGCTGATAGCTCCGCTACCTCCGGTTGTCGGGATAACCGCATGATAAAAATTTTTCCTGATCGTTTCGGCGTTTTTCCCAAAAACCCAATCGAATGCACCTTCGCTGAAAGCAGGAGTTCCTCTCACGGGAGCATAATGATATGTTTCCGCATCGGTCAATCCTTTCAGCAAATCTTCGACGATTTGATACTTGAAGACGTTACCTTCCTCGTGATGAAGCATTCCCACGGTAGCATCAATTACATCGTCGTACTTCTTCTTCATAGCCTTTGCTTCTTGCGAAATTTGCAAAATGTTCGATTCCAATTTTTTGTTTGCCGCATGACGTCCGGCGATCTGATTTTGCATTTTATCACATCCTTCGTATTTTATTGGAACGCTTGTATGTTCGTTTTTGCGCACCACAATTATAACATATACCGGTTTGGTTTTACCGACATAAAAGGATGAAAGATATTTTCAATGACTTTCATCTTTTTCTTTCTTTGCTATAAAACAAAAAAGACAAGAATTGCTCCTGTCTTTTTATCAAACTATTCTGTGCGAACCGGCAGGATCAATTGTATCAATCCCGGATCGTTGTCGCCTTCGAGAACAAACGGCCTGATCTCTCCGGTAAATTTGACGAAAATCTCTTCCGAATTGAATGTTTTCAAGGCGTCCATGAAATACTTGGAACTAAAAGCGATTTTTATTGTCATTCCGACTGCTTTTTCGATCGGATATACTTTTTCCATCACTTTTCCAAGTTCTGGCGAATTGGAAGTTATTTCCACGATGTTGTCGTTTCTCAAATTGAGTTTTACGATGCTGGACGTTCCTTCTTTAGAAGAAAGCAATGATGCTCTTTCGACGGCCACGTATAATTTATCGCGGTTGAATTTGATGACGATCGGAAATTCCATCGGAATCAATCTCGATGTCTCCGGGAAATTACCTTCAAGCAACCTTGATTGGAACAAAACATTGCCATATTCGAACAAGATTGATTTGTGATTCAAATGAATCAATATCTCTTCCAAATCGATTTCCAATATCTTTGCCAGTTCGTCCAAACTTCTTCCGGGAATCACCACGTTCATGTTGTCCATGTTCTTCGGAATGTCGACGACTTTTTGACTCAGCCGGAAAGAATCGGTCGCGATGGCGATTAACTTTTCTCCCTCGACGCGAATATTCACACCGGTAAGAATCGGTCTGTTTTCAATCGTGGATGTAGCAAAAGTGGTTTGTCTGATGATCGCCTTCATGATTTTCGAATCCAATTTAATCGGTTCGTCATTGAGCGGGAATTCCAATTCGGGGTAATCTTCGATGTTGAGAAGGTTTAAAACAACGTCAGATTCGCCGGCAACAATACGAAGTATGTTGTTATCGATGACGGAAAGTTCCGCTGTTTCTCCTTCAACCTTACGGATTATGTCAACGAAAAATCTTCCCGGAACCAAAGCTTCGCCCGTCGATTCGACTTTCAGAGATTCGTCTTTGATAGACAGTTTGATAGATATGTCCGAGTTACTGGTGACTAGAACAACTTCCTTTTGGTAAACTTCCATCTTAATTCCCTGCAAATAAGGAGCCGGGGTTTTGGTGGATAAGGCTTTTTGAGCGATAAGCAGATTATTGAGCAGCACGCTTGTCGAAATGATAAAATTCATGGACAGCCTCCTATATGACATTTATTATCTTTTTCTTTTTATTATTATTGTTATAGGTGTGGAAAAGAAGAAAACGTGAAATTATATCTGTTATCATTATACCATATTTGGCCAAAATAACATAGATATATCAATCTTTGGACTGTGTGGATTTACCCTTTTTTTCCACATTTTATCAACAGTTTGTCGATGTCAGTTTTCTTTGTGTTGTCAGTTTGAATATCGTGGGAAATCTGTTCGATGCTGTAAATGACGGTGGAATGATCGCGGTTATTGAAGATTTGACCGATTTTTTTGTATGTAAGATCATATAGATCTTTAAGGATATACATGGCAATTTGACGCGGGAAGACATACTGTTTTTTCCTCTTTTTAGATAAAAGGTCGACGGTCGAGATATTATAATAGGAACTGACGATGTCGAGAACGTTATTGAAATTGCTTCTTTCGATAGAATTATTTGAAATGTTTTTGGAATTGACCAAATTTTTAAGCGCATCTTGAGCGTTATTGATCGTGAATTTGTAATCAAACGCGGTGCAATAGAATAAAACCCTTTTCAGAGCGCCCTCAAGTTCACGGACGTTGTTGTCAAAGATACTGGCGATATAATCCAAAATTTCTTCAGGAATCAGTTCGGGATCGGCAGTCTCCGCTTGAAGTTTTTTCTTGAGAATCAAAATGCGATGTTCTAGATTCGGGCGATTAATATCTACTGACAGTCCCCATTCGAACCTGGAAGTAAGACGCGACATGATATCATATAATTCTTTTGCCTGGCGATCCGAAGTTATCACGATCTGTTTGTTGTTTTCTTTGAGTTTTTCAAATATCTTAAAAAATTCCAATTGGGATTGGGTTTTTCCGGATAAAAACTGGATGTCGTCAACCAGAAGAATATCCACATCCTCATATTTTTTGGAAAAATCGTCGAAACTCTTTTTTTGAGCGGCTTTGGCATAATCCTCGATAAATTGATCAGTTTTTACGTAGAGGACCTTTTTATTCACGTTGTTTTCCAATATATAATTCCCGACGCACTGCATCAGATGGGTTTTTCCCAAACCGACGTCACCGAATATATAAAGAGGATTGGCAACTTCGCCGGGCTGGTCAGCAACTTTCATTGCCGATGTATAGGCAAGGCGGTTGCTTGAACCTACAACAAAATTATCGAAAGTATAAGAGTTGTTGAGTCCGGTTTTATATTTGTTTTCCAATCCTTGTTCGGGAATATTGATTTCATAGGTGGAGGTTTTGGCAATTTCTTCGGCGGCTTGTTCCTTGGTGATAATTTTGAACATGTGCTTTTCCGAGACATGCTCGTTCAGCATGGCATTGAGTCGATTCAAGTAGAATGATTCAATTTTGCTTTTAATGAAAGAGTTAGGAGAAATAAGATAAACATAATTATTTACAACTTTAAAAACGTTGGAAATCGGAGCGAAATGCTCGTTGTAAACGTCCTCATCCAAAGTGAGTTGAAGCTGATATTTGATTTTATCCCAGATTTTTTGAAATTCTTCCACAGGCGGCTACCTCTATAATCCTAAATATATCATAACGCCCAACAAAAATGTGAACTATTTCTCCACAAAATTTGTGGAAAACTTCAACAAGCAAAAATCAAAGAACAAGCAAAATGTGGAAAACCACAGCCGAAAGAAGGCGAAGAAAGTGGGTTTTCCACAATTCCACTGGAAAAAACAGGACCGTAAAATGTTTAAAAAGCAAGTTGAAAAACCTTTGTTGAAAAGAAACTTAACAAGTAAAAAAAAGGAAAAAACACAAGAAACAGAAAAGTGCTTTCAAAAAATAAAAAAGGCTTTTTTCTCCAAAGCGAAAGATATTGACTTCTTTTTGAAAATCCCGTATAATTATGTAGCATGGCTTAGGAACAAGCTTTGGAGGTGTCACCAATGACTAAAAGAACTTATCAACCGAGCAAGATCAAAAGAATCAGAACCCATGGTTTCAGAGCCAGAATGGAATCTGCGAACGGCAGAAAAGTACTGGCAAGAAGAAGAGCCAAAGGACGTTATTCCTTGACGGTTTCCGATCAGTCCACATCCAAATAATTTCATAACCAATTTATATTAAAACCTGTAATCACCTGAATATAATATATTTTGGTGATTTTTGTTTTTAAAGGGGATGAACCGGGTTGGAAAAGGCATACCGCATCAAAAAAAATCAAGAAATAGACGCGCTGGTCAAACAAAGAAATAGCGCGGCCAACGGTTTTTTCGTAGTGTACGCCGCAGTCAACAAGATCGATCATTTTCGTTTTGCCGTCAGCGTATCAAAAAAATATGGAAACGCCGTTGAGCGGAACAAAATGAAAAGAAGAATCAGAGAAATAACCAGACAAGCAAACATAACGGCTAAAACCGACTTTTTGATTGTCGCGAAACCAACTGCCCGAAAACTAGATTTTAAGGAAATCAAAGACAATTTAACGCCTTTGTTTGTCAAGGCAAAAATAACATAAAGGATAGGAATGACATGAAAAAAACCAAAATCATTGCTGCAATTTTGCTATTTGTGTTGGTATTTGCTCTCTCTGCGTGCGGCAGCAAAGCCGAAGTCAGCTATGAGAATTATACCAGCATCGTCACGGTTTCTGAAGATGAAACAAATGCCACGTCCTACTATGAAGCGATCAATCTGCTGGGAACTCCAAGTGACGAGAGCGGTTATGCTAACGGAGACGGAGTCGTTGTTTGGTCAACTGATACCGCCACCGTCACAGTCACGTTTACAACTTATAAAGCTGTCAGTAAAACCCAGGAAGGACTAAGCGCTTCCGGCACCCTTCTTCCGATCGGAGAAAAAGATTCATGGACGGAATGGGTTGTCATGGTTGTGGCCAAATTCACATTCTATGCCAGCAACCTTTTCGGTTTATTGGGCGAAACTTATTACTACTGGCTCGGACTACTGATAATGACCCTTGTGATCAGAACCTTGGCCTGGCCGATTTATTCCAAGAGCAACGACATGACACTGAAAATGCAGATTGCCCAGCCGGAAATAACAAGGATTCAGGAAAAATACAAAGGAAGATCCGATCAAGCCTCGCAACAACGCATGCAGATGGAAACAATGGAAGTTTATCGAAAATACAAGATCAACTTCTTCGGATGTTTGATGCCTTTGTTGCAAATGCCGATATTCATCGCCATGTACACCGTGGTTAGACGGTTCCCCATCACGCCGGTATCGGCTTTCGGAAATACCGACGCGATAATGAATTACAATTTCCTTTGGACGGATCTTGGCAATACCGGTTTCTGGGAAAATCTCCCATTGGCGCTGGTTGTTGTGGCAACTATGATGTTGAGCCAATGGCTGATTCAAAAACAAACGAGAAAAAACCAGAAGGTAAACAAGTACCAAAACAGCCAAGCCCAGCAAAGCCAGAAAATGATGAAATATATGAACTATTTCATGGTATTGATGATGGGGTATATCGCCATAAGCAATGCCGGTATCGCGTTTTACTGGATTCTTGGTAACTCATATCAACTGTTGCAAAGTTATCTGAGCCGCCGAAACATTGAAAGCAAACAAGAAAAAATGAGAAGCAAATTCTAAAGGAGATGGACATCGAATGAAATCAATCCAATTTGAGGCCAAAACCCTTAATGAATCCACATACAAATACGCAGCCGAAGAGTTGCATGTGAATCGTAAATACGTCGACTTGCAGGTGGTTGAGGAAAAAAAGAGTATTCTTGGATTAAACAAGACTTACATTGTAGAAGCCAAAATCAAGTTTGATCCCCTACGCGACGGAATCGAATATCTCAAAGAAATATTGACCGCCATGGAAATCGAAGCCATCGTCGAGGCAAAAGCCGAAGAGGAAAGACAATTGACCTTTTCGATTGACGCCAAAGAAAATCCTCTTCTTATCGGCAAAAACGGGAAAACCCTGGATGCGGTTCAGACTCTGATAAAAAACTTTGTCAATCTTTTCACTGACGAGTATTATGTTGTTTCCGTCGATGTTGGCGGATATAAAAATCAGAAGAAAAAGCAATTGGAGATTTTGGCCACTAAAACCGCAAAAGAAGTTGCTAGGACGAAAGTGCCCGCCAAACTCGGGAAAATGAATGCTTACGAGCGTAGAATCATCCATACGAAATTAGCGGACTGGCGCGATGTCATCACCGAATCCGAAGGCGAAGAGCCAAACCGTTACGTCGTAATCAAACCCAAGAATAAATAGCATGAAGCGCATGATTGTCGGATTGGGCAACCCGGGAAGAAAGTATGCCAAAACAAGGCATAATGTCGGATTCATGTGCCTTGATGCCTATGCAAAAACAAAGAAAGCCAAGTTCTCCAAAGAAACAAAATTCATGGGAGAAGTGTTGACTATAGGAGAAACCATATTTCTGAAGCCAAAAACTTTCATGAATCTGTCGGGAAACTCCGTCAAAGCGGTTGCGGGATTTTACAAGATTCCGGTTGAGGAAATAATGGTGATATCCGATGACATGGATCTTCCGCTTGCAAAAATTCGCCTAAGAGAAAAAGGCGGATCCGGAGGGCACAACGGACTCAAATCAATCATCTCGCAAATGGGAACCGAAGCATTCAAACGGGTTAGAATCGGAATTGGACACAGCGAAGAAAATGATACGGTAGACTATGTGCTAAGCGGATTTTCCAAAGCGGAAAGTAAAATGTTAGATGATACCATCATAGAGTGCACGGGAATAATCGATGACTTCCAGAACGGAAAACCATTCGAAGAAACGATGAACAGATATAATTGAAAACCGTCGAAACAGACGGTTTTTTTGTTTGAAAATACACGACGCTTTTTTTCGCGTCACTATGATGGTATAATGTCAATAGAAGACGAAGGAGTTGTTTTGCCATGGAAGGGAAACCGTTTGTTTTGATTACCGGAGCGTCTAGCGGTATCGGAAGAGAACTTGCGAGAGGGTTGGCAAAAAAAGGATACAACGTGATTTTGGTTGCCAGGAGAGCAGAAAGACTAGAAGAGTTGAAAATAGAATTGACATCCAATTATAGAACTGATGTTGTGATCAAAGCGATGGATATCTCCTTGCCTGAAAACACTCAAAAGCTTTATGACGAGACAATAACTTATAAGCCCTTGATCGTTATCAACAACGCCGGCTTCGGACAATATGGCTCATTTGAAGAAATTCCTCCGGAAAAAGAAAGCGAAATGATAAGACTGAATATTGATTCACTTTCTCGGTTAACCAAACTATTCGCTTCGGGAATGGAACGGGGCCTCATCTTGAATGTGGCAAGTATGGCGGCATTTTTACCAACTCCGTTGATGGCGGCATACGCGGCTTCAAAGGCGTTCGTACTCAATTATTCCCTCGCCGCCAATAGTGAACTGGTCCAACAGAAAAAACCCGTGAGAATTAAAATACTTTGCCCGGGTCCGGTGGAAACCGAATTTGCCGATGTAG
Source organism: Bacillota bacterium (assembly GCA_035379945.1). GTDB lineage: Bacteria > Bacillota_I > Bacilli_A > Izemoplasmatales > Hujiaoplasmataceae > JAAYZB01. Next base: position 33,055 of record DAOSWG010000005.1, read on the forward strand.
CGAGAGTCAAAACCGCCTTTAAAGGAATAACACCAAAAAAATGTGCAGAGATAGCGATAAGAAATCTTGATAACAAAAAAACAATCATCAT
>DAOSWG010000005.1:33245-70649 GCA_035379945.1 Bacillota bacterium
AAAAATGTGCAGAGATAGCGATAAGAAATCTTGATAACAAAAAAACAATCATCATCCCAGGAATGCTTATGAAGATTGCCAGAGTCGCTCTAAGGATTTTTCCAAAGAAAACAGTCATGGCAATTTCGTATAGATATCAAAAGAAAAAACGTTAGAAAACAAAACATGAATATCAGTTATACCCCCGGCGAGTCGCGAGACTCGCCAAAACGACGTGAGGTAAAATGATGGAAAAAATTTTAGATTTTCTGGAAACAAAAAAAGAATTCAAAGAGTTTTCGGAAGCAATCAAACAACAAGGCAAAGCGATACAAATCAGCAACACAACCGAAGAGGGCGGAATGTTTTTGGTTTTGTCGGCACACAAACAGGCCGGCGGGCCGATCGTTGTTGTGACCCCCAACCTTTATCACGCCCAGATTGTTTATGATAAACTTTCCGCAGCCCTTGATCCAGAAGAAGTTTTATTCTTCCCGCAAGACGAATTCATTACCAGCGAGATGCTGGTCTCGTCTTGGGAATTTCGCATTGAAAGAATCAACACGATAAAGCGTCTGATTGAAAACAACAACGCAATAGTCGTGACCCATCTCCCAGGACTGATCAAACCTCAACTGGAGCCAGAAGCGTGGAAAAACGCCATGTTTAGCCTTTGCATAAAACAGGAAATATCAATAGACAAACTTAGTTCAAAATTGATCATGTCTGGTTATTCCCACGAATACACGGTTGAAAAAATGGGAGACTTTAGTGTCAGGGGAGGAATAGTCGACGTCTTTCCGTTAGGAGAAAAAACCCCGGTCAGATTAGATTTCTTCGGAGACGAAATCGATACGATGAAACGGTTCGATATTGAATCGCAAAGATCACAGGAATCGTGCGAAAAGATCGATGTTATGCCAATGACAGAATTGTTTTTCGATGACAAAGGGTTAAAAACCATAAAAAACGAAGTTAAAACAATAATCAGGGACAAAAAACTATCTTCGGAAGCAATCGAAAAGATTGATGCGGATTTAGAAAGTTTGGAAAGACGTGAAGATTTGGAGAGGCTTTCCAGATACCAGAAGTTTCTATTTGGCCAACAAAATACAATTCTGGATTTTATCCCTAAAAGCACAGTTTTCTTTTTTGATTTTCATAGATTCAACGGGCAATATGACGACTTGAAACAAGATCTTCTGGACTGGATTGAGAACGCCGGAGACTATGCAAAAATGGGATTCGATTTTTTCGTGCCTTTGGAAAATATAAAGATTGAAAAACCAATTTATGTGGATTATCTTCGGGAAGAAACGCGGCTGCAAAACATAAAAAAAATTTCAATCGCAGCCAATGAACCGCTAAAATTCGAAGGAAATATAAATCTGGTCTTGAACGAGTTGAGATCTCTCGCGGGACAACGGACACTTGTGATAGCTTTGGAATCATATAAGTCCAGAACCGAGATGTGCGAGTTGCTTTCCGACAACAAACTGGATTATGTCCTAACCGGAGATACTGAAAGGCTTAAAGAAAATTCCATAAACATTATCGTGTCCGACCGATGCTTCGACTTTGCGTCGGAGGCGTTCGGGTTGACGGTGATTACTGAAAAATCCATTAACAAAAAGCAGACTTCGAAGCGCAAGGGAAAATACCTTTCCGCTTTCGATTCAAGCAAGCGGCTAGCATCTGTCAATGATTTGAAACCAGGCGATTATGTCGTTCATTATGATTACGGGATCGGTCGTTTTCTGGATATAAAAACAATGGAACTTGGCAATACTAGAAACGACTATATACATATCGAATATCGAGATGGCGACAAGCTGTATATTCCCTTGGAGTCATTTTCTGACTTGCAGAAATATGCCGGAAGCGAAGGGTTTGTTCCCAGACTATCTAAACTGGGCGGATCGGATTGGAACAAGGCTAAACAAAGAGTCAGAAGCAAAGCCGGAGATATTGCCGAAAGACTGATCAGACTTTATTCACAGAGAGAAAAAGCTAAAGGGTATTCTTTCCGACCAAACGCGGAATTGGAATCGGAATTGGAAATCGACTTTCCTTATGAAGAGACCCGCGATCAAAACAAAGCAATAAAAGAGGTGTTTTCCGATATGGAATCGCCACGACCGATGGATAGACTGTTATGTGGCGATGTTGGATTTGGCAAAACCGAAATAGCCTTAAGGGCGGCGTTCAGAGCAGTTTTGAATAATAAACAAGTTGCATATCTTGCTCCGACGACCGTTTTATCCAAACAACATTTTCAAACCTTTACTTCGCGATTGGAAAAATACGGAGTCAATATAGTGTTGCTTAATCGATTTGTCACCGGTAAGGCGCAAAAGCAAATCTTAACCGGATTGGAAAACGGGAGCATCGACATTGTGATAGGAACCCATAGGGTTTTGGGAAAAGACGTAGCATTCAAAGATTTGGGTTTGTTGATTGTCGATGAAGAACAAAGATTTGGCGTTCAGCATAAAGAAAAAATAAAGGAGTTCAAAGTTAATGTTGATGTGCTATCCTTATCCGCAACTCCGATACCGAGAACTTTGCAAATGGCTATCATGGGAGTAAAAAGCATGAGCCTTCTCGAAAGCGCGCCAGAGAATAGATATCCGATACAAACATATGTCATAGAAAGAAACGATGCCGTGATTAAAGATGCAATAGAAAGAGAATTGGCTCGCGAAGGACAAGTATATTATTTGTACAATAGGGTGGATGACATTGAAAACATTGCGATAAAAATTCAAAAACTCGTTCCAGAAGCCCGTGTTTGCATCGCCCATGGGCAGATGCACAAACTGGAATTGGAAGCCGTAATCGACGATTTTATCGACCGCAAAACCGATGTTTTGGTAGCAACCACAATTATTGAAACCGGAATAGATATTCCCAACGTCAACACTCTGATCATACATGATGCCGATAAACTTGGACTAGCGCAATTGTATCAGATCCGGGGAAGAGTGGGAAGAAGCGATAGAATAGCATACGCATATCTGATGTTTAAAAAGGATCGAGTTTTGACCGAGGACGCCGAGAAACGGTTGAAGGTGATCAAAGAATTCACAGAACTCGGAAGCGGCTTCAAAATCGCAGTACGGGATCTGTCAATCCGCGGAGCGGGAGACGTTCTTGGAAGCGAGCAATCCGGATTTATAGATTCGGTTGGGGTTGATATGTACATGCGGATCCTTGAAGAAGAAATAAATGCCAAGCAAGGAAAACCGGAAATCAAGGAAACCAAACCAGGAATCAAAGCGACGGTGTCAAGATATATTGACGAAGAATATATCAATGATGATTTCGTTAAAATCGAAATGTATAAAAAAATCAATTCGATAAAAAACAAAAAGGATATTGCTGATTTGCTTGCCGAATTCAAGGACCGATTTGGCGAATATATTCCCGAACTGGAAATATACCTTTACGAGAAGTTGTTTGAAAAACTTTCGAAGATGATCGACGGAGAAAAACTAATAGAAAGCAAAACAAACGTGACGCTGGTCATTTCTGAAGACGGCACCAAGAAAATGTCAGGCGAAGCATTGTTTACGACCGGTTTGGAAATATCCAACTACATTCGGTTCGCATACCGGCACAACAAGATAAGCATAATTGTAGATACGGTGGGACTTGAAAAACACTGGTTATACACCATGGTGGATTTTCTGGAAAAGATCGTTTCGGAAAACAAATAAGAGCGCGTGAAAACACGCGCTTTTTCTTTTGACTATAAAGTAAAAAGGCATCGTCGACCGTTTGACGATAAAAAAATTAAGTTGTAAATTATATAATAATATTATATAATATTATATATAAAAGTAGTTTTGATTTGGCTCCGCAAAGAGGTGGATCGATGAAAACGATCAATATCAAAACCCCCTTCATCACCTTGGGACAACTAATCAAGTATTCCGGATTGGTCCAAAGCGGAGGAGACGCAAAAATCTTTCTAGAAGAAAACAAAATAACTCACAACGGAGCATTGGAAAACCGTCGCGGGAAAAAAATTTATCCCGGAGATCTGGTTGAAATTGAAAATAAAATCATCCTGAAGGTTGTCAACAAAGAATGAAAATAGACAAAGTTACCCTAACCAATTTTAGGAACTATCACAAACAGACCCTGGAACTTGGTTCGGGTATTCATTTTATTATCGGGGCAAACGGGGAAGGTAAAACCAACTTTCTCGAAGCTTTGTATGTGCTTGCTTTGGCAAAATCATATAAGGCCGAAGACAGCGATCTGATTCGATTCAGTGCGGATTTTGCCAGAATACAGGCGACGATCGAAAAAGACGGACGCAAATTCGAATTGACAATGATCATCACAGAAATAGGAAAAAAAGCCATGCGCGACAGCCAGGAGATAAAACGGCTCAGCGATTACATCGGCAATCTGAATATCGTTTCCTTTTTGCCTGAAGACATCGTTTTGATTAAAGGAGCGCCAAGGGACAGAAGGTATTATGTCGATGTGTTTCTCGGGCAAATCGACAAAGATTATCTGAATGAACTGACGATATATAAACATATTCTCAAACAAAGAAATGAATTGCTGAAGAAATTGGAATATGTTGAAAAACCCGATTACACATTATTGGATGTCATAACGGAACAGTTGGCGTCTTCGGCGGAAAAGATTAGTCAAAGAAGAGTGCGGTTTCAAGAAGAAATCAACGGCTTGATCGATGGAATGTACAAAAGACTTTCCGACAAAGACGAAAAATTTTCTCTTGTCTATCAACAGACTTTGCCACAAAAGGAAGCCTATGGATTTCTCAAGGAAAAATACCGTCAGGACATCATGCAGGGCGCGACGGGATATGGTCCGCACCGCGACGACTACGTTTTCATGCTTGATGAATTTGCCGCCGGGAGCCGGGCTTCGCAGGGAGAACAGCGAATGATGGTGTTGTCCCTGAATATGGGTTTGGCAGAGCTTGTAAAAGAGACAAGGCACGAAACCCCGGTGTTCTTGTTAGATGATGTTTTTTCCGAACTGGATGAAACCAGACAAAACCGGCTCTTGGAATATGTGGCGACTTCGGGGATACAAACAATAGTGACCACCACGGGGCTTGGTGGAGTCAAGGATTTTATTTTGAAACAGGCACATGTTTTTCATGTCAACAAAGGATATATCAAGGAGGAGTACTGAAATGGCTGATCACAACAACGCAAAATACGATGCCAGCAATATCCAGATTCTAGAGGGTCTGGAGGCTGTAAAGAAAAGACCGGGGATGTATATAGGTACCACCGGACCGCGCGGACTGCACCACCTGGTGTGGGAAATCGTCGACAATTCCGTCGATGAAGCTTTGGCCGGTTATGCCGATCGCATCATCGTCGATATTCTTCCGGGTAACATTGTCCGGGTCGAGGACAACGGACGCGGCATTCCGGTTGATATTCATCCGAAAACCAAACGGCCAAGCGTAGAAACTGTTTATACGGTTTTACATGCCGGAGGAAAATTCGACCATAACTCGTACAAGGTGTCGGGCGGACTGCACGGGGTTGGAGCATCGGTAGTAAATGCTTTGAGTGAATATATGGATATCGAAATACACAAAGACGGCAAAATATACACCATCTCTTTTGACCACGGATTTTTGAAGAAAGAATTGGAATGCATTGGTGATACAGATAAATCAGGAACGATTGTCACGTTTTTGGCCGACCCTAAAGTGTTTGTGGAATGTCAGGAATATGATTTTGAAACTTTGAGATCGCGAATCCAGCAACTGGCTTTTTTAAATAAGGGAATCCAGTTTGACATAAACGATTTACGCAATCCCCAAAGCACAGTAAGAAAAGAATACAAATACGAGGGCGGCGTTAGGGAATATGTCGAATTTTTGAATTTGGGTAAAGCGGTTCTTAACCCTCAAGTTGCTTATTTCGAAGGCGAACAAGAGGGCATAACGGTGGAAATCGCTATGCAATATAACGATGGTTATGCCGCGAATATATATCCTTTCACAAACAACATTAACAATGCCGAAGGCGGAACGCACGAAGAAGGATTCAAAATGACCTTGACGCGTATTCTAAATGCTTACGGCAAAAGCGCTAACGTTTTCCGTAAAGACGAATCGTTGGCCGGAGAAGATACTAGGGAAGGGCTTGTGGCCATTGTTTCCGTCAAGCATCCGGATCCTCAATTCGAAGGACAAACAAAATCAAAACTTGGATCGAGCGACGCCAGAAGAGTAGTCGCGAATATCATGTCGGAAGGGTTGGACAGATACCTTCTGGAAAACCCCGCTGCCGCCAAAAACATTCTTGAAAAAGCCTTGATGGCCCAGAGGGCGAGAATCGCCGCCAAGAAAGCAAGGGAAGCAACCAGGCGGAAATCCCCGCTGGATTCCCTGGGATTTGCTTCCAAATTAGCTGACTGCCGGACCAAAGATGCGGCCAAATCGGAAATTTATCTGGTTGAAGGAGATTCCGCCGGCGGATCTGCAAAACAAGGTCGTGACGCGGAGTTCCAAGCCATTCTTCCTTTGCGTGGAAAAGTGCTGAATGTAGAAAAGGCGAGACTGGATCGTGCGCTTCAAAACAAAGAGATTGTATCGATGATCCAGGCGTTTGGAACGGGAATCGGTGAAGAATTCCAAATTGATCAGGCGCGCTACCACAAGATTATCATCATGACCGATGCCGATGTTGACGGAGCTCACATCCGCACGTTGCTTTTGACTTTCTTCTTTCGTTATATGAGGCCGCTGATCGAAAAAGGTTATATTTATATTGCGCAGCCGCCGCTATTCAAAATTCAACTTGGCAAGTCTATACAATACGCATATGAAGAAAAAGAACTCGAAAGGATTCTTGCCGGATTGACCGGAAAACCGGTCTTGCAAAGGTACAAAGGTCTCGGAGAAATGAATCCGGAGCAGCTTTGGGAAACCACTATGGATCCCGAAGCCAGAACACTCTTGCAAGTTACGCTGGAAGACGCCATCGAGGCCGACAGGATCTTTTCCATGCTGATGGGCGACGATGTCCCCAGTCGCAGGGAGTTTATCCAGGAAAATGCGGAATATGTCCGTAACCTGGATATTTAGGGGGACATCATGGAAAATCAAGAATACGAAAACACAAATATAAAAGATAAAATTCAGGAAGTAAATATTTCGGGAGAGATGAAAACTTCTTTCTTGAGTTATGCTATGAGCGTCATCGTTGCTCGCGCGCTACCTGATGTCAGAGACGGATTGAAACCAGTTCACAGACGAATTCTTTACGGAATGGACGAACTTGGCGTGTATCCAGATAAACAATATAAGAAATCCGCCAGAATAGTCGGAGACGTCATGGGTAAATATCACCCTCACGGAGATTCGGCGATCTATGATTCAATGGTTAGGATGGCTCAGGATTTCAGTTATCGTTATCCATTGGTTAACGGACACGGGAACTTCGGATCGGTTGACGGAGACGGCGCTGCCGCCATGCGTTACACCGAAGCGAAAATGGAAAAAATCACCGTCGAAATGCTTAAGGATCTCCGCAAGGATACGGTTGATTTTGTCGATAATTACGATGGTAGCGAACAGGAGCCTAAAGTATTACCGGCCAGATTTCCCAACCTGTTGGTAAACGGAGCGAATGGTATCGCCGTCGGAATGTCCACCGTTATCCCGCCGCATAATCTTACGGAGGTAATTGAAGGATATATCGCTTATATACGCAATCAGGATATCGAAGACGAAGAACTGATGGAGTATATCAAAGGGCCGGATTTTCCGACCGGCGGAATAATTTTGGGAATGTCAGGAATCAGAGAAGCTTATTTGACCGGACACGGAACAATCAGGGTCAAAGCCAAAGCCGAAATCAAAGACATGGCTTCCGGCAAAAAACAGATCATCATCAAAGAAATACCGTATCAGGTAAATAAATCAAATCTGATAGACAAAATAGCGGAACTCGCCAAGGACAAGAGAATCGAAGGTATCACTGATCTCCGTGACGAATCCAATCGCAACGGTATGCGTATCGTGTTGGAATTGAGAAAAGACGCCAATCCGGAAGTCATTCTCAATAATCTCTATAAGAACTCGCAATTACAGGCATCATACGGCGTGAACATGCTTGCGCTTGTGGATGACAAACCGATGATTCTTTCGCTCAAGGAAATAATAAAATATTATTTCGAACACCAGACTACAGTTTTGATCAGAAGAACAAAATTCGATTTGGACAAAGCCATTCAAAGAGATCATCTGCTCAAAGGGTTCATCATCGCTCTCGATAATATCGATGAAGTCATCAAAATAATCCGTGAATCATATGATGATACCGAACAAAAACTGATTGAGCGCTATGGTTTCAGCGATGTTCAGACAAAAGCCATTTTGGCGATGCAACTGAGAAAACTGTCAGGCATGGAAAGAGACAAGATTCATGCCGAATTGGCCGAAATCGAAAAAGCGATCAATTATTACAACCAAATTCTCGTCGACAAGGAACTGCAACACGAAATATTGGTTTCCGAAGCTGAAGATGTCAAAAATAAGTATGGAGATGCCAGAAGAACGGAAATCGATCTTTCGGGCGATTATGACATAGAAGATGAGGATTTGATTCCTATCGAAGACGTAATCGTTGCCGTTACGACCAACGGTTATGTCAAACGGATGAATGTCGCCGTCTACAAATCGCAAAATCGCGGAGGCCGAGGCAAAACCGGAATGAAGATAAACGAGGATGATGTTATCGATTCGATCATATCGACTTCGACACATGATTACCTCCTGTTCTTTACAAATCTCGGGCGCGTGTATAAAATAAAAGGGTACAGGATACCCAATTACGGACGCAATTCGAAGGGACTCCCGATTGTCAATCTTCTCAACCTTACGGACGGAGAAGGGTTGGCTGCAGTCATGAGCGTCAAGGACTTCAATGAAGGATACCTGTTTTTCACTACAACAAAAGGCGTTGTAAAACGCACAAAAGTGTCGGCATTCCAAAATATCAGGACCAACGGAATCAGGGCCTTGTCTCTTCGGGACGGCGATCAGCTGCACAGCGTAAAATTGACTGACGGAAATCGGGACGTCATTATCGGAGCATCCAATGGCAAAGCTATCAGATTCAACGAACAAGACGTGCGTAGCATGGGCCGTGATGCGGCCGGCGTAAAAGGAATTGCTTTGTCTGGCAAGGAAGAAGTCATCGGAGTGACCACCGTCACCGTCGACAGAAGCGAAATTCTCGCCATTACCGCCAAAGGATATGGAAAAAGAACCGATGTCGACGAATATAGACTTCAAGGACGCGGCGGCAAAGGTGTCAAAACGATCAATGTTACCACTAAGAACGGATGTCTCAAGAAACTGATCAGCGTGGTTGGTGACGAGGATCTGCTTGTCGTGACCGACAAAGGCATGATTATCAGAGTTCCGATTGATCAGATAGCCCAGACAAAAAGATCTACCCAGGGCGTAAAGATCATTAACGTCCTCGATGGTCACGAAGTGGCGACAATCGCCATCGTCCCCAAAGAAGAGGACGATGACGAAAATATGGAATCCATAGATGACAATTCCGAAATTACAGAAGAAACAAACGATAATATCTCGGCAAATCAGGAACAGCAAAAACCAATCAGAGAATTCCATATGGAAGAATACAAGGAACTGAATCACTTCGTCGAAGAAGACGAAGAAGAGAATGAGGAAGACGACGAGGAAGAATCGGACGTTGACGACATTCTAAAAGACAGTTATTGATATCAAGGAGGAAAGATATCCATGCTGGACATCAAACAAATCCGGGCAAACCCGGAATTGATCATCGGGAAATTGAACCGCCGCGGCGGAGACTTTTCCTATCTTTACGACATGTTGGAAACCGACCGTAAAAGACGGGAAGCCATTTTGGAAGTCGAAGCGCTGAAAGCTAAAAAGAATGAAATATCAAAACAGATCGGCCAGTTCAAGCGCGAAGGGAAATCGGTCGAATCGATTCTGAAAAACATGGATGATTTTTCCCATTCGATCGCCGGGTTGGAAGATGCGGTAAGACAATATGATGACGATATCCGCGAAACACTTCTGAAAACACCGAATATGCCGGCAGATGATATTCCAAACGGAAAAGACGACAGTGAAAACGTGGAAATCAAACGCAATCTTGAGCCAACCCAATTCGATTTCGTACCGAAAAGCCACTATGATCTCGGAGAAGCTCTTGACATCCTTGATTTTCAAAGGGCCGGTAAAATATCCGGAGCTCGCTTCGTCGTATACAAGGGACTTGGAGCCCGTTTGGAAAGATCGCTTATCCAGTTCATGATGGATCTTCACGCTAATAAACATGGCTACACAGAAATAATGCCGCCCTATCTGGTAAACGAGACATCAATGTACGGAACCGGACAATTTCCAAAATTCATGGACGAGGCTTTCAAAGTCAATGATGACAGAAATCTTTATCTGAATCCGACCGCCGAAGTTCCGACTATCAATCTCCACCGCGACGAAGTGATCGACAAAGATTTGTTGCCGATAAAATATGTTTCTTACACAACCGCTTTCCGTAAGGAAGCCGGATCGGCAGGAAAAGATACGAAAGGCATCATCAGACAGCATCAGTTCAATAAGGTTGAACTGATCAAATTCACTAAGCCTGAAGAATCGTATAAGGAACAGATGCTGATGCTAGAAGACGCCGAGGATGTCCTGAAGCTATTGAAGATACCTTATCATGTGGTTGTTCTTTGTGCCGGCGATCTGGGGTTCTCGATGTGCAAGACTTATGATATCGAAGTTTGGCTGCCTTCGGAAAACCGGTATCGGGAAATCAGTTCGGTATCAAACGCCGAGGATTATCAGGCAAGACGCGCCAACATCAAATACCGGCCGGACACCGACGGCAAACTGGAATACGTTCACACTTTGAATGGATCCGGACTTGCGGTCGGACGCACATTGGTCGCCGTCATGGAAAACTATCAAAAGGCCGATGGTACGATCGAAGTGCCGGAAGTATTGCGAAAATACATGGGCACGGACATCATAAGCAAATAAAAAAGGGAACTTCGGTTCCCTTTCTTTTTTATCACAGATTCTTTTTGATTTCGTCGGCGATTTTCAAAAATTCTTCCGCCGGCAATTTTCCGTAGTTGTTTTCAAATTCCATGCGAACTCCGTCGTTTTCATAGCGCGGAATAAGATGGACATGAAAATGGAAGACTGATTGCAAAGGTTTGTCGGTGTTGATGAGGATGTTGAGTCCGATCGGGTTGAAAGCTTTTTTGATAGCCTTGGCAATTTCGGGAATCTTTTTAAAAATTCTGGCAATAATTTCCTCGTCGATTTCATACACGTTTGCAAAGTGTTGTTTGGGAATCAAAAGCGTATGCCCTTTGGTTGCTTGAGAGATGTCGAGAATAGCGATGAAACAATCATCCTCGTATACCTTGTAAGACTGAATTTCGCCGTTTGCGATCCGGCAAAAAATACAATCCATTGTCATTCCTCCTTATTTATATCGTCAACGATTTTAATCAATTGTCGGAAATCTTTGATCCAGTAATCCGGTGAAGAGAGCTCAAGTTCCTTTCTTTTGAGCGACCAGTCAACGGCACACGTAGCGATTCCGGCAGCTTTGCCAGAAACGATGTCAGACGGATGATCGCCCACCATTATGCCGAAGTGGCATTTAAGTTGTTTCAGAGCATAGAGAACGGGCTCGGGGTGGGGCTTGGCGTGAGTGATTTCATCAAGCGATACGATTTCTTCAAACAGTTTGTCTAATCCGAAATGTTCAAGGGACGGAAGGGCGGAAACACGGAATTTGGTTGTTACCACGCCGAGCCGGCAATTCTTATTCTTAAGTTCAGTTAGAGTTTCTTTTACCCCGGGATAAAGCGAAATGCTGTCAAATTCGTTTTCGACATAGTATTTTCGATATGCAAAAATCATATCGGAAATCATTTCCTCCGAGGAAGCATGTTTTTTGAAAGTGTCGTATAACGGAGGACCGATCATTTCCATAATGTTTTTTCGAGACCATAATCGTTCCGGGAAAAAAGCAGTCATGACATGACGGAAAGAATCAATGATGATGTTGTTGGAATCGACCAAAGTCCCATCAAGGTCAAAAAGTACGGCTTCAATCTTGCGCATAGTATTTATCACCGATAATATTATAACAAAAAACCCCGGACATGACAGACAAAACAATTCTGTATTGTAGATTATGGTGTTATGTGTTTAATTATGATATAATTTTATCGGTGATTTTTGTGAAGAAAACGATGATGATTTATAACCCTGCAAGTGGAAAGCAAAAATTCGTCGGACGTCTGGAAGAAACGCTCGCGCGTTTCCGGGCGGCCGGATATGATATCGAAGCATATGCGACCGGAAAGCCCGGACAAGCAACAATCCTGGCTCGGGAGGCGTGTCAAAAAGGTTACGAAGAAGTTATAATCGTCGGCGGAGACGGCACTTTCAACGAGTGCGTCAACGGACTAATGGAATTTGAAAACCGACCGACTATCGGATATATTCCGGCTGGAACCTGCTGCGATATCGGGATGACTCTCGGCCTTACGAAAAATATCGACAAGGCCGTGAACAACATATTGACGAACACTCCTGTGAAAATGGATGTGGTAAAAGCCAACGACCGTTATTTTTGTTACGTATCCGGAAACGGGGCGTTCATCGATATAAGCTATGTCACCGATTCCAAACTGAAAAAAAAGATCGGATATTTTGCCTACGTCATCAAAGCGGCGGAAGAGATTTTCACCATTCCGAAAATGCGGATGCGGGTAACACACGACCACGGAACGGTATCGGGCGTTTATTCTCTTGTTTTGATTATCAATTCCAAACGCGTGGCCGGCATCAATATGATTTACAAACCGAGTCTCGACGACGGGCTTGTAAATGTTGTCATGTATAAGAGTTTGTTGCCTCTCAACTGGATTCTATATATCCTGTCTTTCCTTTTACCGTTTTGGTCGACTCCGCTTGTCACTAGATTCAAAACGTCTTCTTTGAAGATAGTTACGAACACCCGTTCACGTTGGAATATCGATGGAGAATCGGGCGGTGTCGGAAATCAAAACATCCATGTTTGTCGGCATGGTATCTCGATAATCGTGCCGCCAGCCACAAAAAAACGTTACTTCCATCATCAAGACGAGAGTGTCTGAAATGAAAGATAAAACCACCGCCATGGGGGTCAAACCGAAAAAAAGGTTCGGTCAGAACTTTCTTTCCGATCGCAACATTCTTAATAAAATAATCGATGCGGCAAAAATCGACAAAGAAACCGATGTTATCGAAATCGGTCCGGGAACGGGAAATTTAACTGAACTTCTGGCAAAGAAAGCCGGAAGAGTGGTGGCATATGAAATCGACAGCACGTTAATTCCGATATTAAAAGAAAGATTGAAAAGCCTCGATAACATTACGATAATGAATAAAGATATTTTGGAAATAGACATAGACAAAGAGATCGACGAGCATTTTCCCGATAGCAAAAAAATTATGGCAATCGCCAATCTTCCTTATTATATAACCACGCCGATTCTGATGAAATTTCTGAAGACATCGGATAAAGTTACAAGGCTGATCTTCATGATGCAGTTGGAGGTAGCAAAACGCCTGTCTGCTGGTCCGGGAGGGAAAGACTATGGCGCTCTGTCGGTCATAATGGCTTATCGGACCAAAACCGAGATTCGTTTCAAGGTGCCGCGCACGGTATTTGTTCCCGCTCCGAACGTGGATTCTGCCGTGGTCGATATCGAGATCAGAAACAAACCGCCTTTTATTGTGAAAGACGACAGCTTCTTTTATGATTTTATTCATAAGATGTTTGCCTACAGACGCAAAACTTTATCCAACAATTTGGCAACAGCCTATCCAGAGACCAACAAAACAGAAACCGATTCATTGATCACAAAAGCCAATCTTGCTCCGGGAGTCCGGGCGGAAGCGTTGTCGCCAGAAGAGTTTGGACGGTTGTCCGATATTGTATGGGATGCTCTTGGCAAATCAAAAACCGCATGAAAGATTCTTTCCTTTTAACGCCCCCAAGTTTTTGCGGGCGTTTTGGTTTACGCATGATATAATTGAATAGCAAAGCAACACATTCCATAAAGGAGGAATATTATGGATAAACTAAAAACTGTCGATCCGGAAATAGCCGCATTGATCGAAGAAGAATTGGGACGCCAACAGTCGCATCTCGAACTGATTGCCTCGGAAAACTTTGTTTCCGAAGCAATATTGGAAGCTGACGGCAGTGTTCTTACCAACAAATACGCGGAAGGATATCCCGGAAAAAGATATTACGGGGGATGCGAGTATGTGGACGGAGTCGAAGATTTAGCGCGCGAAAGGGCAAAAAAACTTTTTAATGTCAAATTTGCCAATGTCCAGCCCCACTCAGGATCATCTGCCAATATGGGCGCCTACCGCGCTGTCCTGGAAAAAGGAGACGTCGTCATGGGTATGGCCCTTGACCAAGGGGGGCATCTAACCCACGGACATCCGCTCAGTTTCAGCGGTATCGATTATGAATTTCATCCGTATTTTGTCAGCAAAGAAACAGAAACAATCGATTACGACGAATTGGAAAAAACCGCATTGGAAATCAAACCGCGGCTGATTGTGGCGGGAGCCAGCGCTTATCCGCGTATCATTGATTTTGCCAGATTAAGGAAAATCGCCGATGAAACCGGAGCGCTTTTCATGGTCGACATGGCGCACATAGCCGGGTTGGTGGCAACCGGGCTGCATCCCAACCCCTGTGATTATGCCGACATCGTAACAACGACGACGCACAAGACCCTGCGCGGTCCACGCGGCGGAATGATTCTTACCAACAACGAAGAAATAGCCAAAAAAATCGATCGGGTCATTTTTCCAGGAATTCAAGGAGGACCGCTTATGCATATCATCGCTGCCAAAGCGGTCGCCTTGCAAGAAGCGCTGAAACCCGAATTCACAGTATATCAAAAACAGGTTGTCGCAAATGCCGACGCATTCGCCAAACGTTTCATAGAGTTGGGATATCATGTGATTTCTGGAGGGACAGACAATCATCTGTTGCTGCTGGATGTCGTATCCAAATCAGAGTTGACAGGGAAGAAAGCGGAAAAATTGCTTGACTCAGTCAATATCACTTGCAACAAGAATACGATTCCTTACGACAAGGAAAAGCCATTTATCGCCAGCGGAATCAGACTGGGAAGTCCGGCCATGACCACTAGGGGATTCAAGGAAGCGGATTTTATCAGAGTCGCCGATCTTATCGACATGGCTTTGATGAATCCGGAAAACGAAGAAATATTGGCGAAAGTAAAAGCCGGAGTCAAAGATCTTACTGACAGCCATCCGCTATACAGACGATGAAATTTCGGCGCATTCTAGCGTGCGTGAACGACGGTTTGTTGGCAATCAGAATCCAAAATATTCTCCGTGCCAATGGCCTTTCTCCGGATATCGCCTCTCATCCGATTCAAAGCGATGAGGCTGGCAGGTACGATATTGTCGTCATTCATGAATCATACCGGATAACAGATCTTTACGGATTTACCGAAAATATAGTCACAAGAAAAAACATTCCTGTTGTTTTTCTGTCGTCAAATCCGGCCGGCGCTATTTTGCGTCGGCTTTCTAGTTATCCCGGGTTCATGCTCGCGGATGAGATGAAAATGGATTCGGAATTACCGGTTATTCTTGTCATGTACGACAAATATCTGGAAAAGAACAAGGCGCTTGAGAACGAGAACAGAAAAGCAAAATCAAAAATCGCAAACGGAAAATTGTTTCAACAATGCAAGGAGTATTTGATTTCCACAGGGATGAGCGAAGATGAAGCCCATAAAAAAATCCTCAAGACAGCAATGGACGAAAAAATCGGAAAATACGATGCGGCTTTAAAAATATTGCAGAAAAAAACGAAATGATATTGAATCAAAAAAACGTTTCGGTATAATAGCAATATATATTATGAAGAGACAAAGGCGTCTCGAAAGAAAGGTCGTTCGGTTTTTGGGAGTGCATTGCATTGTCCCTTAACCCGGATGAGAATGATCAAATGGCAAAATACACTAAAGAACAAATCCTCAGAAACGCCGAGGAAGAAAATGTCCGCTACGTGCGCTTAATGTTCACCGACATCAATGGCACGATCAAAAGCGTTGAGATTCCTGTTTACCGGTTGAAATCGGCACTTAACGGAGAAGTGATGTTTGACGGATCGTCAATCGAAGGGTTTGTCCGTATCATGGAAGCCGACATGTATCTGCGTCCCGATCCGGATACCTGGTTGATTCTAAGCTGGGAGGAAACGGCTTACGGGAAGGTGGCCCGTCTCATCTGCGACGTTTATACTCCGGAAGGTAAACCGTCCGAAGCCGACCCGAGAGGCAATCTGAAAAGAGTCGCCAAGAAAATGGAGGCATTAGGCTTTTCCACTTTGAACATCGGATTCGAACCGGAATTCTTTCTTTTGAAATTGGATGAAAAAGGCGAGATATCAATGAAGGTCACCGATGAAGGCGGCTACTTCGATTTGTCTCCGATCGACGGAGCCGGCGATTGCCGAAGGGACATTGTCCTGGAGTTGGAAAGAATAGGGTTTACCATGGAAGCTAGTCATCACGAAGTCGCTCCTGGACAGAACGAAATAAATTTCCAATTTTCCAATATTGTAGAAGCTTGCGACAATATTCAAACATTCAAGTTAGTGGTGAAAAACATTGCCAGAAGACACGGATTACATGCAACCTTCATGCCTAAACCGATTGCGAAAATAAATGGATCCGGCATGCATACGAATTGTTCCTTAGCCAACATGAATGGAGAAAACGCCTTTTATGATCCGAAGGATCCGATGGGGTTGTCGCTCGTTTGCCGGCAATGGCTGACAGGTATTTTGACACACTCCAGACACTTCTGTGCCATTACCAACCCGACCGTAAATTCATACAAAAGGTTGGTGCCCGGATATGAGGCTCCGTGCTATGTTTCCTGGTCGGAACACAACCGTTCCGTAATGGTAAGGATACCCGCAACAAGAGGAAGGACGACAAGAACCGAAATCAGGAGCGTAGATACCTCGGCGAATCCCTATCTGGCGATGGCCGTCATTCTGGCTTCCGGCTTGGACGGGATCGAGAAAAATCTCCCCTTGATAGCTCCGATTAACGAGAATCTTTTCGAAAAAACCGATGAGGAAAGAGAAGCGCTGGGGGTAGCCAGCCTTCCCAACAATCTCAAGGAGGCAATCGACCTCTTGAAAGAGGACGAATTGCTAAAAGACGCGCTTGGTGAACATATTTTCAAAAAATTTGTAGAACTCAAAATCCGCGAATGGGACGAATTTAGAACTACTGTTACCGAGTGGGAGATAAAAAAATATATCAAACTGATCTGACAAAAGCAATGCGGGCGAAGCGAGAAAAACGCTCCGCCCTTTCTTTTTTTGGAAAACAAAAAAAATCAATTTCGAATCGCGATATAAGACTTCTTTTTGAATACTAAAACAAGCAGATATGAGTCAAAAAACTGGGGCAAGCTGGGCAATAGGAAGAACAATGGAGAAAACCAATAGAAACAACCGTGATTTAAAAACACCGAAAAAGCACATAAAATAGCCATTTACCGAACATTTCTGTATTAAGGGGATTTGTCGATATTCTTTGTCTTGAGGCATAAAATAAGGTATAATTTGGCTATAAGGAAACGAGTGATGGATATGGAATGGAAAGTAGCCGGACAAACGATTCTCAATCAAGTGGTAGTGGCTCCGATGGCCGGTATAACCAATCCGGCATATCGAAGGATTCTGAAAGAATGTGGAGCTGGTTTAATCTATACGGAGATGGTGTCGGACAAAGGCTTGGGGCACGAAAATGAAAAGACATTTTCGATGCTTACAGTCATGCCCGACGAACATCCGATCGTTTTGCAACTATTTGGAAGCGATCCGGAATCGATGGCTGTTGCGGCCGGGATCGTCACAAATGAAACAGACGCCGATATCATTGATATCAACATGGGGTGCCCGGTGACTAAAGTTGTTAAGAACGGAGCCGGAGCCAAGCTTATGCTGGACATAGAAAAAGCATCCGCCATTGTCAGGGCCGTTGTTTCGGTTACAAATAAACCGGTCTCCGTAAAAATAAGAAGCGGGTGGGACAAGGAACATTTGAATGCTCCGTCATTTGCAAAGGCATTGGAAGAATCTGGCGCATCTATGATCGCCGTGCATGCCAGGACGAAAACAGAAATGTATGGTGGTAAGGCAGATTGGGATGTGATCCGTCAAGTTAAGGAAAAAGTGAATATCCCCGTCGTTGGCAATGGTGACATTCGGAAACCGGAAGACGCCGAACACATGTTGAAACAAACCGGATGCGACGCCGTAATGATCGGAAGAGGTCTTTTGGGAAACCCGTGGCTTGTCAGTCAAACGGTTGAATATCTTGAGACGGGCACATACGAACCGCATGTCACGTTGGAAAAAAGAAAAGAAATGATCTACCGTCATTTCGAGTTGTTGAGGGATCTAAAAGGGGAACGATCGGCAATCTTGGAAATGCGAAGCCATGGACCGTGGTATTTGCGAGGACTTAAAAATTCAGCCCAGATAAAAGCAAGGCTTTCTCAAACAAGAACCGAGAAAGAATTTAGCCTAGCGATCGAAGAGTATTTCGATTACTTGTACAGTTTGTAAAAAAGGTCCGCCTTATTAAGCGGACCTTTAGTTCCAATAAAAACGAATCAAATTAGGTTGTTATTGTAGAAGTCAGGCGATGTATTCCTGATATTTCTTGTACAACGCCTCCGATAATTCCACTAAGACGGATATGCCGTCGGGAGTGTATTCCGTCGACTTGATAAAAGCATTTTCTTGCAGTTCGCTATATATGCCACCTTTGTCGAATGGAAGGAACAGTTTTACAAGATGGCGGTTGCCGAACAATGTCTTATCAATCATATCAAGAAGCCGGTCGAGATTTTCGTCCTTAAGAGCGGACACATAAACCGGATTGGAAAACCCGTTTGCCGGAATTTCCGGACACAGATCCATTTTGTTTATCACATGGATTATGGGAATGTTTTTCGCTCCCAGTTCTTCGAGGACGGTTTCCGTTATTTTTGCTTGTTCATAATGTCTTGGATTCGAGGCGTCGATCACATGCAAAATCAATGAAGCTTCAGTGGTTTCCTCAAGCGTTGACTTGAATGCTTCGATCAATTGGTGTGGCAATTTGGAAATGAAACCGACCGTATCTGTAACCAGAAAATCGTGATTGTTGTCGCGCTTTATTTCTCTCGTTTGAGTTTCCAAAGTTGCGAAGAGCATGTCTTTTTCGAAGACGTATTTATCACTCTTTTTTTCAGCGTGAGACATGAGTGCGTTCATCAGTGTCGATTTGCCGGAGTTGGTGTATCCAACAATGGCAACGGTCGGAACGTTGCTGGTTGAGCGCTTGTGCCTCTGGGTTCTTCTAACGGCCACAAGTTCATTTAACTCGGTTTTTAGTTTGTGAACCCGGTTACGGATTATCCGTTTGTCCAGTTCTAGTTGTTGCTCTCCCGGTCCCTTGGATCCTGTTCCGCTTTTTTGTCTGGAAAGTGACTTATACATACCGGCGACACGCGGAAGATAGTACTCCGCTTGTGCCAGTTCCACTTGCAAAATCGCTTCTTTGGTTTTTGCCCGTTTGGCAAAAATATCGAGAATAAGCACGGTGCGGTCGATGATTTTTATTTCCAAAGCCTGTTCCAGATTGCGAATGTGCGACGGACTAAGTTCATCGTCAAAAATCAAGAGATTCGCATCAAGCACATTGATCTCCTGTTTTATTTCAGCAACTTTGCCTTGACCGATATAAAAATTAGCGGTGGGGGCATCGGCCTTTTGTGTTACCTGGCCAACAACTTCGACATCACAAGCTTCCGCAAGATTTTTGAGTTCGGCCAGCGAAGCGAAAAAGTCGGAATCCGTTCCGAGATCAAGGCCGACAAGAATAGCTTTTTCCATAGTATCACCCAAAGATAATTATACAACAAAGAAGCTTTGATTCATAGACAGAGCCGTAAAACGTGTATATTAAAGAAAAAAAATATGATATAATATGTCAACAATCAGGTAAAGGTAATTACGAGGCGCGATGATGAAAAAAGGAAAGACCACAGCTAAAGAAAACATTGTCAAAACCAAGCAGAAAATCGAAGGATTTTTCAACAACCTAACCGAGAAAATAAAAGCGCAATTATACGACGTCTTCTCATCGAAGAAAAAGACTTTTGCTTTTCTGGCTCTGGTTATTTTTACGGTTTTGTTTGCGATACAGATGCTTATCATTTTCGTGCGCAACAGTTTCTATTGCAATTTTTCGGACGACATATTGCAGTATTATACGATAATGGTCGATTTTGTGGCCCAGATAAAAGCCGGAACGATATCGTTTTTCAATCTGAACAATTATTTGGGGGCTTCGTATTATTCCGACGTTTATTACATCCCGCTTGATATTTTCACCACAATAACTTTTATTCTCAGTTATCTGATGCCCACTCAGCTTGCCTATTCGGTAACCGAATTGATAAAGATATGGGCGGGAGTCATGGTTTTTGCTTATTACCTGAATCTTAAAGGGATGAAGAATAAGACAATATTCTGGATGGGTCTTGTCTATTTTGTCAGCGGAGGAACCGTCAGTTTCATGGCGTTCCCGGCATTTCTATCCTTAACGTTTTATCTGCCGTTGGCGCTCATAGTCATCCACTGGTCGTTTAAAGGAAAAAAATGGATTGTTCCGTTATTCGCTTTCGTGCTGGTTTTTTATAATTTCTATCTTGCATACATGGCTTTGATTTTCACAGGCTTGATGTTTATCATGGAGTATGTCAGGCGCGAGGATTTCCGGTTTGGGAAGTTTCTTTGTGACGGGGCGATTTTTCTCGGATTGCTTTTGTTGGGGGTCGGAATGAGCCTAATCATTCTGTATCCTTCCATTTTGTATGTGTTACAGGACACCTACAGGCAAACAGGGACATTCAATTACTGGGGCATTCAGATCGGAAGCTACGAACTGAAATTGTTTGAACCGGAAATATATATCCGTTTTCTGGCAAAAATGTTTGCCGAACAGTACCCGACGGGATTTTATGGTTTTTCTCAGGACTATACAAAAGAACACATATCTCTGTATATCACAATGACCGGCCTATTAATGATGAGTGGCATATTCTTTTTGAAAGACCGGTCAAGCAAGGTATATAAAGCGACTATCCTTATCGGCGTGCTGATGGCGATTTTTCCGTTCTTCTCTTATTTATTTTCCGGAACGACGGATCAGCCCTATACAAGATGGATCAATTGTTACCCGCTAGTTATGACAATCATTCTCGCACATGTGTTCGACAAAACTGGATTTGAAAAACTGAATATGAAACAACTGACAATCCCGGCCGTCTTGCTTATGGGTTTGGATATCTATTTGGTGTATTACTACATCCACAAACTCGATCTACTCAGGGATTTCAAGTTTGCGGATGTTCTCACGCTTGATTGGGCGATGATGATTGTCAGCGCTGTCGTGATTCTGCTGTTCCTAATATTTGGCTGGATGAAGAAACCCGGATGGTTAAAATGCTTGTTTGTTGCGGAATGCTGTGTCGCGCTGGCAAACATTTACGGGAACGCTTTTTTCATAGGAAACAAGAACGACACGTTCGAAGAGATGTATTCGATCAATGATGTTTTGAAAGAACAACTTGCCGAGGACGGGGAATCGTTTTATCGGGTTTATGTGGAAATGCAGGCTTTCAATGTCGAAGACACTAATTTCAACCGGATGACTGTTTATCCGACCAATACAGAAATATTCCATTCCTGGACGGACTATGAATCAGATACGCTAGCAACTTTACTTTTTAATCTGAGTACGAATGCGGAAGAGCACCAAAGTAAATCCAAATTGAATACCATGGCGCTTTTCTTAAATCAGTTCCTTGGATATAAATACGTGCTTACAAGTACCGAACATGCGTATTATCTTGACAGTGATTACTTTGAATTGATATATTCAGATTCTGAGTATGTATTGTTCCGGATTGTGAATGCGGAAAATTTCCAAGTATACGAATCCTATGCTTCCTATTCGGAATATGAAGGCTTTTGTGATTTCAACAACAACCTGGAAGCGCAGAAGATTTTTTTGATGGCCGCATTGATCGATACCGAAAGATACGAGGACATGACTTTCAATCTGGAAGAAATAATGTTAGATGACCGTTCCAGTGAAAATACGATATATCCCTCCAAGACCATTACTTCGTACGAGCTTGTGGCTTTTGAAGGATCCGGCGACGATTACAACCCTTCCGGTTTGTTTTTCCGGTTTGACGGCAGCCAGCTGAATATCGGGTTTGATGCGGGGGCGCTTTATATCAATGTTAACAGCGGGATTTATTCCGGAGACGTGTATATGGAATTTGCCGACGGCTCAATGTATAAAAGCCAATTTCCGGCTTCCGATTATTACGACGTAAAGTGTGAATTCGGATCGGAACCCGTTGCTATTTATTTTGAGACAAACGGACTTAATACCCGTTTGTCGATAACGTACAGGATGGAAATGGCCAGGGACAGCAGCGCCTATTTAGTTTTCGATCTGTCGGGTATCGAATACACAGACGGGGCCGGCATGTTGTATCTTAGAATGAGTCAAAAACTGGGGACTGTAATTTTCGTGGATGCCGAAGGCAACGAAACCTACGGATTCAAAGACTATTATTATTTTGATTCTGCCCCGGTTCGGGTATATATATTCAAAACCGGCAACATGTACTCCAACGTAAACAATTTTTTCCAGTTTTCCTTGCATTATGTTTATGATGGAGATTATCTGGAAGAATATGAAAATCTGACCAATGGCAATAAGCTCTACGCCAACGGTTCGCTTGAGATCACAAACGGCACGATTTCTTTGTCCTATCTTCGCACTAGTGAAACGACTTACGATCAAATCGTGGTGATACCCGTGACTTATTCGGAAGAATGGACAGTGACTTCCGAACAACAATATGAAACAATAAGCGCATCCGGAGGAATGCTGGGAATCATAGTGCCTGCAGGCATCGAAGATGTGTCGATAGAACTGAGGTTCATTCCCAAAGGACTGAAAGAAGGAGCGCTGGGCAGTTTGGCGTTTATTGCCGTTTATCTCGGAATTTTCCTTCCGGGATGGATAAGCGAAAAGAAAAAAAGAAATAAAGAACAGATATCCAAGGAGATGAATGAATCGTGAAAAAGATCAATATCATCGTGCCGGCATTCAACGAAGAAAAGAATGTTAGACCGTTTTATGATGAGATTACAGGATTTCTCGAGCGTCCGGGATACGAGTTTCATATCATGTATATAAATGATGGATCGAAGGACAATACCCTGAATGAAATCAAGAAACTGGCGTCTACCGACCAAAGGGTGAGATATATCAGTTTCTCCCGTAATTTCGGCAAGGAAGCGGCCATGCACGCCGGATTGGAACATTCAAGAGAAGCCGATGCCGTAATCATCATTGATTGCGATTTACAGCAACCACCAGCCTTGATACCGGAAATGCTTGAATATTACGAAGAAGGGTATGAGATTGTCTATACCAAAGGTAAAACAAGAAAAGGCGAACCGAAACTGAGGACATTTTTTGCCAATTGTTTTTACCGTATTTATAACCGGCACACGGAAATGCCGCTTGACAACGGTGCCAAGGATTATCAGCTTTTGGATTGCAAGGTGGTCGAAGCTTTTTTGGCGATCAAAGACCGGTACCGTTTTGTAAAAGGAATTTTTTCCTGGGTCGGATATAAACGCAAATGTTTGGAATATGAATTCATTCCCAGAAAATACGGCAAAAGCACATGGAGTTTCAAAAAGTTGTTTCGCTATGCGTTTGACGGCATGAACCAATTCTCGACATTGATGATGGTTGTGCCGGCGTTTGTATGGTTCCTTTCAGTAGCCATTCTCATAGCGACCGCGCTTTTGTTCGGATTCGGATTGTTTACGTTAGCGGAATTCGTCATCGGGCTTTTCGTTTTCATTGCCGTCTTCGCTTTGGGATTTGTGGCATACGGGATCATTTACTTACTTTATCAGATCAGAAGGCAAGTGTTGGAACGCCCGATTTATCTGATCGAGGAAACATCGGAGGAATGAAGGTTTGAAAAAACTATGGTTGTTTGTCAGAAAGAATTTTCTGACTAAGAAATTTCTGATATTTTGTTTGGTCGGCGTAATAAATACCGCGATTCATATGTCAGTTTATTATGCTTTTTACAACAAAGTTCTGATCCCTGTGTTATCCACGGGCTGGTCGTCTTTCATCTCGAACACGATAGCGTTCGTTTCGGCATCGATATTTTCTTATTTCGCGAATGCATTCTTCACATTCAAACCGAAGAACAAGACAGCAATGCAATTCACAGCTGTCATGACGGTTTTTCTTGCCAGATTGCTGATAAGCGACCTGTTGACAACGGGATTTGATTTCATTATCCAGGACTGGATCGGACTGAGTTATGATCAAAACAGTCTTTACAGCATCATAGCCCCGTTCCTGGCTTCGGCGCTTCTGATACCGATCGCTTATTTCGCTCTGGATTACGTCTTTCACAAGACCGATCGAAAAAAAACCACAAATTAACACGACGGGGCTTTATAATGGCCTTGATTTGAGATAAAATAATATATGCGAATAACGATCGAGAGGGGGACGGCAAGTGGATCTGTTTATTTTGGGAACGATTGTTACGTATCTATATGCCGCATTGTTGCTACTGTTGAGAACGAAGGTGGCGCATAAGACGGTCCGTCCGGCCAAGATTTTTCTGGTTTTGTTGCTTGTCTTGGATATTTTTCTTCTTGTCAAAGGGAACCAGTCCGGAACGGAACTTTTCGTCGGCATCTTCACAATGATTCCGATTCCTTACATGATTGTCATGGTTTATATCAATGAATTACGTTCGACAATCAAAAAGATCGGAATGCTGCATAAAAAAAGCCGTAACCCGATCATCAACAACGAATTGGCAGAAAAACTTATGGACACCGTCGACTTTTTGTCGAACCGTAAGGTTGGAGCGCTCATAACGATCGAAAGAAGCATTGACTTGTCCGCATTCATAAGCAAAGCCCTGATGATCAACGCTCCGGTTTCTTCTGAATTGCTGGCATCTATTTTTGTGACTACGACTCCGCTACATGACGGAGCGGTGATCATCCGCGACAATCAGATTCTTTGCGCAAAAGCATATTATCCTTCGACCGAAAGAACCGACCTGCCGTTGCATTTCGGAACCAGGCACCGGGCCGCGATCGGTATAAGCGAGCAAAGCGATGCTCTCACTATTGTGGTGTCGGAGGAAACAGGACACGTGAGCGTCGCAATAAACCGTCAACTCGACTATAATGTCAGTCGGGAAACGCTTAGTCTCTATTTTGAAAAATACTTGAAAATCAATTGAAAGTGCTTCGGCACTTTTCTTTTTACACGTGGAATTTTAACATCCTATATGATATAATTTGAGAAGACGGAAAATCCGGGAGGTGACGCTCGTGGAACAGTATGACGTACTGGTAATCGGTTCTGACATCGAATCATTGGTCAGCGCGCTTTTCCTTGCGCGCAAAATGCGAAGCGTTTCCGTCATCATCGATGGAAAGGAAAACCCGGATGGCGACAGCGAAGTCGAGATCACGGATCCGGAAAACAACAAATATCGTTTTGCCTACGATTCCGGGGCATTTGTTTCTGGATTGAACCAAAATGGATTGTTGGAAAAATATTTACACGCGATCGGCATTGATACTGATTTGACCGGGGAAGTATCTGAATACGATATGGTGGAAACAACCGAAGGCGAGTTTCGAAAAAGAATCAATATTTTCGAACGCTTTCTGGTTTATCTCGTGCGTTATTATCCGAAACAAAGAGATGAAATTCATCGGTTTTTCCGAGATCTCGAAAAACATTACGAAAACTATGTCATGCAACAGGAATACATGCTTAAGAATACCGATTATACTTTGACATCCCTGATGATCGAATGGGGCGATTACAGCCTCTCCGCTTTGCTCGGAAAATATTTTTCCGATCCGCTCATCACAAACGAGTTCATGATGAATTGTCAGTTGAATGGACTAAATTCCGACGATGTCAGCAGCTACAATTTTTTTTCTGGTTATTTTCTCGGTCTTAAAGAAGGCTTTTATTATTTGCCGGTCTCGGTGGATGGAATCAAGAAACTGTTGATGGAGAAGCTTAAAATCATCAATCCGAAAATTATCCAACACAGGCGGATCAAGGAATATGTCGGAGATGTAACCGGCCGGATAACACATGTCATAGATTCCACAAACAAGGAAATAGCCGCGAAACATATCATTGTCGGATCCAAGCCGGATCGATTTTATAAGAAGTATTTTCCCGATTTGACGGAACATCTCGAACTCATCGACAAGTTTCATCCGGGACTTGAATCCCCAACCCGGATAAGAACGGTTTATCTTGCTTTGAATCAAAAGCCGCACAACATCGGCATAACAGAAATGAATTACTGCTTTTCCTGTGCCGGGCTGGCAAAACCATATATTACCAGGCTGTTCAATTACAGTCTGTATGAACCGACATCTACGGGGGCCAAGAAAGGTGCTCTGTGTGTCGATTACGTTTATGATGAAAATACCGAAATCGGCGAACAAGAAATATTGGCGCAGATCTACAGCAAATTCCCGAAATTGAAAAAAACCATAGTCGGGATCAAACAAGGAAACCCGCGCGAACTATCCGCCATGGTCAGTCTGGACGAGGTCAGAAGAGGGCTAACGATAAACGAGGAGATAGCGATCGAAGCATCCGAACACCTGATGTTTTTCGACAATCTCCATTTGACGGGCAGCTGGGTTCGTCCAGAAGCCGGACTGTTCGGACGGTTCCATACCGGCGTTGTTTTGGGAGACAAAATCGAAGAAAGTCTGTATTACGGAGAAAACGACGATTCTTTCTATTATCTCACCAACGACGAAATCATGGTCATGCTCAAACACAACTATGGACGCAAGACTCTCGGCAAATTGGAAAACCATATCAATTTCCAAATCGGAAAGAGCAGTTATTATGTCCGCATCAAGGATAAAAACCTGACTATTCACAGAGGGGAATATCCCCATCCGGATTTGACAATATATACAACAAACGATAAGTTGTCTAATTTACTACTGAAAAAAGTCTGTTTTGAAAACGTCATGGAATCCGGCGGTCTGAAGTACACGGGATCATCCGAACTTCTCTATAAGGTTGTCGATGCGTTCGAGCTGGACGATTGTAAGAAAACAGAAGTCAAATTCCAGCCCAAACTGCCAGTGAAAAACGCTGGAGCAAAATTGATGTTCGTATATCTGCTGGCATTTTCCGCACTTGCTTTTCTATGTAATTTCATCGATATGATCTGGCTTGTGCCGTTCGCTCTCGGAATATCGCTAGCCATGGGATATTTGAAATGGCGGTTTTTCCGTAGAATATCCTGGTTTGAATTTTCATGGGCCGGAATTTACTTGGCGATGTTGTTTATGGCGATATTCTGGCAACCGTTCAATGTTTTGCATAACGACGACATGTTGCTGGGGCTGATGGGGGGAATGTTCTTCATATCCTGGATAATCAACCAGCCGATTGTCCACGATTTCCGTAAATATGATTACCGGGCAGACTATGCGGAAACAAAATTCTTCAAAACCGTCAACAACGGGATGACATTTGTCTGGGCATTGATTTTCCTGTTGATTCTTGGGGGCGTCCATGTTTCCGGCGATCGTTACGTCTCAGCTTGGTACAATCTGGTATTCCTGGGGATTTTTCTAACTTATTATTATCCGATCATCTATGTCAGCACCAACATCAAGAAATAAATTCATGAGAAAGAGGCACTGATCATGGCCTATTTGTTCATTTACATATCCCTTGGCGCGATGTTTCTTTTGATGGTTACGAGCGCCTTGGCCTATCACAAATTTAGCGTGTGGAAAACCATTCTCTTCTTTATTTCCGGAGGGGCTTTTATCATCATGCGCTTCTTTCCGGAGCTTGTACCGTTTGTTTCCTTTGATGTCATAAAACCATATTACGAATACACACTTTACCTGATGGTGGCAATTTATGCGTTTACATTCAAACGAAAGATCAGGATAACCAAGAATTTGACCGACTATGATTATTTCGAACTCGAAAAGGAACTCGATGAAATCAAAACGACTTCCGATTTGTTGCGTCTCAGGTATATTTCCACGATCGGCCTTATCAGCGAAGGTTTGATTTTCTATGATGACGATCTGACCGGTCTTTTCATCACCGATCAACTATCGCTACTGATCGGGAAAGGAAAAAACGATCTGGCAATGGAAGAATATGCCGATATCGTTCACAAAGACGACCGGGCCGCTTATCTGTCGACCATAAAAAAAGTCAGCAAGAAAAACCCGACTTATGATATGAAGTATCGGATCGTCCGAGAAAACGTTTCGATTTGGATCGAAGAAAAAGGAAAAGCGTTCGAGTTTGACCGGAAGACCCAAATCATTTCCACTGTGAAACCGATCGATATCAAACTGTTTCCGGATACGTCAATCCACGAAATCGACAGCCTTCCTTCGGAACAAAACCTGATCCAATATCTGACTCAGGCGATGAAGGAAACCGATCCATTCTATCTCATAATGATCCAACTCACCAACATTCCCGATATCAACAACCGGTTTGGACGTGATGTTGGCAATCTGATGATTGCGGAATACATCAAAAAAATGCGATTCAATTTTGCTAAAGATGTTAACAGCATATTCCGGATAACCGGAATCCAGTTTGCCATAATCATCAAGGATCAGAAAAAATACGAAGTACTTCACCGCGCGCTTCAAAGCGGCGGCGATCTTGTCAACCTGACACTATCCATCGGCGGTATCCAACAAGTTGTATATCCCAATCTGGGAATCATAAAAAGAGAACCTTGGGATACATACACAATCAACGAATTGACGGGAATTGCCAACAAGTCTTTGGCGGAAGCCATTCACAACCCCAAGAAGAACTATTCCGTCTTCGGAGAGTGATTTTATGTATACGGCCTTGATAATGGCAGCCGGCCAAAGCGTGCGCAGCGGTCTGGGCCATAACAAAAACCTGCATCCCCTGAAAGGCAAGCCGATGATCCTTTACAGTGTGGAAAGATTTTTGGGCGATCCGGAATGCTCGGAAATCATTGTGGTCGTGAACAATGATGAAAAAGAAGAGTTTCTGAATGTGTTGCCAAAGAAAATCAGAGTCGCCGTCGGCGGCGATACGCGTCAGGAAAGCGTACTCGCCGGCCTGAGGCTTGTCAAGGAAGATGTCGTCATGATCCATGACGGCGCGCGGCCGAATCTCAGCCGTCAAGCTTTGGAAAGATTAAAAGAAGGACTCCGTTTCCATTCCGCCGCGGCTTTGGCCATATCGGCGAGCGACACCCTTAAACTGGTACGTGATAACTTTGTTTTTGGCGATATCGACCGCGAATCGGTGAAAAGGCTTCAGACACCACAAGCATTTCCGACCGACAGGATAATGGATGCCCATCGCAAGGCGCGTGACAACAACCGAACGTATACCGACGATGTTTCCGTTTACCAGAACGAAACGGGACTACCCATCTGGCTTGTCGAAGGAGAGCTAAAAAACATCAAGGCAACAACCTTTGAAGATATCAAGATATTGGAGGCATTGATATGATACGAATCGGTTTTTCCAAAGATATCCACCCGCTCGAAGAAGGGAAGCCCTTCATTCTTGGCGGCATCAAACTCGACTATCATAAGGGAGCCGTCGGCCATTCGGACGCCGACTGCCTGATGCATGCGATCGCCGAATCGCTTCTGGGAGCTCTGGCCCTCGGAGATCTTGGCAAATTTTTTCCTAGCGATAATCCGGTGTATAAAGGATATGACTCCGGCCTTATTTTGAAGGAAGTATACGACTACATCAAAAAGAAAGGATACGAAGTCATCAATCTCGATTGCATGATTTCCCTGGAAAATCCCAAATTGCGTCCTTTGATCGACGACATGCGAGCCAACATCGCCAGAATCATGGAAGTGCAGGTGGAGCGGATTTCCATCAAGGCGACCACCTATGAAGGCATCGGGCCGGTTGGCGAAGAGAAGGCCATAATCTGCGAAGCCGTCGTGTTGTTGGAAAACGAAGTATTCATGATGTTATGAAAAAGGCTTCGGCCTTTTTTCTTTGCCAAGTGTTTTTACTTCATATTTTTTGAGAATGTGGTAAAATAAAATACTGGAGGGATAGGGCATGATTGAAACCGAACACGGAAATTTCGAAATGATTAAAAACCACCGGGACGCCTTTATAATGGATGATTTCAACAAGCGCTATACCGACGCTTTCGATATTTATCCGTATGTCGTCGGCGATTATTCGGCCGGCATTTTACGTTTAAAAGGATTCGCTCTCGAAGAAAAAACCAACAGTTACAGGACGATTCCCGATTATCTTGCGGAATCTTGTCCGATGAACTGCGCTTATTTTATTTTAAAAAATCCCAATTACGACCCCAAGAAAAAACGGGACGAATAAACGAGAAAAGAAGAGGATAACATGACTTACGAAGAAATAATCGCCGAAGTCCAGGAAGTGATCAATGTGATCAGACCCTATATCAACAGGGACGGCGGCGATATCGAATATATTAAATTCGAGGATGGCATAGTCTATGTCAGGCTTACCGGAGCCTGTGTCGGATGCGCCGGATTCGAAGACACCCTGAAAGAACTGGTCGAAGACACATTGCTTGAAAGGGTGCCCGGCGTCATCGGCGTCGAAGCCACCGTTTGAAGAAAGGATAGATTGGCATGGAACCAGATTCCAAGACGATCCACGACCACTGCATCAGTTTATTGCAGGAAAGAGGCGTGAAGATATCCGACATCACGGATATTGTTTATGACCTGCAGGCCCCGTATATAGAAAATCTGAACCGACAGGTTTGCGAGGATGCCGTTTACCGGGTGCTTGCCAAAAGGGAAGTCCAAAACGCTGTTCTTACCGGAGTCGAACTCGACAAGCTGGCCGAGCAGGGAAAACTGTCAGAGCCGTTGGAGTCGCTTGTCAACGATGACAATCCGCTATTCGGAATCGACGAGATTCTTGTTCTTTCCATCTGCAATCTCTACGGTTCGATCGGACTCACCAACTTCGGTTATGTCGACAAGACAAAACCGGGAATCATCGGTAAGCTCGACCGCGAGGGAAAAGAAACCGACAAATGCCACACTTTTCTTGACGACATCATCGGTGCTATTGCGGCGGCGGCAGCCAGTTCGGTGGCGCACAACAACGCCAAGTGATTCATTCATATGACATGGGTTGAACCATGTCTTTTCTTTTGCAAGCATCACAATAATATGTTATACTTGTTTGGTAATTTCAAGAGGTGTTGTGTATGAAAGAAGGAGACATCGTCAGAGGCAAAGTCACCGGGATCAAGCCATACGGCGCTTTTGTCAAGATCGATGACCAATACGACGGGCTCGTTCATATATCGGAAATCACCGACGGTTTTGTGAGAAACATTGAAGATTTCCTAAAAACGGGCGATGAAATCGAAGTACAGGTTCTGAAAATAAACGAGGGAAACAAATTGAGTCTCAGTTACAAAAGCACGCGCAAACACAAACGCGGAAAATACGTGGACATCCAGCTTTCGACCGGATTCAAACCTTTTGAAAAAACGTTACCGGAGTGGATTGCCAAATATCAAAAGGGCGGCGAATGAAAGCCGCTTTTATTCGTCTTCTAAATCTTTCCATCGCGGGTTTGCTATGATATAATAACATTTGATTCGTTTGGAGGTAAGAATATGGAAAAAATCCTTGAACTTGACAGAAGTTACTTATCGGCTTTCGTTTCCGATACAGAGATAAAATCCCTGCAAAAAGAAATCACCGCTGCCAGAAAGACATTAGAACAAAAAACCGGCGCCGGAAACGATTTTCTCGGCTGGCTGGATCTTCCGGTTAATCAGGACAAAGAAGAAATCGCCAGAATACAACTGGTGGCCAAAAAGATTCGCAAGATGGCAAAAATCTTGGTTGTTATCGGCATCGGAGGGTCTTATCTCGGCACCAGAGCCGCCTTGGATATGTTGAAACCTTATTTTGAAAACCGTAAAAGACTGGAGATAATCTTTGCCGGACAAAACCTGTCTTCAGAATACATTTCCGATTTGCTCATATATCTCAAAGATCGCAATTTCGCCGTCAATGTGATTTCCAAATCGGGTACCACTACGGAAACCGCTATCGCTTTCCGGGCTTTGAAAGAACTTCTCGAGACAAAATACGGAATTGATGGCGCCAAGGAAAGGATCGTTGTCACAACCGACAAGGAAAAGGGCGCCCTGAGAAAAATGGCCAGCAAAGAGGGCTACGAAAGTTTTGTCGTGCCATCAAATATCGGAGGCCGCTACAGTGTTCTGACCCCGGTCGGACTTTTCCCGTTAGCTTGCGCCGGAATCAAAATCGCCGAAATAATGAAAGGCGCCAAGGCGGCCAAAAAGGAATACAAAAAAGCAGATGTGTTCGCCAATGACGTTCACTTGTATGTGGCGATCAGAAACTGGCTATACAGGAGCGGCAAATCAGTGGAAATGTTGGTTTCCTACGAACCGAAACTGGCCAGTCTCGCCGAATGGTGGAAACAGCTTTTCGGCGAATCGGAAGGAAAGAACGGCGAAGGACTGTTTGTGGCCAGCGCCAATTTTACAACCGATCTTCATTCATTGGGACAATACATCCAGGAAGGACGCAAACTTTTGTTCGAAACGGTCCTTTTGGTAGAAGAACCGAATATGGATCATGTTATCAAAGAAGACAAGGAAAATCTTGATCAACTCAATTATCTTGCCGGCAAGACGGTTGACTATGTAAACAAAAAAGCCGCAGAAGGAACCTTAATGGCCCATTCTTCCGGAGAAGTGCCTTGTATTGTGGCGAAGATAAAGAATTTGTCATCTTTCACTTTTGGATATTTGGTTTACTTCTTCGAATTATCGTGCGCTATCAGCGGATATGTTTTGGGAGTTAATCCGTTCAATCAACCAGGGGTCGAAGCATATAAGAAAAACATGTTCAACTTACTTGGTAAACCCGGAAACATAAAATAATAAAAAAAGTCTGATTGGGGATAAAAACAATCAGACTTTTATTTTGAGTGAATAAGTAAATTTATTTAACGAGAGACTTTTTTATTTTACGTTTGTCGAAGGCGTGAAACTCCTTTGACATATTTTTTTTAACAGAGAACTCCGATACATCAACCATGACTTCGCCTTCAGCCTGAAAATAACGCTTGTCCGCAAATTTTACAGTTATATCCTTGCCGGTAAACAAAGTGACCCATTTTTTGAAATGGACATGGAGTCCGGAATAAATCGTCATCAATAGGAATTGAAGCATAGATTTGCTCATGGAATGAGCGACACATATGCGATACTCATCAGACAATATGTCCGCGTTCGGAGCCACTCTCATGCCGCCGCCGAAATACTCTCCGTTCTGGATAGCCGCAAAATAGCATTTGTCATAATGATATTCTTTTCCATCGATGGATATATCCACAGCCGAAGGACTGAAAGCTTTCATGGCACTGAAGACGTTTTTGAAATAGGACATTCTTTTTTTCTTCTTGTCCCGATTGACATAATAACAGACCGTGGCGTCGATCCCGGCGCCGACTCCATTGATGAACTTGGTCGAACCTTTGTCTGTGACGGCTTCGCCGATGGTGATATTACCGGATCCGATTTTTTTTAGACTTCTCAGAAAGTCGTTTCCGGATCCGCTTTTTCCTAAATAGATGGTCTGTTTGATTTTTGTGACATCCACATTATTGATGAGATGGTTTATCGAACCGTCGCCGCCCAGAAACAAAACGTCGGTGATGGAGGGATTGTTATCGAGATATTCGTTGAGATTGTCGATTTTCAAAGTGGAACGCAAATTGAATGGAATGTGGTTTTTCTTGAAAAATCGGACCATCATGAATGTTTTGATTTTAGATTTCATGTTGCTGGAAAGCGGATTGTGAATTATCAAAAACATAGTCGTTTTTTATGACAACGGATTCTAAAGATTTGAATTTGCCATACTCCTTGACAACATTATAACACACAACGCCGTTCGTTAAGAAAAAAATAAAGATACACCAGGTAATCATAATGGTGGTTTATCATGAGAATAATATGCCATTACACAAAATTATGGTATAATCTTACAGTAGTATAAGGAAAGGAGCGTGGCCGCTATCAAACTGCAAATAATAGTATTGTCGCTTGCGGATATGGACAAGCTGGCCAAGGTCATTTCCGGCACGTTGCACCCCGGATATGTGATCGGACTTTCAGGCGATCTCGGCAGCGGCAAGACGACGTTCACCAAGTATCTTGCCAAGCACATGGGGATAACCAGCAATGTCAATTCGCCGACATTCACGCTTCTTAAAACCTATTCGGGGAACTTGCCGCTTTATCATATGGATGTCTACCGGCTGGAACAAGGCGGAGACGGATATGAACTGGAAGAATTCATTTACGGGGACGGGGTCGCAGTGATTGAATGGTACCAGTTTGCAAATGGCATTTTGCCAAAAGAATTCTTGAAAATGGACATTGTCATCAGCGGGGAAAGCTCCCGGGAAATAACTATCGAAGGATGTGGCGCTTATGCCAAAGTCGTGGAAACGATTGGCGATCGATACCGCAACTGATTATGTGTATCTTTCCCTGATAGAAAACGACAGAGAGAAAGAAAATATAATCAAATCGGGAAATCACGATCATTCCGTAACAACAATTCCGCTTATGGCGGAACTGTTGGAAAGAAACGGATGGAAACTCAACGAACTTGATGAGATAATAGTCGGAATCGGTCCGGGAAGTTACACCGGTGTCAGGATTGGTGTCACGATAGCCAAAATGATTGGTTATCTCAATCACATAAAAGTCAGCGCTGTGTCATCTTTGGCTTTGCTGGCTTCCGGATCGGAAGCCAAGATCATCGTTCCGCTGATCGATGCCAGAAGACAAAACGCATTTATTGCCGCTTTTAAACAAAACAACGGAAAATTGGAATATATGAAACCAGATTGTCTTGCCAATAAGGAAGAATTCCTTGACGGCATGAAACCGATGGATTACGAAGTTGTGGATAGCGGGAAATACAATATCGAAAAAATCATTACTAGCGGGTTGCTTATATCTATCGAAAACATCCACGAACTTGTGCCGAATTATTTACAAATGACGGAAGCGGAGAGAAACATCCAACAATGAAAGGGTTCGCCATATCTCCGATGACTCACGGAGACCTTCCGGAAATCATCAAAGCTGACCGTTTGGTTCTCGGACATACTTTAGGGGAACAAACACTAGCAAACGAACTGGATATCAATCCTTTCGCGCATTATTTCGTAATGCGGGAAGAAACGACCGGGAAACTGGCCGGGCATGTCAGCATCTGGATCGATCTCAAGAATGCGCAGATACTGAATCTATATGTTTTGCCGGAGTTCCAGCACCATGGTTTGGGTGACGATATCATGCGATTCTGCATTGATTATTTGTCGGAATATCAAGTGGAAAACATCACCCTGGAAGTCAGACCTTCCAATTTCAGGGCTAGAAACCTATATGGAAAATTCGGATTCAGGCAAGTTGCCATCCGCCGCAATTATTATGACAACGGCGAAGACGCCTTGCTTTATCTTAAGAAATGCGAAGTGAAAGTACAATGATTGTAATGGGCGTCGAGAGCAGTTGTGACGAAACAAGCGTCAGTCTGGTCGAAAACGGAAAAACCGTATTGTCAAACGAAGTGCTGAGCCAGATAGATATTCATCAGGCTTATGGAGGCGTTGTTCCCGAGATAGCTTCAAGGGAGCATGTCAAAGGCATAACCATGGTGTTTGACCAAGCAATGCAAAAAGCCGGAAAAAGTTATAAGGACATCGATTTGGTGGCTGTAACAAACGGGCCAGGATTGATCGGATCATTGTTGATAGGCATCAATGCCGCTAAAGTCGTCAGTCTCAATTATGACATCCCTTTGGTTGGGATCCAGCATATCGCCGGACACATATATGCCAATGGCATCGAACACGAAATGGAGTTTCCTTTGCTGGCCTTAGTCGTATCCGGCGGACACACGGAACTTGTTTTGATGAAAGAACATTATGAATTCGAAAAACTCGGAGAAACGATGGATGACGCCGTGGGCGAAGCTTACGACAAGGTGGCCAGAGTTCTCGGCTTGCCTTATCCCGGCGGCCCGCAGGTAGACAAACTGGCCGCAACAGGAAAAGACATCTATGGTTTTCCCCGGCCGATGATCGATTCTGGGGATTTCAATTTCAGTTTTTCCGGTTTGAAATCCCATGTCATCAACCTGCATCATAATCTGGAACAAAGGAAAGAACCGTATGAGGTTGCCGACTTTTGCCGGAGCTTCCAGGAAGCTGTCACGGATGTTCTGGTCAAAAAAACAAAAGAGGCCGCAAACCAACACAATGTAAAGCAAGTAATTGTCGCCGGAGGCGTGGCGGCAAACAGAGGACTCAGGGCCAAAATTACGCAAGAGATCACTGGCGTTCCGGTATTTTTTCCGGCCATTAGATATTGTACCGACAACGCGGCGATGATCGCCGTGGCGGGCTACTTCAAATACCGAAAAACAGGAAAAGCCGACAGTTACATGCTGAACGGATATTCGCGTCTGGATCTTGTAGAGGAGGAATGACTTATGGAAATAGAATCCAACTTCATCAAAACCATCATGGAGGAAGATTTGCAGAGCGGAAAGATAAAGGAAATCATAACGAGATTTCCACCGGAACCGAACGCATATCTTCATATCGGGCACGCAAGGGCAATCGTGACCAATTTTGAACTCGCTCGCCAATTCGGCGGATATACAAACTTGAGATTCGATGATACAAATCCCATCAATGAAGACGCTTCGTTTGTAGAAGCGATCAAAGAAGACATTCGGTGGCTGGGATATGAACCGGCCAATATTTTCTTTGGTTCCGATTATTTTGAAAAGACATATGAATATGCGATAAAACTGATCAAGAAAGGTCTCGCTTATGTGTGCGATTTGTCCCAGGAGGAAATGAGCGCCTATCGCGGAACCCTGACCGAACCGGGAAAGGAATCGCCTAATCGCAACCGTTCCGTGGAAGAGAACCTGCGTCTTTTCGAAGAAATGAGGCAAGGAAAATACCAAGACGGAGAAAAAA
>DAOSWG010000005.1:70749-75325 GCA_035379945.1 Bacillota bacterium
AACCTGCGTCTTTTCGAAGAAATGAGGCAAGGAAAATACCAAGACGGAGAAAAAACCCTGCGGGCCAAAATCGATATGGCCAGTCCGAACATCAATATGCGCGACCCGGTCATTTACCGGATCTTGCATGCGACGCATCATAATACCGGCGATAAATGGTGTATTTATCCAATGTATGATTTCGCTCATCCGTTACAGGATGCGATCGAAGGAGTCACCCATTCGCTTTGTTCGCTTGAATACGTGGATCATCGGGTTTTGTATGATTGGTTCATCGATAACTGCGAGACGCCACACAAACCCCATCAATACGAATTCGGCCGGCTCAACATCACCAATACGATAATGTCGAAAAGATATCTGAGACAATTGGTGGAAGAAAAATATGTCAATGGCTACGATGATCCGCGGATGCCGACACTCGCCGGTTTGAGGCGGCGAGGGTTTACAAAAGACGCGATCGTCAGTTTCATTCTGAGCACCGGTCTTTCCCGTATAAACTCCACCGTTTCGTCGGAAATGCTGGAAAACACATTAAGGGCCGATCTCGTCGACAAGACCAAACGAATGCATGCCGTTTTGGATCCGCTCAAAGTGACGATCACCAATTATCCAAACAATGAAACGGAAATGTTGGATGTCACAAACAATGTGGACAACGAAGGGTTAGGCAGCCGCAAATTGCCCTTTGGAAAAACCATCTACATCGAAAAATCCGACTTTGTACCGGAAAAACCCAACAAACATTGGAAACGGCTTTCCGTGGGAGTGGAAGTAAGATTGTTACAGGCGTACTTCATCAAATGCGAAGATATCGTTTATGACGAAAAAGGCGAGATTAAAGAATTGCGTTGCACATACGACGAAAAGACCAAATCGAACTCCGGATTCAATGAAAGAAAGCCCAACGGCAACATTCATTATGTCGAAGCTACTACCGCAATTCCTGCAACCTTCAATTTATTCGAGCCTTTGCTCATTGATTCTGATGGGGACAGGCCGTTAAAAGAAAGATTAAATCCGACATCATGGCAAACAAAAAAAGGATTTGTCGAACCGGATCTTAAAAACTCCGTCCCGGGAGAAAAATTCCAATTCATCCGCAACGGCTATTACGCTGCCGACTATGAATCAAAATCAGACAATCTGGTTTTCAACCGGATCGTCGAACTGAAGTCGAGTTTCCGCTGATGAAAAACAAAATAGTATATCTCCTGCTGTATTTGATATTTGCCATTATCGGATGGTTCGGGACAATCATCAACCTGATTATGGCAATCAAAGGCGATTCCAGCGGTACGGTAATCACATTCACCATCGTATTCGCCCTCATGGCCATACTGGTGACAGCAGCTTTTATCAAGCGATTGATAAGACTTTTGATAGACATCAAGATTAACAAAGAAAACAAATAAACCGGCTGGAAACAACCGGTTTTTTCGTGGCCAAGACATGACAAAAACCGCTTATAATATGGTATAATATTAGTAGGTGATCGTTTTGAAAAATGCTATTATTGAACAAATGAATCCGCAACAAGCGGAAGCCGTTCGCAAGGTTTCCGGACCGATCATGGCGGTAGCCGGAGCGGGTTCGGGAAAAACGAGGGTTCTTACCAATCGGATTGCTTACCTGATCGAGGAGATCGGTATACCGCCATCCAGCATTCTGGCGATCACTTTCACCAATCGGGCGGCCGAGGAAATGAAAAATCGGGTTTTCGGATTGATCGACATCCCTTTGAAAGGAATCTGGATTTCCACTTTCCATGCGATGGGCGCCAAGATTCTTCGCTATGATATTCACCACCTGGGATATGATTCGAATTTTCAAATCGTTGATGACGACGATTCGGAAATCATTATCAAGAATCTTCTCAAAGACAATGACTACGATATCAAACATTATTCTCCCAGGATCGCCGCGTCCATTATCGAGCAGATAAAGGCGAATCCGGAACAATTGGAATTCTTGCCGGAACCGATCAAATCGGTTATGGAAGTTATATATCCGGCTTACCAGAAATACCTGAAGAAAAACAACCTGGTCGATTTTCAGGATCTTTTGGTTTTGATTTTGAAACTTTTCACTAAGTTTCCCGAAGTTTTGGAAAAGTATCAGAACCGTTTCCAATATATCCTAGTGGACGAATTTCAGGATACTAACAACTTACAATACGAGATCGTTTATAATCTGGCGAAAGCGCATCACAATCTGTTTATCGTCGGAGACGAAGATCAAAGCATTTATTCTTTCAGAGGATCGAATATCGAAAATATCCGGAAGTTCATGAAGGATTTTCCTGAATACCATAAGGTAATCCTGAATCAAAACTACCGGTCAAAAACCAATATCCTGGAAGCGGCCAATTCGGTCATCGACAATAATCACAACCGAATACCAAAACAACTGTTCAGCGAGCTTGGCGAGGGAGAAAAGGTCCAGCATTTCAAAGCCGAGACGGACGAGGAAGAAGCATATTACATATATAACAAAATAAAAACCCTGGCAAGAACAGGATATAACTACAGGGATTTTGCCGTTCTTTATCGCAATAACGCGATGAGCAGGAGATTCGAAGACATGTTCCTGCGGTACGGGATTCCATATAAAGTCATCGGAAATATTTCTTTTTATAAACGCAAGGAAATCAAAGACGTAATCGCTTATCTCAGATTGCTTATCGACATGGGAGACAACTATGCCTTCGAACGGATATACAATGAACCGAAACGCGGGGTAGGACCCACGTCTTTCGACAAAATCAAAGAGTATGCGACGAAAGAAAATGTCAAACTGACAGAAGCGATCGATGATGATATTCCGGGCGTCGGAGTCAAGGGGCTTATCCGTCTCAGAGAACTGAAAACCAATCTGCAGGAAATACGCCGGAACATAGAAGAGGTAAATCTGCTTGACACATATGACAGACTTCTGGAAAAAAGCGGTTACCTGGAAATGCTTCAAAATGAAGATCTGGCAGCTGATCGTAAGATCGAAGCCGAACGCCGGATCGATAATCTGAATGAATTCAAAACGGTCATTTTGGAAAAGATCAAGGAATTCGACCGCGATGTCACTAACTACGAAAAACTATTGGAAATTCTTACCGATCTCGCCTTGCGCGAAGAAGCAGAAGACAAATTGACAGACGATGAGTACGTCAGTCTGATGACGGTACATTCAGCCAAGGGTTTGGAATTCAAGGTGGTCTTCGTCGCTTGTCTGGAACAGGCGCTTTTCCCGTCCGGACAAAGTTTACAGGAAAGAGCGAATGTCGAAGAAGAACGAAGACTGTTTTATGTCGCCCTTACTAGAGCAAAGGAAATGGTATTTCTGACCAACGCCAGAGAACGTTTCATCTACGGACACCTTGCCAGCAATCCGGATTCTCAATTCATCGGTGAGATCGGCAAGGAATATATCGAGCATTCCGGACTTTCCAAGCCGAGGGAAATCAAGCTTGAAAGAATACAGTCGCAAAGAAAACATGTGCTACCGGCGGTAGAAAGCAAGGAATACGAATCGGTTGACAACAAGCTTTCGATCGGCGACAAGATCGAGCACAAGACATTCGGAATCGGAGTTGTCGTTGCTTTAAGTGACAACCGGGCGACCATCGCTTTCGGTCACGAAACCGGAATCAAGATTCTGATGAGCGATCATCCAAGCATCAAGAAAGTCAGGTGAAGAACATGACAGTTATGGAAAGATTGAAATTTCTGAGAGATACTTTGAATAAATATAATTACGAATATTATGTCATGGACAACCCAAGCGTGCCGGACAGCGAATACGATACATTGATGAATGAACTCCTTCGGTTAGAGGAAGAGCACCCGGAACTGGTGACCAAGGATTCTCCTTCGCAAAGAGTCGGTGGCGGCATTCAGGATCGCTTTGTAAAAGTTATCCATGAACGGCCGATGTTATCTCTGGCCGATGTTTTTTCCAAGGAAGAACTGATTGACTTCGATCAAAGAATCGCCAAGGAGACTAAAGACTATTCTTACACGGCAGAACTCAAGATCGACGGGCTCAGTGTATCTTTGCAGTACGATAACGGATACCTTGTTAGAGCCGCAACCAGAGGAGACGGCGTTACAGGAGAGGATATAACGGAGAATGTCAAGACCATAAACTCCGTTCCATTGAAAATACCATATCTGGCCCCCGTCGAGGTGCGCGGAGAAATTTTTATGCCTACTAAATCATTCAACAGACTTAATGAACAGAAGCTTGCGAACAACGAAGAGCCATTCCGCAATCCCAGAAATGCCGCTGCCGGCAGTGTCCGCCAGCTTAACCCGCAAATTGTCAGAAAAAGGAATCTGGATGTCTTTGTTTATTACGTCATGGACAGGAAAATCGTCTCCGATCATTACAAGGCTTTGCAACTTGCAAAGGACTGGGGCTTTCGTGTGAATCCGTTGAATCATAGATGCAAGACGATCGATGAAGTGATTTCATATATCGATGAAATGGCGGATAAAAGAAACGAACTTCCCTATGATATCGACGGAATAGTCATCAAAGTCAACGAGTATAATCTCTATGACCGCATCGGATACACCGC
>DAOSWG010000006.1:0-73449 GCA_035379945.1 Bacillota bacterium
TTAGACTATCTACGCCAAGTCGGATGCCACGCCATGGTAACCACCCATTATCCTGAATTAAAGGTATATGCCTACAATCTCGACGATGTTGTCAATGCCTCCGTGGAATTCGACATCGATTCCCTGAAACCGACATACAGACTGAAAATCGGAATTCCGGGAACCTCGAATGCCCTTGAGATTGCCAAACGTCTGGGGCTTGAAGAATCGATAATTGAAAAAGCTAAAACCGTATCCCTGACTTTTGACAACGAAACGACAAACCTGATCAAAAAACTTGAAAAGGAAAGCCGCGATTTGGAAACGGAAATCGCCAAAACCAGGGAAATGCAGGCTAATATTGCCAGCCTGGAAGAATCTCTGAAAACGGAAATAATGCAATCAAGATCCAAACAGAACAAGATCATTTCCGAATTGAAGGAACAGAAACATGCGGAGCTTGAAAAAGCCAAGGAACAAGCCATGGAACTGATCAGGGAATTAGATGGTATGAAGAAAAACGCCAATGTCAAAGAACATGAGCTGGCCAATATGAAATACAAGGTCAGAAATATGGACACGGTGGAAGAAAAATACCAAAAAGTCGATCAAAGCAAAATAAAAATCGGCGACCTAGTGAACGTCATTCCCTATCAAAGGATCGGCGTCGTCACAAAACAAAGAAACGCAAAAGAATTTGAAGTCCAATTGGGCGTCTTGTCGGCGGTCTTTTCCGAATCGGATCTTGAATATCAGAAAAAGGCTGACCAGTCGGAACCGCGTTCCGAAGTCAGAGTTTCCAAGGAAGGCATCATTCACGCCGAACTCGACCTTCGCGGAAAACGATACGAAGAGGCTATGGAAGAATTGGACAAATATGTGGACGATTGCCTGTTTCATCATCTTGAATTCGCCTCGATCATTCACGGGTATGGCACCGGTGCCTTGAAAAAAGGAGTCGAGGAGTATATAAAATCACATAATACGATCAAAAAATCACGATCCGGGGGCCAAAACGAAGGCGGCCACGGGGTAACAATCATCTATTTCAAGTGAATGGAGGCATGAAAACATGAAAATGCCGCTAAACGAACACGAACTCAAACTGGATACCGGCAGATATGTCATCCTTTTCGTGCTGAAGTGGGATGCCGCCTGCCAACAACAGGAAATATGGCTTTCCGAACTGGAAAGCGAAATGCATTTCAA
This sequence comes from Bacillota bacterium, assembly GCA_035379945.1. Classification (GTDB taxonomy): domain Bacteria; phylum Bacillota_I; class Bacilli_A; order Izemoplasmatales; family Hujiaoplasmataceae; genus JAAYZB01. The sequence continues at coordinate 1,189 of DAOSWG010000006.1, forward strand.
CGGCATCACGATTGATACAGAACAGATGCCCATGGTCACAAGAAGTTTCCGGGCGGAAGCGGTTCCGCTTGTCGTCTTCATTCAGGAAGGCATCGAGTTGCAACGAATCGAAGGCTTTCACAGTAAAGATGCCCTGAGAAGCTGGTTGCTTTCTTCCGAGGTCTTCTAGAGATGGATTATCTCGGAAACCAGTTCGGACTTCTTTTGGTAGACAAGCCGGCTGGTTTGACAAGCCACGATGTTGTCAATCAAGCCCGGAAGGTTCTCAAGACAAAGACGATCGGCCATACCGGAACCCTTGATCCTTTTGCGACCGGGCTTTTGGTATTAGCCATCGGGCGGGCCACCAAACTGATGCCATATCTGAACAATCACGACAAGACTTACGAGGCTACGATGATTCTCGGGTTGGAAACCGATACCTTGGATCCGTCGGGTAAAGTCGTCAGGGAAGAAAACTGCGAAAATATTCGCAAAGAGGCAATCTTCAAAGCCCTAGAACATTATACAGGTACTTTCTATCAGGAAGCGCCTGCGTATTCGGCAGTCAAGGTGGCGGGCCGTAAATTATACGAGTACCAGAGAAAAGGCCTAAAGATACCGGCAATGCCTCAACGCGAGGTATCCGTCTACAGTTATGAAAATATTGACGTCAAGGATCAAAAAGCGGGTAAAATAAAAGTCTCTTTCACTGTAAAGGTATCAAAAGGAACCTATATCAGGCAACTTGCCAAGGATCTCGGCGCTTATCTTAACATACCGGCGAGTCTTGTGGCCCTGAAGAGGATAACTTCGGGACCATACAGTGTGACAGACGCCATACCATACGAAAAATTAATGGAAGGCAACTTGTCAATAATCGATCCTTTGGCCGGCATGGGTTTTAGCAAGATCGTCATGTCCGACGACATAACCAAAAAGATAGACAACGGCGCGTTTGTCGAACGGGAGTATTTTCCGGATGAAAGCGACACAATTATCTATGACAAATACGGAAAACCGGTGGCCATCTACCGATTCGATCCGGAAAGGAAGGTCATGCGAATGGCTGTGAAACTGCTATGAAGAAGATCATTCTCGATTCGACTGCCAGATTGGAAATTCCCAATTTAACATTGGCGGCCGGTTTTTTCGACGGAATGCATCTCGCTCATCAAAAGCTGCTAGAAACCGCCAGGGACAAGGGGCATCCCAACGGGATGCTAACCCTGTCTGAGCACATTCCTTCTTTACTCGGAAACCGGAAATACCAGATGCTCACCACATTGTCGGACAAAGAAGAAATCGCTTCAATGTACGGCTTGGATTATTTCATCGTTCTGGAAGTTGACAGGGCCCTGATCGAATTGACTCCGGAAGACTTCGCTTTCAGATACCTTTCATCCTGCAAGACAATCATTGTCGGTTTTGATTTTTCTTTCGGCCGGCATGGCAGTGGCAAACCGCAATTGCTTGAAAAACTATTTCCCGGGAAAGTGGAAGTGGTTCCGGAAATGCAATCCGGAGGAGAAAAAATCGGATCGACAAGGATCAAACAATACTTGGAATCGGGAGACATCGAAAAGGCGAACAATCTTCTCGGCCGGCCCTACCGGATCAAAGGAACCATCGTAAAAGGCCACAGACGGGGACATGTCCTGGGATATCCTACTGCCAATGTCGATTACAAAGACTACATTTTGCCCCTTCCGGGGGTGTACATGACCAAAACAACTATCGAGAACGAATCATTCTTTTCACTGACAAACATCGGTGATAATCCGACGTTCTCCGATAGGCAGATGACACTGGAAAGCCATCTTTTTGGATTCGGAAGGGAATCATACAATGAAACGGCAATGATAGATTTTTTGGCTTACTTGCGGCCGGAAATCCGTTTTGACACTCCGGAAGAATTAAAAAAACAAGTCGAAGCCGATGAAATGAAATTGAAAAAAGCCATTGAAAACGGGAGGATAAAATGACCAAATTCAAAAAAGCATTCTGGATAACCATCGGGATCGCGGCATTATTCTTCGCCATCCTGATCATCATATCCAGCGTATTAAACATCGGGGACAAGTTGAACGGAATCCATCCGTATGTCGCCTATGCATTCTATGGCATCTCGGTAATCCTGTTTTACATCCTGATCGTGAGACCGGTGTTTTTAATCATCTTTTCGCCCACATTCTCGATGGACAGTCTGTTCACCGACGAAGAAAACGCCAGAAAGAACTATCACATGTACAGGAAAGTCTCCGACAACCTGTTAAAGGAAGAATATTTGGCCAAGGAAGAAAAGGAATCGCTCCAAGCTTCGTTATCCGATCCGGTCAAGCTTAAACAGAGTCTCTCTTTCGTTTTCGACCAGAAGATCAAAAAGGAGCTTAACAAGATAATCATCCGTCATGCCGAATCGGTGTTTTTGTCGACCGCCATCAGCCAGAACGGCCGTCTTGATTCGATCGCGGTCTTCACTATCAATCTGAAACTGATAAAAGAACTGGTACTAAAATGTGGATTTCGTCCCAGTTACGCTTCCCTTGGTCGTCTCTCGTTCAACGTGCTGACGGCCGCTGTAGTGGCCGAAAGTCTAGAAGATATCGATTTCAACGAGCTCTTTCCAAGCAAAGGCCTTTCCGCTTTGTCGGAAGTGCCTTTCCTGAAAACGATTATCGGTTCCTTCGCTCAGGGAGTCGGCAACGCCTTGCTTTCGCTCCGAGTAGGAATCATCTGCCGGAATTACCTTTTCATGAACCTGAAAGGGGTAGACCGGAACAAGATCCGCAAACTGGCTTTCGCCGAAGCGGTGACCCTGCTTCCGGGCGTCCTTGCCGAATCGGTGAAGAAATTGCCATCTCGGTTTAAATCCATCTTTGAAAAGGTGTTCTGACGAGTAAAAAAGTTTGCTTTATGGCCTTGCTTTTGTTATAATGTTGTTTGCTGATTGAAATATGGGAGGATCATATTATGATGATAGATAAGCTGTCCGGCTCTCGCGTCCATTTCACGATAACGGTGACCGGCGAAATGTTCGAGCATGCACTCGACCATGCATTTGAAGTGGTTAACGAAAAGACCGAAATCAAAGGCTTCCGCAAAGGCAAAGCGCCGCGTTCCGTTTACGAAGCCCATTACGGCATCGAATCCCTTTACGAAGAAGCCGTAGAGCACGCCATCGGCGATACCTATTACGATGCGATTACCGAAAACGACATCGACGTTGTCGCCCAACCGAAAATCGATTTCGATTTCAAGAATGTCAAGCGCGGATCCGATTTCACTTATGAAGTGACCGTGGCCGTCAGACCGGAAGTCGTTTTGGGAGAATACCTGGGAACCGAAGTCAAACTGTTGCCTGATGTGGCATCGGACGTTGAAATCGATACCGAAATCACTCGTGAACGGGAAAAGAACGCCGAAATGGTTTTGAAAGAAGAGGGCGTCCTGGAAGAAGGAGACACAGCAGTATTCGATTTCGAAGGCAGTGTCGATGGAGTCAAATTCGACGGCGGATCCGCCGAAAACTACGAACTAGTGATCGGATCCAACCAGTTCATCCCCGGATTCGAGGAACAGATGAAGGGAATGGCACCGGAAACGGAAAAGAATGTCATAGTATCCTTCCCGGAAGACTATCATGAAAAAAGCCTTGCTGGCAAAGAGTCGGTATTCAAAGTCACTCTCCACGAAATCAAGAATCGCGTGGTGCCACAACTAGACGACGAATTCGTCAAGGATTTGAATCTCGACAACATCTCTACAATCGATGAATACAAGGCATACGTGAAAAATCAAATAGAAACTGACAAGAAAAAACAAAACGAAAACCAGATCCGTGCCACCGTCATCGAGAAAGCAACGGAAAACGCTACTTTCGATTTGCCTGAGGAAATGATCGAAGAAGAGGTCAAACGCGCTGACGAGGACAACCAGAACCGGATGAAGCAATATCGTCTCGATTTCGACACTTATCTCAAATATATGGGAAAAACCAAGGAAGAATATCTTACCGAACTCAAGGAAGAGGCGACGAAGACGCTTCGCCAGCAGATGGTGATCAACGCCATCGCGAAGAAGGAAAACCTGGAAGCCGACGACAAGGAAACCGAAGCCAAATACCAGGAAATCGCTGACCAGTACAAGAGTCAGAATATCACCCTTGACCAGGTCAAGAACGCTATCCCCGTCTCAGCCATCAAGGAAGAGATTTCTTTCAAAAAGGCCATCGATCTTTTGATTGAAAAGGCGAATGTCATCCGATAAAAGGCAAAGCAGATCGATTTTCGGAATCCTAGGCGGCATACGCTTAGGATTCTTTCTGTTAATTAACAGGTAATTCTTTTTACAAACATCACAAATATATGATAAAATAAATACGTAAAACACCGAATTCTGCACTTCATTCGCTTCTAATTGCGAGGTGATTACCGATGTATGAAGCAAACAAACTATACAGCGACCGGCTTCCGGTCGTCCCCGTCCGCGGCGTTATCTTTTTGCCCGGATCCGACGTCCGCGTAGAAGTGGGCCGCGATTTTTCCAAAAATGCCATCTATGAGGCGGAAAACAATCGCGACGGACACGTCCTGCTCGTTTTTCAAAGCAATCCGGAAATTCTGGAACCCGAATTCACCGATTTTCTCGGCGTGGGGTTGCTTGCCCGCATATCCGTCAAAATCAAACTGCCAAACGGCAATTTCAAAATCAAGTTCGAACCGATCGGTCGGGTCGAACTTCACGATCTCATTGCCAAGGAACCATTCTATCTGATCGATTTCACCACCATGGTGCTTCAGCCGGAAAACTTGGACGAAGAACAGGTTCTGCTAAAAATGGTATCGAAGGAAACGGTCGAGAACGCTTCCTTCCTTTTCCGCGATTCCAAAAAAGTTTTGGATTCCATGCAGGGAGGCATCACCTCTGACAAACTCTGCGATTTGATTGCCTCCGAATTGAGAATATCGGAAAACGAACGTGCAAAGTACCTTCTTACAAACAGCATAAACAAGCGTCTTCAATACATTCTAGAAGATATCGAAAAAGAGAAAAATCTCCAGACGATCGAATCGAAAATCAACGAATCGGTTCGTCGTTCAGCCGATCAGAACCAGAAAGAATATTATCTGCGTGAAAAAATGCGGGCGATCCAGGAAGAACTTGGCGATTCGAAACAGGATGATGCTTCCAAACTGTTGGAACAGATCAATGCTTCTGACATGCCTGACCGAGTTCGCGAAAAAGCCCTGAAGGAATTAAAACGTTACGAATATTTGTCCGCTAATTCCAGCGAATCGAATGTCGTCAGGACTTATCTTGAAACCCTTATTTCGATTCCCTGGCAGACAACCACTGAAGATGAAAAGGACATCAATGTCGCGATCCAGAAACTTGAATCCAGCCATTACGGTTTGGAAAAAGTCAAGGAAAGGATCATCGAGTATCTGTCGGTGAAGATGCTCACCGGGAAAAACCCGCAAACCATCCTCTGCCTTTCCGGTCCTCCGGGAGTCGGAAAGACTTCGCTTGCCAAATCGATTGCGAACGCTCTCAATCGGGAATTTGTGAAGACAAGTCTCGGCGGCGTCCATGACGAAGCCGAAATCAGAGGCCACCGCCGCACATATGTCGGCGCCCTGCCGGGCCGCATCATCAATGGCATGATCAGAGCCAAAGTGGCTAATCCGGTCTTCCTGATCGACGAAATCGACAAATTGGTCATCAATCAGAACAACGACCCGTCTTCAGCCATGCTGGAGGTTTTGGATCCCGAGCAGAATCAATTCTATAGCGACCACTATGTCGAGGAGGATTATGATCTATCCCAGGTTCTTTTCATCACAACCGCCAACTATCTGGAAAATGTTCCCGCTCCTCTGCGCGACCGGATGGAAATCATCGAACTCTCATCCTATACGGAAATCGAGAAATTCCATATCGCCAGACGCTTCCTGATCAAGAAAGAGATTGAGAATCATGGTCTGGAAGAGGGAAAACTGGAAATCGAAGATGAAACGATCCGCCAGATCATCAAAGATTACACCCGCGAAGCCGGCGTCCGTCAGCTTGAAAGGCTGATCGGTTCGATCACGAGAAAAGCCATCAAGGAAATCCTGGTCGACAAACTTGAAAAGGTCACCGTCGGACCGGACGATCTTTACCATTATCTCGGCAAACCGCTTTTCTTCAACAACGGCGTGCAGAAAGAAGACATGGTCGGCGTCGTTACCGGACTTGCCTACACCATCGCAGGAGGCGACACTTTAGATGTCGAAGCCACGTATTATGAAGGTAAAAACAACCTTGTCCTGACCGGCAATCTCGGAAACGTGATGAAGGAATCGGCCATGGCCGCCTTGTCTTATGTTAGATCAAACAGCGAAAAGCTTGGCATCGATCCGAAAGTATTCGACAATACCGACATCCATATCCATGTTCCGGAAGGTGCCATCCCGAAAGACGGACCTTCGGCCGGCGTCACCATCGCCACGGCGTTGATATCCGCTTTCGGAAAAAAGAAGGTCAATCGCTTCGTCGGCATGACCGGCGAAATCACCCTCAAAGGAAGAGTGCTGCCCATCGGCGGTTTGAAAGAAAAAGCCATCGCAGCCAGCCGCAGCGGGTTAAAGAAGATTGTCATCCCGAAGGGTAACGAAAAAGATGTCGAGGACATTCCTTCGGAAGTCCGTGACGTTTTGGAAATCGATTTTGCCGAAACGCTTGAAGACGTTCTTAAAATCGCCCTGGTCGCCTGAAAATGTGGCCGTCCGGAAACGGACGGCCTTTTTTGATAAACCACGTGACGAAAAACACATATGATTGTGGTATAATCAAAAAAAGATACCGGAAGACGGCGGAGGCAACGCGATGCGCGGAAAATTCACGATCAAGAACACGATAATCTACATCCTGGGTCTCACTTTTCTCGGCATTAACGTGGCGTTTATCCAGAAGACGAATCTCGGGATGTCGAGCTGGGACGCCCTGAACCGGAATTTTTACGAAGGGATTCCGATCGAATACAAATATCTGACACCGATTTTCGCACTTGTCATCATTTCGATCGCTTATCTCATCCAACTGAAAAAACCGGATCTTTGGATGCTCTTTCCGGTTCTTATCAGTTTTTACATCGGTTTCGTAATCGATCTTTTGCTTTTGGTGATTCCGTCCGTCGTAGATGAAAATCTTTTCTGGAATCTTATGTATCTGTTTATCGCCATCATCATTTGCGCCGTCGGGATCAATTTTTTGCTTTACAGCAAATACCCTTTGCCGGCGCTTGACGAACTTTGTTACGGAATGCACAAACTTTTCCGGGTTTCCTTTGGCAAAGCCAAGATCATCGGCGAATTCATCGCATTGATTTTGACCATTTTCGCCGGATTATATTTTCACCATCAGTCAGAATGGTTTTATATCGGACCCACGACCGTAATCTACGGCCTTGGGATCGGATTTGTCATCGACTGGCTCAAGAAGCCGGTCGGTCATTTTTTGGAGGCATTGGATGGAAATCGAAATATACACAGACAACCTGACAAAGAAGGATGTAAGGAACAATCGGAAGAAAACCTATCTACACCTGATAATGACTGACGGTGATTCGGTTCTCGCTTTCAAACGTCAAGGGGACGGGCTATTATATTTTCCTTTTGCCGAGACGGAAGACGAAACATTCGCGGATGCCATAAAAAAAAGCGGGGCCCGGCTTTCCCTGATTCTGACAAGACATGACGAGGGTCAGTCGACGATCAGCTATTATTATGTCTTAGAGGGAAAAACACCCCTGTTTTTTCCTTTGCCTAGGAATATCGAGGCAATATGGATAAGAAAAGATAACATGATGATGCTTTTAGACGATTATGCGGGAGAAGATCCGGAAGGAGCTAAAACCGAAGAAAGGGAATTCATCGCGATGATGAACATCATATGAACATATTTCAGCGATGTTTCGCCTTTATGTTGTGATATAATAGATTTGGAATTACCAGAGGAGTCAACCGATGAGGATAACCAGCACGAAACTCATGAACTACATACGCTGTTATCGTTATGCTGCCCTGAATTATCATCAGGACAGGGACGACGATCAGGAAGAAAAGACGGTTTTACCCGTCGATTTTGGTCAAATCCCCGTGGAGAACGGTGACTATGAATCAAAAAGACTTGATAATCCCGATACCGCCAAAATCACCAGAATTTTACGGGAAAAAGCCCGTGAGGATATTCTAGCTTCCCTGGCAGCCGCCATCGGTTATCCGGATAAGGAAAGAAACAAGCCGGAAGCCAGGATCGAGATTCCTTTCGAAGAAAGATTCACCCTTTACGCATGGGCAGCCCGCATGATCGAAACGGAAAATGAAAACACCTATTACCTGATCAGTGCGGCCACAAGCCACAACCTCACCGAAATATGCGATATCGACGGCAGGCGCCGCCGTCCGCTTTTCACGAAAATCAAGGATCAGACCTATAAACCTAACCGCCAGTTGATCACGGAAGCCGGTTTCAGCATGGCGAAATATATGGCACGGAATCTGGAATCGGGCCGTTTGCTTTATGATGCCCTGTTCCGGGCATATGTCTTTGACAAATCCGATTCCAACAAAAAAACCGAAACTGTTCTTGTTCTTCTCAATTCCGAATATGTTCGCAACAAGCTTGAGCCGGAGCCGGAAATGCTTTCCTTCTTCAAAATCTCGGAATTGTTGCCGGCAGCACGAGAAATCCTGGAAACGGATTTGTACCGGATGATCAACCACATCAAACTGAACGACGACTCCCGTTGCCTCCTCGTCAAAAACGAATGTCTGCCGCATACGGCGTTTGCCTGTCCATATGTCGATTTCTGTTTCGAACACGTTCCGAAAAAGAATTCCATATTCTCGTATTTTCACCAACACCTGGGTTTTCGGGAAGGGAAAAAAAGAACCGATCCGGTCCATGAAACCTATGAACTCGTGAATTCCGGAATGGTCGACATGCTTGATGTTCCGATCTCCTGGTTGCAGCGCGAATGCAATCTTATGCAAAGATACTGCGTACAAAACGACTACGAATTCATCAACAGGAAGAAGATCTCCGACAAACTTGAATCGCTTGTCTATCCGCTTTATTTTCTCGATTTCGAGGCTTATCCTTCTCCGATTCCCCGTTTTACGGGAGAGAAGTGTTATACGCAAAGCGTATTCCAGTTTTCCGTACATGTCCAGAAAGATTCGAAAACCGACAAATCCGGTTTGATCCATTATGATTACGTGATGCCTTCAGACCGGGACAATCGCCGCAAACTGGTCGAAAGGCTCTTGGAAGTGATCCCTGACGGGAATTCTTCGGTCATTGTGTACAACCAGACTTTCGAGGACAACCGTCTACAGGAACTCGCTCAACTTTTCCCGGTGTACAAGGAAAGACTCGATAATATCCGAGACCGGTTGTTCGATCTGCTAAAAGTTTTGAAAAACGATTCGCCTTTTTATCTTGCCAAAGGATATTCCAAAGCAGAGGCCAAAGCCTACAACTACTATCATCCCGACCTTTCCGGCAGTTATTCGCTCAAAAGCGTTTTACCGGTGTTCGCCGAGGACGCCTACAAGGGAATGGCGATCGCCAACGGATTGGAAGCCTATCTGCAATATGCCTATTTACCGTATCTATCCATGGAAAACAGGATGCAAATCAGGGAAGACCTTATCTTGTATTGCAACCAGGATACCATGTCGTTGTTCGTCATTCTGAAAGGCATAATCTCAAGGTTGGCGGAGTAAGGAAATATTCCTTGCATATAGACATGCATTATGATATAATATTTCTCGCGCCCGAACCTGGATTTGACGAGTCTCCGACGTCAAATGCGGATTGGGGTAAGTCTAAAGAAGGAGGAGAACATTATGGCACTTACGAAAGAAAGAGTCCATGAGATCGTCGTCGAATACGGCCTCAAGGAAGGGGACACGGGTTCCCCCGAAATTCAAGTGGCGCTCCTGACGGAAGAAATCAATTCCTTGAATGAACATCTTCAGGTTCACAAGCATGATTTCCATTCCCGCCGCGGCCTGCTCATGAAAGTCGGAAAACGCAGAAGTTTGCTTAAGTATTTGCAGTCGGTTTCCATGGAACGCTATCAGGCGTTGATCAAGAAACTCGGCTTGCGCCGCTAGTCTATAAGACTTCGAGCACCCAAGTTATTGGGTGCTCATTATTTGAAAAAAAGACCGGTGTTTTATACGATTTATGGTATAATGTTTTTATAATAACCGATTATTCAGAAATGAGGACATAGATAATGAGTGAAAATCAAACTTTTACAAGGGAGTTTTGCGGAAAAACAATCACGGTAGAGACCGGAAGATACGCCAAACAGGCTACCGGTGCCGTGATGATAAGAATGGGCGATACCGCCGTTTTGTCCGCAGCCGTCGTCGGCAAGGAACCCTCACGCCAGGATTTCTTTCCCTTGATGGTGCTCTACCAGGAAAGACTGTATGCAGCAGGCAAGATTCCCGGAGGTTTTCTGCGCCGGGAAGGTCGTCCCACGGAAAAAGAGATCCTTACATCCAGGGCGATCGACCGTCCGCTTCGTCCGCTGTTTGACGACTATTTCCGCAACGAAGTCCAGATTGTCGACACCGTGATGTCGGTTGATCCCGACAACTCGCCATTCGTGGCAGCCTTGCTAGGTTCATCCCTCGCTTTGGGAATTGGCGGCGTACCGTTCAACGGCCCCGTTGCCGGTGTCGTGGTCGCGATGATCGACGGCAAATTCATCTGCAACCCAACCGCCGAGGAACTGGTTGTTTCCGATCTCGATCTGACAGTTGCCGGCACCAAATATGCCGTCAACATGGTCGAATCCGGATCCAAGGAACTTTCCGAAGACGTCATGTTAGAAGCAATCATGTTTGCCCACGACAAGATCAAGGAATTGGTGGCTTTCGAAGAAGAAATCATCACCTCCGTCGGCAAAGAAAAAATGGAAATCGAACTATCCACCGTGCCGGATGATATCGACAAAGAAGTCAGAAAACTGGAAAAAGGCCGTATAATCAAGGCGATCACAATTCCGGAGAAACTGGCCCGCCGCGATGCGATCGGAACCATTGAAGAGGAAATCCGCGAAACCCTGATTGTGGAATACAAGTCTCAGGGATTCGACAAGGACGAAATCGAAGAAAAAATCAAATTCGCCGACCGGGTGTTGGAAACAATCCAAGTCGACGAAGTCAGAAGACTTATAACCGATGAGAAAATCCGTCCCGACGGACGTAAGCTTGACGAGATCAGGCCGCTTTCCGCCGAGATCGACCTTTTCGAACGCACACATGGATCGTCGATGTTCACGCGAGGTCAGACACAGGCACTGGCTACCGTTACTTTAGGAGCCCTGGGCGAAGCCCAGATCATCGACGGTGTGTCGGTGGAGGATGGCAAACGGTTCATGCTCCATTATAATTTCCCGCAATTCTCCGTCGGCGAAACCGGCCGTTACGGCAGTCCCGGAAGACGGGAAATCGGTCATGGCGCCCTAGGCGAAAGAGCCTTGTTGCAGGTATTGCCATCGGAAGAGGAATTCCCCTATGCGATCCGCGTTGTGTCGGAAATTCTCGAATCCAACGGATCATCATCGCAAGCGACGATTTGCGCCGGTAGCCTTGCTTTGATGGCAGCCGGTGTACCGATGAAGTCAGCTGTCGCCGGCATCGCCATGGGACTAGTCAAAAAAGGTGACAATTACACCATTCTGACTGACATCCAGGGTTTGGAAGATCATTTCGGAGACATGGATTTCAAGGTTTCCGGAACCAGAAACGGAATCTGCTCCCTGCAGATGGATATCAAGATCGACGGCATCACCAGGGAAATCATGAAAGAAGCTCTTGCCCAGGCTAAAAAGGCCCGCATGGAGATTCTCGATGTCATGGATGCGACAATCGCCAAACCGAAAGCCGAACTTTCCAAGTACGCTCCGAAAGTCAGAATGATGATGGTTCCGGTCGACAAGATCCGCGAGATCATCGGCGGCGGCGGAAAGACCATCAACGAAATCATCGAAAAGTGCAACCAGGTAACGATCGACATCGAACAAGACGGACGCGTCACGATCATGCATCAGGATATGTTCTTCATCGACATGGCTGTGAAGATGATCGAAGACATCATCCGCGAAGTCGAAGTCGGCGAAGTCTATCAGGGAACCGTCGTCAGGATCGAGAAATTCGGCTGTTTCGTCGAATTGTGGCCCGGTCAGGATGGACTGGTCCACATATCCAAACTGGCCAAAGAACGAGTTGAAAAAGTCGAAGACATCGTCAAACTTGGCGATGTGATCACGGTCAAAGTGATCGGCATCGACGACAAAGGCCGCGTCGACCTTTCCAGAAAGGCAGTTTTAGACTCCATAGGCAACAAAGAACAAAAGTGATATAATATTATTGTCAGACCACCGGGCAATCGAGCACTTAGGTGTTAGGAAAGTCCATGCTAGCACAGGCTGTGATGCCTGTAGTGTTTGCGCCAAACGAACCGATAAGTTTGGGCACCGCTTGGTGACGGCGGAAAAAGGGATGTAAAAGGCCCCGGTATCCGTAAAGTGCCACAGAGACGAGTCGTTGCGAAAAGCAACGGATGAAACGCGGTAAACCCCGCAAGCTAGAAACCCAAATATTGGTAGGGGCATGGCGGATCGGAAATCGAACCGAATTCGCTGGCGGCCTATGGCCGGAGATAAATGATTGCCACTCCGCAAGGAGGACAGAACATGGCTTACAGATGGTCTGATACAAAAAAAGCATATTGGAAACATATGCTTTTTTTACTGGCATGAAAGAGCCCGATTGCCAAACATGGGCAATTGGGTGTAAAATTATTAAAAGAAAGGAATGGTGAAGCCATGGAAGATTACCAAAAAATGCGCGAACGCCAGAAAAAAATCCGTAATTTCTCGATCATCGCTCATATCGACCACGGCAAATCCACCCTTGCCGACCGCATCCTGGAGTTGACCAATGCCGTTCCGATGCGGGAAATGAAAAGTCAATTGCTTGATTCGATGGACCTGGAAAGAGAACGTGGAATCACGATTAAACTGAATTCCGTCGAATTGAGATACAAAGCGAAAAACAACGAGGAATATATATTCCACCTTATCGACACCCCGGGACATGTCGACTTCACATACGAAGTATCACGGAGCTTAGCAGCCTGCGAAGGAGCGCTTCTTGTGGTAGACGCCACCCAAGGTATCGAAGCTCAGACGCTCGCCAACGTCTATTTGGCGCTTGACAACGATCTGGAAATAATTCCCGTCATCAACAAGATCGATCTTCCAAGTGCGAGACCGGCGGAGGTTCGCAAAGAAATCTCCGATGTGATTGGTCTTGACACCGATGGCGCCATCGATGCTTCCGCAAAAGAAGGAATAGGCGTCAAGGAGATTTTAGAAGCGATCGTCGAAAAAATTCCGGCTCCCAAAGGCGATCCGGAGTTGCCGCTCCAGGCTTTGATATTTGATTCGCATTACGACACCTACCGGGGCGTCATTCCTCTTTTGAGGGTTGAAAACGGCGTCATCCGCCGGCAGGACAAAATCAGGTTGATGGCGACGGGAGGAGTTTACGAGGTGACGGACCTCGGCGTCTATACTCCCAAAGAGGAATCGCGGGATTTTCTCGGAGCCGGAGACGTAGGCTGGATCGCCGCAACGATCAAAAATGTCGAAAAAGTCCATGTCGGCGACACTATTACAAACAATGACAAACCAGCGAAAAACATGTTGCCGGGATATAGAAAACTGACCCCGATGGTTTATTCCGGTGTTTATCCGGTCGATGCCGACGATTATCTAGATCTGAAGGATTCTCTGGAAAAACTGATCTTGTCGGATTCATCCCTTATCTATGAACCGGAAAGTTCGGAAGCCCTCGGATTTGGCTTCCGCATCGGATTCTTAGGCCTTCTGCATATGGAGATATTCCAGGAAAGGATCGAGAGGGAATACCTGCAAAACGTAATCATTACGGCCCCATCGGTGAATTACCGGGTCAATCTTACCGACAATACCACGATCGAGATCGACAATCCAGCCAAAATGCCGGCCGTACAAAGAATTCGCTCAATCGATGAACCTTACGTTAAGGCAACGATCATTGCGCCTAGCGATTATGTCGGGAACATCATGGAACTTTGTCAGAACAAACGAGGAATCTTCAAGGATATGCAGTATGTTTCGGCTATCAGGGTGGAACTAATCTATGAAATGCCGTTGTCGGAAATCATTTTCGATTTCTTCAACCGGCTTAAATCCGGAACGAAGGGCTATGCTTCGCTTGACTATGAGCTTGCCGGTTACCGCGAAAGCAAACTTGTAAAAGTCGACATCCTTTTAAACGGCGAACCGATCGATGCCCTGGCATTGATCGTCCATCAGGATTTCGCCTATCCGCGGTCATTGAGGATCTGTCAGAAGTTGAAAGAGATTTTGCCACGACAACTCTTTGAAATTCCGATTCAGGCCGCGATCGGTTCCAAAGTCATAGCGAGAACCAACATCAAAGCATTGAGAAAAGACGTGCTTGCCAAATGTTACGGGGGCGACGTTTCCAGGAAAAAGAAATTGCTAGAAAAACAAAAGGAAGGCAAAAAAAGAATGAAAGCCGTCGGATCGGTCGAGATACCGCAGGAAGCATTCATGGCGGTCTTGTCCCTTGATGACGAAAAATAACGATTGATTGATGCCGGACCCGGCTTGCCGGGACCGGTTTTTTATACCACAAAGGCAAAACGGTATACAAAACGACCGAATTATGTTAACATAATATCGGTGATAATGTGATCAAAGGCCTGTATGTCCATATTCCGTTTTGCCGTCAGATATGCCATTATTGCGACTTCCCCAAGATGATCTCCGATCGAAGTCACCGGGAAAAATACGTAAATGCTCTGGCTTGCGAAATGCAGATGAAAAAAACACTTCTTGAAAATGTCGAAACCGTCTACTTAGGCGGCGGAACCCCGGGGTATCTGGAAGAGGATTTGATGCTAATAGTCCTGGAGTCGATCCGGGATGTTACTCATAAGAATGTTTTTAAGGAATTCACCCTGGAAACCAATTTGATTGATATTACACCGGAAAACGCCAGACTCTGGAAACAAGGCGGCATCAACCGCATCAGTGTCGGAGTAGAGACATTTTCCTTGGATCTTTTGAAATCTATCGGTCGTACTGGTGGATATCAAATGGCAAAATCCGCTCTGGAAACACTCCGCCGCGCCGGATTTGACAACATCAATTTCGATATGATCTACGGGTTGCCGGGAGAAACCACAGAACTCGTGGAAAAAGATATCGCATCAATCGGAAAACTGAGGCCCGATCATGTTTCCTGGTATTCTCTGATATTGGAAAAGAAAACCCGACTTTATCACGATGTTATGGCTGGCATTGTGAAACTCCCGGAAGACGATTTGGTTTATGACATGTCGGACATGGTGATAGACGGATTGGAAAATCTCGGATATAATCGTTACGAGATCAGCAACTTTTCCCATCCGGGAAAAGAATCGCTCCACAACACATCGTGCTGGAATCTGGAGGAATATCTCGGTGTGGGACTGGGAGCCTGTTCGCAATACGACTCGAAACGATTTCGCAACATATCGGGATGGAAAGGATATATCGAAGCAGTGCTTGATGGAAAAGGAATATTGACAACGGAAGAAATGTTCGAGTTCGAACTTGAAAGAGTCATGCTCGGATTACGACAAGTCAACGGCATCGACAAAAACGAATTCAAACACGAAACCAATCTGGATGTATTCGAACGGTTTCCCGCTTTAAAAAAGCATCTGGAAACGGGCCTTCTAACAGACGATTCCGGCAGAATCAGACTGACGCGTAAGGGATTGGATCTTGCGAATACGGTCATGCGCGACCTGTTCGGGGAGGAATGACATGCTAAAAAACCTGGAAAAGGAATATATCTATTACTTGCGTGTCACAAAAGGCCTTGCGCCCAACACGATACTATCCTATTCAAACGATGTATCGGATTACCTCACTTTTTTGGAAACCAATTATCAACTGAAAACGCCGCGCGCAATCACGAAGGAACACATTCAGAATTATTTAGCCAGACTGAAAAGAAAAGGCATGGATCCTAAAAGCGTCACCAGAAAGCTTTCGGCTTTGCGTTCATTTCATCAGTATCTGATGCAGGAAAGGGAAGTGGATGAAAATCTGGTCGTCAAGATTCCAAAACCGAAAACTACCAAATCCTTGCCCGTCGTGCTGAATACCGATGAAATCGGTCGGCTTCTGGAAGCGGCCAGAGGCAAAGGCTCTTCACTGGATTATAGAAATGTGGCGATCATCGAACTAGCCTACGGATCGGGACTTCGGGTATCCGAACTGACGGATCTCGAAATATCCGATCTTCATCTGAACATGGCGCTTGTCAACATCACCGGAAAAGGAAACAAAGAAAGGATCGTTCCCTTGGGAGGCGAAGCGATCGTCGCTTTGCGAAACTATCTCGGAAACGCTAGACAGAAAATGAATCCGAAAAACCGGGAAGCCGTTTTTGTCAATCGTCAGGGAGAAAAACTGAGCCGGGTAGGGTTATTCAAACTGATTCGCAGTCTCGCACTCAAGGCCGGCATCGACAAACCGATATCACCGCATACTTTAAGGCACACGTTCGCCACCCATCTTTTGGAAAACGGAGCCGATCTCCGTTCGGTTCAGGAGTTACTCGGACACGAGGATATCCTGACAACGGAAACATACACGCATATCAGCCGTCGGCATATGACGGAAGAATACGAAAAGGCGCATCCGCGCGCTAGGAAAGAAGAGTGAATCAAATGAAATACAAACGCATATTTTTGATTGTTATGGATTCGGTGGGAGTCGGCGCCATGCCGGACGCAGCCGATTACGGCGACGAAGGCGCCAATACGATCGGCAATCTCGCTAAAGCTACCGGAGGAATCAGATTACCGCTTTTAGAATCGTTCGGATACGGAAACCTGACCGATATCAAAGGAGTCCATCCGGTGATAAACCCGCTTGCCAACACCCTGAAAATGGCTGAGTTGAGTTCAAGTAAGGACACCATGACGGGCCATTGGGAAATGATGGGAATCCGGACGACAACGCCTTTCAAAACTTTCACCGATAGCGGGTTTCCGCCGGAGTTGATCGAAGAACTCGAAAAGATATCCGGCCGCAAAATCATCGGAAACGTCGCTGCATCCGGTACCGAGATCATCAAGGAATTGGGACCAAGACAAATGGAAACCGGTGAATTGATTGTTTACACCAGCGCCGATTCCGTACTCCAGATTGCCGCTCACGAAGATATAATACCGCTTGAAGAATTGTATTCGATCTGCCGCAAGACAAGGGAGATCATGATGAAACCGGAATGGCGCGTGGGAAGAATCATCGCAAGACCGTATATAGGGAATCCCCAAACTGGTTTCACCCGTACCCCGAACCGTCACGATTTCGCTTTGAGTCCGACGGGAGACACAGTCCTAAATTTCTTGGAAAGGGCAAAATACGATGTGATATCGGTCGGTAAAATCCGCGATATCTTCAACGGCTCCGGAATCACCAGACATCAGGGAATCGTCTCGAATCATGACGGAATGGAAAAGACCATGGCTATCGCAAACGACGATTTTACCGGATTATGCTTTACTAACCTTGTCGATTTCGATGCCAAATACGGCCATCGCCGCGATCCGTTTGGATACAAGAACGCCATGGAGGAATTTGATGCCGATTTAAAAGTCATGTTGGAAAAACTAAATGCTGACGATCTTCTCATGATAACCGCCGATCACGGAAACGATCCGACCTTCAAAGGAACTGACCATACAAGGGAGTATATTCCCCTGTTCATTTACAACCGCGATTTGAATGGTTCGTTTTTGCCAACATCCGATACATTTGCCGACATCGGTGCTACGGTAGCTGACAATTTCGAGGTCGAACAGACATCCTATGGGAAAAGTCTTTTAAAAGAATTAAAATAAAAAAAGCGTCGGGATCACCGACGTTTTTTTATGGAATAAGTTTAGTTATACGCATCCGCTTTTTTATTTCCTTTTGTTCCGAATGCAATTTCTTTCTTGCCTTGCGGTTGACTTCCGAGAATACATCCCGAATATCGCGGTCTTTCTTCAATAACCGAATGTAAGGCTTATAGGAAGAAAGCAGATGTCCGAATTCCAGACTGAGGTTTTCCCGCAAGACTTGGCTAGCGTTTTTTGCTTCCTGGTATTCCTCCGTCAGATGACGAATGGAATTCTCATGTTGGGTAATCTGTTTTTTCTGGAACCCGAGGTAGCCGATATCAATCTGTGCGAGATCGTTGGAAATCCGTTGTTTCACCTGTTGGTGCTTGTTAAGAAGTAGAGCCTTGTCTGCATCGACTTTCTCACGGAATAATCTGATTTGATTGTCATATTCCTGAGACGACTTATTAAAGTCGTTTTCGATGGATTGCATCTTCAGGGAATATTCCTGGTTCAATCTTTCCCTGGTGCCGACAAGTTCGCTCATTTTTTGTCTGAGCTCCGGATTGCTCGGTTCCGGACGCATGGAATTGTAAACGACCACATAATCGGCGATCAGTTGTTTCGTTGCCGTGTCCAGTTCGCTTTCGGCGTTTTTGAGGTTGTGGCGGTATCGTTGATTTATGCTTTGCATGGAACCGTAGAATGTCGGGTCAAGAATATTGACTTTGTTATCCAAATACGGTTTGATCGCCTCAATACGGTCCTTGGCATAAGCGTATTGTTCTGACATCTCGGTTATGGTGTTGTCGCGAAGAATTTTGGCATCATCCATCGCATCTTCCAGTTTGTCGTCTAGTTCACGAAGCCTTTTTTTGGCGTTTGCCATTACAACATCATTCTCCATGGCGACAAGCACGGAATTCTTTTCGTCAAGATACTGGCGTTTGATCTTATCGAGTTCCTTACCAAGTATTTTATGAATCTTCTGGTCTTCGGTTTCGGTCAGAAGATGGTTGTTGTGATACAGGTTGGCCTGATAGGCGTCATCCATGATTTTAAGTTTTTTCTGATATCTTTCCGCCTGGTTAGCGTAGATCTGTTCGACATAATTGCGTTCCTCATTGACGGCTCTTATGATCGCATCGACCCGCATTTCGTATTCGGAGTTCGCCAGATCAATTTGTTCTTTTGTGAAACGCATCTGGTTTTCCAGAGTGGTGACGACAAAATCGTTGTGGATTTCGTTTTCTTCGCTGACCCTGGAAGACTGCATGACTAAATAACTGAGTTCGTTTTCATACATAGTTTTGAAATGCAATGCCTTGATGTCATATTCTTTTAGTGCCAATCTGATCTTGGCGGCAGCATCGACAACCTTGATGTCGTGGGTTTCGCCCTGTCTGATGTCGTGGACGAGGATTTCCAGCACTTCCGAATCCCAGCGACGATTGAGACTAGCCATGTTGTGCATATGCTCAAGATGACAGTTCATGGCTTCTTGCATTCGGTCGATCAGAAGTCTTTCCTTTTCGACTGATTTCCGAGATTCGAAGCATTCCGCTTTACGGTCGTAAAGGAAATTCTGGAGATCGGTTATGACATCGAGAAGTTCCTTTTCCTGGAGCGATAATTCCTTTTTCACCTGATAGACGAGCTTGCCTTCGACTTCGTTGATTGTGTCTTTCAATGTCTGGCTTTCGATATCGAAATTGATATTGGCCTTGAATTCTTTGTTGGCGGAAAGCAAGGACAGATAGTTAAGTTCGTCCTTGATCACATTGGATGAATCGTCTCCGACGGCTTGGGCCAGGAAAGTGTCGTATTGCATCAATTCCTGGTAAAGTTTCAGAGTCCGTTCGAGATTATTCACGGTTCTGTTTGATTCGAGTATGTATTCGGTAAGGATTTCCTTGCGGGTTTCCCGGTGTTTTTTCAGCATCCTTGTTGCCCTTTTCTGGCAATCGGTCCGATATTTTTCGTAATCTTTCGCCTTCATGTAAATTTCTAGCAGTCTGGCGGATTTTTCCTTGTCGCCGGATTCATCGGCTTTGACGATATCTTTTTTCATCTGGGTCAGGTAATCTTCCGGGCTGTTGAAGAAATCGGAATTGTTCAACATAGTGTTTCCGATATGTTTCTCCATTTTCCCGACGATTTGGTGGTCAAGGTCCGTGAAATTGCCGACGATATGTTTTTCGACATTAGCGGTCTGTTCTTCCAAATGACGTCTGAAGGTATGAAATTGGTTGATTTTGTCTGATACCAGAGCTTGAATGTCGATCGATGTCGGATCCGACGCCGGTGAGAACATCAACTGGTTGTCCACGTAGTTTTTGCTTTCCTGATCGTAGAACTGGACGATGGAACTGATCGTATCGTTTTTCTCGTGCATGATTCTGGCGATCTTATCGTCCATTTCGCGGATTTCCTCGTTAAGATCAAGAAAAATCGACATAACGTTTTTTTGATGTTTGTCGAGAACTTTTTGGAAAGTTTCCGACTTGGCTTCGAACAGGGCGGTGAAATCGTCGTTGGCGACGATTGATTTCAGATAACTGTTGTTATAGGCATCGAAGAAATCCAGTTTGACCTGAATGAGCGCTTTGTTCATGTAATCGACGGTTGACACCAGATTTTCAGCGTCGTAACGATCGTTGGCCAGAAGAAGCGAGTTGTTCTGATGGACATCGTCTTCGGTCTTGGCGATGATCTCCTGACGGTCGACTATGACCGTTTCGTCATGATAGAAGATCGAATCACGTAACTTGTCGGCTTCCTCTTTGAGAGAGGTAAGCCTTTTTTCGACTTCGTTGACATTGTTAACGGTGATCTGACGGTGGGTGTCGGCTCGGTGGCTAATATTCTTGTAGAACTGTTCGAAAAGAGCCATTTCCTTTTCGTAGGACTGGCGTGATTTTTCTAGATAAGCTTCGCTGTTGGTATTGCCAGTTTTCGGCTGGTTCTTTTCTTCAGCCATCAAGGACACCTCCTTTTAATTTATTCGTTGATGATCCGGTCTTGTTTTTCCTTGGAATTGTTTTCGGTTTCCTTAATCTTTTTCGTGGCCAGATCTGACTTGTCAATCGCTGTTTCGTAAGCGCCGGCGGCTTTTTCGATCAGATTGTCCTGTAAATCTAGGAAACCTTCAAACGGGGAATAGACTAGTTTTTCGTCGGACAAAAGTCGCTTGTGGCTTTCCTGTCCCGAAAGGAACAGTTGAAAATCGCGGCTGATCGAGGTTTCGGTCTCGATATATTGTTGCAATAAGTCGGATTCCGCTTTTTGGATTTCCTGGTACAGATGTAGATAATCAGTCGGCAGCCGGTCTTTGATTGCTTCGATTTCTTTCATAAATTTTGGACGTGAACTGAATTTGTTACCCTCGATGATTGCCAGTTGTTGCATGAGTGCGGTATTCTGTTTCATAATCTTGGTTTCTTTTCCGGATTCCAGGGCTATGATGGATTTATCGCGTTCTTTCGGCAATAATTTTGTTTTTTCCTCGTATTCCTTTAACATTGATTCGATGTCAGACACACCCTTGCGGGCAGAAAGGGCCGAATAATCGCCTTCCAACCGGCAAGTTTCCTCGCTGGCGGCTTTTTGCCTTTCGTAGTCACGAATGAATTTTCCGTAAGCTTTTTCCCTGTCGGCACCTTCGCGTTTGATCCGAGCTGTTTCCGAGATGCGGTAAGTTGCCAAAGCTCTTTCGTTGTCGGACATGATCTTTTCGAACGACTTGCTTATGTAACCGAGTTTGTCGGCTTCGGTTTTCATGTTGTTTATGTAAAGCGAATTCACCTTGGCGACTTTTCTTTTCAATTCGGATTCGATGGAAGTGGTGATCTTTTTCATCGAATTGACTTTTTTGTCGCTGTCGTTTCCCATTCGGGCGGCCTTGACGATCAACTCATCGTATACTTCAGTGATCATCTTTTCGCTTGTGGCTTCGTTTTCTTCCGCTTTTTTGATGAATGAAATGTCGTTTTTCTTTACGAAAATTTCCATGTCTGCGTAAAATGCGGTTACCGTATTGATGGAATCATTTATCAAATCGATTGTGGTTACATAATAGTGTTCCAATACCGAATTGGTTTTTTTGGCGGAAATCTTTGGCTTTTGTAAAGCTGTCAATGTGATATCCGCTAAGATGACGTAATTGTTTAACGCGCTTTCTTTTTGCTTTTCAAGCAATGACGGATCTGCTTTGGATGAAATCCCCTTGATGAAGGAAAAAGCATCGTCATAGGCATTGGCGAAGATATCGGCTATTTGATGGAGATAAGCGTGATCGCGGATGATCATATTGGCCTGGACCAAAGCCATGTTTTCGTCTAGATTAGCCAGATGCTGCTTGATCTGATGCGAAATATCCGCAAAAGCGCCTTGCAACAGCTCATGCGCTCTTTGGAAATGTTCCTTATATAGATCAATCGCTTTGCGGTTTTTCTCGGTTTTTGTTTTCAGTTCGGCTTTGAGAGCCATGATCATGTTTGTCTTGACGGTTTCCAGATAGTAGGCGTAATCGCGTGCGTTGCGTCCTTGCGCGATGCCGGCGATGAAGTCTTTCAGTTCGTTGTTGTTGGCATCAATCATTTTTTGGGCGTTGTGGACATATTCCACGACACCTTCGCTGCCGTCTGCTTCGCTCCTGTGATGTTTGTTTCTAAGTTCTTCATATTTGCGGGCGAAGAGGTAATTGTGGGCTTTAAAAGAGAATTCGACTTTTTCCGATTCAATTTGGTTCTGAATGTCCGATGCCAGTTTGTTTCTATCATAGGCAGCCCGGAAAATGGCAAGAGCCTTGTCATAAGCAAGATCGCGGATTTCTTTCTCGTTTTGCGACATCGCCTTTGCTTGTCTTTCTCTGACATCAATCATTTCCCGGTCGCGATGTAGTTTGATAACCGATTGTTCGATCCCGAGCAACTCGCCGTCGCAACGGTTGGCTGCCTTGATCTTGTTTAAGTTTATGTCATGCTGATAACAGGCGAAATATTCGTCGTTTTCTAATTTGGCCAAATGTTTCTGGTAATCGCCCATGATATCGGTAGATTCCATTTTTTTCCTGATTTCAGCGATTTCCAGTTGATTTCTTGATTCGAGAGTAACGATTTCGCGGCTGAGAGTATCGATTTTGGTAATCAGTCCTGTCAGTTTTCCGGTTACCTCGTTTATCTGGGCCATCACGCGAAGCTTGTAATCCTCGACGGCTTTGGCGCTATGCGTCACGTAGTTTGTTTCCAGATCGGTAATTCGTTTGTTTGTCATGGTAAGATCGGAAAGCAACATGTCGAGATCGGTGAAGGATTCGTTAACGTAAAAGGCGAAATTGCTGTAGAGATTAATGCTGTTCTGGAAAAAAGCCGCCGGCATGTAATACGCGAGCTTGATTTCCTCGACACGTCTGAAAGAGTCGATCTTGATTTTTTTAATTTCATTTTGATATTTGGAGATAAGGCTGTCGGCGATCAGTTTGTTGCGGTTTAGCAGATAATCGGCTTTTTTCTTGACAATCTCATATTGAAGAATCGCTTTTTCAGTTTCCAACCGGTTTTTCTCAGCATCGAATTTGATGATTCTCTCTCCGATTACTTCGAGAGAAGAATCAAGTTCTTTCCGGATCATCTGGTCGAAAGCGATCTTTTTTTGGTTCACTTCCCGGATTTTCTTGACGTATTGGCGGACGATGGTCTGATTGAGCTGGGAATGCGGTTTCTGGCGTTCGTGATTCAATTGCTCGATATGATGCTTTTGTTCGGAAAAGAGATCGGTGGTTCCTTTGAAAAGAGAATTCACACGATCTTTGGTTTCTCTCAAAGAATGCAATATTTCAGTGGCAGATTCATCCATGAATGCGGCATGCTGGCTAGATTTTTCCTCTAAACGGCTGCTCAGATCGGCAAGAGCGTTTTTCGATTGCTCGATTGCCCACATCAAACGGTTGGCCTGGTCAGAATTAATTTCCTGGTAATGTTCCTGGGTAGAAAGGAATTTCGCATTTTCCTGGGCGATGAATTCGTGATGGACATGCATTTCGTGATCGATCTTTTCGCCGATCATTCTTGTCATTTCGTTATATTGGTCGCCGGCTTCTTGCTTTAAGCTATCGATATCGTTGAGGATGTTTTCGAATTCCTTGGTTTCGGCTTCGATCAGTTCCTCGGTTTTTTTGTTGTTGAGGGAGATATCGCTTTCGACATCGTCGAGAAGCTCCCGGTATTCGGCGTTTATGAAGTCGATGTTTTCTTTGAATTCATCGTTTTTATCGATATATTTGTGGAGATGGTCGTCTTCGTATGTCTTGTATGAATTCTCGATATCGGCAAGTTCGTGGGCGTTGTCTTCCTTTACCATGGACAAACGGCGCTCAAGTTGTTCCTGAGCGCTTTGGAAAGCCTTTTTGATTTCGGGAAAATCGTGAAGGTAAGTTGCTATGATATCGCGATGTTTTGCCATTTTACCATATGTGACTCCTTCTTAATTATGATTATAGTATAGATAAAGTCATAATTCAAGAAATGAGCGAAAATAATGCACAATTTATTCGGTGATTTGCTATAATAGAATATGAGGTGTGCATTATGGATAAACGAATCATCAGCAACAACCTTTTGATGGACGATGAAATCGAAGAAACTCTGCGCCCGCAGATGTTTTCGGAATACATCGGACAAACCAATGTCAAGGACATGATGGAAATAGCCGTCAAAGCCGCGAGGAAGCGGGAAGAGTCGTTGGATCATGTTTTGCTTTACGGCCCTCCCGGACTCGGGAAAACCACCTTGGCCCAGGTAATCGCCAATGAACTTGGGGTTCAGATGAAGACCTGCAGTGGCCCGACGATCGAAAGAACCGGTGATCTGGCGGCCATTCTAACCTCGCTTGAACCGGGCGATGTTTTGTTTATCGATGAAATTCACCGGATGCCAAAAATTGTTGAAGAGATATTGTATTCCTCGATGGAGGATTTTGTCATCGACATTGTTGTAGGGAAGGATTCCGGAGCCAAGTCGATCCGAGTCGATCTCCCGCCTTTCACCCTGGTGGGAGCCACCACGCGTTTCGGTGATCTTTCTGGGCCGCTACGCGAACGTTTTGGCATTGTGCACCGCCTTGATTTCTATACTGACGGCG
Source organism: Bacillota bacterium (assembly GCA_035379945.1). GTDB lineage: Bacteria > Bacillota_I > Bacilli_A > Izemoplasmatales > Hujiaoplasmataceae > JAAYZB01. The sequence goes on from DAOSWG010000006.1 coordinate 26,335, forward strand.
AGCTGGAGACCATTTGTCAAAGGACTTCCCGGATCTATGACTGTCCGATTGATAGCCAGGCAGTCATCGAACTGGCCAAACGCAGCCGCGGAACTCCGCGGATCGTAAACCGGTTGTTCCGGAGAGTGAGAGATTTTGCCGACATCCTCGGTGACGGCACGATCACCTTAGATATCACCAGAAAAGCATTGGAGAAGCTGAAAATTGACGAATGCGGTCTCGACCGGAAGGATCGGGAATACCTTTCGACCATCATCGAAAAATACAAAGGCGGTCCGGTCGGTCTCGACACGATCGCCACTTCGATAAGCGAAGATCCGCAGACTTTGGAAGATGTGTACGAGCCTTATCTTATCCAAAGCGGATATCTTTCCCGGACTCCGAGAGGACGGGTGGCGACGGAAAAAGCGTATCATCATCTGAAAAAAATGTACCAGGAGAGTCTTTTTTGAATGAAAACAAGCGATTTTGATTACATATTGCCCAAAAATCTCATTGCCCAGTCTCCGTTGCCAAATCGCACGGACTCAAGGCTTTTAATGGTAAACAGGACTAATTTCAATCTAGAACACAGACATTTCCGGGATTTACCGCAATACCTGGAAAAAGGCGATGTTCTCGTTTTGAATGATACCAAAGTGATGCCAGCGAGGCTGATCGGAGAGAAGCCTGACACCGGAGCTCATATCGAAATACTGTTATTGAGACAAATGGAAGACGATGTTTGGGAAACCTTGGCCAAACCGGCCAGAAGAATAAAAAAAGAATCGATTGTCTCGTTTGGTCAGGGACTTTTGATGGCAAAATGTATTGAAGAAAAAGATGACGGCATCAGAAAAATGCGGATGTATTACAAAGGCGTATTCCCGGAGATTCTCGATAAACTGGGAGAAACACCCCTGCCACCTTACATCCATGAAAAACTGGAAGATAAAAACCGTTACCAGACGGTCTACTCACGGGAACTTGGCAGCGCAGCCGCCCCAACAGCCGGACTGCATTTCACAAAAGCCCTACTTGATGAAATCAGGGAAAAAGGAATAGAAACCGTGTTTTTAACCCTACATGTCGGCTTGGGGACATTCCGTCCGGTCGAAACAGAGGACTTTACCAAACACAAGATGCATAGCGAGTACTATGTGTTTGATACCGAAGCCGCAAAAGCACTAAATAAAGCGAAAACGGAGAAAAGAAGAATCATCGCTGTCGGTACGACTTCGACCAGGACCTTAGAAAGCGTATATGCCAAATATGGAGAGTTTCGTCCGGACTCCGGATATACCGACATCTTCATCTACCCGGGATTCCAGTTCAGGGCGATCGACGGACTGATAACCAATTTTCATCTGCCAAAGTCGACCTTGATGATGCTGGTTTCGGCATTCTCGTCCCGCGAGATCATTTTCAATGCCTACAGAGAGGCTATCGAAAGAGAGTATCGTTTCTTTTCCTTTGGGGATTCCATGTTCATCCGATAAAAAAAGCCTTCACGGCTTTTTTCTTTCAGTTGTTATCAAACGGGATGATTCTTTTGCATATATAAAGAAACGGAGTGTCGAGCATCGCGACGATGACTTTTATAAGATATGTAGTCAACCCGATCTGTAAAAGCACGCTGCCACTATATACTCCCAAAAAAGCGATTGGAACGAATATGGCCGTATCGACCAATTGACTGATGAAAGTGGAGCCGTTGTTTCTGACCCAAAGAAATTTGTCGGATGGCAATTTCTCGCGGATTTTCTGAAAAAGATGGACATCCAGAAACTGACTTATGAGAAATGCCGTGAGCGAAGCTCCCAGAAGTCTTGGAAAGAAACCGAAAATCGACCGAAGCGCATCATTGTTCAAATCAGATGTACTGGGAATGAACCAGATCGCCATCTGCATCAAAACGACTGTGGCGACCATGACATAGAATCCCATCAACACCGCTTTTTGCGCGGATTTCTTCCCATAGATTTCGTTTAGGGCGTCGGTGGCCAGAAATATCGTCCCATAGGTAATGTTTCCTAGCGTGGCTTCGACACCGAATAGAGTGATATTCTTCGTGACCTGGATGTTGGCAATGATCGTACTTATGGCAACCCAAACAAAAATGCCGGTTTTACCGAACAGTTTGTACATTCCCAAAAAAAGTATGAAATTCGCCAAGGCAAAAGCGAACCACAGTAACTCGTTCATCAAGGTCACTCCATTTTCCGGGAAACAATCCCAAGACCCAAACAATTATACCGGATATTGTCTCAAAAGACAATAATAAAACAATTTGAATTGCGAAAATAGGCGATTGGTAGTAAAATAAACCTAGTAAAATCATGAGAAAGCACCAGGAGGACATTATGGATAAAAAAATTCTTGTAGAGGTATCCGCCAGACATGTGCACATAAACGAAAAGGATTTGGAAACTCTTTTCGGATCAGGATACAAACTTACAGCAAAAAAGATGTTGTCGCAGCCGGGACAGTTCGCTTGTGAAGAAAAAGTGACGGTCATCGGACCGAAAAAAGAAATGAATCTGACGATTCTCGGGCCAACCAGAAGCAAGACCCAAGTAGAAATATCCTTGACTGATGCCAGAACCCTTGGCATAACTGCTCCCGTACGCGAATCGGGAGATATCGCCGGAACCGCGCCGTGCCGGATCGTGGGCCCGAAAGGGTTCATTGATATAAAGGAAGGCGTCATTGTCGCGAAAAGACATGTCCATCTCACTCCTGAAGTTGCCAGCCTATATCAGGTCGCTGACAAGGACATCGTGTCTGTACGTGTTGACACTCCCGAACGCTCGCTTGTCTTTGGAGATGTGGTTATCCGCGTAAGAGCCGATTTCTCGCCAGCAATGCATATTGACACCGACGAAGGAAACGCCGCCGGCATCTCCGGCGAGGTTTTCGGAATCATTCTCTAAAAACATGCCGTTCAGTCACGAAATTACCCACATCTGCAAACAAACAGGCGCCAGATGTGGGATTTTACATACCGAATCAAAAGACATACCTACCCCGGTCTTCATGCCGGTAGGAACCCAGGCAACTGTAAAGACACTCGATTCCACAGAAGCGCGTGAGATAAGCGAGGGGCTTATTTTAGCCAATACCTACCACCTTTGGCTCGAACCGGGAGAAAAAATCATTGCCAAGCATGGAGATGTCAAAAAATTCATGAATTGGGACGGAGCGCTTCTGACCGATTCCGGTGGCTATCAGGTATTTTCTCTTTCCAAGATTCGCAAGATTCAAGAAGAAGGAGTGACATTCCGCCACCATTTGTCCGGCGAACTTCTTCACATGTCTCCGGAAGACAGCATCCGCGCTCAAAATGTATTTGGCGCTGATATCATCATGAGTTTTGATGAATGCCCGCCTTTCTATGCTGATTACGAATATATGAAAGCATCGGTGGAACGAACCGTCAGATGGGCGAAAAGAGGAAAAGATGCGCACGAAAAACCGGATACCCAGGCGCTTTTCGGCATTGTCCAAGGCGGTCACTACAAAGACCTCAGGAAACAAAGCCTGGATAGCCTGATGGAAATTGGATTTCCAGGTTATTCGATCGGCGGCTTGTCAATTGGTGAAAAAAAAGATGACATGTACGAGATGCTCGAATATCTGAAAGGCATCATGCCCCACGACAAGCCCCGTTATCTGATGGGCGTGGGAGCTCCGGATGACATTCTAAAAGGGGTCGAGTGCGGTATCGACATGTTCGATTGCGTTCTACCTACCAGAATCGCCAGGCACGGAAGCGCCATGACATCGGAGGGAAAAGTCGTCATCAAAAACAAAACTTACGAGGAAGACATGGGCCCTCTGGATCCCGAATGCGACTGTAAGGTTTGCCAAAGCTACACCCGCAGTTATATTCGTCATCTTTTCAAAACCGACGAAATTTTGGGATTGCGGCTTGTTACCTATCACAACTTGTATTTTTTGAAAAAGTTGATGGCCGATATCAGAAAGGCGATCATGGAAGACCGGTTTGGCGATTTCAAAGATGAATTCATCAAACGATACTATCCAAAGACGGAAAACGTCTGAAGTAAATGCAAGGTAATGGCAAAACCCCGCAAAAATATGCGGACTTGATATTGAAAAAGCATTGATGACCACGTATAATAATTATTGTCACAGAGTATGTCGTTTTTTTGTCGACGTTTGCGACAGGATCAGGCGGCTTTGGATATGGAGGTAAAACATGTTCGATCTCAACGATAAATTCAATCAGAAACCGAATATCAAAGTGATTGGTGTCGGTGGTGGCGGCGGGTCCGCCATCAACCGGATGATCGAAAACGATGTCCAAGGCGTCGATTTTGTCGCCATGAACACCGATGCCCAGGTATTGAAACTTTCCAAAGCCGATATTCGCCTTCAACTCGGAAAAACACTGACAAGAGGTTTGGGCGCCGGAGCCAGTCCCGACATCGGACGTCAAGCCGCCATCGAGTCGGAAGACGAGATCAGGGATTTGTTGGCGGACACGGATATGGTTTTCATCACCGCTGGCATGGGAGGCGGCACCGGAACGGGCGCCGCGCCGGTTATCGCCAGGATTGCCAGGGAAATGGGTTGTCTCACGATCGGGATCGTGACAAAGCCGTTTGGCTTCGAAGGCCGTAAACGGATGAGCGTCGCCATCCAGGGCTTGGAAGAATTGAAACCTTATGTCGATACCCTTATCGTGATCCCCAACGATAAGTTGCTGTACATAGTTGAAAAGAACACCCCTTATTTGGATGCTTTCCGCGAAGCTGACAATGTTTTAAGACAAGGTGTCCAAGGCATTACCGAAATCATTGCCGTCCCCGGAGTCGTGAACGTTGATTTCGCCGATGTGAAAACAGTGATGAAGGACAAAGGAACCGCCCTGATGGGAATCGGCATCGCCGAAGGCGAAAACCGGGCTGTGGAAGCCGCAAGGGCCGCTATCAGAAGTCCGCTTTTGGAAACATCGATCAACGGAGCGACCGACGCCATCGTGAACATCACTTCCGGCTTCGATGCATCGCTTTACGAAATAAACGAAATCATCGAGGAAATTCAAAAATCTTCGACCACCGACATCAACGTGATTTACGGTTCCGCCATCAATTCCGATCTGCAGGATGAAATCATCGTCACCGTCATCGCCACCGGATTCTCCGAGGATCCCCTGTTCAAGGACACGCTTTTGGAGAAAGCGGAAGAAATCAAGAACGACGATATCCTTCCTGTCGAAGAAATCTTCCAGAAACAGAAACCGGGCAAAAAGGAAAAACAGAAGAAAAACCGTAATGTCCGCGAGCCGGAACCGCTTCCAAAAACAAAGGCGGATGAAGAGGAAGATATCCAGATTCCCTCCTGGTTGAAAGAAAGGTTCAAGAAATGACCAAAGGCTGGCTTGCCAGCCTTTTTCTTTGAGTTTCAGGTTGTATATGACCTGGAAAAATGATAAAATCTATAAGAAACGGAAAGGAGGTCCGGAAAATGGAAAACGAAGACAGAACGATCAACACAAAGGAAATAATAGATGTTTTGAAATCAAATGCGGAATTACTGGAAAAGCGCGAGAAACTCGATAATTATCACGACTATGATCTCGCGGTCGCAATGCTTGAAATGACAGAAGAAGAACGTTCGGATTTTTACCGGATCCTCGATTTTCCGTTACTTTCTGCCGTGTTTTCGGAACTTGATCCCCATGATGCGAAGGATGTGCTGGACAATGCTCCTGTAGCCGTGATGACTGCAGTGTTCAAAGGGATGCAGACTGACGATGTCGTTGATATCATCGATTGCATCGACGATTCCGACATGCGGATGGCCTACTTATCCGTGATTGACGCAAAAAAACGCATCGAAGTGAAAAAAATGCTTGAATACGACGATTCCCTCGTCGGTTCGATCATGAACAATAACTATCTCGAAATAAAAAGAACAGACACTGTCAAAATGGCAATCGCCACAATGGTTCAAAAAGCACCGGAAACCGAATTCATCAACAATATCTACGTCGTGGACAAAGGTATTTTGGTCGGTGTTTTGTCTCTCAAGGAGATCATATCCGCCGGAAACAAGCCCGACACCCTGATCGAGGACATTATGACCGTCAAAATCGTCAGCGTTACCCCCTGGCAGAAGACGGAAGACGCCATCGAGTTGATGAAAAACTATGACTTCTTTCTGTTACCGGTTGTAACTGGTGATTTCAAAATGCTGGGAATCATCGCTTTCGACGATATGTTCGAAGCTTTGAACAAAGAGTCAGACGAAGACTATTCGAAACTAGCCGGTCTTACCGACATCAATATCGACGAAGACCGCGAAACGGTCTGGACGACCGTCAAGAAACGCATGCCATGGCTGGCGATTTTGCTTTTCATCAATCTTGTGACAAGTTCGATCATTACCGGTTACGAAGACTTGCTTTCCCGGGTTTTGACCCTAGCAATCTTCATGCCCTTGATTTTAAATTTGGCCGGAAACACAGGCACTCAAAGTCTGGGTATCGTCATTAGGCTGTTTGCGACCAATCAGCTGGATGACAAAAAAGCCATTCGCAAGCACCTTATTAGGGAACTATTGATTGGGATTGCGAACGGCCTTGCCATGGGAATTCTTATTTTCGGCATTGTAATCGGAATGCGGATGCTAGAAGGCATGGCTTTTGTCGATGTTTTGCCCTTGGCCATCGTCATTTCCGTTTCCCTGTCGGCCTCGCTTGCCGTCGCCACATTAGCCGGATCCGTCGTGCCTCTCGTATTGAATCTTTTCAAGATCGACCCGGCCGTCGCATCAGGCCCTTTCATCACGACGGTAAACGACATCATATCGCTGTTAATCTATTTCGGCCTCGCCACCACCTTGTTGGCGAGATACTTTTAAGGGGGTAGGACGATGGACGAAAAAGAAGAAATCCGTTTGGAAGAAAAAGACTACATCGGTGAAATCGTCACCCTCATAAACGCGGAAACGGATTTTTCCGGTTTGCAGAAGCAACTTGAGGAATATCATCCGTTCGACATTTCTCAGGCATTGCTGGAAATAGATTCCGAAAGGCGCCGAAATGTCTTTTTGCATTTTACCTATCCTTTCGGCGCTGCCATTGTCGAGCATTTCGATTCGGAGGATGCGATCGTTTTACTAAAACAATTGCCCTTGGAAACAGCGGTAAGAATCGTCGACAACATGGAAACGGACGATGCCGTCGACCTTTTGCAGAACCTGGAACCCAAGGACGAGGACATTGATATCATCAGTCTGTTGTCCCCGAAAAAACGGGCGGAACTGAATAAACTACTTGTTTACGAAGAAGACGAAATCGGCTCCGCCATGTCCGGAAGCTTCATCCGCCTGTTTGCGAACATGACGGTGAAAGAAGCAATGCGAAAGGTCGTGTCGATAGCCGGAGACACCGATTACATCTCGATCCTTTATGTCTTGGAAAACAATTTTCTCGTCGGATATATCCGACTGAAAAGCCTGATCATCGCAAGAGCGGAGGAAAGGATCAGCGATATCATGGAAACGCGCTTCATCACCGCGCGTCCAACCGACGACAAGGAAGAGGTTTCCAACCTCATGCAGACATACGGGGAATCGTCTATGCCGATCACGGACATAGACATGCATCTGGTCGGAATCGTTACCCATGACGATTTGATGGATATCGTTTCCGAAGCGAAATCGGACGATTATGCCAAACTGGCCGGCTTAACCGACGGCGACATCGACCTGGGAAGGGATTCGTTCTCAAGAGCCGTGAAACAGAGACTTCCCTGGCTGTCGATCGTGCTTTTCCTCAGTTTGTTAACATCGTTGATTTTCTCTTTCTTCGAAGAAGCGCTTAATACAAGTATCGTCCTGGCCGCCAGACTGGCTGTCTATTTGCCCTTGATCCTGGATATGTCCGGAAACACCGGTACCCAGAGTCTGGCTGTCATGATCAGATATCTGAATTCGCCCGAACGGGACACATCGAAAAAAGTGATGGGTAAATATCTGCTTAGGGAGATTGGAACCGGGATCATCGAAGGATTGGTGATCGGCGTGCTTGTTTTCGGCCTAGTCATCGTCACCAATCTGGTTTCCCGAGGAAAGGCTTTCGATGCGGTCTCGCTTTCGACCGCCGTTGTCACCGCATTTTCGGTTTTTGTGGCGCTCCTGGCATCAACATTGCTTGGCGCTCTGATTCCCCTTGGAATGGACAAGGTCAAAATAGACCCGGCCGTCGCATCAGGCCCCTTCATCACGACCGTGAGCGACATCATCACCCTATCGATCTATTATTCAATCAGCCTGGCGATATTATTGCCGATATACCAGGCATTGTAAAAATTACAGGAAACGAGTTGAAAAGATGAAAATACTACTTACAAACGACGACGGATACGATGCCAAAGGCATCCGGATTCTTTATGAAAAACTAAGAAAATACGGCGACGTCACTCTGGTGGCCCCGGCAAAGCACATGAGCGGAGCCTCGGTTTCCCGGATTTTCTGGAATGAAGCCATTGTCACGAAATACAAAGACGACATTTACAGCGTGGAAGGAACCCCGGCCGATGCCGTGGCTTTTGCCATCCATGGATTGAAGCTGAATCCCGATCTAGTCGTATCAGGAATAAACGACGGATTCAATATCGGAACCGACACAATCTATTCCGGTACCGTCGGCGCCTGTATGGAAGCTTTGAGAGACGGATACAAATGCATTGCCTTTTCTACCGATTTTGGGTATTATAGCCCCGTGGAAGCCGAAACGGAAGCGGCGATGGATTTTATTCTGGCTCACGATCTTGTTTCGAGCGACTATATTCTCAATGTCAATTTCGTTTCCAAGCGTTTCGACAAATCAAACGGCATAAAGATCACCGATGTCGGTTACTACCCGTTCGAGTACACTTACGAGAAAACCGAAAACGGTCATTACAGAACCCGCCGGCATCACTTAGTCAACGAGTTTGTCGAAGGAACCGACTACCATGCCGTCCATAATGGCTACATATCGATTACTCCTCTCAAGTTCGGTTTCCAGACCGACAAGGGACTGGAAGAGTTGAAAAGGAAAGTGGCTCAATATGAGTGACAAGAAACAAAAGCGTAATTTTTGGATCTCTTTTTCGCTTTATATGGCAAATGTCATCGCCGGGGTCGTGTTGATCGTCATCTATAAGGCGAACATTTCCCATGTGATCACGATTTCGATTTATCTCGTCATTCTGTCCGCCTTTTTTTCATATTACATCCGCAAGAAAAACTGAGGTGATTACGATGCCTGATAGCATCCGGGAAAACGCCATCCGACTTTTGGAAGAAACCAAGGGTAAAACGATCGTGGCTGCCACGAAATATGTGGGATTGGCCGAAATTCGCGAACTTTATGAAGCCGGGATTAACAATGTCGGGGAAAACAGAGTCAACGATTTTCTGGCCAAAAAGGAAGCTTTATCCGATATAAAGCTCGTTTGGCACTTTATCGGCAGTCTGCAAACGAACAAAGTGGCAAAAATGATCAACGAGATCGATTGCCTTCATTCGCTCGACCGTCTGAGTCTCGCCGAGGAAATTCAGAAGCGACGGATAGAGGTATTGCCATGTTTCATCGAAGTCCATATATCACCGGAAGAATCAAAGTCCGGCGTCAGACCAAAAGATCTGCGTGATTTTTGTGAAAAAGTCGCAAAGTATGATAAAATAAAAGTGATCGGACTCATGGGAATGGCTCCCCTTACCGACGACACAGGGAAAATCAGGAACAGTTTCGCCCTGCTTGCTAGGTTACGGGACGACTTGCGTTCTAAGAAAATCCCGGGTGTTGACTGCAATTACCTTTCCATGGGGATGTCCGACGATTACAGGATCGCCATGTCAGAGGGGGCAACTCATCTGCGGCTCGGAAGGATCCTTTACAGAAACGGGGAATGAAAATGGGAATGTTAGGAAAAAAAGAGAAAATCGTGGCCACTGACATCAGTTTCGAAGACTTGAAGTTTTACCGTGTCCAGGATACCTCCGGCATCTATGAATACGCCGAAATGATTATGCACCGGTTACCGGTCGTCCTCAATTTTTCCGACTGTCTGATAACCGAAGCCAACGAAGTACTGATGTTCTTAACCGGAGTACTATACGCCTGTGACGGCGAAATCGTTAAAATCCAAGACAAAATCTATCTGATGGCGCAAAAAACAGACCTGAAAGGGCCGACTTTGCAAAAGTTCATCCACGATTATACGAAGAAGTGAGTTTATGCCGGAAATACTTTATTACATCCTGACAATCCTATATTCCATATTGCAAGTTTATTTCGTCGTCATGATTGTAACGATCATTTTGAGTTGGACAAGCGTGCGAAATACGCGGACATACCAGGTCCTCGACAGAATATCATCGCTTTATCTCGGATATTTCCGCAATTGGCTCACAATCGGAATGTTCGATTTCACTCCGATGATCGGCCTCATCGTCTATCAGATCATCCTCGGAATAATCGCAAGAGCGTTATAGGAAGATTTTACTTGAAAAACATCATACATTGGATTATAATTTATTCAAATGAAAGCAATGAGCGAGACAATGCCTTACGGTCGGAAAAAAAAGAGACCCTGTGGTCGGTGCGAACAGGGATGATCCTCCGGTATGGATATCACTCGCGAGCGGAAGACTGAAAAAAGTAAGTTTTCCCGCCGGTCTGCGTTAAAGACGACAAGCGCCAGGAATTCCTGGAACTAAGGTGGTACCGCGGTCAAGACCGTCCTCAGAGAGGAAGGTCTTTTTTATTTATTCAGGAGGTTTTTAGAATGGACAATAACAAAAACAATTACAAAGACACGCTTCTGATGCCTAATACCGATTTCCCCATGCGGGGGAATCTCGGACAAAGGGAACCGGAGATCCAAGCGAAATGGGACGATTTGGACCTTTACAGAAAAGTCATGAAGAAAAACGAAGGTCGTCCTTTGTATGTACTTCACGACGGTCCTCCTTACGCCAACGGATCGATCCATGCCGGCACGGCAATGAACAAGATCTTGAAAGATTTTGTCATCCGCTACCGGAACATGGCAGGATATAAGGCGCCCTATCTGCCCGGATGGGATACCCATGGTCTGCCAATCGAAAATGCCTTGTCGAAAGACCGGAAAGTCGACCGTAAATCGGTCGAAGTGGTCGCATTCAGAAAACTTTGTGCCGAATATGCCAAAGAACAGGTCGACATTCAACGCCGGCAGTTCAAACGTCTGGGTGTGTTGGGCGAATGGGAAAATCCCTATGTCACCATGGACAAACGTTTCGAAGCCGCCCAGATCAGACTCTTCGGCCAAATGGTTGAAAAAGGATTGATCTATAAAGGCCTGAAGCCAGTCTATTGGTCGCCTTCCAGCGAGTCCGCCCTAGCTGAAGCGGAAATCGAATACCACGATGTTAAGTCCCCTTCCATTTATGTGTCGATGCCGGTTGTGGACGGGAAAGGAATTTTGCCTGACGACGCTTTGATGCTGGTATGGACGACGACTCCCTGGACGATTCCCGCCAATCTGGCGATTTGCGCCGGTCCTGATATCGAATATGCTCTTTTCACAACCGATAACAAAAAGAAATACGTAGCCGCAAAGAACTTGGTAGAACAGTTGAAAGGCATACTCGGTTGGGAAAAAACAGAAATTCTGCATGAATACATTGGATCAGAACTCGAAGGAATCACATACAAACATCCGCTTTATGACCGCGTGTCCCCGGTCATCTTGGGCGATCATGTGACGATCGAGGATGGAACCGGCCTTGTCCATACCGCTCCCGGTCATGGCGAGGATGACTTCTTGGTCGGGCAGAAATACAATCTTGAAGCCTATTGTCCCGTCGATTCGCTCGGACGCATGACAAAAGAAGCCGGCAAACGGTTCGAAGGACTGTTCGTAGATGATTGCAACCCCGAAGTGATAAAAGCTCTTGACGAAGCCGGAAGCTTGTTAAAATCAGTCGAAATCGTCCATAGTTATCCGCATGACTGGCGGACCAAGAAACCGGTTATTTTCCGAGCGACTCCGCAATGGTTCGCTTCGATCGACATTCTCAAACAGGATATCCTGGATGCCATCAAAAAAATAAAATGGTATCCTTCATGGGGCGACGTGAGACTGTCCAACATGATTAAAGACAGAGGCAGTTGGTGTATTTCCCGCCAGCGGGCCTGGGGAGTTCCGATTCCGGCGTTTTATACCGAAAAAGGGAATCCGATCCTTAACAAGACAATCATCGAACATGTCGCCACGATCTTCGAAAAGGAAGGCTCCGATGCCTGGTTCACAATGAGTGCCAAGGAACTATTGCCGGAAGGATATGTTAATGAAGAATCGCCAAACGGCATATTCCGGAAAGAAACCGACATCATGGATGTCTGGTTCGATTCCGGATCCAGCCATCATGGTGCCATGATCGAAAGAGGATTTCCGTATCCGGCCGATCTTTATTTCGAAGGTTCCGACCAATATCGCGGTTGGTTCAATTCAAGTCTCATCACGGGTATCGCCACTGAAGGCAAGAGCCCATACAAAACCCTGGTGTCCCATGGCTTCGTGTTGGACGGCGAAGGACGTAAAATGTCTAAGTCGCTTGGCAATACCGTTGATCCGAACAAAATCTGCAACACGATGGGAGCCGATATCTATCGTCTTTGGGTATCCAGCGTCGACTACCAGGCGGATGTCAGATTGTCTGACGATCTTTTGAAACAAGTTTCCGAATCTTACCGCAAAATCAGAAACACGCTCAAATTTCTTTTGGGGAACCTGTTTGATTATGATGAAACCAAAAACAAAGTTCCCTATGGACAATTGGAAGAGATAGACAAATACATAATTCTGAAGACAGACGGTCTCATGAAGGAAGTATTGGCATCTTACGACGATTTCCGCTTCGATGATGTCTACCGGCTCGTAAACAACTATGTCGTTTTTCTGTCCGCATTCTATCTTGATTTCTCCAAGGATGTTCTATATATTGAAAAAGCCGATGACCTAAGACGCCGCCAGATCCAGACCGTCATCTATCACGCGACAGACAGTCTGCTTCGCATCATGACCCCGATAATTCCGCATACCGCATCGGAAGCTTATGATCTGATCCCCCACCGCGAAAAGGAAGATGTCTACCTGACGGATATATCAATGCCGGAAGAATATCCGGACGCCGTGGAGATCATAGATAAATATGATCGTTTCATGGAAATGCGCGAAATCGTCCTTAAAGCGTTGGAACTGGCAAGAAACAATAAAGTGATCGGGAAAAGCATGGCCGCTCGCGTCGTTTTGTACCCTAACGAAGAATATCAGAACCTGATCGACAACTTGCAATGCAATCTCCAACTGGTCTTCATTGTTTCCAAGCTGGAAATCAAGTCCGAAGGAAAAGGATCATACGACGAAAACGGTCTTTCGGTCGATGTCTTTCCCTGTGAAGGAGTCGTCTGCGACCGTTGTTGGATGACTGTTCCAGATACCGATGAAAACGGGCTTTGCCCGCGTTGTCACGACGTGCTTTTAAAATAACAAAGAATAAGAGAAAGCCGGCAATCCGCTTGTCGGCTTTTCCTTTTGCTTTGATTGACTTTTATGTCATATTAAAGTATACTATTATAGCATTAACAAACATCATATAACCTTGATTTAACGGCGTTTGTATACAGAAGGAGACATGTTTTATGAAGATAAACAAATTGATAGATCATACATACCTGAAAGCATTCGGAACCGTCAAGGAAATCGAAACTCTGGTGGCCGAAGCCATCAAGTACGATTTCAAAAGCGTTTGCGTAAATCCTTGCCATGTAAAGTATTGCAAGGAACAGCTTTTAAACACCGATGTGCTGGTATGTACGGTGATCGGATTCCCTCTAGGAGCCAATACTACGGAAACCAAAGTTTTCGAAACCCTGGACGCGATTAGAAACGGAGCCGACGAGATCGACATGGTCATGAATATCGGAGCGTTCAAGGAAGGAAACGACGAATACGTCAAACAGGAAATCGAAGATGTCGTCAAGGCTTCTCTCGGCCGCACCGTCAAGGTGATTATCGAAACATGTTATCTTACGGAAGAAGAGGTTATCAGGGCAAGCGAACTGGTCGGCAAAACAGAAGCCGCATTCGTCAAGACGTCAACCGGATTCGGACCCACCGGAGCTACGATGGAAAATGTCAAATTGATGAAGGATAATTGTAACGGCAAGGAAGTCAAAGCCGCCGGCGGCGTTCGTACCAAGGAAGATTTAGAGAAAATGTTGGAGGCGGGAGCCACCAGAATCGGGACGTCGAACGGCGTTGCCTTGGTCAAGGGTGAAACCGGGAGCGGCTACTGATGGAAGATGGCCGTCAAAAAGCACTGATGGATTCCGCCATTAAACTGGCCTCCCCCATCAAATATACGATGAATATCACCAACACCGTGCTTTTCGCCGTCATTTTGTATGTCATGGACCGGATTTTTGAATTCGGAATCGATATCTATACCATTCTGATTTTTTTCGGTCTCTTGCTCATTTATATGTTCGCCCGCGATCTGATGATGAATTTTCAAGCCAAAAAAAAGGTCTTTTCCCAATATCAGTTCCTGCTTAAAAACAAACCGGGAATGGAATTGTATGTGCCAGTTCTTGGCCAAAGCGGTCTTTCCTTATTCGTCCGCAAAGCCGGCCTTTATTTATTGAACGGCGAAGTCTTCCTCGAGATATTCCCGTCTCAGAAGGTCAAAGAAACAGAAACCAGGAACAAGACCGCCGTCGCTGGACGGGAGTTCGTCATTCACCGGATCGAAAAAGACCAGAAACAGCAATATTATCATGTAAAATCATCGGTAAGCGGAATGTATTACGATCTCTTGATACCGCTTGACGAAGAGTTCGTCTCCCTTTTGCAGACGCTGATTCAGATACCCGAACCTGAAAAGGAAGTGTCATAATGCCAACACCGCATATTGAAGCAAGATTGCAGGATATCGCCAGGACGGTTTTGATGCCCGGAGATCCCTTGCGCGCCAAATTCATCGCCGATAAGTTTCTGAGTGACGTCAGAATAGTAAATGGCGTCAGGAACATGCTCGGATTCACGGGCAAATACAACGGCAAGGAAATCACAGTGATGGGTTCAGGAATGGGAATGCCTTCGATCGGAATCTATTCCTATGAACTGTTCAAATTCTACAATGTCGAACGGATCATCCGCATCGGATCGGCAGGAGCCTATTCGCCGAAACTTAAACTGTTCGATACGCTTCTTGTGACCGAAGCATGGAGCGATTCCAACTTTGCCAATGCCCAAAACGGATACAAAAAGCATATTTTGAAATCATCGCCTGAACTTAATCTAAAATTGATCGAAAACGCGAACCGGCTGGGAATATCCCTGGCTCAGGGAAGAATCCATTCAAGCGACGTGTTCTACCGCGAAAATCCCGATATCTATCTTGATTTCGTAAACAAACACAAATGTCTGGCCGTGGAGATGGAAGCATTCGCTCTTTTCCATGTGGCCACCGTTCTCGACAAACAGGCGGCCTGCCTTCTGACAATCTCGGATTCGTTCGTGACCAAACAGGAAACGACGGCAGGCGAACGCGAAACCGCTTTTACCAACATGATGAAGGTTGCCCTGGAGTTGGAATGAAAAGCATGGATGTTTATCGCCGATAAACATCCATTGTTCTATAAGGAGACATCGATGTTCAAAATTGCAACAAACCCGGGACAGACCCGCATAAGAGACATACATACCGATAAGTTCAAAGGTGTCCAGATATCGCTTTGTTTTATCGGCGATTTCAAAGAAAACAATCTGAACGAAAGAGCACTTTTACCGGAAATACTCACTGGCGGAAACAAAAGACTTAAAGACAGGACAATGATTCAGCGCGAACTCGGAAGCCTGTACGGAGCTGAAATCGTCACATCCACAAGAAAAATCGGATTTCAGAGCGTGATCTCTTTCGATTTGATTTTTCCTTCCGAGAAGCATCTTCCCGGTAATCCGGTGATTTTTCCTCAGGCGTTGTCGCTTCTAAAAGAACTTGTTTTTCAACCGGATTTCGGAGGATGCGATTATTTCAAAGACCTTTTCAAACTGGAAAAACGCTTATTAAGGGAATCGCTTGAAAATGATTACCACGACCGGTTTCTCTATGGCTACGATTGTTTCCGCAAACGGATGTTTCCCAAGGAATTATTCCGGTTTTCCGCACGTGGAGAATTGGAAACGATCGACAATCTGACTGGGGAAAGCCTTGTCAAAGCATATCATGATATGATCGATAATGACCGGATAATGATTTATTCGATAGGCGATTTTGATCGGAAATACCTGAATATTCTCGAAGATCTTGAAAAGTACGGCAATAATGATTCGTTATTACGTCCGATAGACGACGAAGGAACATTACCCGATATTCCTACCGAATCGGAAGATTTGGCCGATGTCCATCAGTCAAGAATCTACATGGGTTACCGGACAAAAATCGTTCCGGGGCATCCCCTTTACCATGCGCTTATCGTCGCTAACGTGCTTTTGGGGGATTCCGACCAATCGTCTTTGTTCTTGGAACTCAGGGAAAAACGTCATCTTGGTTACGATGTGTTTTCCAATTATATCGGAGACAAAGGCGTTCTTTTTGTCTTCGCTGCCATCGAGCCGGGAAAAGAAATCGAAGCCAAGGAACTGGCAAAAAGGATTGTTTCCGGAATGAAAGACCGGGAAATCAGTGAAAAGGACCTGGAAATGGCCAAGGAAGTCATCGTGAAAAGAATTCATCAGGCAGCCGATTCTCCAAGTTCGACAGTCAACCGGATCTTTTTTTACGATCTGTTCTATAACAAAGAATACGATATGCAATCGTCGATCGAAGACATCAGACGGGTGTCGAAGGAAGATGTCCGTCAAGCATATTCATCCCTTTTTCTCGATACAGTCTATGTGAACAAGAGGAGGGGAATATTATGACGATTAACAACGCCACGTGGTTATCCGGGGAAAAAATGCTTGACATTAGGCTAACAAACGGACTTAGAGTTGTAGTTTTGCCAAAAAAAGGTTTTTTCCGCAAAGCCGTCACTTTAATAATTCCCTTTGGATCGGAAGATGAAAACATCGAATGCCAAGACGAGAAAATGAGTTTTCCCGCCGGATCGGCGCACCTTCTTGAGCACCTCTTATTCGAAAGCCAAGATGGCTTTTACACACGGAAGTTCACCGAAATCGGTTCTACGGCCAACGCTTATACGACCAACAACCGGACGGCCATTTATTTTTCAACCGTCGGGGCTATCGACGAACCTCTGAAATTGCTTTTCGAAATGCTTGAGAACGTTGATTTCCGAAAAGATGCGATAAACAAAGAAAAGAAAATTGTCAGCGAAGAAATCTCCCTTTACGACGACGATGTCGAGCAGTCGCTATATTTTGATCTGATGCGTTCCCTATACCGATCAAACCCGGTTAAAAACGACATTGCCGGATCAAAGGAAAGCCTACGGACGATTTCCGCAGGCACTCTGGAAAAGGCATTTTCATGCTTTTATCGTTATCAAAACATGATATTGGTGATAGCGGGAGACGTTGATAAGGAAGCAATCATTACGCTCCTCGAAAATTTGGCATCAGACAATGTCTTGGTAAATGACCATTTCAAAAGAATTCGGAAAATCGATCCTGAAGGCCTTGCCAGGGAATATTATACGGAGAAACGCGATCTACGCAACAGTATCGTGATGATGGGGATCAAACTGGAGAATTCAGTCTTAAGGACACCGATGGAAGCTGCCCTAGAAGAAATAAAAGGTTATCTGTTTTTGGAGAATTATATGGGCAAGATGAGCGGCAGGGAACTGGAATTGCAGAAGCAAGGTCTGGTGAACGACACTTTCGACTTTTCACTTTCCGTCACAACTAATTACGGACACATTATCTTGTATAGCGAAACCAAAAAACCGGAAGAAACAATGGAAGCTTTTCGAAATCTGTTTGCATTGACAAGGGAACACATTGTCAAACCGGATGATTTGGAAAGACAGAAAAGAAAAATGATCGGCGATTTCGTACTTGCCTTCGACTCGGTTTCCCGATCATGTTCTCTTCTAAGCGAATATCTTGCCAGGGGAGCGGATATATTTGTGATCATGGATGCCATCAACCGGATGACTCCGAAGGATTTACAGGAAACAGGAAACAAATACGCCCTGATGCCGCAGGCTTTCGTCCATTACGGCGTCCGCTAGGATGAAGGGAAAATATATATGAACGAATGCAAGGTATATCTGAATAAGGGAGAGGATGAACGGATCCGTCGTGGCCATGTCTGGGTTTACAGTAATGAAGTAAACCGGATAACGGGACCGATCGAATCCGGCAACCTGTCGGATGTCTACACTTTTTCTGGGGATTATCTCGGACAAGGTTTTTTGAACACGGCTTCAAAGATTTTCGTAAGGATTTTATCAAGAAATCCCGATGATGTAATCGACAACGTTTTTTTTAGAAAAAGACTGGAAGCAGCGAAAACACATCGGGAGGATGCCGGATTAACCGACACATACCGGGCATGCTTCGGAGAAGCGGACGGGATTCCGGGATTGATCGTCGACAAGTATTCGGATTATCTATCCGTCCAGTTTCTGACGCTTGGCACCGATAAGAGAAAAGCCGATTTTGTTCAACTATTGAATGATATATACAATCCAAAGGGCATCTATGAAAGAAGCGATGTCAAGGCTCGTGAAAAAGAAGGATTGGAACAAATTAAGAACTTGTTATTGGGAGTTGTGCCCGACCGTGTTATGATAAAAGAAGGAAACATCAAATTATACGTCGATATAAAAAACGGGCAGAAGACCGGAACTTATCTCGACCAAAGAAACAATCATCTGTCGATCATTCCGTTTGTTAAAGACAAATCAGTACTCGACTGTTTCTCGCATGACGGCAATTTTGCTTTGCAGGCGAAATTGGCAGGCGCTTGCCGCGCCACCGCCGTCGACATTTCCCAGGATGCCTGTCAGAGAATCTCGGAAAACGCCAAGCTTAACAATCTCGACATCGATATTGTGAAATCAGATGTGTTCGAATATCTTCGCATGGCCAACAGGCAGAAAGCGAAATATGATGTCATCATCCTGGATCCCCCGGCTTTTGCCAAGAAAAAAAGCGATGTGGAACAGGCAAGCAAGGGATACAAGGAAATCAACATGCAGGCCATGGATCTTTTAAACGACGGCGGGTATCTCGTGACCTCGTCATGTTCTCATTATCTGGAGCTTAACCATTTTCTGGATATTCTGGCCGAAGCCGCCGCCGACAGAAAGAAAAACGTCCAAATGGTAAAACTGTCGCTGCAAAACAGCGATCACCCCGTCTTGCTTGGCAGCGATGAGACCATGTACCTTAAATTCCTGATTCTCCGGATTCTGTCATACTGAGAAAGGAGCACAAGATGATCATCCGTTCGATCGAACTAGCCGCCACCGCGGCCCTCAAAAAACAGTATCCCGACGGCGATCTGCCGGAAATTCTCTTCGCAGGCAGGAGCAATGTCGGAAAATCCTCTTTCATCAATTCCTTGTTGAACAACAGGCATATGGCCAGGGTGTCGCAGACACCGGGAAAAACAAGGCTTGTGAATTTTTTTCTCATAAACAAAGAATTCCATCTCGTGGATTTGCCGGGATACGGCTTTGCCCTTGGAAGCCGGGAAGATGTCGAAACGTTCCGCCAACGGGTAGCTGATTATCTGAATTCAAAACGCAATGTCGTCTTGGCCCTTTTTCTTCTGGATATCCGCCACAAGCCATCCAAGGACGATATCGTCATGCGCGATTTTTTCAATGCCAAGGGATTGCCGGTTTGTTATGTTTTGACCAAATCTGATAAACTGTCGAACAATGAACGGTCGAAATCATTGAAGCTGATCAAGGAAACAATCGGCGACGTCAATGGGACCTATGTTCCGTTTTCCGCCAAAACCGGGGAAAACAAAGAACTTATATGGAATATCATCGAAAAGAGCATTGCTAAAGAGGTGGGATTGAATGACTGAAAACCTATTTGACAAAATGGCGTCAGAATACGATCAGATGGTCCAGGAAGCCGACCGGGAAAATCAATTTCCGTTCGCCGGATACAACGAACTTATGAACGTGATAGCCGGAATCATTTCAGACGAGACTCAACTAGCCAAAGCGAAGATCCTGGATTTAGGCGTCGGTACCGGAACATTATATCAGAAACTGCCGCCGGAAAAATATGCTCTTTATGCAATGGACAGTTCCGAAAAAATGCTTGACATCGCCCGCTTGAGACTACCGGACGCCAACTTGGCTCAAGCCGATTTCTGTTTGGGGCTTCCCGATGATTTCAACAAGGAAAAATACGATTTCATCGTCGCGACATACGCTTTCCATCATTTAGACATCGAACACTTCGTCGATATGGTGGAATACCTCATTCCCCATCTGCTTCCATACGGGAAGATTCTGATCGGGGACATCATGTTCACTAACTTTCGGGAAAAGGAACAGTGCCACCAGAAATGCGCCGAATTATGGGACGAAACTGAGCACTACCATGTATTTTCCCAACTGATCGAAGTGATGGACGGAAGCCTTGCGCTAAGCTTCATGAAAATATCTTACTGCGCCGGCGTAATGATCGTCGACAATTATGGCGAATCCGCTTTACAAATCGACGATTATCTGATAAAATACAATTCAAATACAGTGAAGTGGAAGAGTAGCCAATCCGGGAAAAAAGCGAGCGGACGCAGGGTGCAAGTCAGCCAGAAGGAAAGGTGAAGGTCGCCACGGAGTTGTCGGGGTGAATATATAGTAATCCCGGACGTTTCCCGCGTTAAGGGCTTAAGAGCCGGAATTTTCCGGAACAAAGGTGGTACCGCGATATAACAGATCGTCCTTTTCACAAGGACGATTTTCTTTTGCAAAGGAGAAACGACAATGGACAACTACATCAAATATCTGAGAAACATGGTCGGCGACAACAAAGTCATACTCTGCGCTTGTTCCGTCGTCATTGTAAACGAGAAAAACGAAGTGCTTCTGGAAAAAAGATCCGACAATCATCTCTGGGGTCTTCCCGGAGGATTGATGGAACTCGAGGAATCGATTGAGGAATGCGCAATTCGCGAAGTCTACGAGGAAACATTCCTCAAGATCAGACTCACCCGTTTTCTGGGTATATTTAACAATCCCATGATGCGCTGGCGGGAACATGACGAAGCAAGGGTCATAGCCTTCGCCTTCGCTGCCAAAATCGTCGGGGGAAGCCTGCGGGTAAACGACCACGAATCGCTTGAAATGCAATACTTTTCCAAAGATAAGTTGCCAAGGATCCATTCTGTCGACAACTACGAAACGATAAACGCTTACTATGCGGGCAAGGAAGCCCTGGTGGAAGGGAAGGAATACCATGAATGACATGAATCAGAAATACGACCATCTGGAAGTGGAAAAGGGAAAATACGCCTTCTGGTTGGCTAATCACTTCTTCGAGGCCGGCAATACGAACAAGCCGCCTTTTTGTATCGTGATTCCGCCGCCCAACGTCACCGGGAAACTCCATCTGGGACACACTTTCGAAAATACGCTTCAGGATATCATCATCCGCAGAAAACGGATGCAGGGATACGACGCCCTTTACCTACCCGGCATGGACCATGCCGGTATCGCCACTCAGGCTAAGGTCGACCAAAAGTTGAAAATGGAAGGAATAAGCCGTTTTGACATCGGAAGGGAAGAATATCTCAAGGTTGCTTGGAAATGGAAAGAAGAATACGCCGGATACATCAGAAAGCAGTGGGAGAGCATGGGACTCTCGCTCGACTATTCGCGCGAAAGGTTCACAATCGACAAAGGACTGTCCGAAGCTGTCGAAAAAGTGTTTGTGACCCTTTACGAACAGGGATACATCTATCGCGGCGTCCGGATCATAAACTGGGATGTCGAGGCCAAAACAGCACTTTCCGATATCGAGATCGAACATAAGGAAATCCAAGGGAATCTGTATTATTACACATACAAGTTTTCCGATTCCGACGGCGGACTGACGGTCGCGACAACCCGTCCCGAGACAATGTTCGCCGACACGGCCCTGATGGTACATCCGGAAGACGAGAGATTCCGGCAATATATCGGAAGAGAAGTTTATATTCCTCTGACAAACACCAAAATCAAAGTCATCTCCGATATGCTTGTCGACCGTGAATTCGGAACCGGTATCGTCAAAGTCACTCCGGCCCACGATCCCAATGATTTTTTGGTGGGACAAAGGCATAATCTGCCGATGCCCTTATGCATGAACGAGGACGGTTCCATGAACAGCCTGGCTGGACCTTATGAAGGCATGGACCGGTTCCAATGCCGTAAGGAAGTTGTCAAAGAACTGGAAAAACAAGGCTTGATGCAAAAGATCGAACCGATCATCCATAACGTCGGACACAGCGAGAGAACTGGCATCATCATCGAACCACGGCTGTCGAAGCAGTGGTTTGTGGCCATGAAGGATCTCGCCGACAAGGCGCTTGAAAACAGCGAAGTCGCTTTCGTTCCCGAGCGTTTCCAGAAAATATTCGAACATTGGATGGAAGACATCCAGGATTGGTGCATCTCCCGCCAGCTTTGGTGGGGACACCGGATCCCGGTTTGGTATAAGGATGACGAAATCTATTGCGGGCATGAATCCCCCGGCGAAGGCTGGAGACAGGACGAGGATGTCCTCGATACCTGGTTTTCCTCTGCCCTGTGGCCGTTTTCAACATTGGGATGGCCGCATGAAACCGCAGATTTCAAACGTTATTATCCGAACAGTGTCATGGTTACCGGCTACGACATCATCTTTTTCTGGGTCGCCCGCATGATCTTCCAGGGAATCCATTTTACCAAACAGTCTCCCTTTAAAGAATGCGTTATCCACGGCTTGGTTCGCGACAGCGAAGGAAAGAAGATGTCCAAATCATCCAATAACGGCGTCGATCCCCAGGATGTTGTCAGGGAATACGGGGCCGACAGCCTTCGTTATTTCATTTCGACAAACTCCGCGCCCGGATTCGATTTGCGTTATGAGACGGAAAAAGTCGAATCGAGCTGGAATTTCATCAACAAGCTCTGGAATATCAGCCGTTATGTCATCATGACTACCGACGGCATGAAAAAAGAAGATATCGTCGTCAAAAGCGATTCGCTCGGATTTGCCGAAAAATGGATTCTCGAACGTCTGGCGGAAACAATAAAAGAAGCCGACCGCCAATTCGACCGGTTCGACTTCGGCGAAGCCGCCAAGGCAATCTACAATTTTACCTGGAACGATTTCGCCGCATGGTATCTTGAAATGAGCAAACTGAACCAGGACTCCGCCACGACTAAATCCGTCCTTCTTTACGTTCTTGATGCGATTATCAAACTGTTGCATCCGTTCATGCCTTTCGTGACGGAAGATATCTATCAGCGGATACCGCACGACATTTTATCAATAACGATCGCCAAATGGCCGACAGCGGAATACAGTTATCCGGAAACATCCGGAAAGGAATACTTTTTCGAGCTGATCAGAAAGGTTCGTCAGATCAGGAACGAATACAATGTTCCCTATACTAAGAAAATCGCCATAAATATCGAATGCGATCCGGAAGTGAGGACATTCACCCAAGAAAACAGTCAATACATCGAAAGATTTCTCAATCCGGAAAAAATCGTATTTACCCAAAAAGCAGAAAACCACAAACGGGCCATCATGATAAGCATGCCGGAACTCATTGCTTTTATCCCGCTCGGAAGTCTGGTCGACATTGATGCGGAAATCAGTCGACTAAACAAGGAAACCGACCGACTTCAAAAAGAAATCGACCGGAGTAACGCAATGCTAACGAACGAATCGTTCCTGGCAAAGGCTCCGGAAGCCAAAATCGCCCAGGAAAAGGAAAAGCATGAGAATTATCGCAAACAACTGGCTGAAACCAAAGCCAGGTTGCAGGAGCTGACCGAATAGGAAATGTTCAATAATTTTACCGAGGCCAGGGAATGGATCGAGACGCAGAAACGTTTCGGGGAAAAACTCGATCTATCCAAGATGCGCCTAGCCTGCGCCAAATTGAATCACCCGGAAAATTCCTTCCGATCCGTCCATGTGGCCGGAACCAACGGAAAGGGTTCGACGGTCAATTACATCAAGAACATCCTGGATGATGCCGGTTTCAAGGTTGGAGTCTATACTTCCCCCTTTGTCCTGAAATTCAATGAAAGGATCGGCATCGGACAGGAATTCATATCGGACGAGGACGTAGTAAAATACGCCTCTTTCCTGCGTAATTTCCGCGACCGTCTCTTGACAGAAGACAACGAAGCCCTGACTTTTTTCGAGATCATTACCTTGATGGCATTCATGTATTTTCGTGACCAAAAAGTTGATTTTGCCGTCATCGAAGTCGGACTCGGCGGCACGCTTGACGCGACGAACGTCATCACTCCGGAAGTCAGTTGCATCACCAACATCTCGTATGACCACATGAAACAATTGGGAAACACCCTGGAAAGCATCGCACTTAACAAACTTGGAATCGTGAAAGATGGTATTCCTCTTGTCACCTCGATCGAAAACAAGAGTCTGTTCCCCTTGTTTTCCGAGGTGGTCGCAAAAAATAATACCAGGATGAAAATCGTCGATCTGTCCCTGATTTCCAATGTGAAAATCGGCGAAGAAACGACATTTATGTACAGAACGGAAGAATACCGTCTGAAAATGGCGGGAATGCACCAGGTTAAAAACGCCGTACTGGCAATCGAAGCAATCCGTATTTTGAGGCTCAAAGACAATCTGACGATAACAGAAGACAATATCAGAAACGGTCTTGCCGTGACTTCGTGGCCCGGCCGGTTCGAGATATTCGAGCATCAGATTGTTTTGGACGGAGCCCATAACATCGGTGCCGTGCTGTCGCTCAAAAAAGCTTTAGCAGATATTTTTCCCGATAGATATATCATCTGCCTTTTCTGCATGATGAAAGACAAGGAGCACGAGAAAGTGATCCAGGAACTCGACAATGTGGTCGATGAATTTCATTTCGCCGAGATCGAGTATCCGAGACGCGCAGATGCCGAAACGCTATTCCAAGAAAGCCATCATCATAATAAGTTCCTTCATCATGACGCCAAAGCGGCCTTTCTGGAACTAAGAGAGCATTTAAAGGAAAACCAGATTCTCCTGGTGACCGGGTCCTTGTATCTGGTATCGGACATTAGACCGCTTATCGCCAAATAGATTAAAGACCGGGAAACCGGTCTTTTTTCAAAGAAATAATCCGTAAAGCGCGTATGCTTTAACAGGGTGACAATCCATGTATATGATCAAGGACATTCCCGGTTCCGAACGGCCTCGGGAGAGACTGTTGACGATCGGAGCGGAAAATCTTTCGATCCACGAACTTCTGGCGATCGTCATATCGACCGGCAGTCAGAATAATTCCGCTTTGGAAACGGCCAGGGACATTCTTTCCGATCTGGAAACAATCGGTGAACTTCGCGACAGGACGGCGGAAGAGTTGATGAAAACGAAAGGAATCGGAGTTTCCAAAGCGACAAAACTATTGGCGGCCGTGGAACTCGGGAAAAGGGTGTTAAACGAAAACCGGGAAACTGTTCCGATAAGATCTCCTGCCGATGTCTTCAAACTTTTGAAAGACGAGATCGGATTATTGAAACAAGAAGTTCTTTATGCCCTATATCTGGACCTTAAATCGAATTTGATCGCCAAAAGGAAAATATTCGTGGGAGGCTTGAACCAGTCTGTTGCCCATCCTCGCGAAGTTTTTCGCTATGCCGTCAAATATTCCGCATATCAGATAATTTTGGCTCATAATCATCCCTCCGGGGATCCGGAACCGTCAGCGAACGACATAGAGATGACGAAACGTTTCCTGGAAGCCGGGGAAATCCTCCAAATATTTCTGGCTGACCATGTGATAATCGGGAAAGCGGGATACGTATCCATTGTCGATAAATTGAAAAATGGCAGGATCAGGAAAAATTAAGAATTTGAAAGAACAAATCTGTCGATGAATATGGACTTGACAAAAAAAATCAAAAGCGATAGAATGTGTCTATAAAGGGAATGTTACTGATTTATTGCAGGCGTAACCCATCGAAAATTTTTCTTTGGGTTTTTTATTTGCTTTTAACGTATGGATGGATTCCGGGCGGAGGTAAATATGCGAAAATACAGCAAAGGTGTCACGATTGTAGAAGGCATCGCTATCGGCAAAGCCAGCATTTTATTTCGGGATAGTATCGATACAAAAAACATTGCTTATATCATCGGAAACGAATACGAAAAGGAAATCGCTTTATTTGAAGCGACCCGTCAGACAGTTCTTGAAAAAATTAACGAATTGCAAAGCAACATGAAGAAAAAAAATCCGGAAGAAGCGAAAATATTCGACGCTCACGCCGAAATCGTCAAGGATCCCGAACTGGAAAAGAAAGTCCGTCTTCTGATAAAGCAAAAAAATTATACCTGCCGAAGCGCCTTGCTTGTTTCGTTTAAAGAGATATCAAATATGCTTGAACAGATTGACGATGAACTGATCAAGGAACGGGCGAAAGATATCGAAGACATAGGAAAAATGTTCATCGATACGATAGATGGCGACAAAAACAAAAATGCTAACATGTTTTATGAAGAAGGAACGATACTCATCGCCGAAGAATTGTTTCCGTCCGATCTGGCATCTGTCTCCAAAGACTATATCAAGGGAATCGCACTTTCGAAAGGAAGCGCGACATCGCATGTCGCGATCATGGCCAAAGGTTTGAAAATACCCACAGTATTCGGGATAACCGGAATTACCGATATGATCAAGCAAGGCGATGAGATTATTATCGACGGGTACAACGGAACCATTTATGAAAATCCCGATTCAGCGACATTGGATAAATATAACGATCTTAGGAAAAATTATGAAACAAAACAAAAAAAAGAAAGAGATATTCTGAAAAGAATCCCGTTCACAACGGACAAAACGCGAATCGATTTGGCCGTAAACATCGGCTCATCCAACAGTTACAAACCTGAAATCGCCCAGTTTACCGACGGAGTCGGTCTGATGCGGACGGAATTCCTTTTTATGGAAAGAAACGACTTTCCGTCCGAAGAAGAACAATTCGACGTCTATCGTTCGGTTCTTCAGGACTTCGCAGGAAAACCGGTCGTTTTGCGGACATTAGATATCGGTGGCGATAAGAAACTGAATTATCTGCCGCTTCCCGAAGAGGAAAATCCATTTTTAGGATGCCGTGCCATCAGACTATGTTTTGAAAATCCTGAGATAATGCACACGCAACTGCGCGCTGCATTTCGTGCTTCGGCGTATGGAAATCTACAGATAATGTATCCCATGGTGGGAAGTCTAGACGACTGGAACAGAATACAGGGATTTGTTGAGAAAGTAAAAAAAGAGTTACAGGAAAAAAATATTCCATTCGGTTTAATCAAACAAGGAATCATGATCGAGATTCCCTCGATCGTCATGCTGGCAGAAGAAATCAGTAAGGAAGTCGATTTTGCCAGTATCGGAACAAATGATCTGGCGCAATACTTAACAGCAACCGACCGCATGAGCGATCTGGTCAGACCATATTATCAGAGTTTCACACCAGGTCTGTTCCGTTTCATTAAAATCGCCATTGATGCTTTTCACAAAAATAAAAAGCCGTTATCAGTCTGTGGCGAACTTGGGGGAGATCCTCGCGGTGCGGCGATTCTTATCGGAATGGGAATCAGAAAACTAAGCGTAAGTCCAAGTCTTTTGGCAAACATAAAGGAACTTGTGACGACAAAATCGCTTGTCGAACTGGAAGAAATTGCAGAAAATGTTTTGAATTTCGGAAAGCAAGATGAAGTATTGGATTACATTAACAAAAAACTATAAAGGGAGCCGAATGAAATGGTTAGCAAGGATGTAATGGTTGAATGTGAAAATGGGCTTCATGCTAGACCCGCAGCCAGTTTTGCTTTTGCGGCTGCCCAGTTCGAATCGGAAGTAACAATAGCCAAATCAGAATCACAAGACCTTGGCGTGAACGCGAAATCCGTTATTTCCGTTCTTTCTTTAGGAGTAAGGAAAAACGAATCCGTTAAATTGACCGCGATCGGTTCGGACGAAGAAAAGGCAATAAGGGAACTGACAATGTTTTTAAGAAATAATTAGAAATTCGGCTTTTTGTGATGAAAGAGTTTTCACATAATATATTGACAAGTGCATAATCTGATGATAAAATCAAGACGAAAAAGGGAATGTTACTGCATTTCAGGCATAACCCGGATGTAAGCTTTTAGCTTGCATTCGGGTTTTTTTATTAAAAAGGATAAAGCAACAAAAATATAAGGAGGAAGCAATGGATTACAAAGAGTTGGCAAGCGCGATCGTACTTGCCGTCGGCGGAGAGGACAATATCGTAAACGTTGCCCACTGCGCCACAAGACTGCGCTTCGTACTGAAGGACACGGAAAAATTCAACGAAGAAGCGCTGAAAAAAATCGATGGTGTCATCAACACCATGTCGTTCGGGGGACAGTATCAGGTGATCATCGGCCCTCATGCAAAGGATGTTTTTCCTTTCATGCCGTCAAAAGGAAAAGGCGAAAAGAAGGAAAAAAGTGACAAAAAGAAAGGATTCAAACATGTTTTGGCTTCGATTGCCGAGTTTTTGAGCGCATCGATCGGTGTCGCTATCATTCCGCTGATCGGAGCCGGTATGATCAAAGCCATTCTAACGATGTTGATTCAATTCGGATGGCTCGGGACCGATAACAACACTTACATCGTTCTTTATTTTGCGGCAGATGCGATATGGTATTTCATACCTGTATTTCTAGCGATCGGAGCCGCGCGCAAACTGGGAAGCGATCCAATTTTGGCCGTCTTAATGGCATGCATAATGCTGAGCCCGACATTTGTGAGTTATGTAAATGCCGGAACTCCGCTGACGATATTCGGACTGCCGATCACATTGACAACATACGGACAATCATTCTTGCCGATATTGCTTACTGTCTATGTCATGAGCCTGTTGGAAAAAGCCTTAAAGAAATACATTCCTTCTGGTGCTCAAATGTTGTTGGTGCCAGTATTGATCATATTGATCATGACTCCGGTGGCGTTGGTTTTGACGGGTCCGTTGACAAACTGGGCGGCAATTCTTATTGCTAAACCTTTGGAAGCAATCTCTGATTACACGTGGATTTTGGTCATGATTTTGGCGGCATTGATGCCAATTCTCATCATGTTCGGATTACACGGAGCGATTGTGACATTTATTATCCTGACATGGTATGTCACGGTCGGATATGATCCGGTATTCATGGTTGCCGCGCTTTGCGCCCATATCTCAATCGGTACGACAGCAATCGTGGTCGGAATAAAGACCAAGAACCGCGTCATGAGAAGCACCGCTTATTCCAGCGGAGTCACCATGCTGATAGGAAACGTCAGCGAACCGGCAATTTTCGGAGTTTTGCTAAGATCCAAAAAAGCTTTGATCACAACTTGTATTTCCGCAGGTATCACCGGACTATATGCCGGTTTGATGGGAGTCAAGTGCTATGTCATTGCTGGAGCCAGCTGGTTGTTCATGCCGCTATTCATCGGTGACGGTTCCACATGGTTTGCCGTAATATCGACAGTTATATTAGCCACAATTCTATCAGGTGTCCTTGCCTTTATTTTCTACAAGGATCCAGCCGATCTGGCTAAGAATCCCGAAACTGAAAACGCATAATCATAATTGCAAAGACGATCAGAGGGGCAGGCGGAAACAACTGCCCCTTTGAACCGCCGAGGAAGGAAGAAAACGATGAGAAAAGATTTTCTATGGGGCGGCGCCACCGCCGCCAACCAATTCGAAGGGGCATATTTGGAAGACGGAAAAGGTCTTAGTACTTCGGATATTATCACTGGAGGAAACCGAAAAGAAAAACGCTATCCCACTCCGGTCTTACAAAAAGACAAAACATATCCGTCGCATGTTGCCGTGGATTTCTATCACCATTACAAAGAGGACATCGCTTTACTCGGAAAACTGGGGATAAAAGTGTTTAGAATGTCCATAGCATGGTCAAGAATATATCCGAACGGAGAAGAAGAATATCCCAATGAAAATGGTTTGAAGTTTTATGAGAATGTCTTCAAAGAGCTGAAAAAATACAATATTGAACCATTGGTGACAATCAACCATTTCGATATGCCCTTGGCATTATGCAAAAAATATCACGGATGGGCAGATAGAATAATGATAGACTTGTTTGTCAAATATGCCACCACGCTTTTCGAAAGGTATAAGAATCAAGTGAAATACTGGCTCACATTCAATGAAATCAATACCAGCATGATGGATGTAGTAAGTGATATGCCATCCATACTCTCGAACGAACAATATGGCGACAGCCTTCTTTTGCAGGGATTGTATTACGAAAATATGTCGGACATTCCGAATGAATCGTTAAGGCAAAGAAAAGCCCAGGCGTTTCACAACCAGATAGTTGCCGCAGCTAAAACAGTGATAGTTGGAAGAAGCATAAATAAAAAATTTCATTTTGGAAACATGATCGCCTACGGCCTATATTATCCGGAAACCACCGATCCATCTGATCAACTGTTTGCGATGCAACTAGAAGAGGTGTATAACTATATCGCGGGTGATATTCAGGCAAGAGGAGCATATCCGGCATACGCCAAACGGTTTTTCAAAGAAAAAAACGTTGAAATACATTTTGGAGAAAACGACGAGGAAATCCTAAAAAAAGGAACTGTGGACTTCATCACATTCAGTTATTATTTCAGCAATGTCGTTTCGGCCAATCAGGAAAAAATGCGTAACGCTTCTAATTTCGGCGGTATGCATAACAATTATCTCAAAACCACGGAATGGGGATACCAGACTGATCCGATCGGATTGAGAATTGTGCTCAACAAACTGCACGACAGATACAACAAACCCGTTTTTGTAAGCGAAAACGGATTGGGAGCGATCGACAAGGTAGAAAACGACGGAAGCATTCACGATCAATACCGAATCGATTATATCAGAGATCATATAAAGCAGATAAAGGAAGCGGAAAAGGACGGCGTTGATGTTTTTGGATATGCCATCTGGGGAATCATCGATATAGTTAGCGCCGGCACTGGAGAATACAGGAAAAGATACGGCCTGATTTATGTAAACAGGGACGACGAAGGCAACGGTAATTTTGAAAGAAGCGAAAAAGACTCATACAATTGGTATAAAAAAGTCATTGAGACAGACGGCGAATCTTTAAATTGAATCGGCAGTATATAAGTATAGATACGAACGGAAACACAAAATGACACAATATCGGCTCTTATGGACATATTGTCGTCAAGACGTAATATAATATATATTGTATGACATGATTATTTCAATCCAGACGGGACGCTATCATTGCCTTTCAAGACCAATATATATCGATCGGAAGGTTTATCATGAAAATAACCAGAATATTGAATAATAATGTCGCTGAATCCCAACGAAACGGCAGAGATGTGGTAGTGATGGGCAACGGGTTGGCTTTCGGGAAAAAAATCGGCGATAAAATCGAAGAAGAGAAAATCGAAAAGACCTTTGAACTATCTAACGACACGAATATTTCCGCTAGAATCTATCAACTTATCGAAGCCATACCGTTCGAATACTGGGATTTCACTTTCGATGTCGAAAAATTGGTTTTTGACGAAACCCATTTTGTCATTTCGTCCGGGTTTTACATTTCGCTTTTAGATCATATCTACACAGCCGTGAAAAGAGCCAAAGAAGGGATTCATATTCCCAATTTCTTTACTTATGACATAAGAAAATTCTATGAACCGGAATTTGTTTTGGCAAAGAAAATCGTGGCTTGCATGAATGAAAGATTCAATGTGATAACCGATGAAAATGAAGACACATTCATCGTTATGCATCTGATTGATGCTCAATTCAGCGGCGATATCGGAGTGATGAATCGCGTTATAGACATAACAAACAAAGTACTTTTGATTGTCGGACGGTTTTGGAAAAACAAAATCGACACCGAATCAATAGAATACGAAAGATTCAAAACACATCTAAGATATTTTATCGAAAGGGCGTTCGCTAATCAAAGCGAAAAATCAAAAATCGACGGTGTGGAAACCATTTTGGCGGATTTGGGGCATAAATATCCGATTCAGTATGCCTGTGTGGAAAGTATAAAGGATTATATTCAAAAAGAATTGAACATATTGGTAAATAAAGACGAAGAATTTTATATTATGCTACATTTGATCAAGATTATGAATAAACAGGAAGGAACAAGCTTATGTTGAATTTCTTGCATGCCGAAAAGAAAACGAAAGAACATGAAAAATGCTTTGTATATAGCCCGGTGAAAGGGCATGTATTCCCAATCGAAGAAATAAGCGACGAAGCTTTCAGCAAGCATATGTTGGGAGACGGATTTGCCGTCAATCCAGTAAGTAACCAAATAGTCTCACCGGTTAACGGGAAAATAACAGCCGTGTTTCCCACAAATCACGCCATTGCTATCACGGCAGAAAATGGGACGGAAATTTTGATTCATATCGGAATAGATACAGTGAATCTGAACGGATCCTTTTTCCATTCCTTAGCCCGGATGAAACAAAAGGTCGTCGTCGGGATGCCGCTCATCATGGTGGAATTCGCAAAAATAGCAGAGAAAGGCTACGAGATTCCGGTCATTGTTGTAGTGACGAACTTGAATGAAGGATATAAAATTCAAAAGAATATAGATGCTTTCGACAATGAACCGGTATTAGAAATTGAAAGAGGCGAATGAAGTTGGAAGAGAGATTGGAAGTAAAAAAAGTATTTTCTACATATGTCGATGCTTTAGAATCGAACGATGTTGCATTGATGGAAAGCTTGTTTTCCGAAAACGTTATTTTGGAATCCACGAATTATGGCAACGCAAACGGGAAAAAACAGGTCGCCAACAAAATCAGCTGGTCAGGCGAACCAATCAATTATTCCCGTTATAAGATTTTTAATTTCGTTTGTTTTACGGAAAATGGCCATGCATGTCAAAGCGCTGTTGTGACTGGACTTGTTGGAATCAACGACGAGGATTACTTCCATTATTTTAACTTCGGCGGATACTATCTTAATGATTACGTCAAGGAAAACGGAAAATGGAAAATTTCGCACATCAGATTCAATCTGGATTTTGAAGACGGGAACACGTGTTTTGTCAGAAACTGGTGGAAGCTTATCGACTATCGCTATTTCGAAGGAAATATTTCTTATCCGATCGTAAGTGAAATCCACGCTCCGTGGCGGGTGATAGAAAATCCTGAATCCTTGGGAACCGACGAGGAACAGGTTTTGGATGCTTATTATCGATACAGTTGGGGAATCGATCATGCTGATTTTGAAATATTCAAATCCTGCATCGACTCGGAATTTTGTTTCGGAAATTCCATTTTATCGAATGGTAAGAATCAAACGGAAACCAAAGAAGACATGTTGGCCAATCTGATAAAGTTCATGAAATACAAGCGTTTCAAGGAAGCCACTATGGAGCACATTTGGAAAATAGTGAGCGTGGACATTCAAAACGGTATTGCAAAAGTCAAATCAATGCGCTAC
This sequence comes from Bacillota bacterium, assembly GCA_035379945.1. Lineage (GTDB taxonomy): Bacteria > Bacillota_I > Bacilli_A > Izemoplasmatales > Hujiaoplasmataceae > JAAYZB01. Next base: position 60,020 of record DAOSWG010000006.1, read on the forward strand.
GAACCGAACAGGATGTCAACGACCAAATTTAACAGATTGAATATGGAAACAGATTTTTACACCGGGAAATTTGAATACGAATTTGTCAAAAGAGAAGGAAATGACTGGAAAACAGGCGGTTGGAAAATGCGTTTGAACAACCCAAAGGAATTGAAGATATTTTCCGAGACAACCCATGACAAAAACAAATTCTTCTGATTATAGAGAATTGCACACCTGTATTTGCGCCGTACTGGATAATTACTGCATCCCAACAAAAGCGTTTGAGAGTTCTTTGACAAAAAAGTCTGAATCAAATGCGAAAAAAGCAAAAATAATTTTCTTCGATATGACGGATATTGATAGCAAAAAGAAAATCATACTCATATTGATGAAGAACGAATCCGGAAACGTCATTATCGCAGTAATCTCTTTATTTATGAATTCAGTTGATGAAATATGGATAATGGACAGTATTGATCTATGTTTTACCTGTGCTCCTTGTTTTGAGAACCTAGACATGAAAATTTATACAAATGTTGTAGTTTGGGGTATGATAATGTGGTATCTGGCAGACTTCGAGCACCTTTTTCCTCTGTGTTTTGAGCCAAAGGATTTCACTTATTTGAAAACCATTCGATATTATGCCAATAATTGTCTCTCCGGGAAATTCTTTATGAGCGAAGATGGTATATTCGAATGCTCGGGACTGCGTATAGATTTCAGAGAAATAATTAAACATATAAAATAAAAAAAAGCCGATCATTGATCGACTTTTTTGATTCATATTGATGTCTCAGTTGCTTCCACCGTCAGAAGTTGAATTCTGGTTGGTGTTTTCCTCACCCGAAGTAGCAGTAGTCGTGGTAGTCGTTTGGGTTGTGCTTCCGTTTTGATAAGCTTTGATTTCATCTTTGTAAGTTCTGATTCTTTCGCGAATCTGAGCACGATAGGCCTGCACATCGGATTGATGGGCTTGGATACGGGCCTGGATTTCGCTTTGAACCTGAGCTTTAAGGGCAGCGCCTTCAAGTTGGTAATCGGCACGCAGTAAGGCGAGTTCATCATGGAATTCAGCTACGAGAGCATCGAGTTGAGCCTGAAGATCGGTAGTGTCTAAGCCGTCGGCTTCAGCAGCAGTAATCTGGGCTTGAAGATCTTGAATTTGTGGAAGATATTCGTCTCTCAGGTCATCGCGTGCAGCAAAGAATTCATCCTTGAGTTCCTGGGAAAGTCCGTTGACATTGCCGTTGTTGTCTTTGACAATGGCGATCAAATCCTGGGTGGACATAACGAGTGCATCTTCCTTCAGAAGGGTGTCATCGGCTTCCATGGCACGGTATACAAGTCTCAGGAAACCGGCGCTGACTCCGAGTTCTTCGGCTTCTGCGATGTAGTCAGCATTCTGGGCGGCTACGGCGCGACCGAACATTCCACGTTCTTGGAAAGCGGTATTGATTTTTTCTTGCAGCATCGTCTGTGTACCTTCATTGGTGCAGGACACCTGGACAGTGACACCTTCGGTTTCGGGATCAATGTATCCGAGATCGATGGCTTCGTCGATGATGTCGTTGACGGCGTCTTCAGCGGAAAGTCCGTTGAGACTTAACTGGGTCAGGAGCATTTCTCCGTCTGAGTTCAAGGCCGTGGCGGTCTGAACGGTGTTATTCATCAGAACCAGATCCACTGCGGGATTGATCTCGATGGTGGCGTATGACAATTCGTCTGTTGCGGTGGCTTGATCGCATCCTACTAGGAATAATCCGGCTATTAGGGCGAAAGCCATTGTAGTGGCTAACATTACTTTTTTCATTGTTTGAATCCTCCTTTTAGGTTTTTACACAAGATATACGGAAGGAGAATCCGTTTTATTGGTAATTGCATGCAATATTGTTATTTTTTTAAAAAATCGATGATGTCCTTATATACTTTGTCCCTATCGAGTTCGTTCAGGATCTCATGGCGGTCGTCGGGATAAATATTGAGTTCGACATTTTTGAAGCCTTGTTTCTTCATTAATTCATATAATCTCGTGACGCCCTTGCCAAAATCTCCGAGCGGGCAGTTCTGTCCGGAACCGATAAAGATCGGTAGATCATGATTCATTTTGGCGATGTTAACCGGTTTGTTCACATAGTCGGCCCATTTTGCCATAGCCAGGTTGGCACCTAGTGTAAATGGCTGTCCGCAGATTGGTGAGTTATGATAGTAATCTTGGATGGCTTTGTCTTTCGTAAGCCACTCTTCATCAATACCGCTGATGATTCCGCGTTCACGCATTTTCTTCGGATAAGCGTCAATGGCAATTCCGTTGATGAACTTAGAGACATAGCGCGGTCCGTGAAACATGATAAGTAATTTTCCGATGACTTTACCCATGATGATAGTAGATTTGGAAACAAATCCCGTTCCGGTCCAGACAGCTTTCTGGAAATAATCCGGATAGTCGATGCAAAGCTTTCTCGCCAGGAACGAACCCATGCTGTGACCAAAGACATATTTTGGTAGATCAGGATACTTTTCGGTGATGAGATCCTTGACAAGCAATACGGATTCAAAAGCCTGACTGTCGCCGTTTTTGTCAGAAAAATGGACGTAGGCAGTGGTGTCGGTGCTGAGACCGTGACCGAGGATGTCACAACCGGCGACTACAAATCCGCTTTTGTTCAGATATTCGGAGAAAAGGCCGTATCTGGCAAAATGTTCGCTTGCGCCGTGAATGATCATGACAACGCCAACAGGTTTTTCCTGAGGTTCGTAAAGGTAAATATGGATGGGATTACCCTGTGAATCCTTGCTGATGATTTTTTTCGTAAAAATCACTCCTTAAAATAATATAATTTTTCTTTACAATATAAAGACATTATAACATTTGCGGTTTAATTATGACATACGATTTGTTATAATGATTAGGAAAGAGGTGTGAAAATGCAAAAATACATCCTTGCGATCGACCAAGGGACGACATCTTCCCGGGCCATCATCTTCAGCAGCGAAGGCAAGATGGTTTGCCTAAGCCAAAAAGAATTCAGTCAGAAGTTTCCCCAACCAGGTTATGTACAGCATGATCCGATGGAAATATGGGAATCGGTTTCGGTCTGTATCGGTGAATGTCTGGTCAAGGCGAAGATCAATCCGGCGCAAATCGCCGCGATCGGAATCACCAATCAGCGAGAGACAACAGTCGTTTGGGACAAAGAAACCGGAAAACCCGTTTGCGACGCCATTGTGTGGCAAAGCAAACAGACAACCGGAATTTGTGAGAAAATGCGCAAAAGAGGAGCCGAACCGATAGTAAGGGAAAAAACGGGTCTTCTTATCGATCCGTATTTTTCAGCCACCAAGATAAAATGGATTCTTGACAATGTCGAAGGCGCTAGGAAAGCTGCCGAAAAAGGTAAACTGCTATTTGGGACCATCGATTCATGGGTAGTCTGGAATTTGTCCGGCGGCCACGCGCACGTGACCGATTATACAAATGCCTCGCGTACTTTGCTATTCAACATTTTCGATTTGGCTTGGGACAAGGAACTTTGCGATTTGTTCCAAGTGCCAATGTCGATGTTGCCGGAAGTAAAACCTTCGTCCGGACTGTTCGGGAAAACCGCCAAGAATGTTTTCTACGGACATGAAATTCCAATCATGGCAATTGCCGGTGATCAACAGTCAGCCCTTTTCGGACAGACATGTTTTAACAAAGGGGATGTAAAGAACACTTACGGTACCGGATGCTTTTTGCTAATGAATACCGGCAATGAACCGGTAAGATCGGAAAAGGGACTATTGACGACAATCGCTTGGTATATAGATGGCAAGCCGACCTATGCGCTCGAAGGATCCATCTTTGTCGCCGGATCTGCGGTTCAATGGTTAAGAGACGGTATCAAGGTCATCAAAAACGCTCCTGAATCGGAAACATATGCCAAAAACATTAAAGACAGCGGCGGTATCTATTTCGTGCCGGCCTTTGTCGGACTCGGAACCCCTTACTGGGATAAGGATGCAAGGGGAGCTATTTTTGGAATTACCAGGGGAACAGGCCGGGAAGAAATAATCCGCGCCACCCTGGAAGCCATCGCTTATCAGACAAAAGACGTTCTCGAAGTGATGGAAAGCGAATCGAAAATAAAACTCAACCGGCTTCGGGTCGATGGCGGTGCCAGCCAAAATGATTTTCTAATGCAATTCCAAAGCGATATTCTCAACGTCTACATAGACAAACCGGAAACCAGCGAGACAACAGCATTGGGAGTCGCATATCTGGCTGGACTGGCAATCGGATTCTGGACAGTAGAAAAGATAAGGGCGATGTGGGGCGTCGATAAAGTGTTCAAACCTTCCATCACCGAAATCAAACGCAAAGAATTATATGACGGATGGAAGAAAGCCGTCAAAGCCTGTATGGCTTGGAAATAGGCGGGATAGATAAAATGAAGAGCAAACTTGACGTGTTCAACCAAACAAAGAAGAAAAGCGAAACCCTGACACTTATCGGCATAATGCTGGTGGTTTTGGCATTTATAATTTACATGGCAATATACAGTGCGACAGCATCCGAAGATATGGCAGCGATTGCTTTCATCGTCGGGCTAGCAGGATTCATTGTCGGGGCTGTCGGTCTGACTCAATTTAATATGCTCAAAAGGCGATTTAAGAAAGAAGTATTGAAAGCATATTTTTCGGAGGCCTTGCCAGGCACCGAATATTACCCGGAGCGCGGTTTGTCGCAAATGGAAGTCTATGCGACAGAGTTCTTGAAACGGGCTGATCGATTTTATACCGAGGATTTGTTAACAGGCAACATCGATGATGTCGGATTTATCTCAAGTGACGTGCGTTTGGAAGAAAGGCATGTCCAGCACACTCAAAACGGTACAAGAGTATATTACGTGCCGTATTTCGTCGGAAGAGTATTCCGTTTTACTTTCAACAAGCCGTTTGATGGCTATCTTCAAGTTTTGGAAGCCGGATCGCCGCTTTCAAACCGGCCTTTTAAGAAAGTAAAACTGGAATCAATCGATTTCAACAAGCAATTCAAGACATACGCAACCGAAGAGATTTCCGCTTTTTATGTTCTGACTCCCGATATAATGGAAGCCATCATGGAACTGGAAAAACGCAATCCTGGCAGAATCGGCTTTTCATTCTCGGAAAAAGATCTTTACATAGCCATCAACAACAATCGCGATACGTTTGAAATAAAAATGTTCCGTAAAATTGACCAGGCAATGATGGATTCTTTCAAACAGGACATTCTTGCTGTACGCGATTTTATTAATTTGTTGAAATTGAATAAAAAGATTTTTAAAGAAATATGATATAATATGTTTCGACATAAATATTAAAGAAGAATAAGGAGGAAACAAAATGTATACACCGGTCACCCTTTCCCTTCAAGGCTGGCAAGTAGCCCTGATCGTCTTAGTAGCCGTCGTTCTCATCATTGTATTCTGGTATATCGGCGTCATGAACAAACTTCGTCAGTTGGAACTGAAAGTCAACGAGGGCGAATCCGGCATCGATGTCGCCCTTACCAAACGGTTTGACATGCTCACAAAAATGTTGGAAACCACAAAAGGTTATGCCAAACATGAGGCTGAAACGCTTGAAAAGGTTGTCAAATGGCGTTCAGGCATCCCTGAAAGCGCAACTCTCAAGGATAAAGAAGAATTTTTGGGACAACTAAATAAAGTCGCATCCGGAATTGACGTAGTCGTGGAAAAATATCCGGATCTCAAAGCAAACACTGTTTTCCTTGAACTCCAGTCCGCCGTGGCGAACACCGAAGAGCATCTGCAAGCCGCCAGAAGACTTTACAATGCCAATGTCACCAGCATCAATCACATCATCGTGACATTCCCGCAAAGTATCGTGGCCAAAGCTATCAACATGGACAAAAAGCCTTATTTCGAAGCGGAAGAAAAGAAAAGACAGGACGTCGAATTCAAGTTTTAATAAATACAGATTTCATGGTAAATTAATAAAGAAAAATACAAAAGCGGCTGTATAGAAGCCGCTTTTTTGTATTTGTAAAAAATACATCGCTTTTTTGTCATATTACAAAAGCCAAAGCGGAAAATGCAAGTTGTCGTTTTTCGGGTCTTTCGTTTATTATGAATGAAAAAGGAGGAATGTATATGCTAAACCAGGTGATACTTGTCGGAAGACTCACAAAGGATCCGGAGTTAAGAAAACTAGAGGACAATCGCAGCGTAACGACGATATCGATTGCCGTTCAAAGGCCGTTCAAAAGCGGGGAAACAAACGAATACGAGACAGATTTCTTCAATTGCACGCTTTGGAGCGGGATCGCGGAAGCCACTGTGGATTATTGTAAGAAAGGGTCAATCGTCGGAGTCAAAGCCCGCTTACAACAGCGTGATTACTTGCAGGATGGGAAAAAAATGTTCTCGTATCCGGAAATCATTGTCGAGAAAATATCGTTCATAAGTTCTCAGAAAGACTAAGATGCAAAATGCATCTTTTTCTTTTTTTACCCACAAAACAATGGTATAATTGCAAATATGGGTGATGGGCATGGAACAGTACCTGAAGTTTCTTGAAAAGATCCTTTCCGAAGGTATACATAAAAATGATCGCACAGGTGTCGGAACGACATCCTTTTTCGGTTATCAGATGCGTTTTGACTTATCGGAAGGGTTCCCGCTTCTCACCACGAAGAAGATTCATGTGAAATCTATCATTCATGAACTGCTATGGTTTGTATCCGGCGATACAAATATCCGTTATTTGGTCCAAAACGGAGTCAGGATTTGGAACGAGTGGCCATACGAGGCCTTTCGGAAATCACCCGATTATCGGGACGAAACCATGGAGGAATTTATCGGAAAAATCGCCGATGATCCTGTTTTTGCATTAAAACACGGAGATCTCGGCCCTATATACGGAAAGCAGTGGCGAAATTTTGAAGGCAAGGATAAAACGGTTGACCAATTGTTGGAAGCGGTGAAATCGTTGAAGGACAATCAGGGAAGCCGGCGGATCATAATTTCTGCCTGGAATCCTGCGGAGATAGAGAAAATGGCTCTTCCTCCCTGCCATACGCTCTTTCAGTTCAATGTTACCGGCAATAAACTTGACTGCCAGTTGTACCAAAGAAGCGCTGACGCGTTTCTCGGCGTTCCATTCAATATCGCATCATATGCTCTTCTGACGATCATGATGGCACATGTGACCGGATACGAACCGGGCACATTTGTCCATTCGTTGGGGGATTGCCATATCTATGACAACCATCGTGAGCAAGTCGACGTGCTTTTATCAAGAAAGCCGCGGAAATTACCGGAAATGCGAATCAAAAGAAAAGTCGAATCGATCGATGGCTTTTGCTACGATGATTTTGAACTGTCAGGATATGACCCCTATCCGGCGGTCAAGGGAAAGGTGGCGGTCTAAATGATCAGTATGATCTTTGCGATCGATAAGAACCGGTTGATCGGCTCCAATAACAATCTCCCCTGGCATTACCCGGAGGATTTGGCTTATTTCAAGAAGACTACTCTTGGGCATACCGTGCTAATGGGACAAAACACCTTTCTTTCAATCCTGTCCAGCCTTGGGAAACCATTACCCGGAAGGAAATCGGTTGTTGTATCAAAAACACCGTTCAGCTATCCCGACATCGTAATTCTAGATGATTTGGTCACGTATCTCAAAGGAGAACACGATGAAGAGATATTCGTAATCGGCGGGAAGTCGGTTTTTGAACAATCGTTGCCATATGCACAGAAACTATATATCACCCATATAAATAAAGAATACGAAGGAAACGTCTACTTCGAAGGATTGGATCTATCCTTGTTCGATCTGATCCAGTCTAACAAGTCGGGCGACCTCGTTTTCGCCATATACGAGAGGAAGCAAGAAAAATGATAGTGTTTCTGATTCAGATCGTTCTGGCGGCCATCGGGACCGCATTTTATGGATTATACGGAAATTATCCGCACAATGGCTGGGCGGTATTGATCATGCTCGCCTGTTTTCTCATCATTCTGTTCATTTTGACGGTTTTCACAATTTTATGGATCATCGCGTCCATTTACATTCTCAAGGGAACCGACAAGAAAAGCATTGCCAAACATCGTTATTACGCTTTTTTCATTCCATATGTGTTTGGCGTCCTTTTGCGAGTGAGGATCGTCATCACCGGCAAGGAAAATCTTCCGAAACCGGAAGATGGCAATTTCATAGTCGTATCTAACCATATGGAATATTCGGATCCTGTATATATAAAATTCGCATACTCGAAGTATAATCTGGCGTTTGTGGCCAAGAAGGAATTGTTCCGGATTCCCCTTATCAAAACCTTGATGGAAGGAACCGGATGCATTTCTTTAGACCGGGAATCGACCAAACAAGGTTTGCAGGCTATTCTCGATACGATCAAGGCCGTCAAGGACGGACAACCGATGGCCATATTCCCCGAAGGGACCAGAAGCTACGAAAACAAAATGGGAGAATTCCGCCATGGAGCCTTCAAAATTGCCTTGAAGGCAAACGCGGGAATTTCCCCCGTCTGTTTATATGACATGCACGGAATAATCAAAATATGGCGTTTTGGCATCCATACTTGCCGGCTGCATATTTTGCCTTTTGTTCCGTATGAAGAGATCAAGGATAAGTCGACAGCCGAAGTCAGCGACAGGATATATGCCCTGATCGATGAAAGGCTGGAAATCTACAACAATGCCGGAAAATCCTGAAAAAGATAATAAAGCGGGAAAATGTCTTGAACTTTTCGCGCTTTTCTTCAAAATAGGCCTCTTCACCTTCGGCGGCGGCTACGCTATGATTCCGTTGATCGAAGCGGAAATTGTGGAAAAAAAGAAATGGATAAGCAATGATGAATTCTTGGACATCATCGCCATCGCAGAATCCACTCCAGGGCCGATCGCCGTTAATTCGGCAACTTATATCGGATATCGCAAAAAAGGCTTCCTAGGGGCGCTTTTTGCGACTTTGGGCGTTATTATGCCGTCGTTTCTGATCATTCTTATGATATCGCTGTTTTTCTTGCAGTACAAGGAAAATATTTATATCCAATATGCTTTCAAAGGCATCCGTGTCGGAGTTTCCATTCTCATCATCATGGCCGGACTTCGATTGTTCAAAAAACTTAAAAAAGATATTTTCGGCTATATAATGATCGCCGTCGGTTTTTTCATTGCTCTTTTCGATCTGGTTCCGGTCTTGATCCTGATTGCGGCTTCTGGCGTCATCGGACTCGGACGCACCTTTATCATCATGAAAAGACAGGTGAGCAAGAATGATTGAACTTATCAGATTGTTCCTGTCCTTTTTCAAAGTCGGTCTGTTTACCTTCGGCGGTGGTTATGCCATGATTCCGCTGATCGAAGACGAAGTGATAAACAATCAGTGGCTTGATTCCATGGATACACTTGTGGACTTCATCGCAGTGTCCGAATCGACACCGGGACCGTTTGCCATCAACATCGCTACCTTCATCGGTTATCATGAAGCAGGAGTTTTCGGGGCGATTTTCGCCACTTTGGGTGTGGTAATGCCTTCTTTCATAATCATTTATCTTGTGGCAAAATTCTTTACGAAGATAGCCACAAACAGGTACGTTCAGGGATTTCTTTCAGGGGTCAAACCGGCTATTGTCGGCATTATTTTGTCGGTTGGCATCGCCTTTTTGGTCCGAAATGTTTTCTCGACCGAAATTACGGATATAAGCCAAGCGATTTTGGACTGGCGTCTTCTTGCCATAGCCGGTGTGCTGATGGCATTTGTCATCGTATTCAAAAAAATGAATCCGATTTATCTTATTCTGATATCCGGTGCCTTAGGCTTGCTTGTCTTTGGCTTGATGTGAGGTAAAATGATGATAAGAATGTTTGCGGCCGATCTTGACGGAACCCTGCTTGGCAGGAAATCAAAAGTGTCGGAAAGAACCGTTGAAACGATTAATAAGCTTAAAAAGGCCGGAATATTCATAGTGATTGCTTCCGGAAGATCGAAAGAAGAAATCATGAGTTTGGTATCGGATTTCCAGTTAGACATGTACGACAAGGCATACCTGCTTCCGTATAACGGCGCTTTGACTATCAAGGCTGACAATATGGATATAATCAAAAGAACGACGCTTTCCAATAACGATCTTTCATGTATCATTGGTGCGATTCACGATGCCGGTATGTTTTGCCATCTATACCCTGAAACCGGACTGATGGTTTCCGACGGATTGACAGAAGCTCAGATTCTCGGAAAAGAAGCCATGGGCGGTTTTACGACGATAAGCAAGAATCTGGAAAATATTCCCGCCTGGGCATATAAGATTTTGGTATTCGACAGCAAAGAAAAACTCGACATACTCCGTAACGGACTTCCGAGCGAGATAGAGGAAAAATACGGAGTATTCAAAAGCGCCCCGTTTCTATTGGAATTCTCAAACAAAATCGCCACAAAAGGAAGCGCGATGAAAGATCTTGCAGATAGTCTCGGGATCGATCAAGACCAAATTATCGCATTTGGAGACGAAGAAAATGACATATCGCTTCTCAATGAAGCCGGATTAGGCGTTGCCATGGCCAATGCGACCGATATTGTAAAAAAACAAGCGGATCTGATCGCCCCTTCCAATGAAGAAGACGGCGTCAGCCGGATACTCGAAGCCATATTAGAAGGAAAAGAGGAGATATAATGCCTTTCGAAGTGGAAATAATCAAATGGTTTCAAAGTTTTCGTAATGGTTTCTGGGATCTTTTCTTCCAGCTTTGGACAATGTTTGGAGAAGAACTAGTGATCGTAGGTATCCTTGGATTCATGTTCTGGTGCCTGGATAAGAAAAGAGGAGAAGCGATCGGAATCACCGTTTTCGCTTCATTGATCTTCAATAGCGCTTTGAAAGGATTTGTTCAGAGAATCAGGCCTTATGATGCCGATGCGGATATTGTTAATGTCAGATCCAGCACCACTGACAAATACTCGTTTCCAAGCGGACACACACAAGGTGCGGCTACGACATTCTTCAGTTTGTCCACGTGGATGAAAAAGCATTGGCTGACCATACTAAGCATCGTGGTTGTCATTATGGTTATGCTTAGCAGAATGTATCTGGGAGCCCATTATCTGACGGATGTCATCGCCGGAGGATTGTTAGGACTGGCATTTGCTATCGGGTTCTACTATCTTTTTCAAAAAGTTAAAAATCGCGCCTTAATCTACTGGGTTACAGCCATAACGAGCATCGTGCTGGTGGTTGCTTCATATCTTTTTTACATTATTTCTATGCCGTCGTTTGACGCCGCTATGCAAACGACGGATGCGGATTACGTTTATTACGGCCTTGTCGGTCTTTTCAAGATGACAGGTGCGATGCTGGGATTCGTTTTGGGTATCTCATTCGAAAAAAAGCGTGTGAACTTTGAAAACCACCGGGTAATTTGGAAAAACATCATTCGTTTTGCTCTAGGTGTTGCCATTGTAATGGGTGTTCGTTATGTCTTGAAGTATCTTTTCGGATTTATTGTCGATTCATCGGCGTTTGCCTGGGGGGACACGTTTAAGGCGACAATCGCGCTGATTCTTGACATGATAAGGTATTTGGCGATGGTATTTATAGGAATCGGAGTATATCCGCTTTTGTTCAAAAAAGTGAAAATATGAAATCGGGAGTTGAACAGAATATGGAAATAAGGAATAAGACCCTTTATGACAAGGACCTGATTATCAGATACAATCATTACTATCTTATGGATTTCTTGAAAAAAAACTCGTTGTTCGTCATTCTGACCGCTTGCGGTTTCGGGGCATATCTGCTCGTACAAAACGAATGGGAATACGCTTTGGCGATGGTAGGTATATTGGCAGCCTATTTCCTCTTGGCGATTGTCATGCAGATGCTGACGACCAAGAGAGCTGTGAAAAGAAGTCCGATAGTGGCTAATCCGGTGTATCAGACATACGTTTTCAAAGAAGACGAAGTGGAGATATTCAACATAAAGGCAAGAACAATCAAGTATGAAAATATCATCCGGATAAAGGAATCGAAAGAATTCTTGATTGTATACGATCTCGAAAAGAAAACCTTTATTGTCGATAAAAACGGCTTTGAAGCAGACAATGATTTAAATATTTTGAAAGATTTTCTAAAAGAAAAATTAGGAAAAAAATATCGAAAATAACCTAATCATAGGCTTTTTATAACATAAGTCGTTGACATATTTCAAACAGGATGATATTATTATACCGTGCGGTCTAAACCATGTGGTATAACGACGGAGGACTTAATGTCGACTAAAGATGGAGATTTGACATATTTTTTGAAATCGAACGAATCATTGTTAAGAGAAACGTTACGTGAGTTTGCAGAAAAAAGTTATGAATCGGCATCGCTAAACGAGATAATCAAACGCTCGTCTTTCAACAAAGGCAGTTTTTACTATCGATTTCCGGAAAAGAAATATCTATATTTCGCTCTAATCGACGATTTATACACGAATATGCGGATTGTTTCATCGGAAGATGACTTTATCTTGGATAAGCCGGTGTCAATTAAAAACGCTATCAACATCCTTTTTGAAAATTTATATCGGATATATTGTTTAGATCCGCATTATTTGGGACTCCTATGCAATATATTCCTGGATACTCCAGAAATCCAAAAAGAAATCACAAAACAATGTTCAAAATCTTTTTTTGACGCTTTTGCAAAAAGATTTACCAAAACGATTAAACATTACGATTACGATAAGACAAATAAAACATATTTCCTTTTAAAGGAAATTGATTTCCATTACAATGAAGCCATCAGATTATTGCCGGAACACCCGGATAACAATGATTTCATGAAGTTAGCCGAAGATACATCGCTGTGGCTGGAAGCAATAGCCGGACCGCTTATTTCAGCGGAAATATTAAAATCATTGCATGAAGAAAACGCAAAATATGTAAAAACAAATGAAGATAATTTCCAAAAAGATGTTGTTTTCATCAAACAGAGCGAAATATTGGGTATTATCGGAGAAAACGATCTAGAACTAGGCGAACTTGCTAAAGACATATTATCGAAAGACACGAAGAGAACAGATTTTCGTATCCGAGGAAAAATCAGAGAAAATGCGTTTCTTTTGGATACAAATCAAATAACAGAGCCAATGAACGGATCCCAAACTGTGAACTTAGCGATTAAAACAATCCTTAAAGCAAACAGTATACACATGGAGAAAAAAGAATTGGCGGTCTATTTGGAACAATTTTATTTAGAAAATATATCAAATTGCAAATTATCCGCCTTGCCACCCACAGAAACGCTTTTTTTAAATCTGTTTGCCATTTTGTATAAAGATCCTTCCATGATAATTATACAAAGGTTGGATCAATGGATGGAAAGATACAAAATAAAACGATTTTTGGCGATTTTGTTGAAGTACAGGCCAAAAAAATGTACAATTGTGCTGACTATGAAA